>JAHJVE010000007.1 GCA_018828385.1 Gammaproteobacteria bacterium | reverse complement strand
GTACCACCCCTTCCCTTCCCGAACAGGACCGTGAAACAGATGAGCGCCAATGATAGTGAGCTTCCGCTCGCGAAAGTAGGTCAACGCCAGACTCCCCATGAAAAACCCCGTTAGCAACAGCTAACGGGGTTTTTGCTTTTGAACTGGGGATGCTCGATTAGAAACTCACACAAAAATTTGATTCATTGAGAGGGTGGAATTTTGCCCTGTGTTAGAATTACTAGTGGCGGGTCTCCCCGCATTGCAGGGTGGTGAATCTGGTCAGGTCCGGAAGGAAGCAGCCACAGCTACTTACTGCAAGTGCCGGGGGTTAGGCTCGCCACTTTCATTTTATGCATTGGTGTGGAGCGCATGAGTTATCAAGTTCTTGCGCGCAAGTGGCGGCCGCGCAATTTTTCTACGCTAGTGGGGCAGGAACATGTTGTTCGTGCCCTGACGCATGCGCTCTCAGAGCAGCGTTTGCATCATGCCTATCTTTTTACAGGGACCCGAGGGGTTGGCAAGACGACCATCGCGCGGATTTTAGCAAAATCCCTAAATTGTGAAGCTGGGATCACCGCTACGCCTTGCGGAACATGTTCAGCGTGTCAGGAGATAGATAGCGGTCGATTTGTAGATTTGCTCGAGGTGGATGCGGCCACTAACACACGGGTTGACGAGATGCGTCAACTGCTCGAGAACGCGGTCTACGCGCCTACTCGTGGCCGCTTCAAGGTTTATGTGATTGACGAAGTTCACATGCTCTCCAATTCGGCATTCAATGCGATGCTGAAGACCCTTGAAGAGCCTCCTGAGCATGTGAAATTTATTCTGGCCACGACCGACCCACAAAAAATTCCGGTAACAGTCCTATCTCGCTGCTTACAATTCAACTTGAAGCAGATGCCCGCACTGGCTATAACCAAGCATCTGGGCCATATTCTGCAGGCAGAGGAGATTCCATTCGAGGCTCCGGCACTGACGTTAGTTGCGCGTTCAGCGTCAGGGAGCATGCGTGATGCCCTTTCCTTGCTGGACCAAGCTATTGCTCATGGCGCGGGAAGGGTGGATGAGGCTCAGGTTCGTAGCATGCTGGGTACTGTCGACCAGGATTATCTGTTTAATATTCTTGAGGCGCTGTTGGCGGGCGATGCGTCGGCTTTGCTGCAGGTCGCCGCTGATCTTGGTATGCGCAGTCTTTCGTTTTCTTCTGCGTTGCAGGAATTGGGTGCATTGGTGACGCGCTTGCAGATGGCTCAATGTGTGCCGGCTACGATAGATGATGACGACCCCGATAGGGTGAGATTGCTGTCGCTGGCGGCAGCGCTTTCGCCCGAGTTCGTACAGTTGATTTATCAAGTCGTGAATATTGGCCGAGTTGAGATGTCGACCGCGCCGGATGAGCACGCAGGGTTCGTCATGACCTTGCTCAGGTTGTACACATTTCGGCCAAGTACTGTTGCAGACGTACTTGTCGCAGCTGGGCCCAAGAACAGGTCGGTGGCTAACGCTAGGCCGCTACAGCCTTTTGAGAAAGATGGCACTGTTCGGGGTGAGCAAGTGCCAGTGGCGGCGGTTCCGTCCGCAACCAGACAGTTGCTAGCCGGGGATGCTGATTGGCATCAGATTGTGGCGTCGCTTCCGTTGTCCGGGTTGGCAAGGGAGCTTGCGCAGAATTGTGAACTGAGGCGACTTGACGAAGCTGAATGTTTGTTGCGGCTTTCGCCATCGCAGGCGCATTTGCAGATGAAGCCCGGGCCTGACAAATTGCAGCAGGCTTTGAGTGAATATTTTGGCCGCGCAACGAAGGTGCGGTTTGAGCTGGCCCAAAACGAATTGGATACGCCGGCGGAGACCGTTGGGCGTGAACGCCAGGAGCGACAGGCTGGTGCGGTAGCCTCAATTACCCGAGATATTTTTATACGTGATGCGATCGAGTCTCTCGATGCATCCGTTGTTGAATCATCCATTAAACCCATTGCGTAACGGAGAACGAAGATGATGAAGGGTGGCTTGGCTGGCCTGATGAAACAGGCGCAGGCGATGCAGGAGAATATGAAAAAGGCCCAGGAGCAGTTGGCTCAAACCGAGATAGAGGGCGTTGCCGGGGCGGGGATGGTCAAGGTTGTAATGACTGGAGCCCATGAAGTGCGTAGAGTTAGCATTGATCCATCAGTGATGGATGATCGGGAGATGCTCGAAGATCTGATTGCTGCGGCCATGAACGACGCTGTTCGCCGAGGCGAGGCGCTTAGTCAGGATAAGATGTCGGGCTTTACTTCGGGGCTAAACCTACCGCCCGGCTTCAAGCTTCCCTTTTGACTAGTGAATCCCTCGGGGCTTGATTCGCTGGTCGAGGCGTTACGCTGCCTGCCTGGTGTTGGGCCAAAGTCAGCTCAACGCATGGCATATCATCTGTTGCAGCATGATAGGGAGGGGGCTCGG
Organism: Gammaproteobacteria bacterium; assembly: GCA_018828385.1. Classification (GTDB taxonomy): domain Bacteria; phylum Pseudomonadota; class Gammaproteobacteria; order Burkholderiales; family Rhodocyclaceae; genus Azonexus. The sequence goes on along the minus strand of JAHJVE010000007.1, from coordinate 300,525 downwards.
TATTTAGGGGGGGCCCTGATGCATGCTTTGCAGTCAATTCGACATTGTCAGCGCTGCAATACATATACCGAGGATGATATATGCGAGCGCTGCGCATCGCCACGGCGCGATGCAAGTTTACTGTGCGTTGTCGAAACGCCGGTTGACATGAATATGATGGAGCTGACCCAGAGTTACCAAGGGCTCTATTACGTGCTGATGGGCAAAATATCTCCCCTTGACGGTCTCGGGCCAAAAGATATCGGACTCGATCGTCTTGTGGTCAGAGCGCTCGACGGTGTGGTGCGGGAGGTGATTTTGGCGACGAACTACACCAATGAGGGAGAGGCGACGGCCCATTACATCACGGCCATGCTTGGCACCAAAGGAGTAAACGTGACCAGGATTGCCCGTGGCGTACCGGTGGGCGGTGAGCTCGAATATGTCGATAGTGGGACCTTGGCGCAGGCTTTTCGAGAGCGCAAGACCTGTGGCGGGTGATATCCGGCTTTTATCGGACCGTTCGATATCGTATAATTTAGCGTTTAATTTTTATCCCATCTAATTCCGTTAGGGGTCAGCGTAATGAGCAATCAAGGAAAAATGGACTGCGGACGGCGACGTCTGGTCGTTGCGACCGCAGCCGTGGGCGGGGCGGGCGCGGTTGCCGCGCTCGTGCCGTTCGTATCCAGCTTGCTTCCGTCCGAGCGTGCAAAGGCAGCAGGTGCACCGGTCGAAGTGGATATCAGCAAGCTCGAACCCGGTCAGATGATGACCGTCGAGTGGCGTGGCAAGCCGGTGTGGATCATCAACCGCACCAAGGATATGTTGGATACGCTGCCCAAGCTGGCTGATGCGGTCGCTGATCCCAAATCCGAGAAAAACCAGCAACCGGCTTATGCACAGAACGATACGCGTTCTATCAAGCCCGAAATCATGGTTGTTGTCGGTATCTGTACCCACTTAGGTTGCTCGCCGTCCCAGAAGTTCAAGGCGGGCACCGAAGAGGGAATGCCTGATGGCTGGCTGGGCGGTTTTCTGTGCCCTTGCCACGGTTCGACCTTCGACTTTGCTGGTCGTGTATACAAGTCGAAGCCTGCCCCGACAAACCTCGAAGTGCCGCCGCACGTGTATCTCGCCGATACCCGTATCATGATCGGCGAAGACAAGAAGGGAGCATAAGAAATGGCTGCTGGCAATTTCGAAAAATACAAATCGGACGGCTCACTGGCCGGTAACGCTCTGGAATGGGTTGATGCCCGCTTCCCGGCGACTTCCATGTGGAAGGGCCACCTGTCTGAGTACTACGCTCCGAAGAACTTCAACTTCTGGTATTTCTTTGGCTCTCTGGCGCTGCTGGTTCTGGTTATCCAGATCGTTACCGGCATCTTCCTGGTTATGCACTACAAGCCGGATGCCGCGCTGAATGCTAATGGTGTGCCAATTGCGTTTGCCTCGGTCGAATACATCATGCGCGATGTGTCGGGTGGCTGGCTGATTCGCTACATGCACTCAACTGGTGCTTCGGCTTTCTTCATCGTGGTCTATATGCATATGTTCCGGGGTCTTCTTTACGGTTCGTATCGCAAACCGCGAGAGTTGACTTGGCTGTTCGGCGTGGGCATTTTCCTTTGCCTGATGGGTGAAGCCTTCTTTGGCTACCTGCTGCCATGGGGGCAGATGTCCTACTGGGGGGCTCAGGTTATTGTTAACCTGTTCTCGGCGATTCCTGTTATCGGTGGCGATCTGTCGCTGATCATTCGCGGCGACTTCGTTGTTGGCGATGCTACGCTGAATCGCTTCTTCTCCTTCCACGTGATTGCCTTCCCGCTCGTTTTGATCGGTCTGGTTGCTGCTCACGTCCTGGCCCTGCACGAAACCGGTTCGAACAATCCGGACGGCGTTGAAATCAAGGCCAACAAGGACGAAAACGGCATTCCGCGTGACGGCATCCCGTTCCACCCGTACTACACGGTCAAGGACATCGTTGGCGTTGTTGTCTTCCTGATGGTTTTCTCGGCAGTGATGTTCTGGGCCCCGGAAGGTGGTGGCTACTTCCTGGAAACGCCGAATTTCTATCCGGCTGACCCCTTGAAGACTCCTCCGCACATTGCGCCGGTCTGGTACTTCACGCCGTTCTACTCGATTCTGCGTGCGGTCACCTATCCGCTCTTCGGTCTGGATGCGAAGTTCTGGGGTGTGGTTGCCATGGGCGCTTCGGTCGTCATCTTCGCCTTCCTGCCCTGGCTTGATCGTAGCCCGGTCAAGTCGATCCGTTACCGTGGTCCGATCTACAAAACCTTGCTGACCATCTTCGTCATCTGCTTCTTTGTTCTTGGCTATCTGGGCACACTGTCGCCCTCGCCGATGGGTGAGTTGGTGTCGCAGGTATGTTCGGTGTTCTACTTCGGCTTCTTCCTCGCTATGCCGTGGTGGTCGCGGATGGACAAGTTCAAGCCGGTTCCCGACCGTGTGACGTTCAAGTGAGAGGATGATTAAAATGAAAAAATTCCTTATCGCCTTGCTCTTCGCGCCTATCCTGGCATTTGCCAACACCAGTACGGTCCATATCGACAAGTGGCCAGGTTCCGTCAGCGACAAGGCGGCATTGCAGAATGGCGCCAAGCTGTTCGTCAATTACTGCATGAACTGTCACGGTGCTTCCTACATGCGCTACAAGAACCTGCTGGATCTTGGTCTGACCGAGCAACAGGTCAAGGAAAACCTGATGTTCACGTCTGACAAGATCGGTGAATTGATGCGTGTTGCTGCTCGTTCTGACGAGCAGAAACAGTGGTTCGGTGCAGCTCCTCCGGATTTGACCATCATTGCCCGGGCCCGTGGCGAAGCCGGCAACGCTGGTGCCGGCGCGGACTGGCTCTACACCTATCTGCGTTCCTTCTATCGTGACGCGAACCGTCCGACGGGCTGGAACAACACGGTGTTTGAGAATGTCGGCATGCCGCATATCCTGTACGGTCTGCAAGGCCAGCAAGTGATGAATCACGAAACGCACAAGCTGGAACTGGCAGTCCCGGGATCGATGGCGCCGGCTGAATTCGACAAGTCGGTTTCCGATCTGGTCGGCTTCATGGTCTGGATGGGCGAGCCGCAGCAGGAATATCGCCGCACTCTGGGCTGGTTCGTTCTGGCCTTCCTGGCAGTTCTCTTTGTTGTCGCCTACGCGCTCAAGAAGGAATACTGGAAAGACATTCACTGATCCTTTCCGGATCGGCTAACGGCATCGCGGGTTTGGCTCTGGCCGGCCCCCGATGCCGAATCTCATTTTGAGGGTTACCACAAATGATGAACCTCTACTCGGGCACTACCTGCCCCTTTAGCCACCGTTGCCGCATTGTCCTGTTCGAAAAGGGCATGGATTTTCAGGTCATCGACGTCGACATGTTCAACAAGCCAGAAGAAATGGCCGCGATCAACCCGCACAATCGTGTGCCGGTTCTGGTCGAACGTGATCTGGTCCTGTTTGAGCCGAACATCATCAACGAATACATTGACGAGCGCTTCCCGCATCCGCAACTGATGCCGGCCGACCCGATCATGCGCGCCCGTGCCCGCCAGTTGCTGGTTGGTATGGAGCGGGAAATCTTCTCGTTCATGGAAGTGATCGAAAAGAACGGCAAGACGGCTGACAAGGCTCGCCAGGAAATCAAGGCTCGTCTGACCGAAATCGTGCCGATCTTCAACAAGCAAAAATTCATGCTGGGCGATGAGTTCTCGATGCTCGACGTGGCCATTGCGCCGCTGCTTTGGCGTCTCGATCATTACGGTATCGACCTTGGCAAGGCAGCGGCTCCGCTCATGAAGTACGCAGAGCGTATCTTCAGCCGTCAGGGTTTCATCGATGCACTGACCCCATCCGAAAAGGCAATGCGTAAGTAAGGCATGGAGCTTCCGTCTACCAAGCCTTATCTCCTGCGCGCTATTTGGGAATGGTGCTGTGACAATGGTTTCACACCGTACATCGCGGTTGAGGTCGATGAGCGCACCCGCGTCCCGCGCGAGTTTGTTCGCGATGGCCAGATTGTGCTTAATCTGGGGCCGGATGCGACCAAAAAATTGCTGATCGGAAACGATTTCATCGATTTCCAGGCCCGTTTCGGCGGTGTTGCCCGTGACCTGTCTGTGCCAGTCGAGCGTGTTTCGGCAATCTATGCACGCGAAAATGGAGCCGGTATGGCTTTTGAAGTCGACGGTGCAGAGGATGAAGGGACAGCCGAATTCGTCGATGCTGGCGAAGTAGCGGTGGAGCCCGAAGAGCCGCCACCCGAGCCGCCGCGCCCAGATGCGGGGCGTCCCTGGTTGCAACGCATCAAATAGGGACACGGGCTACGGTCGACGCACTAAAAAGGGGAAATTCCACAACGGGATTTCCCCTTTTGTTATGCAAGTCCATGATTTTTCAACTTGGCATAGCTGTTGCTCAAGCCAAGCCGGAAGGAAAATCATGCAAACTGAAGTCAAGTCTACCTGTTGCTACTGCGGAGTCGGTTGTGGCGTACTCATCGAAACCGAGAACGGTGCGATCACCGGATTGCGTGGCGATCCGGAACATCCGGCCAATCGCGGCCGTTTGTGCACCAAAGGCGCAACGCTGAATCAGACTGTCAATCCAACGTATCGCCTGCAATTTCCCGAAAAACGCACCAGCCGGGGCGGGCCTGGGCAGCGCCTGGGCTGGGATCAGGCGCTTGATGAAGCTGCCGAACGTTTCGCCGCGACCATTCGGCAATATGGTCCCGATTCGGTTGCTTTCTACATCTCCGGCCAGTTGCTGACCGAGGACTACTACGTCTTCAATAAACTGGCCAAGGGCCTGATCGGCACCAATAACGTCGATACCAATTCACGCCTCTGCATGTCGTCGGCCGTTGCCGGCTACAAGCAGACGCTGGGCGCCGATGCGCCACCGTGCAGCTACGCCGACATCCTGCAGGCCAAGGTGATTTTTATCAGCGGCGCGAATCCGGCAATCGCCCACCCTATCGTTTTCCGTTACATCGAAGACGCCAAGGCGGCCAATCCCGATCTAAAAATCATTGTCGCCGACCCCCGGCGCAGCGAAAGCGCGGAGATTGCCGATCTTCATCTGGCGATCAAGCCGGGCAGCGACATCGCTCTGTTCAATGGCATGCTGCATGTGCTCATCGCCGAGGGGATGGTCGATCAGGGCTATGTCGTAGCGCACACCAGCGGCTTCGAAGCGCTGGCCGAGATTGTCAAAAATTACTCGCCGGACAAGGTCGCTACTCTCTGCGGTGTTCCAGCCGAGGCCATCGTTCAGGCGGCGCGCTGGTTCGGGGCCAGCGACGCCTCGCTGTCGCTCTACTGCCAGGGCTTGAACCAGTCGACCCATGGCACGCACAACAACGCCGGGATCATTCATCTGCATCTTGCCACGGGCCACATTGGCAAGCCGGGAGCCGGGCCGTTCTCGCTGACCGGGCAGCCGAATGCCATGGGCGGGCGCGAGGTTGGCGGTTTGGCCAATTTGCTGTCGGCGCACCGTGACCTGGCCAATCCGGAACATCGGGCGGAGGTTGCTCGCCTGTGGGGCATCCCGGATGTGCCGGCGAGGCCGGGCAAGTCTGCGGTCGACCTGTTCAAGGCACTTAAAACCGGCGAAATCAAGGCCGTCTGGATCGCCTGCACCAATCCGGCTCAGTCGTTGCCCAACCAGGCTGCCGTGCGCGAGGCGTTGCAGGCGGCGGAATATGTCGTCTTGCAGGAGGCTTACGCCAACACCGATACTGCCGCGTATGCCGACCTTTTGCTGCCAGCCAGCGGCTGGGGCGAGAAGCACGGCACGGTGACCAATTCCGAACGCTGCATCACGCGCGTCCAGGCTGCCATTCAGGCCCCCGGCGAGGCGCGCCACGACTGGGAAATCGTCGTCGATTTCGCCCGCCGACTGGGTGAAAAGCTGGGCCGCGCCGATGCCGAGCGTTTGTTCCCCTACGCCAACCCGGAAGCTATCTTCAACGAGCACCGCGAAAGCACGCGCGGTCGCGATCTCGACATCACCGGTTTGTCCTATGCCGTGCTCGAAGCGCAGGGGCCGCAGCAGTGGCCGTATCCGGAAGGGGCCCGCGCCGGCAAGGTGCGCCTCTACGAGGATGGCCGTTTCCCGACGGCCGATGGCAAGGCGCGTTTTGTTGCCATCGAACACAAGCCAACGGCCGAAGCCACGACGCCCGAGTTGCCGATCAGCCTGCTTTCAGGTCGCATGCGCGACCAATGGCACGGCATGAGCCGGACCGGTACCGTGCCGCGCCTGTTCAACGTCGAAGACGAACCGCTGCTCGCCATGCATCCGTGCGACATGCGGCATCGTGGGCTGGAGTCAGGCGATCTGGCTAAGGTGAGCAACGGCCGTGGCGAGATGGTCGTCCGCGTCGGCGAGCGTCCCGGTCTGGCCAAGGGGCGGGCCTGGATGCCGATGCACTGGGGTAACCAGTTCATGAACACGGCGGGTGCCAATGCGCTGGCCTGCGATGCCATCGACCCCTATTCGTTGCAGCCTGAGTTGAAGCATGCGGCGGTCCAGATCACCGCGGCTGAACTGTCCTACCCGCTCGCCGTGGTCCGCCGCTGCGCCAGCCAGTCCGAGGCGCTGGAACTGCTCCAGCGTGCCCGGGCGGCGCTCGCTGATTTTCCGTATGCCAATGTCGGGCTCTATGGCCGGACGACGCCGCTCGTCGTTTTCCGCGGCGCCGGTGCCGGGCCGGCGGACGATGCCGGGATTCTGGCGCTGGATCGCCTGTTCGGCCTGGATGGCGAGGAAGGGGCCATTTTCTATGCCGACGCGACGCGCCGGATCAGCAAGAAGGCCATCGCCCAGCACGGCCGCCTGCTCGGTGTCCGCCTGGCCGGCGAGACGCAGGCCCTGGCGTGGTTGCGCCAGGCCATGGCCGAGGATGAACTCGACGTCAGCCTGATCCGCTTCGCCCTGGCGCCGTCGGCCAAAGCGCCGAAGAGCATGGTGGCGCGCAACATCGTTTGCAAATGCGCCGATGTCAGCGACGTGCAGATTCATCAAGAACTGGAGAAGGGCGCCGATTTGCCGCAACTCCAGAAGAGCCTGAAATGCGGAACGTTCTGCGGTTCCTGTGTGCCCGACATCAAGCGCATGGTGGCAGAGCATCCCCCCAGCATTGCCGCGGCGGCTTGACCGCAACCGGAGGAGACAGTGAGCTACGCACAATTCATCAAGGAGATCGGACGCGGCGCCCAGGGCGCGCGGGATCTGCCGCGCGACGATGCGCAGCAGATTTACGCGGCGATGCTCGACGGCGGCGTGCCGGATCTCGAAATGGGCGCGATCATCCTTGGCCTGCGCGTCAAGGGCGAATCGCTCGACGAGATGCTCGGCTTCCTCGATGCCACCTCCGAGCGCACGCATCGTCTCGACATGCCGCACGGTCGCGTTCGGCCGGTTGCCTTGCCGACCTACAACGGGGCACGCAAGGAAGCCAACCTGACGCCGCTGCTCGCCCTGCTGCTTCAGCGCTTCGGCGTGCCGGTCGTGGTCCATGGCTTGCTGGAGGGGTTCGGCCGGGTAACCACCGCGCACATCTTCCGCGAACTGGGCGTCATGCCCGTCGCCTCGACGACGCAGGCGCAGATCGCCCTCGAAGAGAAGGGGCTGGCCTTCCTGCCGCTCAATGCACTGTGCCCGGGCATCCACAACCTGCTCGGCCTGCGCAGCCGCCTCGGCGTGCGCAACAGCGCGCACAGCCTGGTCAAATTGATCAACCCCTTTAACGGCGACGCTGTTCTGGTGGCGCCGGCGACCCATCCCGAATTTGTCGACCTCATGCGCGACATCCTGCTCGCCCGGGGCGACCGGGCGCTGCTCCTGCGCGGCACTGAGGGCGAGCCCTTTGCCAACCCGAAGCGCCGGCCGCGTCTCGAGCTTCTCCACGATGGCGGGGTCGATACCCTGTTCGAGGCCGAGCACGAAAGCCTGCGCGCCTTGCCCAATCTGCCGGAAGCCAACGATGCGGTGAGTACCGCGAAATGGATACGGGGCATTCTCGACAAGCAGGCGCCACTGCCCAAGCCGCTTGCCAACCAGCTGGCCTGCCTGCTTTTTGCCAGCGGCTACGCCGAGGATTTCAATCAGGCCAAGGCTATCGTCGCCGTCGAAGCGACCGGCCTGATCATCGGTGGCAACTAATTTTAATTCCGCACCGCTCTGGAACCGCTTGCCCCGCCGTGGTGCGCGATTGCTACGGTCAACCTGAAAAAAAGCCTAAAAATCAAAAGCCTGATCAGCTGGCACACTGATTGCAATAGCCCTGCAGGTACAGCGAATCAACCGCCAACGAGGGCGGCTCGATGGCAACGACGTCATGCGCTGAAGTAAATTTTGCACCCCCGGGTGCGCGCAATGTTGGAGTCAACCATGAGCACAACCGCAGTCAAACCGCGTCTCGTCCTGATCGGCAATGGCATGGCCGGTGTCCGCACCGTCGAAGAGCTGCTGAAGATCAAGCCGGATCATTACGACATCACGATCTTCGGCGCCGAACCGCACCCGAACTACAACCGCATCCTGCTTTCCCCGGTCCTCGCCGGTGAAATGACCATTTCCGAGATCGTCCTCAACGAACTCGAGTGGTACAAGGAAAAGGGCATCAAGCTGCACACCGGCAAGCAGATCAAGACCATCGACCGCGTCAAGCGCAAGGTCATCGCCGAGGACGGCACCGAGGAAGAATACGACCGCCTGCTCATCGCCACCGGCTCGACGCCCTTCATGCTGCCGATTCCCGGCAACGACCTGCCCGGCGTCATCGGTTACCGCGACATCAAGGACACCGACGAGATGATCGAAACCGCCCGCCTGCACAAGCACGCGGTGGTCATCGGCGGTGGCCTGCTCGGCCTTGAGGCCGCCAACGGCCTCAAGCTGCGCGGAATGGACGTCACCGTCGTGCACCTCGGGCCGTGGCTGCTCGAGCGCCAGCTTGATGAAGTGGCGGCCAAAATGCTGCAGAAGTCGCTCGAAGACAAGGGCCTCAAATTCCTGCTCCAGAAACAGACGGAAATGCTCGTCCAGGGGGAGTCCGGCCGCGTCGCTGCCGTGCGTTTCAAGGACGGCATGACCATCCCGGCCGACCTCGTCGTCATGGCCGCTGGCATCCGCCCCAACTATTCGCTGGCCGAGTCGTCGGGCATCTACTGCAACCGCGGCATCGTGGTCAATGACACCATGCAGACCTACGACCCGAAGGTATACGCCGTCGGCGAGTGCGTCAGCCACCGCGGCATTGCCTACGGCCTGGTCGCGCCGCTCTTCGAGCAGGCCAAGGTCGCGGCCAACCACCTGGCCGGCTACGGTATCGGCCGCTACACCGGCTCGGTGACCTCGACCAAGCTCAAGGTCACCGGCATCGACCTGTTCTCGGCCGGCGATTACATGGGCGGCGAGGGTACCGAGGAAATCCTGCTCAACGACCCGCATGGCGGCGTCTACAAAAAGCTGGTCATCAAGGACAACAAGCTGGTCGGCGGCGTCATGTACGGCGACACGGCCGATGGCCCGTGGTATTTCCAGCTGCTCAAGGATGGCCGTGACATCCACGATATCCGCGATTCGCTGATCTTCGGCCAGTCGCTGGTCGGTGACGTCGGCCACGCCGGCAACAGCAAGGCGGCGTCGATGCCCGACAGCGCCGAAGTCTGCGGCTGCAACGGCATCACCAAGGGCGTCATCGTCCAGGCCATCAAGGCCAAGGGCTTATTCACGCTGGACGAGGTCAAGAAGCACACCAAGGCGGCGTCCTCCTGCGGTTCCTGCGCCGGTCTGGTCGAACAGATTCTCGCCTCGACCATCGGCGGCGCCTACACCCCGGCCGCTTCCGACAAGAAGCCGATGTGCGGCTGCACCGAGCATTCGCATGCCAAGGTCCGCCAACTCATTCTCGACGAGGACCTGACGACCAAGGAAACCGTTTTCGCCGAACTCGGCTGGACGACGCCGAACGGGTGCGACAAGTGCCGCCCGGCCATCAACTACTACCTGATCTCGACCTGGCCGCACGAAGCCAAGGACGATCCGCAGTCGCGCTTCATCAACGAGCGCTCGCACGCCAACATTCAGAAGGACGGCACCTATTCGGTCGTGCCGCGCATGTGGGGCGGCCTGACCAACCCCAAGGAGTTGCGCGCCATCGCCGATGCGGCTGAAAAGTATAACGTGCCGACCGTAAAAGTCACCGGCGGCCAGCGTATCGACCTGCTCGGCATCAAGAAGGAAGACCTGCCCGGCATCTGGGCCGACCTCAACGCTGCCGGCATGGTTTCCGGCCACGCCTACGGCAAGTCGATCCGCACCGTCAAAACCTGCGTCGGCATGGAGCACTGCCGCTTCGGCACGCAGCTGGCCATGTCGATGGGCGTCAAGCTCGAAAAAATGCTCTTCGACATGTACGCCCCGCACAAGGTCAAGCTCGCCGTCTCCGGCTGCCCGCGCAACTGTGCCGAAGCCGGCATCAAGGACGTCGGCGTGATCGGCGTCGATTCCGGCTACGAGCTGTACGTCGGTGGCAACGGCGGCATCAAGACCGAAGTCGCCCAGTTCCTGTGCAAGGTCACCTCGGACGAGGACGTCATGGAGTATTCCGGCGCCTTCCTCCAGCTCTACCGCCTCGAAGGCTGGTACCTCGAGCGCACCTGCCACTGGCTGGAACGCGTCGGCCTGGATTACGTGAAAGGCAAGATCGTCGAGGATGAAGAAGGCCGCAAGGTGCTCTACGCGTCGCTGCTCGACTCGCTGAAGGATGCCAAGGACCCGTGGGCAACGTCGCGCGAAGAGGGCCCCATCAAGCAATTTATCCCCATCAAGGTTGAAGCCTGAAAACCGAGGACAAAAAAATGAGCAACTGGAAACTGATCTGCAAGCTGGAAGACATCCCTCAACTCGGCTCGCGCGTCGTCAAGCCGGCCACCGGCGGCGACATCGCCGTCTTCCGTACCTCGGATGACGAGGTTTTCGCCATTCACGACAAATGCCCGCACAAGAACGGGCCGTTGTCGCAAGGCATCGTCCACGGCAAACGCGTCACCTGTCCGCTGCATGGCTGGAACATCGGTCTTGAGGACGGCCAGGCCGTAGCGCCGGATGTCGGTTCGTGCACCAAATTCGAAATCAAGGTCGACAACGGCGATGTTTATCTCGCCGTCTAAAAAAAGATCCATACCGTTTTTTTAAACCACAGGGGAAATAGCATGGCCTACTTAGCTCCAACAGAGTTCGTAACCAAAATGGTCGACGCAGGCGAGTCGAAAATCTTCATGTCCACTCGCGATACGCTGATCCGCGCCTACATGGCCGGCGCCATTCTCGCGCTGGCCGCGGCCTTCGCGGTGACCGTCGCCACCAATACCGGCAACCACCTGATCGGTTCGCTGCTGTTCCCGGTCGGCTTCTGCATGCTGTATCTGCTCGGCTTCGACCTGCTGACCGGCGTGTTCACGCTGGCCCCGCTGGCCGTCATCGACAAGCGCCCGGGCTGCACCTGGGGCGGCGTCATGCGCAACTGGACGCTGGTCTTCTTCGGCAATTTCGGCGGCGCGCTGACCGTGGCCCTGTTCATGGCCATCATCGTCACCTTCGGCTTCACCGAGGCGCCCAACGCCGTCGGCCAGAAGCTCGGCGTGATCGGTGAAAGCCGCACCATCGGCTATGCCGCGCACGGTGCCGCCGGCATGCTGACCCTGTTCATCCGCGGCGTGATGTGCAACTGGATGGTATCGACCGGTGTTGTCGCCGCGATGATGTCCACCACGGTCTCGGGCAAGATCCTGGCGATGTGGATGCCGATCCTGGTCTTCTTCTACATGGGCTTCGAGCACTCCATCGTCAACATGTTCCTGTTCCCGTCGGGCCTGATGCTGGGTGGCAACTTCACGCTGATGGACTACTTCATCTGGAACGAGATCCCGACCGTCCTCGGCAACCTGGTCGGCGGCCTGACCTTCGTCGGCGCCACGCTGTACTCGACCCACTACAAGACCGCCCCGAAGCGCGCCATGGCCTGATGCGCCTGCGGTAAAGTCGAAACCCCTGATCGTTACGGTCAGGGGTTTTTTTACTTCACCCCCCGGATTCGTCATGAACCAGCAACTGAAGGTATCCATCGGCCAGCATTCCGCGGCCGGACGCAAGGACATCAACCAGGATTTCCACGGCGCCCTGGTGCCCCGCGAGCCGCAGCTGACCGCCAAGGGCGTTGCGCTGGGGCTGGCCGACGGCGTCAGCAGCAGCGCGGTCAGCCAGGAGGCGGCGCAGGCGGCGGTGACGGCGTTGCTCGACGATTACTACTGCACGTCGGACGCCTGGTCGGTCAAGACCTCGGTCGAGCACGTGCTGGTCGCCATCAACTCCTGGCTGCATGCCCAGACCCAGCAGAGTCAGCATCGGTACGAGCGCGAACGCGGTTACGTGTGCACCTTCAGCGGCGTGGTCATCAAGTCGACCACCGCCCACCTCTTCCATGTCGGCGATGCGCGCATCTATCGGCTGCGCGGCGGCAAGCTGGAACAACTGACCGAGGATCATCGCGTCCGCATCTCGTCGCAGGAAACCTATCTGGCCCGCGCCCTGGGCATGGACCGCAAGGTCGAGATCGACTACCTTGCCCTGCCGCTCGAAGTCGGCGACCTGCTGGTGCTGGCCACCGACGGCGTCTACGAGCATACCGACGCCAGCTTCGTGGCGGCGGCCATCACCGCTTGCGACGACCGGCTCGACGAAGCCGCGCGGGCGATTTGCGACGAGGCTTACCAGCGGGGCAGCGGCGACAACCTGACCCTGCAGATCGTCCGCATCGACGGCTTGCCCAGCCCCGAATCCAACGAAATGTACCGGCAGCTTTCGGCGCTGCCCTTTCCGCCACGGCTGGAGGCGCGCATGCGCTTCGAAGGCTACGAGATCGTCCGCGAAATCAGGATCAGCAGCCGCAGCCACATCTACCTCGCGGTCGACGGCGAGACCGGCCAGCGCGTCGTCATCAAGACGCCGTCGGTCGACCAGCGCGACAGCCCGGCCTATCTCGAACGCTTCCTGATGGAAGAGTGGATCGCCAAACGCATCAACAGCCCGCATGTGCTGAAACCGTGCTCGCAAACGCGCCAGCGCCACTACATCTACGTCGTCAGTGAATACATCGAAGGCCAGACCCTGGCCCAGTGGATGATCGACAACCCCAAGCCCGACCTGGCCAGCGTGCGCGGCCTCGTCGAACAGATCGCCAAGGGCCTGCAGGCCTTCCACCGCCTCGAAATGGTGCATCAGGATCTGAAGCCGGACAACATCATGATCGACGGCACCGGCACCGTGAAGATCATCGATTTCGGCGCCACCCGGGTGGCCGGTGTCATGGAAATCGCCACCCCGATCGAGCAGATCAACCTGCTCGGCTCAGCCGCCTACGCCGCCCCGGAATACTTCCTCGGCGAAAACGGCTCGGCGCGTTCCGACATCTACTCGCTCGGCGTCATCGCCTACCAGATGCTTTCAGGCAAACTGCCCTACGGTGTCGAAGCGGCCAAGACGCGGACCCGGGCGGCGCAGAAAAAGCTCGCCTATCAAAGCGTGCTCAACGAAGAGCGCGACATCCCGGCCTGGGTCGATGCCGCCATCCGCAAGGCCGTCGAACCCGATCCCCTGGCCCGCTACGAAGAGCTGTCCGAGTTCGTCTTCGATCTCCACCACCCGAACCAGGACTTCCTGAACAAGACCCGCCCGCCGCTGATCGAGCGCCACCCGGTGATTTTCTGGAAAAGCGTTTCCTTCATGCTCATGCTGGCGCTTGTCGTTGTCAGCGCCGCTCGCTTTGGTTGATTCACGAATGCTACGGTCAACCGGGAAAAAGGCACAAAAATGAAATGACACGGGAGCCCTGGGCTGCGAATGCTGCTCGCATCGATCGTGGTCCCCCGCCGCCAAAACGGAGTTAATATTCCAATGTTCTTTTTTGGGAGGGTTCCACGATGTTTTTCAACAAGCTCAGTGGCCTTGTTCGCGGCCCGCGCGCCTTGTCACCGACCCACCGCTTTGTCGAGAAGGTCGTTGCTGCGCTGGGGCCGTCGATCGCCGAGGCGGACAATTTCGAACCCATCCTGGCGCAGGCCCTGCATTCCGCCGAGTTGTATTACCACCAGCAGATTCAGGCCATCCCCGGTCCGTTCGAAATTTCGGCCAGCGACCCCGGCAACAATCCCTTTGTCCAGACGGTCTTTCCGTCCCGCGACGACGTCATGGCCGCCCTGGGCCGCAGTATCGAGGTGCGAGACTTCCTGCCCGCGCTGGCCAGGGACGGCAATCTCGAATTTTTCGCTCTGCTCGGGTGTCGCGAGAAGGTGATGGCAGGCCATGAGCCGGGGCTGCAATTTGCCGACCACACCGTTCGCAGCATCGGCCACAGCGAGGAGTACTGCCGGGAAAGCCTGCGCAACTCCTGTCTGCATCGTCTGTTGGGCCAATTCCGGGCGCACGTCGATACCCTGCGCCACCGGGGGAAGATCCCCAAGGCAGAGTGGAATATCGCAAACCGGGCCAATGCCGCGGCGGCAGACGCGGATCAGGCAACTGAATTTGTCCTGGCCGAACAGGAGCTGTCGCCGGACAAGTTGTTGAAAGGCCTGGTGGCCTGGCTGGAAACCCCCGAAGTCCACCTGCGCATCGAATCGAGTGCCGCGGTCGGGGCCGATCAACGCGGCGCCCGGGCCGAGCTGCCCGTGATGCATTGCGCGGATCGTCGGCAGTGGTCGGTCAGCCTGGTCCAGATTCCCGTTGAAGAGGCCGTGAACGCACTGGCCAGCGAATCTCACTGCCATCGTTACATCCTGATCTAGTTTCCCGAAGTAGCTGTTGCTGTTGCCACTCCGGCAGGGGTTTTGAGCGGGCGCCGGCGACGAAAGACCGTCGCGTCTCTTCGTCGGCTTGCCCATGGTTTGCCCCGGGGGCCTGGCTTCATGGCCCCCTCCCACACCCCAAATGTCGCACCGCAATGGAAATGTGCGCTCACTTTTGGTGCGTGATTTCTGCGTTGATTTCCTCGTGTCCTCATAAATTGGTGCTTCGTTGCCTTGGCACGCCACTTGCAACGTAAGGACATCACAGCGATTTTCCGCCAACGAGGGTGGGCTGATGGCGACGACGCCATGCGCTGAAACAAGCGATCCCCCTCAACGACCGTACCCACGGTCAACCCGGAAAATTACCCAAAATGGACAAGAAATCATTCCTGCAGGCCGGCCATACGCCGACCCTGCTCGCTGCCTTCCTTTATTTCGACCTCGCTTTCATGGTCTGGGTCATCCTCGGCCCGCTCGGCGTCGGCATTGCCAAGGATCTCGGTTTGAGCCATGCCGAAAAGGGCATGATGGTGGCCACCCCGGTGCTGGCCGGCGCCTTGCTGCGCATCATCATGGGTATTCTGGTTGATCGTCTGTCGCCCAAGAAGGCAGCGATCATCGGTCAGGTCATCGTCATTGCCGCCATGGCTTACGCCTGGCAAGTCGGCGTCCATTCCTACGGCGAAGTGCTGATCCTCGGTCTCTTCCTCGGCGTCGCCGGTGCCTCCTTCGCCGCCGCCTTGCCGCTCGCCTCGCGCTGGTATCCGGCCGAGCACCAGGGCACGGCGATGGGCATTGCCGGCGCCGGCAACTCGGGCACGGCGCTGGCGGCGCTGTTCGCGCCGGGTCTGGCTGCCGCTTTCGGATGGACCAACGTTTTCGGCATCGTCCTGATTCCGCTGGTCATCGTGCTGATCGCCTTCTGCTTCCTCGCCAAGGACGCGCCGGATGCGCCGCCGCCCAAGACCTTCGCCGAATACCTCAAGGTCTTGAAGGACAAGGATGCCTGGTGGTTCATGTTCTTCTACTCGGTCACCTTCGGCGGCTTCGTCGGCCTGGCTTCGTCGCTGGTCATCTACTTCAACACCCAGTACGGCCTCGATCCGAAGATGGCCGGCTTTTTCACCGCCGGTTGCGTCTTCGCCGGTTCGCTGGTGCGGCCGATTGGCGGCAACGTGGCCGACCGCATCGGCGGTGTCAAATCGCTGTCGGTGATGTACGTCTTCGCTGCCATCTTCCTCGCCATCGTCAGCTTCGGCCTGCCCGAGGCGTGGATGGCGCTGGCCGCTTTCGTCGGCGCCATGCTGGCTTTGGGCATGGGCAACGGTGCGGTGTTCCAGCTCGTGCCGCAACGCTTCCGCAAGGAAATCGGCGTGATGACCGGCCTGGTCGGCATGGCCGGTGGCGTCGGCGGTTTCTACCTGGCCTCCAGCCTCGGTTACTCGAAGCAACTGACCGGGACCTACCAGGCCGGCTTCCTCATCTTCGCCGGCCTCGCCGTCTTCGCGCTGATCGGCCTGACCAGCGTCAAGACCCGCTGGCGCACGACCTGGGGCGCCAGCCACCTGACCGCCGCCAAGATCTGATCGCCAGCCGACGTCTGCCATGAAGAGAAGAACATTTCTGCTCTGTGCCGCCGGGGGGCTGCTGGCTTCCCCGGCATTTGCCCTGAACGAGGCCAAACCGACCAGCGGGCTGGGCGTCGGCGCCGCGATCAATAAGGCCGGTCGCCAGCGCATGTTGTCGCAGCGCATGGCCAAGGCCTACGCGATGCAAGCGGCCGGGGTGATGCCGGAACGCGCGGGCCTTTTGATCGATAGCTCACGTCGCCTGTTCGAGGCGCAGCTAAGCGAACTGAAGACACTGGCGCCGACGGAGGGTATCCACAGCGCGCTGCTTGCCCTGAATGCCGCCTGGCAGCTCTATCGTGAGGTGTTGTCCCGACCGCGTTCGGCGGAAAATGCCCGGCTGGTGCTGGCCGAGTCGGAAAATACCCTGCGCGCCGCCCATGCCTTGACCGTGCTCTACGAAAAATACGCGGCCAACAGCGCCGGTCACCTGGTCAATATTTCCGGACGCCAACGCATGCTGTCCCAGCGCATGGCCAAGTGTTTCCTGTTCGAGCAGTCCGGCCTTGATTCGAACGGCCTGCGGGACGAGCTCGGCACGGCGCGGCGCGAATTCGTCGCGGCGATGGCCGAATTGAATGCGGCGCCGCAGAACAATGCGGCTATTCGCACCGAACTGGAACTGGCCAACATCCAGTGGCTGTTTTTCGAGCAGGCGCTGAATGGTCGGGAGTCGATCCGGGAAATCGCCGCCCGCAACGTGGCGACGACCAGCGAGCGGATTCTCGAAATCATGGACAGCCTGACCGGCCGCTACGAAAGTCTGGTGCGTGGCTGATGCCTGCCGGCGGCGGCGAGGCGGCGTAACATGACGGCCATGGATATCCCGTCGAAAAACAGGCTGCAACTAGCCATCGGTCACGCCTCGCTGACCGGCCCGCGCGAGCGGAACGAGGACTTTTGCGGCGTCGCCACGCCGGAGGGGCTGGAGCTCGAAAACAAGGGCGTCGTCGCCGCTGTGGCCGACGGCATCGGCGGCCACAAGGGCGGCCGCGAGGCGTCCGAATATACCGTGCGCGGCCTGCTCTCCGACTATTTCGCGACGCCCGACACCTGGGGCGTGCCGCGGGCCATCGAAACGGTGACCACGGCGCTCAACCGCTGGGTCATCGCCGAGGGCAGCCGCAACGCCGAGCTGGCCGGCATGGCGACAACCCTCTCGGTGCTCGTCCTGCGCGGCCGACGCTTCGTCACGGCGCACATCGGCGACAGCCGCATCTACCGGCAGAGCGAAGGCCGCCTGCAGCAGATGACGGTCGATCACACCTGGGAACACCCGGAACTCAACAACGTGCTGTCGCGCGCCATCGGCCTCGACCCGCGCGTCCTGCTCGATTTTGCCGACGGCGAACTGGCCGTCGGCGACCGTTTTCTGCTCGTTTCCGACGGTGTCTGGGGCATCCTGCCCGACGCCCTGATGGCCGAGGTGCTGCTCGACCATCCCGAGCCGCAGGGGGCTGCCGCCGCGCTGACCAGCCTGGCGCTGGCCCAGGGCGGCCACGACAACGCGACGGCGGTGGTCGTCGATGTCCTCGGCCTGCCGCCGGAAAGCCTGCGCGACAGCCTGGAAAGCGCGGCCAGCCTGCCTCTGCCGCATCGCCTCAAAGTCGGGCATGAACTCGACGGCCTGGTCGTCGAGGAGGTGCTGCACGATTCGCGCGAAACCTTGCTCTACCGCGTGCGCAATCTGCGCAATGGCCAGCTGCTGGTTTTGAAAACCCTGCAACCGGCGATGGAGGGCGACCAGGGCGCGATCGCCGCCCTGCTCATGGAGGAATGGCGGGCCAAACGCGTCGTCTCGCCCTTTTTCCCGCAAGTCGTGCCGGCCGAACAGCGCAGCTGCCTCTACTACCTCATGACCTGGCACGCCGGGGCGACGCTACAGGCCCGGCTCGACGCCGGCCAGCATTTCCCGGCCGGCGAAGTCGTCCGCCTCGGCATCGCGCTGCTCAAGGCGATAGGCGCCTTGCACCGCCTCGACATCGTGCATCGCGACATCAAGACCGACAACATCCACCTCGGCCAGGATGGCGTGCTGCGCCTCCTTGATCTCGGCGTCGCCATCAGCCTCGCCGAACGCCAGGCCGACGACCCGATCGGTCAGGCCGGCACGCCGTCCTACATGGCGCCGGAACTGTTCGACAGCCCCGAGCCGCAGCCCGGCTACGACCTCTACGCTGCCGGCGTGACGCTCTACCACCTGCTGACGCGCAAATATCCCTACGGCGAAATCGAGCCTTTCCAGACGCCGAAATTCGGCGAGCCGGCCCGGCCGACCCGCTGGCGCCCGGAAATTCCCGGTTGGCTCGAAAATATCCTGCTCAAGGCCGTCGCCCGCGAAGCAAAAGATCGCTTCGAGACGGCCGAGGAATTCGTCCTCGCCCTCGAGCGCGGCGCCACCCGGCCCATCGTGGCGCCGGGCCGGCAAGCGCTGATCGAGCGCAATCCGCTGCGGTTCTGGAAGCTCGTGGCGGCGGTGTCGCTTACGGTCAACCTGATTTTATGGCTGATTTTGATGCGTTAAAGAACCCGGTTTCAAGGTTCTAGCCTGTTATCTGGCAGGCGATTTGGTCCGCATCATCGCCGAGCTGCTGGCATCTTCCTTGTAGGCGTAAGTGACTTGTCCGTTGCGAATCTCGCCCATGATGACCATGTTCCCGGCGACCGCCTCGTGGTCGGTTGGGGTGAACGGCCTGGCGTAGCGCGAGACGACGGTCGACGAGGTCTTGTAGCGTAAATTTTCGAGCGCCGCCTGAATCTCCGGCCCTTCCGTCGAGTTGGCCTGGAAGATGGCCAGCGAGAGCAGGCGTAGCGCATCGTAGGTCTGGGCCGCTGCCACCGCCGATGGAATTCGGCTGACTTTGTTGATCTTTCGGTAATTGAGCGAGAACTGGCTCTTCACCGAACTCAGCTCGCTTTCAACGAAAGTCACCGCTGTCCGCGCCCCTTCGGCGCTCTTTCCCGCCTGGTCGATGAATGTTTTCTGGGACAAGGTCCATGGCCCGACCATCGGCAATTTGAGATTCGCTTTCTCGGCCGTCTTGACCAGCGTCGCCGCATCGGCCCCCAGGCAGTACATGACGATGACGTCGGCGCCACTCTCCTTGACCTGCTGCAATTGCGCTCTCATATCGGTTTCGCCGACCTTGAAGCTCGCCACCGCGACCGGTTTGAGCTGGCGTCGTTCAAGCTCGGCCAGCACGCTTTGCCGGCCGAACTGGCCGTAGGGCGACTCGTCGTGCAGCAACGCAATCCGGCCCAGTTTGCGCCGGTCGATCACGTCGTCGAGGATGACCACCGGTTGCAGTGCGTCGCTGGCCGAGGTGCGGAACACGTAGCTGACCGGATAGGCGGGCGGCATGAACGAACGGGTAATTGTCGCTCCGGTTGCGCCGCTCACGATGAGCGGAATTTTCGCCTCCTGCAGCACCTTGGCCGACGGCAAGGCGACCCCGGTATTGGCGAAGCCGACGACGGCGACCACCTTTTCCTTGTCCACCAGTTCCCGGGCGATGGCGACACCGATCTCCGGCTTGGCCTGGTCGTCGCGGATGACTAGTTCAACCTGGCGCCCCAATATCCCGCCCGTCGTGTTGACGTCGGCAAGATAGACCTTGGCCCCGCCGACAATGCTCAGCCCCATGTCCTCCGACGATTTCGCGCTGAGCGGGCCGACGATGCCGATCTTGATGGTTTGCGGCTCGGCCCATGACGGCCCCCCGACTGACCACAGCGCGGCCCCCAGAATTGCATACAAGCTGATGAATTTTTGCATTATTTCTCCCTCGGTCAGGTGCTGCGTCCGAACTCCTCCAAACCCGTGCCATGGCACAGGCAGGCTCCGATTTTGTCCCGCCAGGCCCAGCCGTCAATCCGGGTTTCCCTCATTGGTGTTTTCCCTTGCCTCCCCAGGTCGAGTCCTACGGTCAACCGGAAATTTTGGCCAAAATCGAAAGGATGGTCGCCGGGCAGGGCTTCGCTTAAGCTGGCATTTCCCTCTTCCTTTGACGCTACCGCCGCCATGAGCGACCCCACGTCCCGTCTGCCAACCACGACCCGGATGCCACGCGGCATCTGGATGCTCGGCTTCGTCAGCCTGCTCATGGATATTTCCTCCGAGATGATCCACAGCCTGCTGCCGCTGTTCATGGTCGGCACGCTCGGGGCGAGCGCGCTGGTGGTCGGCGTCATCGAAGGGTTGGCCGAGGCGACGGCGCTGATCGTCAAGGTGTTTTCCGGGGCGCTCAGCGACTACCTCGGCAAACGCAAGGGGCTGGCGGTATTCGGCTATGCCCTCGGGGCGCTGAGCAAGCCGGTGTTTGCGCTGGCCTCGACCACCGGCCTCGTCTTCGCCGCCCGCCTGGCCGACCGCATCGGCAAGGGCATCCGTGGGGCGCCGCGCGATGCGCTGGTCGCCGACATTGCGCCGCCGGAATTGCGCGGGGCGGCATTCGGTTTGCGTCAGTCGCTCGATACCATTGGCGCCTTTGTCGGGCCCTTGCTGGCCGTCGGCTTGATGCTGCTGTGGGACGATGACTTTCGCGCCGTCTTCTGGGTGGCGGTCATTCCCGGCCTGCTCGCCGTCGCCGTGCTGGTCTTCGGCGTCCATGAGCCGGACCGGCCGGTGCAGACGGCGCGGCGCAACCCGGTCACGCGGGCCAATCTGCGCCGGCTCGGTTCGCCGTACTGGTGGGTGGTGGCGGTCGGCGGGCTGTTTACCCTGGCCCGTTTCAGCGAAGCATTTCTGGTCCTCCGGGCGGAGCAGGGGGGCATGGCGCTGGCGCTCATTCCCCTGGTCATGGTCGCCATGAACATCGTGTATTCGCTGGCAGCCTACCCGTTCGGCAAGTTGTCGGATCGGGTCAGCCACACCCGGTTGCTGGCGATTGGCCTGCTTGTCCTGATCGCTGCCGATCTCGTCCTGGCGAGCAGCGCGCACTGGGCCGTGGTGCTCGGCGGCGTGGCGCTGTGGGGCGTGCATCTGGGCATGACGCAAGGGCTGCTGGCGACGATGGTGGCCGATACGGCGCCGGCCGATTTACGTGGAACGGCTTTCGGTTTTTTCAATCTGACCAGTGGGTTCGCCATGTTGCTGGCCAGCCTCTGTGCCGGTTTGCTGTGGGATGTCTACGGCGCGGCTTATACCTTCTACGCCGGGGCCGCTTTCTGCCTGTTGACCCTGCTCTTGCTGGTTTGCCGCCGAAAGCCGGGGTGAGCCGCTTTTCGTCTGGCTTTCCCGGTGTGAGGGCCGGATAATCCCCCAATTCAACGAGACACGAACCATGACCACAGCCCTCATCCTCTTCGCCCACGGCGCCCGCGACCCGGAATGGGCCAACCCGATGCGCCGTGTCCAGGCTGCTGTTCGCCAGCGCATGAGTCAGGTGCCCGTCGAACTGGCCTTTCTGGAATTCATGGCCCCCAATCTGGCCGACTGCGTGGCCGGACTCGTCGCCCAGGGGGCGGACAGGATCGTCGTCATGCCGATGTTCGTCGCTCGTGGCGGGCACTTGAAGAAGGAAACGCCGGAGATGATCGAAACGCTACGGTCGACCTATCCAAATGTCGAATTTTCGCTCGGCAACGCCATCGGCGAGCACGAACTGGTGGTTCAGGCCATGGCAACGGCGGCGCTCGAGGTCGCTGGCCTGTAGCTTGCTAGGTAGGCACCATGCTTACCGTTCTAGTCATTGATGAATCGCGCTCCCGTGCCGGCGAAATCTGCGCCGGCCTGGCGCTGGCCGGCTATCAGGTGGCGGCCATCCTGGCCGACGCCGAAAATCTCACGGCCGAAGTCGAAAAGTTGCAACCGGACGTGATCCTGATCGACACCGACAGCCCCAGCCGCGACACGCTGGAAAACCTGGCGGCGATGAACAAGGACATGCCGCGGCCGGTCGTCATCTTTACCCAGGAAGACGGCCAGGAAACCATACGCGATGCTGTCAAGGCCGGGGTTTCAGCCTATATCGTCGATGGTCTCGACCCGAAGCGGATCAAGCCTATCGTCGAAGTGGCGCGTGCCCGTTTTGACGATACGCAAGCCTTGCGCCGCGAACTCGACGAAATTTCCCAGAAACTCACCGACCGCAAGCTGGTCGACAAGGCCAAGGGCGTGCTCATGAAGGCGCGTGGCCTCGACGAGGATGCCGCCTATCACGCCATGCGCAAACTGGCCATGGAGCGGGGGCAGTCGATGGCCAAGGTGGCGCGCGACGTCATCGACATGGCGCGGGTGCTGCTCTAAGGCTGTGCGGGAATCCGGCCTGTTGCACCGCAACAGTGCATCGCTTGCCAAGCGGAAGCCACCAAACAAGCGTTGCTAAGTTACTGAAAAATAAGTAGTTAAAATGTACTAGTCCGAAATAACTAGTCCTGGCACGACCATTGCAATGATGTCTGTGAGGACCAGGCCAGTGTGGGCCGGGTCACGGACAAAGGCGTCCATCCCATCTGCCGAAAGGTGATGCGGGT
The DNA here is from genome assembly GCA_018828385.1 of Gammaproteobacteria bacterium. Classification (GTDB taxonomy): domain Bacteria; phylum Pseudomonadota; class Gammaproteobacteria; order Burkholderiales; family Rhodocyclaceae; genus Azonexus. The sequence continues at coordinate 277,558 of JAHJVE010000007.1, read as the reverse complement.
GTGACGCTTTTTTTATTTTGAAGGTCGATGGCGAAACGGATTGCAGTGCTTCACCTTGCTTCCGCGTTTCCCTCGCCCTTGTTGCAACGGAGAAAATGATGCCCGGATCAGCGGACACCAACGCAGCGATAGGCCCATCCGCATCGGATGCGCCGGAGAAGAAGACGCTCAGGATCGGCTTCATGCCGCTCACCGACTGCGCTTCGGTCGTCATGGCGGCGGTCAACGGCTTCGACGAGAAGCACGGCATCAAGATCGTGCCGAGCAAGGAAAATTCCTGGGCTGCGGTGCGCGACAAGCTGGTCAGCGGCGAACTGGATGCGGCGCATACCTTGTACGGCATGGTCTATGGCGTCGAACTCGGCATCGGCGGTCCGAAGAAGGACATGGCCATCCTCATGGGGCTCAACCAGAACGGGCAGGGCATCACGCTGTCCAGCCAGTTGCGCGACGCCGGCGTCACCGACGGTGCCAGTCTGGCCGCCCTGGTCGCCCGGCAAGAGCGCGAATACACCTTCGCCCAGACCTTCCCGACCGGCACCCACGCCATGTGGCTGTACTACTGGCTGGCCAGCCACGGCATCAATCCGCTGCACGACGTCAAGACGATCACCGTGCCGCCACCGCTGATGGTCGCCAACATGCGCCAGGGGCGGATGGATGGCTGCTGCGTCGGCGAGCCGTGGAACAACCGGGCGATCATCGACGGCATCGGCTTTTCGGTAGCGAGTTCGCAGGACATCTGGGCCGACCATCCGGAAAAAGTGCTGGCGACGACGGCCAGTTGGGCCGATCGCCATCCGAACTCGGCCCGGGCGCTGGTCGCCGCCGTGCTCGAAGCCAGCCGCTGGATCGACGCCTCGCTGGCCAACAAGCGCAAGACGGCCGAAGTCATTGCATTGCCGGCCTATGTCGATACCGATACCGAGGTCATCGCGGCGCGCATGCTGGGCCGCTACCAAAACGGCCTGGGCAAGAGCTGGGACGACAAGAAGTGCATGAAATTCTTCGCCGACGGGGCAGTGAATTTCCCCTACCTGTCGGACGGCATGTGGTTCATGACCCAGCACAAACGCTGGGGTTTGCTCGACGAGCATCCCGATTACCTGGCGGTGGCCAAGCGGGTCAATCGCCTCGACATCTACCGGCAGGCCGCCGAACAAGTCGGCGTCGCCCTTCCTTCTTCTCCCATGCGCAGCAGCTGTCTGATCGACGGCGTGCGCTGGGATGGTTCCGACCCTCGGGGTTATGCCGCTTCGTTTGCCGTCCAGGCAGCGAGCGCACTGGTTTGAAACGATTTCTTTAATAGGAGCAGGTCCATGAAAAAGCATCTGAAGACGAAAGCCCTGGTAATGCCCACCGCTCGCCTGGCCCGCGGTTTGCTCACGACGGCCGTGATCGCGGCTTTTGCCGTCGCCACGCCGGCCATGGCTGCCAAGGCCAAGGTCGAAAAGCCCGATCTCAAGTTCGGCTTCATCAAACTGACCGACATGGTGCCGCTGGCCGTCGCCTACGAGAAGGGTTACTTCGAGGACGAAGGCCTGTTCGTTACGCTCGAAGCCCAGGCCAACTGGAAGGTCCTGCTCGACCGCGTGATTTCCGGCGAACTCGACGGCGCCCACATGCTGGCCGGCCAGCCGATCGGCGCGACCATCGGCTACGGTACCAAGGCCGATGTCATCACCGCCTTCAGCATGGACCTCAACGGCAACGCGATCACCGTTTCCAACGCGGTGATGGCCAAGCTCAAGGCCAAGCTGGCCAAGCAGCCGGACGGCAAGCCGGTGCATCCGGTCAAGGCCGAGGCCCTGAAAGCCGTCGTCGACGACTACAAGAAGGAAGGCAAGCCGTTCAAGATGGGCATGGTCTTCCCGGTGTCCACCCACAACTACGAACTGCGCTACTGGCTGGCGTCCGGCGGCCTGAATCCGGGTTACTACGCGCCGGCCAAGGGCGATACCTCCGGCAACATCGGCGCCGACGTGCTGATCTCGGTGACCCCGCCGCCGCAAATGCCGGCCACCATGGAAGCCGGCACCATCGACGGTTATTGCGTCGGCGAGCCGTGGAACCAGCAGGCCGTGTTCAAGGGCATCGGCGCACCGGTGATCACCGACTACGAAATCCAGAAGAACAACCCGGAAAAGGTCTTCGGCGTCACCCAGCAATGGAACGACAAGTACCCGAACACCCACAAGGCCGTGGTCAAGGCGATGATTCGCGCCGCCTACTGGCTGGATGCCGAGAACAACAAGAACCGCAAGGAAGCTTCGAAGATGATCTCGAAGTCCAACTACGTCGGGGCTGACGTCAACGTCATCGACAACAGCATGACCGGCACCTTCGAGTACGAGAAGGGCGATGTGCGGCCGGTGCCGGACTTCAACGTCTTCTTCCGCTACAACGCGACCTATCCGTACTACTCGGATGCCATCTGGTACCTGACCCAGATGCGCCGCTGGGGCCAGATTCCGGAATTCAAGCCGGACGCCTGGTACAAGGACATGGCCAAGAAGGTCTATCGCCCGGATATCTACGCTACTGCGGCCAAGGAACTGATCGCCGAAGGCAAGATGAAGGCTTCCGATTTCCCCGACTTCGACAAGGAAACCGGCTTCAAGCCAGTGCAGAAGGACTTCATCGATGGCATCGCCTATGACGGTTCCAAGCCGAACGCATACATCGACAGCCTGAAGATCGGCTTGAAGGGCAAGGCCACAGTCAAGTAAGTGCAAACCCGGGGCGGCGGGCCTTGACCGGCCGGCCGTCCGTCACGGGGAAGTTTTTGAACAAGAGAACAGTTCGCGCAGTGCGCGAATGACAGGTGACCAAAATGAATCAACTTGCAAATTTCTTTACCAAGACGGGACTCACGTGGTTCGTCCCGTTCGTGCGCCTGGCCGCCGGCGAGGATCCGCGTGAGCAACTGCGCGAAATCCTGCTCCAGATCGGCGTGCCGATCATGGCTTTCGCCATCTTCCTGAGCATCTGGAGCGTGCTGGCGTCCGGCGTACAGACCAGCCTGGGCGAGATTCCGGGGCCGGCGCAGGTGCTGGAAGAAGCCAAGGGCCTGGTTGCCGATCACTACGCCGAGCGCGAAAAGGAAGCCGCCTTCTACGAGCGGCAGAAGCAACGCGTCGCCGAAGCGCTGGCCGAAGATCCCAAGGCCGACGTGACGATGCGCAACTGGACCGGCAAGCGGACCTACCTCGACCAGATCGTGACCAGCCTCTATACGGTGTTCACCGGTTTCTTCATCGGCACCGTGGTGGCTATTCCGCTCGGTATCCTGTGCGGCCTGTCGCGTACCTTCCAGATTGCCATCAATCCGCTGATCCAGATTTTCCGGCCGGTCTCGCCGCTCGCCTGGCTGCCCATCGTCACCATTGTGATCAGCGCGATCTACGTCTCCGACAACCCGATGTTCGAGAAATCCTTCATCGTCTCGGCGATCACCGTGACCCTGTGCTCGCTGTGGCCGACGCTGATCAACACCGCGGTCGGCGTCGCCTCGATCGACAAGGACCTGATGAACGTTTCCAAGGTGCTGCGCCTGTCGGCCTGGACCAAGGTGACCAAGATCGTCCTGCCCTCGTCGCTCAAGCTGATCTTTACCGGCTTGCGCCTTGCCCTCGGTGTGGGCTGGATGGTGCTGATCGCCGCCGAAATGCTGGCCCAGAACCCGGGTCTCGGCAAGTTCGTCTGGGACGAGTTCCAGAACGGCAGCTCGCACTCGCTCGGCCGCATCATGGTCGCCGTGTTCACCATCGGCTTTGTCGGCTTCCTGCTCGACCGCATGATGGCCACCCTGCAGCAACTGGTCAGCTTCGGCGAAGCCGCCTGAGCCTAGGAGATGAACATGGGACTCCCCGTCATGAAGGAAGAAATGCTGGTGCCCGCGCCGGTGGTCGAGGAGGCGGCTGCGGCTGCCTTCCTCGAAATCACCGGCTTGTCGAAGTCGTATGGCAGCGGCAAGCAGACCACTGAGGTGCTCAAGGACATCAACCTGAGCATCCGCGAAGGTGAATTCGTCGCCATCGTCGGCTTCTCCGGCAGCGGCAAGACGACGCTGATTTCGCTGATCGCCGGCCTGATTGCCGCCGACCGCGGCGAGATCCGTCTCAAGGGGCAGCCGGTGGCCGGCCCCGGGCCGGATCGCGGCGTCGTCTTCCAGAACTATTCGCTGATGCCGTGGATGACCGTGCGCCAGAACGTGGATCTTGCGGTCAACCAGATTTTTCCCGATATTTCGGCCGCCGAACGCCAGGCGCGGACCGAGAAGTACATCGAGATGGTCGGCCTGACCCACGCCATCGACCGCCGTCCGGCCGAGTTGTCCGGCGGCATGCGCCAGCGGGTCAACGTGGCGCGCGCCTTGTCGGCCAATCCGGAAATCCTGCTCCTCGACGAGCCGTTGTCGGCGCTCGACGCGCTGACCCGGGGCAACCTGCAGGACGAAATCCTGCGCATCTGGGAACAGGAGAAGAAGACCGTCATCCTGATCACCAACGACGTTGACGAAGGCCTGTTGATGGCCGACCGCATCATTCCGCTCAATCCCGGGCCGGGGGCGACCTTCGGGCCGGAATTCGAGGTCCGCCTGGCGCGGCCGCGCGACCGCACGGCGATGAACCACGATCCGGAATTCAAGCGCCTGCGCAAGGAAGTCACCGAGTACCTGATGAAGGTCGGCGCCGAGCAGGCGGGCGATGCCGGCAATGTCGTGCCGCTGCCCAAGGTGCTGCCGAACACGAGCGCCGAATACGCGGAAAGTCTGGCCCAGTTGCGGCCGGGGGCGACCAGGGATGTCGACGTCAAGGTCTTGCCGCACCACGACCGCTACGTCGAGTTCTCGCAGGTGTCGAAGATCTATCCGACCAAGAAGGGGCCGCTGACCGTCGTCGAGAAATTCGACCTGCGCATGAAGAAGGGCGAATTCGTCTCGGTCATCGGCCACTCCGGCTGCGGCAAGTCGACGGTGCTGTCGATGGTCGCCGGCCTCAACGAGATCAGCGAAGGCGTCGTTCTGCTCGACAACCGCGAAATCGATTCGGCCGGGCCGGACCGCGGCATCGTCTTCCAGGCGCCGAGCCTGATTCCCTGGCTGAGCGCCTACGAAAACGTGGCGCTCGGCGTCGAACAGGTCTATCCGCACGCCTCCAAAGCCGAGCGGCGCGACATCGTCACTCACTTCCTGAGTCGCGTCGGCCTGGCCGATGCGATGGGCAAGAAGGCGGCGGAATTGTCGAACGGCATGAAGCAGCGGGTCGGCATCGCTCGCGCCTTCGCGCTGTCGCCCAAGCTGCTGCTGCTCGACGAGCCGTTCGGCATGCTCGATTCGCTGACCCGCTGGGAACTGCAGGAGGTCCTGATGGACGTCTGGAGCCGCGAGAAGCTGACCGCCATGGTCATCACCCACGACGTCGACGAGGCCATCCTGCTCGCCGACCGCGTGGTGATGATGACCAACGGTCCGCGCGCCAAGGTCGGCAAGATTCTCGAAGTCGACCTGCCGCGCCCGCGTTCGCGCAAGATGCTGCTCGAACACCCGGACTATTACCGCCTGCGCGAGGAATTGCTGACTTTCCTGGCCGAATGCGATCACGCCTGAGGCATCGGACCTTGTAATTCCGGCCCGCCGTCGCAACACGGCGGGCTTTTTTTGTCCGTATTACGGATCAATGCCGGAGCAACCGGCGATTTTTTGATCTGGCCCTTTGCTTTTCGCATCACGGGCAGCTATGGTTGGCCAATTTCCCTACGGAATCGAAGGATGCTAGCCAACCCGGGCAAGCTGTCGCGCAAGATCATCGGCATATTGGTGGCCTTTTTCCTGGTTGCCGCGACGGCTATCGGGCTGACGCTGCTCATTTCCTGGCAACTGGAGGGGGTTGCCGCGGCCATCAACGATGCCGGCAGCCAGCGCATGCGGACCTACCGCATGGGCCACCTGATGGCGCGCGATCTCGAAGCGAAGGCACCGGAGGCGGGGGCGGCGCTGGCCCTGGGCGAAGAAATGCGCCGTTTCGACAAGGTTCTGCGCGACCTGCAACAAGGCGATCCCGAGCGTCCGCTGTCACCACCGCGCAATGTCGAGGTGCAGGAACGTCTGCAAACGGTGGCGCAGGTCTGGCAGGAAACGGTGCGACCGCTGGTCGCCGGTTATCTCGGAGGGGTGCAGGCCGAGCGCAAGGGGGCGCTGGACCGTTTCGACCGTGAGCTCGAACCCTTCGTCAGCAAGATCAACGAACTGGCGCTGGCCATGGAGCGTACTTACGCCTTCGATACCAATCTGCTGCGCACCGTGCAGGCGGCACTGGTCGCCCTGGCCATCATCGGTACGGTCATTCTGATCCACTATTTCTCGCGGCTGGTTATCGAGCCGGTCGGCGTTCTGCATGCCGGCATGCAGCGCATGACGAGCGACGACCTGACGGTGCGCGTTCCGGTCGCCAGCGACGATGAACTGGGCGGCTTGGCCTTCGGCTTCAACCAGATGGCCGAACACCTCGAGGACGTCTACAACACGCTGGAGCAGCGGGTCGAGGCCGAAACGCACCGCCTTGCCCAGCGCAATCACGAATTGAGCATCCTCTATTCGGTGGCCACCTTTCTCAGCGAGCCGGCCCCGGTGACGGTGCTCAGCGAGGGCTTTCTTGAACGGATCATGAACGCCCTGGGGGCCGATGCCGGTGCCGTGCGCATGTACGAGCCGCAGTCGGACAGGTTGTTCTTGATCACCCATCAGGGCCTGTCCGTCGATTTCCTCGACCACGAGGCCGAAATGAACTGCGGCGACTGCCTGTGCGGTGAGGTCTTCCAGACCGGCGTTTCGGCTGCCTTTGCTACGGTCAACCCGCCGCCAGGCATGAAATTGCGGACCTGCATCCGCGAAGGTTTTGCCACGGCGACCGCCTTCAGCATTCTTTACGACAAGCAGAAACTCGGCGTCTACAACCTCTATTTCAAGCGGCCGCAGGCGCTCTCCGAGCAGCAGGTGCACCTGCTCGAAACGCTCGGGCATCACCTCGGCGTGGCCATTGAAAACCAGCGCCTCAAGTCGCGCGAGAAGGAGCTGGCTGTTTCGGAGGAGCGCAACCTGCTCGCCCAGGAGTTGCACGATTCGATCGCCCAGGGCCTGGCGTTTCTCAACATCCAGGTCCAGTTGCTGCAGGACTCGCTGCGCAAGGGCAAGGTCGAAGAGGCCATGCAGACGGCTGGCCAGCTGCGCGAAGGCGTCCAGGAAAGCTACGACGATGTGCGCGAACTGCTCGTCCATTTCCGCACCCGCGTCCATCAGTCCGACCTCGACACCGCCATCCAGACGACGCTGGAAAAATTCGAGGGGCAGACCGGCATCGCCACGGTCTTCGAGCGCGTCGGCAGCGGTGCGGCACAGGTGCCGACCGACGAAATCCAGATCATGCACATCGTCCAGGAATCCCTGTCCAACATCCGCAAGCACGCCAGGGCCAGCCAGGTGCGGATTGTCGTCAAACGTGAAATTGGCCGGATTGGCGTCGAGATCGAGGACGATGGCGTCGGCTTCGATCCGGAAAACGATCCGAATTGCTTGTCCGACCGCCATGTCGGCCTGAAAATCATGCGCGAACGGGCGCACCGCATTGGCGGTGAATGTCGCATCGCATCCAAACCCGGTAACGGCTCCCGCGTTACATTGACCCTGCCCCGCGAAAACAAAGAGGTTGTCTGAAATGAGCGAAAAAATCCGTGTCCTGCTGGTCGACGATCACACTCTCTTTCGCAGCGGCATCAAGTCGCTGCTCCAGCGCAACGAGGATTTCGAGGTCGTCGGCGAAGCCGGCGACGGGCTCGAAGGGATCAAGCGCGTCCGCTCGCTGAAACCCGACGTCACCTTGCTCGACCTTCACATGCCCGGTGTTTCCGGGCTTGAAGCAGTCAAGGTCATCGCCGAGGAGATGCCGGAAGTCAGCGTGCTCATGCTGACCGTCTCGGAAGACGCCCAGGATCTCGTCGACGCGCTGCGCGCCGGGGCCAGCGGCTATCTGCTCAAGAATATCGAAACCGATGCGCTGGTCGATGCCATTCGCCGCGCCGCCCAGGGCGAATCGGTGGTTTCGCAGCAAATGACGGCCAAACTGATCCAGGGCGTGCGCAATCCGCCCAAGGCCGAACCGGTGAGCGGCGAGCGCGACCGTTTTTCGCCGCGCGAACGCGACATCCTGCTTTCCCTGGCGCATGGCGAGAGCAACAAGGAAATCGCCCGCAAGCTCGATCTGGCCGAGAGCACGGTCAAGATTCACGTGCAGAACATCTTCAAGAAACTGAACATGAGCAGCCGCGTCCAAGTCGCCCTCTACGCGGTGGAACACGGCTACGCCCAGCCCCGCCATTCCTGACCGGGCGATTCCCACGGTCAACCGGAAATTTTGGCCAAATTTGAAATGAAAGCCCGACCATTTCGGTCGGGCTTTTTACAGCCTGCGTGCTTCCGGTAACGTCTTTAATTCGACGGGATCGGATGCGTCCGCTGCAGGTGTTGGTAGGTTTGCGCCAGATCCTTGACGTGCTCGTAGCGCCCGGCTTCGATGGCGTGCTGCATGTTCTCGATGATCATCGAGTGCAGGCGGCAGACGCCGTCGGGCGTGCACAGCAGTACTTCACTCATTTCGGCAGCAACCGCGACGGGAATGTGTTCATGTTCTGCGATGGCCTCGATTTCACCTTCATCAAGGTCGCAGTAGTCGATAACGTCCTGAAAAGACAGCATTTGCTCCTCCTGGATAGGAAAAATAATAAGTCAGGTTGAAAACCCTGCTTGTTATTTTTGTTCTGTCCGCCTTGTCGTTATTGTCGGTGGAGGATCAACTGATTCTGGCTCAAAAATCGGAAAAGGCAAGCTTGTTCAGCGTCAGATGCGCAGGCGGCCTTCCGGCAGCGGGTGGCTCAACTGCAGGCGGCTGATGGTCGGCAACAGGTCGAGACGGGTGTCTTTTTTCAGTTGCATGGCGCTGGCGCGCAGCTCGTCGAGCGAGACATCGACCGGCTCACCGCCCGTCGCGAAGGCGATGGTGTTGCCGCTGTCGCAGGAAGGAAAAACGGCGACGCGGCCATCGAAAGCGGCGCCGATGCGCTCGACGCTGCCCTTGAAACCCCGGTTCCAGCCGAGCAGGTTGAAGCTGCACAGGCCCTTGTCGCTCAGGCGGGCGCGGCAGGCCTGGTAGAACGGCTCGGTATCGAGGGCGCCGGCCTTGGCGTCGGGATCGAAGCCGTCGACCAGAATCATGTCGAAACGGCGGTCGCCGCCCAGCATGTAGTCGGCGCCGCAACCAATCACCACGTCGAGCCGGCGCGGATCGTCGGGCAGCTTGAAATATTGGCGGGCGATGAATTCGACCTGCGGATTGATCTCGATCACCGTGATCCGGCAATCGGGCAGGTAGCGGTAAATGAACTTGGCCAGCGAACCGGCGCCGAGGCCGACGAGCAGGGCGTTGCGCGGCCAGCGACCGGTCGGCCGCATGAGCAGCCCGGCCATCATTTCCCGCGTGTAGGCCAGTTCGAGCGACCACGGCCGGGCAATGCGCATGGCACCCTGTATCCACTCGGAGCCGAAATGGAGGTTGCGGACGCCGCCGTCTTCGCTGATATCGACGGAATGTCGGGGAGTTTTTCTGGCCGGCTTCATGGCGGGAGGTACGCAAGAGGGGTGGCGTCCCCACCCGGAATCGAACCAGGAACTGCTCCTTAGGAGGGAGCCGTTATATCCATTTAACTATGGAGACGCGCAGGAGGGCGAATTGTACCGATGTGACCGGCCTTGCGATAGATGGCGTTGGCGCCCCGGCAAGCAGCTAAAATGCCGGTTCTCCCAACGCGGCGCCGGCTCGGCGCTGCTTCAAAGCGTGCCATGCCCTACCTGAAACTCTCCTCTGCCTGCCTTGCCTACGGCCACGTGCCGCTCCTCGATCACGCCGATTTCCTGCTCGATCCGGGCGAGCGGGTCGCCCTGATCGGCCGTAACGGCACCGGCAAGTCGTCCATGCTTGCCGCCATGGCCGCCGGTTCCGGGCGTGGCCGGCTCGACGATGGCGAGGTCTGGGTGCAGCCTGGCATCCGCGTCGGCTATGTGCCGCAGGAGCCGCCTTTCGATGCCGAGGCCAGCGTTTTCGAGGCGGTCATTTCCGGCATGGGCGAAAATTCGGCCCTGCTCGCCGAGTACCACGAGGTCTCGCACCAGCTGGGCGAAGCCGATGCCGATCACGACGTCTTGCTCGAACGGATGTCCGAGTTGCAGCACGAGCTTGAGGCGCGCGGCGCCTGGGCCTACGAGGCGCAGGCCGAACGGGTCATCGAGCGTTTCGGGCTGGACCCGGAGGCCAAGGTCGGCAGTCTGTCCGGCGGCCAGAAGAAGCGCCTGGCGCTGGCCCAGGCCCTGGCCGTGGCGCCCGAGGTCCTGCTCCTCGACGAGCCGACCAACCACCTCGACATTGCGGCCATCGAATGGCTGGAGAACCTGCTCATCGAATCCGGCGTCACGCTGTTTTTCATCACCCACGACCGTTCCTTCCTCGACCGCGTGTGTACCCGCATCGTCGAACTGGATCGAGGCAAGCTGGCCAGCTATCCCGGCAGCTTCAAGGAATACCAGGTGCGCAAGGAGGCTCAGTTGCACGAAGAGGGGCTGGCCAACGCCCGCGCCGACAAGCTGCTCAAGGAAGAGGAGGTCTGGATTCGCAAAGGCGTCGAAGCGCGCCGGACGCGCGCCGTGTTCCGCGTCCAGCGGCTCGACCAACTGCGGGCCGAACGTCAGGCGCGGCGCGAGCGCATGGGCAAGGTCAATCTGCAACTCGATGCCGGCGACAAGAGCGGCAAACTGGTGGCCGAACTCGAGCACGTTTTCAAATCCTACGGTCAACGGCAAATTGTGCGCGATTTCTCAACCCGCATTCAGCGCGGCGACAAGATCGGCCTGATCGGCCCCAACGGCGCCGGCAAGACGACCCTGCTGCGGCTGATCCTCGACGAAATCAAGCCGGATTCCGGCATCGTGCGCCAGGGCACGAAAATGGACATCGCCTATTTCGACCAGTTCCGCACCCAGCTCGACCCGAATTCGACGCTGTCCGACGTCATTTCACCGGGCTCGGACTGGGTCGAGATCGGCGGCGCCAAGAAGCACGTGATCGGCTATCTCGAAGACTTCCTGTTCGCGCCCGAGCGCGCCCGTTCGCCGGTCAGTTCGCTTTCCGGCGGCGAGCGCAACCGCCTGTTGCTGGCCCGCCTGTTCGCCAAGCCGGCCAACGTGCTGGTCCTCGACGAGCCGACCAACGACCTCGATATCGAAACTCTGGAACTGCTCGAAGAATTGCTGCAGACCTACCAGGGCACGCTGTTCCTGGTCAGCCACGACCGGACTTTCATCGACAACGTGGTGACCCAGACCATCGCCGCCGAAGGCGACGGCACCTGGCAGGAATACGCCGGCGGCTACAGCGACTGGGCGGCTTACAAGGCCAGCCTGTCCAAGCAGGCGCCGAAGCAGAAGGCCGATGCGAAGCCCGTCGCCAAGGCCGCCGAACCGGTCAAGGCAAAGGGCGAAAAGCTGTCCTGGAAAGAACAGCGTGAGCTGGAGGAACTACCCGGAAAAATCGCCGGGCTGGAGTCCGAACAGCTTGCGCTGAGCAAACGCCTCGAAGACGGTTCGCTCTACCAGACCGATCCGGCGGCGGCGCAAAAAGCCTCCGAGCGTCTGGCGGCAATCGACGAAGAACTCATGACACTGCTCGAACGCTGGGAAGGTCTCGAAGCGCGCGCCGGGAACCCGGCGTAAGCCAGGCGTTCCAATCGCTGTCCCGAGGAGCCTGCATGAGTTCAAACAATTCGACCTGGCGCTCGCCGCTCGTCATCCTGACCGTCGGCTGCGTGATCCTCACGCTGTCGATGGGCGTTCGCCACACGGCCGGCCTTTTCCTGCAGCCGATGACGGCCGACAACGGCTGGACGCGCGAAACCTTTTCCTTCGCCTTCGCGCTGCAAAACCTGATCTGGGGCCTCGGCTCGCCGTTTGCGGGCGCCCTGGCCGACCGCTTCGGTGCCGGCCGGACGCTGCTCGTCGCGGCCACGTTCTACGTGCTCGGCCTGGTTTTCATGTCGGTGTCGCCGACGCCGCTGAGCCTCGACCTGTCGGCCGGCCTGCTCATCGGCATCGGCCTGTCGGGAACGACCTTCCCGGTGATCATGGGGGTCATCGGCCGCCACACGACGCCGGAGCGGCGCAGTCTCGCCCTCGGCATCGCCAGTGCCGGCGGCTCGTTTGGCCAGTTTGCCGTGCTCCCCATCGGGCAGATGATGATCTCGACCTACGGCTGGCAGAGCGCGCTGGTTCTGCTCGCCTGCGGTGTCGGCCTGATCGCCCCGCTGGCCTACGCCATGGCCGACGGCCACAAACCCTCGGCCGGCGCCGGGCAATCGGTCGTCGAGGCGCTGCACGAGGCCAGTCGCGAGCGCAGTTTCCACTACCTGTTCTGGGGCTATTTCGTTTGCGGCTTCCAGACTGCCTTCATCATGCTCCACCTGCCGTCCTACCTGGTCGATGCCGGCATGTCGGCCAATGTCGGCATGACGGCCGTGGCGCTGATCGGCCTGTTCAATATTTTCGGTTCGTTCTATTTCGGCTGGGCCGGTGGGCGCTCGAGCAAGAAAAACCTGCTGGTCTGGATCTACGGCCTGCGTGCCGTGGCCATTTTCATTTTCATGCTGATTCCGCTGTCGACCGTAACAGCCTGGATATTCGCCGCTGTCATCGGCATCCTGTGGCTGGCCACCGTGCCGCTGACCAACGGCCTGATCGCCCAGATTTTCGGCTTGCGCTACATGTCGATGCTGACCGGCGTGGTCTTTCTCGGCCACCAGCTCGGCAGCTTCCTCGGCGCCTGGCTCGGTGGGCGGATTTTTGACCAAACCGGCTCCTACTCGCTGGCCTGGTCGATCTCGATAGGCCTGTCGATCCTCGCCGCCATCTGCTCGTGGCCGGTCAACGAGAAGCCGCTGGCCAGGCTGGGCGTGGCAACATGAAACCGAACTGGCGCTGGTTCCTCGGCGGTGTCGGCGTGGCCCTGCTGGTGTTGCTGCTGGCGCTGATCTTCGCCGCCTACCAGATGCCCGAGTTGTTGATCGACTGGGCGAATCTGAACTATTGCGGCTAGCTCAGCGCCGATTCGCCATCCGCTTCGCGGGCCGGCACTGGCAATAAGCCAAGGCGCTGACGAACGGTGTCCGGCGTGACGTTGAGCAGTTCACCGATGTCCTTGTAGTCGTCGGGCAACGCCGGATCTTCCCAACTGTAGGAAGAATGACGGGCGAGGCGGACGGCCAGCGTGACGTTGCGCACGCGCGGGTTTCCGGCGTTGTCTTCGTCGATCAGATCGCGCAGCAGTTCGGGCAGGTTCCAGACGCGGCATAGTTCGAGCTGGATCTCCTGGAAGGTAAAGCCCAGCGCCTGTTTTTGCGCATCGGCGCTGCGCATGGTCGGGTTGGCCTTCTGCTGGTCGTGAATGGCCAGCCCGAGGGTCGGTGCCGAGCACCACACGAGAATTTCGGCGAGATCGTGGAGCAGCGCCGCGATGCGCACTTCCTCCATGTTTACGTCGTGCCGCCAGACCGCCCAGTCCTGCGCGTAGTCGGCCGCCCGCTGGGCCCGGCGAACGATTTGCAGGACGCCGAGCAGGGCGTGCGGGCCGGCTTCCTTGAGCTGGTCCTCAATGGTGAACAGGTTGCGGAAATGGTTGAAGAAGGGCTCGATGCCGGCCATGACGACCGAACTGGCGATGGTCGTGATGTCGTGTTGCAGCGAGCGTCCGCGCAGCGGCTGGGTGAAGGCCAGCACGCGCACGGTCATGATCGGGTCCTGGAGAATCAGCCGGGCCAGTTCGCGGGCGTCGACGCGGTCGAGGTCGGTCCGCATTTCCTCGATGCGCCGCTTGGTGACGCGCAGAACGGGCAGGCCGTTGTTGCTGAAGAACAGGGACCAGGCATCGAGGTCCGGCAGCGGGTGGTCGAGCATGGGCGTCTGGCTTTCGGGAAAGGGTGGTTATCCGCGGGGAGTTTAAGGGGGCGGGCGGCGCCGGGCAAGCAAGTCGGCATGCGATAATCCGGACCAGTCAAATACTTCGATTTACGTCATGCGCTACGCCATCGTTCCGGTTACCCCATTCGAGCAGAACTGCACCGTTTTCTGGTGTGCCAAGACCCGTCAGGCCGCTGTCATCGATCCCGGTGGCGATGTCGAGCGCATCCTGCGCCTGCTGGCGGACGAAAAACTGACCTTGGCCAAGATACTCGTCACCCATGGCCATATCGACCACGCCGGTGGCGTCGCGCTGCTCGCCGAGCAGAGTGGCGTCGGCATCATCGAAGGGCCGCACGAGGAAGACCGCTTCTGGATCGAAGGCATGCCGCAGCAGAGCAAGATGTTCGGCTTCCCGAATGTGCGCAACTTCGAGCCGACGCGCTGGCTCAAGGATGGCGACAAGGTCAGTTTCGGCGAGGTCGAACTCGATGTGCTGCATTGCCCGGGGCATACGCCCGGCCATGTCGTTTTCTATCATGCGCCGAGTCATCTCGCCCAGGTCGGCGACGTCCTGTTCCAGGGCTCGATCGGCCGGACCGATTTCCCGCGCGGCGATCATGAGACGCTGATTCGCTCGATCAAGGAGCGCCTTTTTCCGCTCGGCGACGAGGTCGATTTCATACCCGGCCACGGGCCGATGTCGACCTTTGGCGAGGAGCGCAGGTACAACCCCTTCCTGAGCGGTCGATTCGGTTAGGTCGGATGCAGCTTGGAGGCCCAGCCGTAGGCTTCGAGTTGGGCTTCGAAGAAGACCTTGCCGTCGATGCCAAGTGCCTTGAGTCCGGCCGTGGCAGTTTTCAGGTCGTGCTTGTCTACGGCGGTGACGACGGCGAGCAGTTCGCCCAGCCCGCCCTTGTTCTCGATTAGCGCTTTCAGTGCGATGTCGGGCAGCGGCAACTGGCGCAGGATTTCCGGCATGCTCATGCCGAGCAGTACGTCGAGCAGCGAGAAGGTACCGATCATGAAGGCCGTGTCCGCCACGTGCTCGGCCGGCAGCGGGGGCGTTATGTGTCCGGCCAGCAATTCGATGAGGCGGCCGCGGGCAGCCGCTTTCTGCAACAACGGATTGGGGTGATGGCCGTTGTTCGGGTCGGAGTAGACCAGTAGTTGCAGCCAGCGCTGCAACTGACGGCGGCCCAGCAGGGTAATGGCCTGACTGAAGCTGGTGATCGGGCTACCGGGCGACAACGCCGCCGAATTGACCAGCCGCAACAGGCTGTAAGAGAGTTTGGATTCTTCGCGGAAGATGGTGTCGAGGGCGCCCGTGTCGGCATCGTCAGCGATCAGGGTGAGCAATTTCAGCAGCTTCAGTCGGGTGATGTCGGCTTTCCCGTTCGGCGCGCCGCGCGTCAGCAAGAACTCGCCGGTCGTTAGTGAGCAGGCATTGTTCAAAGCCCACTCACGGTCGTTATGCGTGTGCACCTCGGTGGCAAGGAGCTTGGTGCGACTGGCCAGTCCAATCAGGGTAAAAGGTGGCAGGCTCCGGGCGTGACTGCTGCTGATCAGTAGGTAATCCCAGCAGCCTGCGGCGGGTAGCTTGGTATCCGGCGAGGCGATCAGGGCAACTTTTTGCTGCGCCAGACGCAGGCTCGCTTCAAGCTCGCTCAGTGCGTCGGCGTCAAGCGCATCGGGATGGCTTGGGAAAACAGTAACGGCGTGTTCGGTCAGCTCGCCTGCGCCGTATCCACCGCCGAGGGCCGGCAAAAACCACGGGTGGCGATGATCAAAGGTATCGAGCAGGGGCGACGCCAGCAACTGCGGCAATATTTGGTGATCTGGCGCGCCAGGAGGAAGTTCAATGCTGAAGCCGGACCACGTATCGTCGGCTCCGAGTAGCGGATATACAAAAACAGGGTCGATACCGGGCATTGGTTTTTCTCTTGGTTATTGTTGGTCAATCTTAGCAAATTTGGCCTCGGACAGTCTGCGCGGATTGTCATAAACAGGCTCGTTTTTCCGGTTGACCGTAGCATCAACCTATAATTTGCCAATGCTTCCCAATTATTGGCACCTGGCGGCAAGTGACCTGTCGCGTGACGACCCGGCAATGGCCGAACTGGTCGAACGCTATGCCGGGGTGTCTCTCGTCTCCCGTGGTGATGCCTTCGGGACGCTGGCCCGTTCGATTGTCGGCCAGCAGATTTCGGTCAAGGCCGCCGATGCCGTCTGGGGACGATTTGCTGCGCAGATCGGTGACGTGACGCCGGGGCGGGTGATTGCATTTGGTGAAAGCGGCCTTGAGGGCTGCGGACTCTCCCGGCGAAAAATCGAGTATCTCTGCGATCTGGCTCGCCATTTTGCTGTCGGCAGACTTGATCCGGTTGCCTGGAAGCATCTGGGCGACGACGAGATCATTGCCGAACTGACCGCGGTCCGTGGGATTGGCCGGTGGACGGCGGAAATGTTCCTGATCTTCCACGAGTTGCGCCCCGATGTTTTTCCGCTTGACGACATTGGCCTGCAACGCGCTGTCTGCGCGCGCTATTTCGCCGGCGAAAAGCAGCCCCGCCGGGTTATCGCCGAATTTGGCGAGCGCTGGCGTCCCTGGCGTTCCGTCGCCACCTGGTATTTGTGGCGCAGCCTGGATCCCGTGCCGGTCGAGTACTGAGGCGGTTGCCTTCTTACCTTTGGGGTAAAATGCGCGCCAACTTAAGTGAACGAGCAGTCCATGAAAACTAGTTTCCTCGACTTCGAACAATCCATTGCCGACCTTGAAGCCAAGATCGAAGAACTGCGCTTCGTGCAGGATGATTCCGCCGTCGATATCTCAGAAGAGATCGAGCGACTGGAAAAAAAGAGCGGTCAACTGACCAAGGATATCTACGCCAAACTGAGTCCGTGGCAGATTTCCCAGGTGGCTCGCCACCCGCAGCGCCCCTACACGCTGGATTATCTGTCGCTGATCTTCACCGACTTCGAAGAGCTGCACGGTGACCGTGCCTTTGCCGACGACCATGCCATCGTCGGCGGCCTGGCTCGCTTCAACGGTCAATCCGTCATGGTCATCGGTCACCAGAAGGGGCGCGATACCAAGGAAAAGATCTATCGCAATTTCGGTATGCCGCGACCGGAAGGTTATCGCAAGGCCTTGCGCCTGATGAAGCTGGCCGAGAAATTCGGCATTCCGGTCATGACCTTCGTTGATACGCCGGGTGCCTATCCCGGCATTGATGCCGAAGAACGCGGCCAGTCCGAAGCCATCGGTCGCAACCTCTACGTCATGGCCGAACTCAAGGTGCCGGTCATCGTCACCATCATTGGCGAAGGTGGTTCCGGTGGCGCGCTGGCTATTGCCGTCGGCGATACGGTGCAGATGCTGCAATACTCGACCTATTCGGTGATCTCGCCGGAAGGCTGTGCGTCGATTCTCTGGAAAAGTGCCGAAAAGGCCCCTGAAGCGGCGGAAACCATGGGCATTACGGCACAGCGCCTGAAAACCCTTGGCCTCATTGATAAAATCGTCAACGAGCCGCTTGGTGGTGCCCACCGCGATCACGCCGCAATGGCCCAAAATCTCAAGAAGGCGCTGCAGGATGCCTTGAAGCAGCTCTCGGGGTTGTCCTCGGCCGAACTACTGGAAACCCGTTACGAGCGGCTCATGAGCTATGGTCGCTTCAAGGAACAGCCTGTCGACTGATCTGCTGACTCGGGTCGGCGCTTTTCTCGCCCCCCGTCTCCGGCCTGATGAGCCCCTTTGGGCGGGGCTCTCAGGCGGTTGCGATTCCGTCGTCCTGCTCCATCTCCTGAGCCGTCTTCGCCTCGGAAATGTCTCGGCCATTCATGTCCATCATGGCCTTTCGCCCAACGCCGATGCCTGGGCGGAATTCTGCGTAACCTATTGCGAGCGGCTGGGCATTCCGCTGACCATCCGCCATGTCACGGTCGATCTCTCGTCAGGCATGGGCTCGGAGGCCGCAGCTCGCGCCGCGCGCTATGCGGCTTTTGCCGAATGCTCCAGTGGCTGCCTTGTGCTCGCACAGCACCGCGGCGATCAAGCAGAAACGGTCTTGTTCAACCTGCTGCGCGGAACGGGGGTGACTGGCGCGGCGGGAATGCCGGTCGAGCGGAGGTTTGGTCATCTGAGTTTGCTTCGGCCACTGCTCGATGTTTCCCGTGCCGAAATCGAAAGCTATGCCTCGGCCCAGGGTCTGGCCTGGATCAACGACGAGAGCAACGCCGACACCACGCTGACCCGGAATTTCCTTCGCCATGAAGCGTTGACCTCAATAAGCCAGCGTTTCCCGGCGGCCGAGGCTTCGCTGGCACAGGCCGCCGGCCATTTTGCCGAAGCGGCCGGCCTGCTTGATGAGCTTGCCGCTGACGACTGGCTACAGGTAGCCGAAGGCGATGTGGCTCTCATGGCAGCCCTGCGCCGGTTATCGCTGCCGCGCCTGAAAAACCTGCTGCGCCATCGCCTGCGTTGTCTTGGCTGGCAGGTTCCGGTGGCGAGCCGCCTTGAGGAGTTCGCCCGGCAATTGCGCTCTGCCGCTCCGGATCGTCACCCGGAACTGGTCCTGCCCGACGGGAAAATGCGCGTTGCCCGAGGCCGCCTCCATTGGTTGTCGGAAAAATAACAAAGTCTTACCAAGCGCCTTTCCGCGGCGAATAGCCTTCAGTTACAATCAACAGATTACTTCTCCCAATAACAGGCCATGATTACTGGATCCATTGTTGCTATCGTCACTCCCTTGCATGAGGATGGCAGCCTCGATTTGAACTCCTTTCGCAATTTGCTCGACTTCCATGTCAGCGAAGGGACCGATGCCATCGTGGTCGTCGGCACGACCGGAGAGTCCCCGACGGTCAATGTCGAGGAGCATTGTGAACTGATCAAGGTGGCGGTCGATCACATCGCCGGCCGTATTCCCGTCATCGCCGGAACCGGTGCGAATTCGACGACCGAAGCCATCGAACTGACTGAGTTTGCCAAAAAGGCTGGGGCTGATCTCGCCCTCTCCGTGGTGCCCTACTACAACAAGCCGACGCAAGAGGGGCTCTATCGCCATTTCAAGGCGATTGCCGAAGCGGTCGAACTGCCGGTCCTGCTCTATAACGTACCGGGCCGTACCGTGGCTGACATGTCGAACGACACCATTCTGCGTCTGGCCGAAGTGCCGGGTATTGTCGGCGTCAAGGATGCGACCGGCAATATCGACCGCGCCTGTGATCTGATCGAGCGAGCACCAAAGGATTTTGCGCTGTACACCGGTGACGACATGACCGCTGTGGCGACCATCAGCCTCGGTTTTCATGGCGACATTTCGGTGACGGCCAACGTCGCTCCCCGCCTGATGCACGAAATGTGTGTCGCTGCGGCTGCCGGCAATATCGCCAGGGCGCGCGAAATTCACTTCAAGCTGCTGGGATTGCATCGTGACTTGTTCTGTGAAGCGAACCCGATTCCGGTCAAGTGGGCAGTGCACAAGCTGGGTCTGTCGCCCAATGGCATTCGTCTGCCGCTGACCCCGTTGTCAGAAGTCAACCAGGCCCGGGTTTTGGCCGCCATGCGCCAGGCTGGCGTACTCGCCTGAGCGGAGTAAAGAAAAATGAATCGTCGGCTTTCTGGTTTCTCCCTTTCACTGCTTGTCATCGCGTTGGCTGGCTGTGGTGTACTTCCCGATTCCCGGAAAATTGCATACAAGTCTGCTGGTAAGGTTCCTTCACTCGAAGTGCCGCCGGATCTGTCGCAAATCGCACGCGATGACCGCTATCTCGTGCCGGATATTGCCGGCAAGGGAAGCGCTACATTTTCCGCCTATAGCGCCGATCGTACTCCTCAGGCTCAGGCCCAGAATTCGGTCGTTCTGCCCGAGGTCGACAAGGTCCGTGTTGAACGCTCCGGTAATCAGCGCTGGTTGGTCGTTGCCGCTCCTGCCGATAAATTGTGGGATACGGTCAAGGATTTCTGGCAGGAAACCGGTTTCATCATCTCGGTTGAGCGCCCTGAAGCCGGTGTGATGGAAACCGACTGGGCTGAAAATCGAGCCAAGATCGGCGACGACATCATTCGCAATACCGTCGGCCGCCTGCTTGACTCTCTGTACTCAACCGGCGAACGCGACAAGTTTCGTACCCGTTTCGAACCGGGCACGACGCCGGGGACAACCGATATTTTTGTCAGCCATCGCGCCATGGAAGAGGTTTATACCTCTTCGGCCAAGGACGATACGCGCTGGCAGCCCCGTGCTGCCGACCCGGAACTCGAAGCTGAAATGCTGCGCCGCCTGATGGTTCGGTTGGGCTCCGAAGAGAAGCGCGCTGAAGCGTTGGTCGTGGCCGCCAAGGCTGAGCCGCGTGCCAAGCTCGCCAAGTCGGATGACGGTGCTGGCACGCTTGAGGTGCTTGATCGTTTCGACCGTGCCTGGCGTCGAGTTGGCCTGGCGCTGGATCGCGTCGGGTTTACCGTAGAAGATCGTGATCGTTCGCGTGGCCTGTATTTCGTGCGCTATGTCGATCCTGAGGTGGACAATCGTTCCAAGAAGGATGACGGCCTCTTGTCCAAGCTGGCTTTCTGGAAGGGCTCGGAGAAGCCGGTCAATGCCGATGCCCAGTATCGTATTTTTGTCAGCGATGCTGGCGAACAGAGTACCGTCAAGGTCCTTTCCAATGAAGGCGGTACCGACAAGTCGGAAACCGCCAAGAAGATACTCAGCCTGCTCCTTCAGCAGCTGCAGTGATCCGTTTTGCCTCGCTCGGCAGCGGTAGCGCGGGGAATGCGCTCCTTGTCGAGCATGGGGCAACTTGCCTGATGCTCGACTGCGGCTTCGGGTTGCGGGAAACCGCGGCCCGCTTGCAGCGTCTTGGCCGAACCCCCTCCGATCTGGCCGGTATCCTGGTTACCCATGAGCATGGCGACCATGTTGCTGGCGTATTTCGGCTGGCCCGCAAGTTCGGCTTGCCCGTCTGGATGACGCATGGGACCTGGGCGGCTTGTCGTGAAACTGACTCCAACCTCGATCTTCGCCTGATCGACAGCCACCGTTCGCTATCCATCGGCAGTTTGGAGATCCAGCCTTTTCCTGTTCCTCACGATGCCCGCGAACC
Source organism: Gammaproteobacteria bacterium (assembly GCA_018828385.1). GTDB lineage: Bacteria > Pseudomonadota > Gammaproteobacteria > Burkholderiales > Rhodocyclaceae > Azonexus. Next base: position 256,401 of record JAHJVE010000007.1, on the reverse strand, counting down.
CGTGCAATACGTTTTTTCCGGTTCGGGCATCCGCCTGGGCGTGTTGACGGATATTGGCGAGCCGACGGCACATGTCTGCGCAATGCTATCCGGCTGCGCAGGTTTGGTGCTTGAGTTCAATCATGATGCCGAAATGCTCGAGCGTTCAGCTTACCCGGCCTCGCTCAAACGGCGCATAGCCGGGCGCCATGGACATCTGGAAAACTCGGTAGCGGCGTCGCTGCTGGGTCAAATCGATTGTTCCGGCCTGCAGACCCTGGTGGCGGCACATTTGAGCGAGTGCAACAATCGTCCGGAGCTGGCGGTTGCAGCAGTCACGAGGGTGCTGGGGTGTCCCGACGAATGGGTTGGTGTGGCGAACCCTGATTTCGGATTTGATTGGCGAAGCCTGGAATAAAAACGCAAGACAATAAAAAAACGGGGCCGAAGCCCCGTTTTCGTTGCGGCAAGAAAATTACTTCTTGGCAGCGTCGGCGGCAGCCGGAGCGGCGGCATCAGCAGCCGGAGCAGCAGCCGGAGCAGCAGCATCAGCGGCCGGAGCGGCAGCCGGGGCAGCAGCATCAGCAGCCGGGGCAGCAGCCGGGGCAGCAGCCGGAGCGGCGGCATCAGCAGCCGGAGCGGCAACCGGGGCCGGAGCCGGAGCGGCAGCAGCCGGGGCTTCCGGTGCCTTGCCGCAAGCAGACAGAGCAACGGCCAGCAGGGCAGCAACGAGGAGTGACTTATTCATGGGAATTTCCTTATCGACAAGAAGCAACAATATCTAAATTGATTGGAGATCAGGGGCTACCTGATCAGTCGTCGATTATAGCAACAATTAATTTTGGGTGGTGGTGACTTGCTGCAGTGCGCAAACGTATACGAAGAACTTGAGCTCAGAGTCCCAGAGCCCGGTTGGCAATATTTTGGCCGCCTTCTGACCAGATTTCCCTGAAGCGGGTCAGGTAGGGACGCAGTTCGTCAATTTCATCAATCAGCAATTTGCCGCGCGGCATGTCGCGTTCGAAGCGAATGAGGGCGTGTTTGTTGTCGACGATGATTATGCTGTCGCGCAGGTGCGCCAGTTGCGGGGCTGTTTCGCGGGCAGTCGCACGGTGGCCGAAGGTGCTCAATAGATTGAGAAAAAGTGGGTGCTTCTGGCGGATCGGCCCGGCGTCGCGAACGGCGATTTGCAGTGCGTCTTCCTGGCCGGCAGCGAGAACGCGTTTAATATGAAGAAGGCGGGGGGCTGAGTCGAGTTTCAGCGAGCCGAGATCTTCGTCGTAAATGCTGATCTTGTGACAGGCAATGGCCAGCAGGCGGTCGAGTGCCATCTGGTAGTCTGCCCATGAGGTAATTAGTTCGCGAGCCATGGCGCTTAGTGTAACCGATTGATAAAATTCGCGCTTTTTCGGAGTTGACCGTGCCGATCGGGATCATTGAATCGCTGGACCACGAGGCACGGGGGATTACCCGTCAGGATGGCAAAGCCGTTTTTGTCGATGGTGCGTTGCCGGGCGAAACAGTCGAGTACGCCAGTTTCCGGAAAAAATCCAAATTCGAACTGGCGAATCTCGTTCGCGTCATCAAGCCTTCAAATGCGCGCGTTGTGCCGCGCTGTCCGCATTTCGGAGTTTGTGGCGGTTGTGCCATGCAGCACATGGATACTTCGGCGCAAGTCGCTGCCAAGCAACGCGTGCTTGAGGACAGCCTCTGGCATATCGGTCGCGTTCGTCCGGAAACGATGCTGCCGCCGATTCAGGGCGAGCCCTGGGGTTATCGGCATCGGGCCCGCCTGGCGGTTCGTCAGGTTTCAAAAAGCGGGGGCGTGCTGATTGGCTTCCATGAATGGCGCAGCAGCTACATTGCCGACATTCGGAGCTGCGATGTGTTGCCACCACACGTGTCGGTCTTGCTAATGCCCATGCGAGAGTTGCTCGGCGCCTTGACGGTGCCTGACCGTGTCCGCGAGGTCGAAGTGGCGGTTGGCGAGCATTGCACGGCGGTGCTGTTGCGCATTCTGGATCCGCTCACGGCGGCGGATGAGCATTTGTTGCGCGAATTTGCCGACCGGCACGCCATCGTCTTCTACCTGCAGCCGAAGGGCCCGGATTCCATCCGGCGCTTTCATCCGCAGCCGGGGCCGCGTTTGTCCTACACCCTGCCGGAGTTCGAACTCGAGTTCGATTTCAAGCCCAATGATTTTACTCAGGTGAACCATGCGGTGAATCGCGTGCTGGTCCGTCGCGCCATGCGCCTGCTTGACCCGCAACCGGGCGAGCGGATTGCCGACATGTTTTGCGGCTTGGGAAATTTCACCTTGCCGATTGCCCGCTCAGGGGCAAGCGTTGTGGGTGTCGAAGGTAGCGCCGGGCTGGTGGCGCGCGGGCGAGAGAGCGCGGTTGCGAACGGCCTGGCTGATCGTGTCGAGTTCGGTGTTGCCAACCTCTTCGAATGTTCAGAGCAATCGCTGGCGGCGCTCGGTCGTTTCAACAAGATGTTGATCGACCCGCCGCGCGAAGGGGCTGTTGAGTTGGTCCGGGCGCTGGGAAAAGACGCGCCACGGCGCATTGTCTACGTTTCCTGCAATCCCGGTACTCTGGCCCGCGATGCGGCGGTGTTGGTCACGGAAAAGGGCTACCGTTTCGTCTCGGCCGGTGCTGTGAACATGTTCCCGCACACCGCCCACGTCGAGTCGATTGCCGTTTTCGAGCGACCTTGATGACGCGGATGTTGAAGACGTAAAAAAGGCGGCCGAGGCCGCCTTTTTCTATCGATCCAGCGAAGCTTAGTCGCGCTCGCCGGTGAGAGCCATGATCAGTTGCAGCAAGCCGACGAAAACGTTGTAAACGTCGAGGTAAACCGCCAGGGTCGCGCTCACATAGTTGGTTTCGCCACCCTGAACGATGCGGCTGATGTCGTACAGGATATAGGCCGAGAAGATGCCGACAACTGCCACGGCAATGGTCAGCGACAGCGCCGGAATCTGGAAGAAGATGTTGGCGACGGCGGCGAGCAGGACGACGATCATGCCGACGAAGAGGAACTTGCCCATGCCGCTGAAGTCACGCTTGCTGACGGCGGCGACTGTCGACATCGTGAAGAACACGGCGCCCGTGCCACCGGCGGCCATGGCGATCATCGAACCACCGTTGGAGAAGCCGAGGGCGACTTGCAGGATGCGCGACAGCATGAGGCCCATGAAGAAGGTGAAGCCGAGGAGCAGGGCGATGCCCAGTCCGCTGTCCTTGTTCTTCTCGATACCCCACATGAAGCCCATGGCAACGCCCATGAAGAGCAGGAAGGAAATGAGCGGGCTACCCGCCAGGAAGCTGAATTGCATCTGGATGCCGACCAGTGCGCCAATGACCGTCGGTACCATGGAAAGACCGAGCAGCATGTAGGTGTTGCGCAGAACGCGGTTCTGCTGCAATGCCAGCCCGGCAGAGCCCTGATTGGCAATCTCGAAGTTGGTGTTCATGCGGGAAGCTTCCTTGTGTTGTTACGACAGATTCTAAGACTAACGGAGCATGCCCGAAGTTTCAATTATTCCCAAGCGCTTCAGCCGGATTGCGCCGGCGGCGACTGTGCTATCATGCGCGCCTTCCGGGTCTGTGGCAGAGTGGTTGAATGCACCGGTCTTGAAAACCGGCGTGCTGAAAAGCATCGTGAGTTCGAATCTCACCGGACCCGCCAGAAATACCAACGGCCCCAGCGGGGCCGTTTTGTTTTTCACCGTGCCCTTGGTTTGCCGGTCTCGTTCGGGGGCATGAGCATTTCATTTTTGGGCGTTTTTCCCGGTTGACCGTGGAAGCTCAAGCAGAGCTGGCAGCGTAGCGAGTCTGGCTCAGAGGTCGAGGAATTCCCCGACTTCGTCCGAGCGCGCCATGGTGTCGGCGTAGCCCAGGTCGATCAAGGCTCGCGTATAGGGCTTCTCGAACAGCAGGTAGCTGGTCAGCGTGCCGTTGCGGCGGTTCATGCCGCCAATGCCGCCGAGCATCGTGCGCATTGCCCAGGGCAGGGAGCCGGCATGTTCGGCGGCGATGCGCTCGATGCGTTCCGAGGGCGAAATGATCAGGGCCTTGATCGGTCTTAGCGGAATTTCATTGTTTTCCCTGACCTCGCTTGGAATGGCGGCGAGCGTCCGGTTGATCCGCTGCATGCGCTCGATATCGACGGCCAGGCTGTCGAGAAAGATGCTGGATAGTGCGTGGCCGGCAATTTGGGCCAGCGAGGGGTGGCTGTCGACCCGGCGCCGTTCCTGATGTTCATTCTTGCGTCCGGCGCCAACGATCAGTACCCGCTCGGCACCGAGGTGGATGGCAGGAGAAATCGGCGCCAGCTGGCGCATAGAGCCATCGCCGAAAAATTCGCGGTGAATCTTGGTAGCCGGAAAAATGAAGGGAATGGCGCTGGAAGCGAGCAGATGGTCTACGCCGATTTCCGAGCGGATGCCGATGCGCTGGACGCGATGCCAGGGCTGGGCATCGGCGTGGCCCTGAAAGAAATTGATGTTGTCGCCCGATTCATAGCCGGATGCCGAAATACTCAGGGCGTGCAACGCGCCATTGGCGATCGAGCGTTCGATGCCGCGGAAGTCGAGGTGGCGACTCAGTAGCTCGCGCAGTGGTGAATTGTCGAGCAGTGAGCGTGGCCGACTGCGAATCAACCAGCCCAGCGTCAGCATGGTCATCCAGTGGGCACCCTTGAGGCCGATGCCGACAGGGTCGGCACGGTAGATGTCGCCGGCGTGCATGTTGCGCCAGAAGCTGGCGAGCACGGAAACGGCCTTGCCGAAGTTGTCGGCCAGGCAGGCGATGCCGGCCGCATTGATGGCCCCGGCAGAGGTGCCGCACAGGATGGGAAAGGGGTTTTTGCGGCGATTGGTCGACAGCTTGGCCACCGCAAGCATGACGCCGACCTGATAGGCCGCTCTGGCGCCTCCACCGGTGAGGACCAGCGCTGTCTTGCCGGCGCTCGCCGGGGGCGGGTTCATGCCGGATTGGCGCTGATGCCGGGCACGGTTTGCCTGGGCCGATTGGCTTTCTTGTTTTTCATTTCCCCCTCCGTGCGCTTGCAGTCAATGTGCTTGCTGTATTGCCGCAGTATAGGGGGATAATTTTTTTCGCTCAATCCAGCTTGGTGCGAAGCGCATCAGCCCAGCAATTGGGCGTTTCGTAAAGGCGGACCTGTTCGAGCTGCAGATGATTGCCATAGGTGTCGCGGTAAACGGCATCGAGGCGCTCAAAGGCGATGCGGGCCAGATTTTCAGCGGTTGGCACGCGGTCGAGGATGACCGTCTTGTGGCCCGGCATCGAAGCGAGAAAGTCAACAACGGCCTTGTCGCCGGCGTAGGCTAGAAAAGCATGATCCCATTCATTGACCAGATGGATGTTGGCCAGATCCTTGATCTGCGAGAAGTCCATCACCATGCCGTTGGCGGCATCGCCAGCCTTGTCGATGACGCTGCCGGACAAGGTGATTTCAATGGCGTAGCGGTGCCCGTGCAGATGGCGGCACTGGCTTTTGTGGTCGGGGATGCGGTGCCCGGCATCGAATTCGAGACGGCGGGTAATCAACATGGGCGTTTTGCTCAACAAGGCGGTCGCGGATTATACAATGCACCATGCTCTCCACAGACGATCACCGCCGCGACAGTGCCGGCCTGCGCTACGTTTATCCCGTCATCTCGCGCCGGGCCGGCGGGGTATCGGTCGGCATCAACCTCAACCCCAACAACGCCTGCAACTGGGCCTGTGTTTATTGTCAGGTCGAAAACCTCACCCGAGGCGGGCCGCCGCCGATTGACCTGGATTGCCTGGAACGGGAACTGGCTGGTTTTCTCGACGACGCACTGAGCGGCGACTTCATGCAGCGGCAAGTGCCACCCGAGGCGCGGCGGCTGATGGACGTGGCGTTTTCCGGCAACGGCGAGCCGACCAGTGCCGCCGAGTTCGCCGAGGCGGTCGGCGTGGTCGGGAAGGTACTGGAACGCTTCGAGCAGACTGGCCGGCTGGTTGTGCGCCTGATCACCAACGGCAGCCTGATGCATCGTCCCGAAGTGCAGTCGGGGATTCGCCAATTAGGCCGGCTGGATGGCGAAGTCTGGTTCAAGATTGACCGTGCCATAGCCGAAGAAGTCGCCGAAATAAATGGCGTTCCGTGGCAAATGGCAAAAATGTCAAAAAATCTCGAAATCTGCGCCGGGCTCGCGCCGACATGGGTGCAAACCTGCTGGTTCGCGCTGGATGGCCTTGCGCCACCGCTTGCTTCACGAATCGCCTATTGCGATCTGTTGCGGCCACTTGCCGGGAAACTGTCCGGTATACACCTCTATGGCCTAGCAAGGCCATCGCTACAACCAGCAGCGCCACGCCTGAGTGCCTTGCCAGAACAGGCATTGCTCGATTTCGCCGAGCAGATAGAAAAAGAAACGGGCATCCGGGTCATTGTTTCCCCGTGATGCCCGTTGCTACGGTCGACGCCCCTTTCGGGGCAAAAATCAGGCCGCTTTTTTGGCGTGAGCGCGAGCCGATTTCTTCAGGGACTTGAACAGCTCCGGTTCCTGAGACTTCAAATATTCGACGACTTCGATATCGTCGCGCTTGATGTTCTTGATATCGACTTGTTCGACATGAACCAGACGCAGCAATTCGCGCACCGGCTTCGGCATGTTGCGGCCGCTTTCGTAGCGGGAACCGCCACTCTGCGTGACGCCGAGGGTGGACCAGAACTGTTGCTGGTTCAGGCCAAGCTTGCGACGGATTTCACGAGCGTCGATTTTCTCGATGGTTTTAACGTTAGACATCATTCAATCTCCATACGCTAGTGTAATAGGGTTACCCAAGCATCCTAGCGATATATGCCTTAGGTGATATGACCAAGTGTATAGATGGTTATGACATTTCGCAAGTGGCAATGCCAATAAATTTGTTAAATTCGCGTGACTTTTTGTAACACCTGGTGCTCTTGCCATAGCCCTTCGACCTTATGCGAGACGAGAAGTGCCGTTATCCTTTCCGAATTGCGGAGGATGCTCTAAGATCATCCGACCAATTAAAACCGAGTGCGGGAGAGCGCAATGCAGGTTCGGGAAATACTGCGGGTCAAGGGCGGAACGTTGTTTACAGTTGCGCCGCAACAGTCTCTGGCTTTTGCTGTGGATAGCATGGCCGACCTCGATGTCGGCTCGCTGGTGGTCATGGATGGCGGCAAGATGGTCGGCATGCTGACCTTCCGCGAAGTTCTCATGGCTCTCAAGGGCAAGGCGGCAACGGCAGAAAGTCTGACCGTCGGCGATGTCATGGTTACGCATCCGGTGACCGCCTATCCCGATATGGAGGCGAACGACCTGCGTCGGCTCATGATCGAAAAGCGCTCGCGATATCTGCCGGTCGTCGAAGAGGGCACGCTGATGGGCGTCATCTCGTTTCTCGATGTGGCCAAGGCGGTGCTTGAGGAGCAGAGTTTCGAGAACAAGATGCTGAAGAGCTATATCAAGAACTGGCCAACTGACCAGGAGGCCTGAGTCGCCAGCTTGTTCGAAAGGCAGCTTTGGCTGCCTTTCGTCGTTTACGGCCGGCGATTGGCACGAAGTCGATGCTTGTCCGGCATCTCGGTGCGGCGTGGGGGAGGCATCCCGCCTGGCGTGGTAAACTTCTCGCTTCCATATATAGAACCCAGCTTCCATGTCAGGCAATACTTTCGGCTCCTTGTTTACCGTTACCTCCTTTGGCGAGTCACACGGCCCGGCGATCGGCTGCGTCGTCGACGGTTGCCCACCCGGGTTGGCCCTGTGCGAGGCCGATATTCAGGCTGAGCTTGATCGCCGCAAGCCAGGAACGTCGCGTCATGTGACGCAGCGCCGCGAGCCTGATACCGTCGAGATACTTTCCGGCGTATTCGAAGGCAAGACTACCGGCACCCCGATTGGTCTGCTCATTCGCAACCAGGATCAGCGCAGCAAGGACTACGGCAATATCGCCGATACCTTCCGGCCTGGCCATGCCGATTACACCTACACCCAGAAATACGGTTTCCGCGATTACCGTGGCGGTGGTCGTTCGTCAGCTCGTGAGACCGCCGTGCGCGTGGCGGCTGGTGCGATTGCCAGAAAGTGGCTGAATGAACGCTATGGCGTCACTATTTGTGGCTGGATGAGTGCGCTGGGGCCGATCGAGATTCCTTTCGTTTCGGCCGACGATATTCGCGAAAATGCGTTTTTTGCGCCGAATGCAGCGCTGGTGCCAGAGCTCGAAAGCTACATGGACAGCCTGCGCAAGTCGTTGGATTCGGTGGGTGCCAAAATTACCGTGACGGCCACCGGTGTGCCGCCGGGCTGGGGTGAGCCGGTTTATGACCGGCTTGATGCCGAAATCGCCTACGCCATGATGGGCATTAATGCCGTCAAGGGGGTCGAAATCGGAGCCGGCTTCGCTTCGGTTACCCAAACAGGCAGCGAACACGGTGATGAAATGACTCCGCAGGGCTTCAAGACCAACCATGCTGGCGGCGTGCTGGGCGGCATTTCGACCGGTCAGGACATCATCGTCAACATGGCGATCAAACCCACCTCGTCCATTGCCCAGTCGCGTCACTCGATCGATCGCCAGGGCAACGCCATCGAGGTGGCGACCGAGGGGCGGCACGATCCCTGTGTCGGCATTCGCGCGACGCCGATTGCCGAGGCCATGCTGGCGCTGGTGTTGATCGATCATGCTCTGCGCCACCGTGCCCAGTGTGGTGACGTGGTGTGTGCTACGCCGCGCATTCCGGGGAAATCCGCGTAATATTTCTACGTTGCCGCTCAGGCGGCTGGTCATCGCAACAGGGAGAGAAACCATGCAAGTTGATCACCATGATCTGTACCAGGAGTTTCCTGAGTTCAGGGACGCCATCGATGTCCTCAAGGCTGGCAACGCCTATTTTTCCCGGCAGTTCGCTTCCTACAACCGTCTGACCGGCAAGGTCGAGGATCTGGAGGAGCATGACATGCCGGTCGGCGACTTCACCATTGAGGATATGAAGAAGCAGCGCGTCAAATTGAAGGATGAAATCTACCATTTGTTGCTTGCCTTCCGCGCCGGTCAGCAATCGGTCAAGGCCTGATTAGGGGCTGTGTCCGAGGATGCATCCGGTAAAATCGCCGGATGCATGCATTGCCTTACTGGCGCCTCTCGGGCTACTACTTTTTCTATTTCGCCTTCATTGGCGCCTTCTCCCCCTATTTCGGGCTCTATCTCCAATCCCTGAATTTTTCTGCCTGGGACATCGGTCTGCTGATGTCGCAGATGCAGTTGATGCGCCTTTTTGGACCCAATTTGTGGGGCTGGCTGGCTGACCATTTCGGTCGGCGCATGGCGATCATCCGACTGGCGGCAGTGATCGGTCTGGCCGGATTCACCGCCTTTTTCTGGCTCGACAAATTGCCCGGCATGCTGCTGGCGATGGCTATCCTGGCCTTCTTCTGGAGTGCTGCGTTGCCGTTGGTCGAGACGTTGACTTTCGACCATCTGCGCGAAGAGCGTGGCCGTTACAGCCGCATCCGCTTGTGGGGTTCAATCGGCTTCATCGTCGCCGTGATGGGGACCGGCGCGTTGCTCGACATGGCGCCGCCGGTCGGCGTGGTTTGGGTGTGCTGGGGGATTCTCGTGGGAATCTTGCTCTATGCGCTGACCTTGCCCGAGGCGACGTTGGTTGAGCACAGCGGGGTTCAGCCAATTGGCGAAATCCTGCGTCAGCCGAAAGTGATCGCGCTGATGACCGCCTGCTTCGCGATGTCGGCGGCACATGGCGCGTTCTACGTTTTTTACTCGATTCACCTTGATGCCCACGGCTATTCGAAGACAGAGGTCGGCTTGCTCTGGTCGCTCGGCGTGGTGGCTGAAATCGCCGTCTTCATGTTCATGGCCCGGCTGTCACGACGATTCTCGCTGCGGGCCATCCTGCTCGCCAGTTTTGGCGCGGCGATTGTTCGCTTCCTGCTCATGGGCTGGGGCGTCGAGTCGGCTACCATCATGATTGTCGTCCAGCTACTGCATGGCCTGACATTCGGCGCCTACCACGCGGCTTCCATTGCTGCGGTGAATCAGTGGTTTCCGGGCCGGGCGCAAGGACGGGGGCAGGCGCTGTATTCCAGCCTGTCGTTCGGCGCCGGCGGCTTGCTCGGCGCGCTGATCAGCGGCCGAACCTGGGATTCGCTGGGTTCCGGCTGGACCTTTACCCTCGGTTCGCTGTTCGCGCTGGTCGGCTTCGTGCTGGTCTGGGGCTGGGTCGGTGCGAATGCTACGGTCAACCGGGAAAACAGGGCAAAAACGAAAGATCCTGTGCAATAATTCAAGGCTTTACAGCCCACATTACGCACCATGTCGAAGACCCTTTACGACAAGCTTTGGGAGAACCACGTCGTCCATCAGGAAGCTGATGGCACGGCCCTTCTCTATATTGATCGTCACCTCGTGCATGAAGTCACCAGCCCGCAGGCTTTCGAAGGCCTCAAGCTGGCCGGCCGCAAGCCGTGGCGCATCTCGTCCATCGTCGCGACGGCCGACCATAATACGCCGACCGATCACTGGGACGAAGGCATCAAGGACCCGGTTTCGCGTCAGCAAGTGCAAACGCTGGATGACAATATCCGCGAAGTCGGCGCGCTGGCCTACTTCCCGTTCAAGGACGCGCGGCAGGGCATTGTGCACGTCGTTGGTCCGGAAAATGGTGCCACGCTGCCCGGAATGACGGTCGTTTGCGGTGATTCGCATACCTCAACGCACGGCGCCTTTGCCTGTCTGGCGCACGGCATCGGCACCTCGGAAGTCGAGCACGTGCTGGCCACCCAGTGCCTGCTGCAAAAGAAATCGAAGACCATGCTGATCGCCGTCGACGGCAAGCTCGGCAAAGGCGTCACCGCCAAGGATGTGGCGCTGGCCATCATCGGCACCATCGGCACGGCCGGCGGCAACGGCTACGCCATCGAATTCGGCGGCAGCGCCATTCGCGGCCTGAGCATGGAAGGTCGCATGACCCTGTGCAACATGGCCATCGAAGGCGGTGCGCGCATGGGCTTCGTTGCGGTCGACGACAAAACCATCGATTATTTGAAAGGCCGCCCGTTCTCACCGAAGGGTGACGTCTGGGAACAAGCGGTCGCCTATTGGCGCACGCTGCATTCTGACGCCGGCGCGCAGTTCGACCGCATCGTCACGCTGAAGGCCGAAGAGATTCGTCCGCAGGTGACTTGGGGTACTTCGCCCGAAATGGTCGTTGCCATCGACGCCGTCGTTCCCGATCCGGCCAAGCAGGCCGATCCGGTCAAACGCGAAGGCATGGAACGCGCCCTGCAATACATGGGTCTCAATCCCAATACGCCGATCAACCAGATCGCCATCGACAAGGTCTTCATCGGCTCCTGCACCAACTCACGCATCGAAGATTTGCGTGAGGCGGCAGGTGTGCTGAAGGGGCGTCATGTCGCCGCGACCGTCAAGCTGGCCCTGGCCGTCCCGGGTTCCGGCCTGGTCAAGCGTCAGGCCGAAGCGGAAGGGCTGGACAAGGTGTTCATCGCGGCTGGTTTCGAATGGCGTGAACCGGGTTGTTCGATGTGTCTGGCGATGAATGCCGACCGTCTGGAACCGGGCGAGCGTTGTGCCTCGACCTCCAACCGCAATTTCGAAGGCCGTCAGGGTCCGGGCGGACGGACTCATCTGGTCAGCCCGGCAATGGCCGCCGCCGCCGCGATTGCCGGTCGTTTCGCCGACGTGCGCGACGTTCTGTAAGAAGGAGCGACGATCATGAAGAATTGGCTTGTCTTGCTTGTTGTGCTTGGTTTGGCCGCTTGCAATACCGCGCAGGGCGTCAAGAAGGATGTCGCCATCGGCGCTGAAAAGACCGGTGAGGCTTTGCAAAAGGGCGGCGAAGCCGTCGGGAGCGCCCTGCAAAAAAGTGGCGAGGCGGTGGGCGGTGCCCTCAAGAAGGGTGGCGACGCCGTGCAGAAAGTGGTGGAGTAATGGATAAATTCGTTCGTCTGGAAGGTTTGGTGGCGCCTCTCGACCGCAACAACGTCGATACCGATGCGATCATCCCCAAGCAGTTTCTCAAGTCCATCAAGCGTTCAGGCTTCGGGCCGAATGCCTTTGATGAATGGCGCTACATGGATGTCGGACAGCCGGGACAGGATGCCTCCGGGCGGCCGAAAAATCCGAATTTCGTGCTGAACCAGCCACGTTATCAAGGTGCGCAGGTGCTTTTGACTCGTGCCAATTTTGGCTGTGGTAGTTCGCGTGAACATGCGCCGTGGGCTCTACTCGATTTTGGTTTCAAGGCCATCATCGCCGAATCGTTCGCCGACATCTTCTTCAACAACTGCTACAAAAATGGCATCGTGCCGATCGTTTTGCCGGCAGCCGAGGTCGAAGCCTTGTTCAAGCAGGTCGAGGCGACGCCCGGGTACAAGCTTGTTGTCGACCTGCAGGCGCAGGCCGTGGTTCGCCCCGATGGCTATGGCATTCCATTCCAGATCGATGCCTTCCGCAAGGAATGCCTGATCAACGGCTGGGACGACATTGGCCTGACCTTGCGTCACGCCGAGAAGATCCGCGAATTCGAAGAAAAACGTCGCATCAACCAGCCCTGGCTGTTTGCGTAATAAGGAAAAACCATGAAGATTTGTGTTCTGCCGGGTGACGGCATTGGTCCGGAAATCGTTGCTGAAGCCGTGCGTGTGCTCACGTCACTTGACCTCAAGCTGGAACTGGAAGAAGGCCTGATCGGTGGTGGCGCCGTTGATGCGACGGGAACGCCGTATCCTGAAGCGACCAAGAAGCTGACTGCAGAAGCCGATGCCATCCTGCTCGGCGCCGTCGGCGGCCCGAAATGGGACGTGCTCGCCCGCGAGTTGCGTCCGGAACGCGGCCTGCTAGGTATTCGCAAGGATCTCGGACTGTTCGCCAATCTGCGCCCGGCGATTCTCTACCCGGAACTGGCCAATGCCTCGACGCTGAAACCGGAGGTCGTTTCCGGTCTGGACATCCTGATCGTTCGCGAATTGACTGGCGACATCTATTTCGGCCAGCCGCGCGGCATCCGCGAAGAAAACGGCGAGCGTGTCGGCTTCAATACCATGGTCTACAGCGAGTCGGAAATTCGCCGCATCGGCCATGTCGCCTTCCAGGCAGCGCAGAAACGCAACAAGAAGCTGTGCTCGGTCGACAAGATGAACGTGCTGGAAACAACCCAGCTCTGGCGCGATGTGATGATCGAAATCGCACATGATTATCCGGATGTCGAGCTCAGCCATATGCTGGTCGACAACGCTGCCATGCAACTGGTCAAGGCGCCGAAGCAGTTTGACGTGATGGTCACCGGCAACATGTTCGGCGACATCCTGTCCGATGAGGCTTCCATGCTGACCGGCTCGATCGGCATGCTGCCGTCGGCCTCGCTCGATGCCAACAACAAAGGAATGTACGAGCCGTCGCACGGTTCGGCACCTGACATTGCAGGTCAGGGCGTGGCCAATCCGCTGGCGACCATCCTCTCGGTGGCGATGTTGCTGCGCTACACATTTGGCCTCGAAGAGCAGGCACTGCGTGTCGAAAATGCGGTCAAAAAGGTCTTGGCCCAAGGCTATAGGACAGGTGATATTTACGAGCGCGGCACCAACAAGGTGGGTACGAAGGAAATGGGCGACGCCGTGCTGGCTGCGCTGTAAAAAAGATTTTTCACGGAGAGTGACGAGATGAAGAAGGTTGGTCTGGTTGGATGGCGCGGTATGGTCGGTTCGGTCCTCATGCAGCGCATGGTGGAAGAGGGCGATTTTGCCCATATCGATCCGGTGTATTTCTCGACTTCGGCTGCCGGGGGTAAGGCTCCCGTATTTGGCGGCAAGGAAGCCTCGCTGCCGCTGCAGGATGCATCCAATATCGAAGCCCTGAAGGCCTGCGAAATCATCATCACCTGCCAGGGGGGCGACTACACCAAGGAAGTCTTCGCCAAACTGCGCGCTACTGGCTGGAACGGTCACTGGATCGATGCGGCGTCGTCGCTGCGCATGGCTGACGATGCGGTGATCGTTCTCGATCCAGTGAACATGCACGTCATCAAGGATGCGCTGGCCAAGGGCGGCAAGAACTGGATCGGCGGCAACTGCACGGTGTCCCTGATGCTCATGGGTCTGGGCGGCCTGTTCCAGAACGACCTGATCGAATGGGCTACGTCCATGACCTATCAGGCCGCTTCCGGTGCCGGTGCTCAGAACATGCGCGAACTGATCTCGCAGATGGGTGCCATTCACTCATCCGTGGCAGACCTGCTGGCCGATCCGGCTTCCGCCATTCTCGACATCGACCGCAAGGTGGCCGAAACCATCCGTTCCGATGCCTTCCCGAAGAAGAACTTCCGCAACACGCCGCTTGCCGGCTCGCTGATCCCGTGGATCGACGTGCCCTACGAGAATGGCCAGTCCAAGGAAGAGTGGAAGGGCGGCGCCGAATGCAACAAGATTCTCGGCAAGCCGGCTTTCCGCTCGGCTGGTTCGATCCCCATCGACGGCCTGTGCGTGCGCATCGGTGCCATGCGTTGCCATAGCCAGGCGCTGACCATCAAGCTCAAGAAGGATGTGCCGCTCGACGAAATTAGTGACATGCTGGCCAAGGCCAATCCATGGGCCAAGGTTGTGCCGAATGACCGGGAGATATCCGAGCGCGAGCTGACCCCGGCGGCCGTGACCGGTACTCTGACCGTCCCGGTTGGTCGTCTGCACAAGATGGCAATGGGCCCGGAATACCTGGCTGCCTTTACCTGCGGCGACCAACTGCTGTGGGGGGCTGCAGAGCCGCTGCGTCGCATGCTGCGGATTCTGCTAGACGCTTGATCGGTATCATCTTTGCGCAAAAAATGCCGGGGCTTTGACCCCGGCATTTTATTTGTTGGGGATATGCAAATTGGCGGGTTTGAGAAGCGGGTTTAGCTTGCATTGCTAAGTACATGATGTTAATTTGAAAGTCCCAAATTTGACGCTCAGGGTTTTGCCGTGAACGGAACTGTACATACCAGGTTCAAGAAACGCGCAGTTGCGCTTGCCGTTGCTTCTTGTCTTTCGATTTCTCCGTGGATTGCAGAGGCTGCCGGCCTGGGCAAGCTCACGGTGTTGTCCGGGATTGGGCAGCCCTTGCGGGCCGAGCTCGACATCGGTGCAACAAGAGAGGAACTCGGTGGCATGAGTGCTCGTCTGGCGCCTCAGGATGTGTTCAAGCAGGCTGGGGTGGATTTTGCCTCGGTGTTGCTGGATCTCCGTTTTGCCGTCGAGAAGCGGCCTGGTGGTCAATCGATCGTCAAGGTCAGTTCTGTCAAGCCGATCAACGAACCATTCCTCGACTTTCTGGTTGAGCTGAACTGGCCGGCCGGGCGTCTGGTCCGCGAATACACCTTCCTCCTCGACCCGCCGGAAATGCGGGCTGCCCAATCGTCGCGCTCAGTAGCGGATGCGCGGATTGTGGAAACGGTACGCGGTGGTGGTAGTGCCGGTGAGTCAAGACCTGCTCCGCTCAGGACTGCTCCTCGTAATGCCCCGGAGTCAAAAGTGGCCTCCGAGCCAGGGCGGAGGATGGAAAGTCCCGGTGTCCATGTCGTTAAGTCGGGTGAAACGCTGCGTCAGATTGCTTCTGAAAACAAGTATGACGGCGTGTCTCTGGAGCAGATGCTTATCGGCTTGTTCCAGAGCAATCCTGATGCCTTTGTGGCCGAGAATGTTAATCGTCTCAAGGCCGGTGCAATTCTGAATGTTCCTGAACAGTCGGCAGTCGAGTCGGTTTCGCCGGCCGAAGCAAGAAAAATCTACGTCGCCCATGCGCGTGACTGGAATGCCTACCGGCAAAAGCTGGCTGCTTCGACTGCCAAAACGCCAGCCGCCGATGGCGTAGCTACGCAGACCAGCACCGGAAAAATCACCGCCAAGGTAGACGAGAAGATCGCTCCGGAAGAGCAATCCAAGGATCAGGTCAAGGTTGCGCGCACCGACCCAGCAGCCAAGGGCGCTGCGGCAGGCAAGGCAGCAGAAGCGGCCGATCAGGTGGCCAAGGACAAGGCCCTCAAGGATGCGCAGGATCGCCTCCAGGCGCTGGAAAAAAATGTCAATGAGTTGCAAAAGCTACTGGAGTTGAAAAACCAGAAGTTGGCCGAGCTTCAGCAACCGCCGGTCATGAAGGATGAACCCAAGGTTGCCGAGGTGACAAAGCCGGTCGAGCCATCGAAATCAGCCGAGACGGCAAAGGCGCCTGAACCTAAGCCGGCTGAAGTGGCAAGCCCCGTCGAGTCGCCAAAGGTCCCTGATGCGGCCAAGCCGGTCGAGCCGCCCAAGCCGGCGGAAGAGGCAAAACCAGTTGTTCCGCCAACTGTAGCTCCTCCTATGGAACAGGTGCAGGATGAGCCCAGTTTTGTCGACTCGCTGCTTGAGGATCCATTGCCTCTGGTTGGCGGCGGTGGTGTTCTGGCGCTACTGGCTGGTTACTTCTTGTACAGCCGTCGGCGCACCAGGAGCTCATCGGTTGAGACGACGGCGCTGCCGATGCCGTCCAGTCTTGGCCCCAACTCTGTGTTCCGCATGACCGGTGGCCAGAGTATCGACACGGGCAACACGCCGCCGCAAACCGGCGAGTTTAGCCAGACCGGTCCGGGAACCATCGATACCGATGAAGTCGATCCGGTTGCCGAGGCGGACGTATACATGGCCTATGGTCGTGATACCCAAGCCGAGGAGATTTTGCTCGAGGCCTTGCAGAAGGATCCGCAGCGCACTGCCATCCATGCCAAGTTGCTCGAGATTTATGCCAACCGTCACAGCGTCAAGCAGTTTGAAACGCTGGCTGGCGAGCTTTATGCCCAGACCGCCGGCGTCGGTCCCGATTGGGCCAAGGTAGCCGTATTGGGGTTGGAGCTTGACCCGAATAATCCGTTGTACTCTGCATCACAGGCGCAGGCAGCGCCGGAAGTGGTGGACGGGTCATTGCTCGAGCTGGCTGATGCCCCTGCTGATCTTCAGGCCGAAGTTCCTGTTGAGGTAGCAGAGTCGCTGGCGACTTTCCCCGAACCAGAGCCAGGATCAGGGTCGGATATTGAGCCTGAAGCGGAGGATGCTCCGGTGGCGCTTGATCTCTCGGAAGGGTTTGAGCACGACACGCTGGTTCTTCCGAAAGAGCCGGAGGTCGAAATCGTTGATGATGCCGCCGGCGAGACGCTGGATTTTGGGTCAGATGCAATGACCCTTGATTTTGATCTCGGCGAGGAGACGGTTGCTCCCGAGATCGTCAGCCAGAGTGCTGCAGAAGCTGAGCCATACACCGACACCGTGGTTTCGGTAAGCGACACTGACGCGCTCGATTTTGACCTTGGTGGCGAACTCGCTCCCGTGGTCGAAGAGTCGGCGGTTCCTGATGTGTTGACCAACGAAGAGGACGCGGATTCGGCAAACGAGGATCTTGATCTGAGCGCGGCAGAGGGTGCTCTGGGTGAAGAGCCTGCTGCGCCGGCGCCCGATTTTTCGCCGGATGGTACGCTGGTAATGCCGTCGGCGGTGGCCGAGATGGCTGAAGATATCGATGTCGGCCTCGGCACCTGGGTGGGAGGGGAGGAAGTTTCCGATGAGTTGCATGCCGAATCACTGCCCGAGGATGTGCCTCCTGCCTCCGCGTTGGGTAATGACGAGGACAAGGCTCTGACGCAGACCGTGGTTAATCACCTGTCGGGTACGGATACACTGATTGATTCCAATATCCTGAACTTCGGTGGTGATGAACACAATGACAAGCTTGATCAGACGGTCGTCAACTCCGCCGTCGTCGATAGTGATTCGCTGGAGTTCGACGTCAAGCTGACCGACTCGATGTTCCTGGGGCAGCCCATGGGGGCGCAAGAGTTCGATATCGGTTCGATCAATCTTGATTTGTCCACGCCGCCGGAAGCTGCGCCTGATGCGCTGGCCGACGTCGGTGTTGCGCCGGTAGAAGCGACTGCGCTTGATGCGCCATCAGTCGAGGCGCCTGTCGAGGAAGAGGCGCCAGTGCACAACGAGCATTGGGAAGAGGTCAATACCAAGCTCGATCTGGCCAAGGCCTATGAAGAAATGGGCGACCTTGAAGGGGCACGGGAACTGCTCCAGGAAGTGGTCGGCGAGGGTTCGGTTGATCTGGTTGAACAGGCTCGCACGATACTCGGCCGTATAGGCGGGTAGAATTCAGGCTTGTGATCGGCACATGGCCCCGCAAGGGGCTGTGTGCATTTTCGGAGCCCGGTTTTGCATCCTTCTTGCGCATTGATCATCTGGCTGGCAGCAGTTGTCAGCGTTCAGTTCGTCGGCTATGCCGCCATGCTCCTTCTCATTGCCGGGGCCTTGTTGCTGACGCCGGCCCTGGCTGGCCGCTGGTCGGCTTACGTCTGGCGGGCTCGCTGGTTGCTGCTCACCCTCTGGTTGATTCTGGCTTACAACACGCCGGGTGAGGCATTGCTCGACATGTCCTGGGTGCCAACCTTTGAAGGCATGGCCGAAGCCAATCTGCAGGCCGCCCGCCTGGTGACGATGCTGGCCTGTCTGGCCTGGTTGTTCCGGTGCCTCGGTCACGAAGGGATGATCGCCGGCCTGTGGGGGCTGTTGCAGCCGGTTCGTGCCCTGGGTTTTGATGTCGAGCGGGTTGTCGTCCGTCTGTCGCTGGTTCTTGAAAATCTTCAGGAACCGCCGGAAAAAGGAGCCTGGAAACAGATGCTGGCGGACCAGCCGTCGGTGTCGGCCGGGCAGGAATCTCTGCATCTGAGTTTGGCACCATGGCATATGCGCGACAGCTTGCTGGTGGTGGCCTCAGGCATTGGCTTGATGGGAGCGGCATTGTTGTGAGAATTGCGTTGGGTGTCGAATATTGCGGTACTGCCTTTCATGGCTGGCAAAGCCAGGCTGGCGGCGGCACGGTACAGGATGCGCTGGAGTCCGCGCTGCGTGAAATAGCCGGGATCCCGGTTGGCGTCATGTGCGCCGGGCGAACCGACGCCGGCGTGCATGCGAGCCATCAGGTCGTGCATTTTGAAACCTCGGTAGAGCGTCCTCTGACGGCCTGGGTGCGCGGCGTCAATTCGAATTTGCCGGAAGGCGTTGCCGTGCGCTGGGCGCAGGCGGTGGATGACGAGTTTCATGCGCGTTTCAGCGCCCGGGGGCGGCGTTACCGCTATTTGCTGCTCAATCGGCCGCAGAGGCCGGGTTTGTGGGCGGGGCGGGTCGGCTGGTTTCACGGAACTCTCGAATTGGCGGCGATGCAGGATGCCTGCGGTCGACTGCTCGGCGAGCATGATTTCTCGGCTTTTCGGGCTGCCGGTTGTCAGGCCAAGTCGCCGGTCAAGACGCTGACACGGGCTGAAGTCCGGCAGTGCGGCAATATGTTCGTCTTCGATTTCGAGGCCAGCGCCTTTCTGCATCATATGGTGCGCAATTTGGTCGGTACGCTGGTCTATATCGGCAAGGGGGTGCAGTCGCCCGGCTGGATCGATAAACTGCTGCAGAGGCAGGACCGAACACTGGCTGCGCCTACCTTCTCGCCGGACGGCCTGTATTTCCGCGGCCCGATCTACGAACCGCACTGGGGGTTGCCCGATCCGGATGACGATTTTCTCGATGGGCTGCTCAAATGAGTTGGGCGGCAACGATTTCAATTTTGGCCGTTTTTTTCGGTTGACCGTAGGAGTCAAGAATTCATGAAAACACGGATCAAAATCTGTGGCCTGACCCGCGAAGAAGATGTCGATGCGGCCGTCGCGGCTGGTGCCGATGCAATCGGCTTCGTCTTCTATCCGCCCAGTCCGCGTTACGTTACCCTACAGCGTGCCGCCGAACTGGCCCGGAGAATTCCGCCTTTTGTCGATGTCGTCGGCCTCTTCGTGAACGAAGCGCCGGAAGTCGTCCGCGCTGCCTGCGAAGCCCTGCCTATCAACATCCTGCAATTTCACGGCGACGAGGATGCAGCTTATTGCCGCCAGTTCGCCCGGCCCTATCTGCGGGCGGCACGGGTGAGGCCGGGGCTTGATCTGGTAGAATTCGCCGGCTCGTTTCCCGATGCCCGGGGGCTGTTGCTGGATGCCTTTGTCGAGGGCTACGGCGGCGGTGGCCATGTCTTCGACTGGACGCTGATTCCGCCGGATCTTCCTTCGTTTTTGGTGCTTTCCGGCGGGTTGACCGTAGCAAATGTCGATGAAGCCGTACGGCGCGTGCGCCCGGTGGCGGTCGATGTCTCGTCCGGCGTCGAAATGAGCAAGGGAATCAAGGATCACTCGAAAATCGCTGCCTTCGTGGCGGCCGTACGGAAAGCCGATGAGTCAATATAACTTCCCCGACGCCAAGGGCCATTTTGGCCCCTACGGTGGCGTCTTCGTGGCCGAGACGCTGTTTGGCGCGCTCGATGAATTGAAGGAAGCCTACGCTGCCGCGCAGGCCGACCCGGCCTTCCGGGCCGAATACGAATATGAGTTGAAACATTTCGTTGGTCGTCCGTCGCCGATCTACCACGCCAAGCGCTGGTCGGAAATGCTTGGCGGGGCGCAGATCTACCTCAAGCGCGAAGACCTCAACCACACCGGCGCCCACAAGGTGAACAACTGCATCGGCCAGGCCATGCTCGCCAAGCGCATGGGCAAACCGCGCGTCATCGCTGAAACCGGCGCCGGCCAGCACGGCGTGGCGACGGCGACGGTGGCCGCCCGCTACGGCATGGAATGCGTGGTCTATATGGGCAGCGAGGACGTCAAGCGCCAGGCGGCCAACGTCTATCGCATGAAACTGCTCGGCGCCACCGTCGTGCCGGTCGAATCCGGCTCGAAGACGCTCAAGGATGCGCTAAATGAAGCGATGCGCGACTGGGTTACCAACATCCACAACACTTTCTACATCATCGGTACGGTCGCCGGTCCGCATCCGTATCCGATGCTGGTTCGCGACTTCCAGAAAATCATTGGCGAGGAATGCCTGGTCCAGATGCCCGAAATGACCGGTCGTCAGCCCGATGCGGTGATTGCCTGTGTCGGCGGCGGTTCCAATGCCATGGGTATTTTCTACCCGTACATCGACGTCGAGGGCGTTCGCCTGATCGGCGTCGAAGCCGCCGGTGACGGCATGGAAACCGGCCGCCACTCGGCGTCGCTGACTGCCGGCGTGCCCGGCGTGCTGCACGGCAACCGGACCTATCTGCTGCAGGATGAAGATGGCCAGATCATCGAGACGCATTCGATCTCGGCCGGTCTCGACTACCCCGGCGTCGGCCCGGAACACGCCTGGCTCAAGGATATCGGCCGCGCCGAATACCAGCCCATCGACGACAGCGAGGCGCTGGCCGCTTTCCACACGCTCTGTCGCATCGAAGGCATCATCCCGGCGCTTGAGTCCAGCCATGCGCTGGCTTACGCCGCCAAACTGGCGCCGACGCTGCCGAAAGACAAGATTCTGCTGGTCAATCTCTCCGGCCGGGGTGACAAGGACATGCATACCGTGGCCGAGAAGTCGGGGATCGTTTTCTGATGTCGCGCATAAAGACCGCATTTGACCGGCTCAACGCCGAAGGCCGCAAGGCGCTGATTCCCTTCATCACCGCCGGCGATCCGGATGCCGCGCTGACCCTGCCGCTCATGCGCACGCTGGTTGAAGCTGGCGCCGATGTCATCGAACTCGGCGTGCCGTTTTCTGATCCGATGGCCGACGGCCCGACCATCCAGCGTGCTTCCGAGCGCGCTCTGGCCAAGGGCATGACGCTACGCAAGGTGTTGCAACTGGTTGTCGAATTCCGCAAGACTGATGACAAGACGCCGGTCGTCCTGATGGGCTACGCCAATCCGATCGAGGCGATGGGCCTCGAGAAGTTTGCCGAAAAGGCCGCACAGTCAGGGGTCGATGGCGTTCTCGTCGTCGATTACCCGCCGGAAGAAGCGGTCAACTTCGGTGCCGCGATGAAGGCGCACGGCATGGATCCGATCTTCCTGCTGGCGCCGACTTCCAACGCCGAGCGCATTGCTCAGGTGGCCGAAATCGCCAGCGGTTACGTCTATTACGTCTCGCTGGCTGGTGTTACCGGTTCCGGCGCGCTCAACGTTGAGGCGGTCGCCGAGCGTCTGCCGCTGATCCGCGAAAAGACCGGCCTGCCGGTCGGCGTCGGTTTTGGCATCCGTGACGCGTCGACCGCAGCACGCATTGCCGCTATCGCCGACGCCGTTGTCGTCGGCAGTCGGATTATCGAAGAAATTGAAAAATCGACCGCGGAAACAGCCTGCGCCAACGTGAAGGCCCTGGTTGCAGACATTCGCCGCGGTGTGGATGAGGTGAAAAAATGAGCTGGCTGACCAAACTGCTGCCCCCCAAGATCAAGCGCGAGCAAGGCGCCCAGCGCCGCGGCAACCTGCCCGAAGGCCTGTGGAGCAAGTGCCCGTCCTGCGAGGCCGTGCTCTACGCTACTGACCTTGAAAACAACCTGCAGGTCTGCCCCAAGTGTGGCCACCACAACCGCCTGAATGCCCGCCAGCGCCTCGAGATCCTGCTCGATGCGGAAGGCCGTTTTGAGATCGGCGCTGAGGTTTTGCCGGTCGATAGCCTCAAGTTCAAGGATTCCAAGAAATATCCCGACCGTCTCATGGATGCCAACGAATCGAGCGGCGAAAGTGATTCGCTGGTCGTTCTGCAAGGTGCCATCAAGACCATGCCGGTCGTTGCTGCCGCCTTCGAGTTTGATTTCATGGGCGGTTCGATGGGTTCGGTGCTTGGCGAACGTTTTGTGCGCGGCGTTCAGGCGGCAATCGAACAAAAATCGCCCTTCATCTGCATCACCGCTTCCGGCGGCGCCCGCATGCAGGAAGGCCTGTTCTCGCTGATGCAGATGGCCAAGACGACGGCGTCGCTGACCAAACTCT
Organism: Gammaproteobacteria bacterium; assembly: GCA_018828385.1. Taxonomy (GTDB): domain Bacteria; phylum Pseudomonadota; class Gammaproteobacteria; order Burkholderiales; family Rhodocyclaceae; genus Azonexus. The sequence continues at coordinate 233,508 of JAHJVE010000007.1, read as the reverse complement.
CCGAAGCCGGCCTGCCTTTTATCTCCATCCTGACCGATCCGACCATGGGTGGCGTTTCGGCCTCCTTCGCCTTTGTCGGCGACGTGGTCATTGCCGAGCCCAAGGCGCTGATCGGCTTTGCCGGTCCGCGCGTCATTGAGCAAACCGTGCGCGAAAAGCTCCCGGAAGGCTTCCAGCGTTCCGAGTTCATCATGGAAAAGGGCGCCATCGACATGATCGTCGACCGTCGCGAGCTGCGTGATCAGGTTGCCCGCGTACTGGCGCTTTTACTCAAGCTGCCTGTTGCCGCCTGACGGCGGCGAGTCGCTAGTTGATAGTCTTTAGTTGTTAGCTAAAGGCCAGAAGCTAGTGACTAGCGACTAATAACTAATGACTAAAGAAGACTGGCTGGCCCACCTCGAAGGCCTGCACCCGAAAGGTCAGGCCGGCATCGAACTGGGCCTCGACCGCATCCGCCTCGTCAAGGATGCCCTGGGACAGACGCAGCACTGCCCGGTCATCGTGGTCGGCGGTACCAACGGCAAGGGTTCGACCTGCGCCTACCTGGAAAACATCATCGACCGCGCAGGCTACAAGGTCGGCTGTTACACCTCGCCGCATCTGCTCGACTACAACGAGCGGGTCCGCCTGAACGGTCGGTCGGTCAGTGACGAAGCTCTGTGTGCCGCCTTTGCACGCGTCGAAGCGGCACGCCAGAAGGCCGGCAACGTTGCGCTGACCTATTTCGAATTCGGCACGCTGGCCGCCTGGGAAGTCTTTGCCGAGGCTGGTATCGACGCGGCGATTCTCGAGGTCGGTCTCGGTGGCCGCCTTGATGCGGTCAACATCTATGAACCCGATGTTTCCATCGTCACCACCGTCGCACTCGATCACACCGATTGGCTGGGACCGGATCGCGAGAGCATCGGCTTCGAAAAGGCCGGCATCTACCGCCCCGGCAAGCCGGCCTTGTGTGCCGACCCGAATCCGCCGCAAAGCCTGCTCGATCACGCGGCAGCCATAGGCGCCGATTTGCGTCTGATCGGTCGCGATTTCGGTTTCGAGCGGCCGAGCGCCGAAACCAACGAAAACCGCCTGCAATGGCGCTGGTGGTGCCGTTCCGGCGGCCAGTTGATCAAGCGTGCGCTGGCCTATCCCGGATTGCGCGGCCCGACCCAGCTCTACAACGCGGCCGTCGCGCTGGCCGCACTCGATGCGCTCGGCGGGAAACTGCCGGTGACCATGCAGGCGATTCGCCCCGGGATGATCGAAACCGAGTTGCCCGGCCGCTTTCAGGTCATTCCCGGCAAGCCGGCCATTGTCCTCGATGTCGGCCACAATCCGCAGGCCATCCGCGTGCTTGCCGACAACCTGTCGAGCATGGGCTTTTTCGACCGGACCTTTGCCGTGCTCGGCATGTTGCGCGACAAGGATATCGTCGGCGCCCTGACGCCCTTGAAGGGCAAGGTCGATGTCTGGCATCTGGCCACCCTGAGCGGGCCGCGCGGGACGAGCGCCGAGACGCTGGCCGGGATCATCGTCGACAACGGGCTGGGTGGCGAGGTGATTTGCCATGCTTCACCTCAGTTGGCCACGCAAGCAGCCAAGGGGCAGGCCGCTGAAAGTGATAGAATCCTCGCCTTTGGATCCTTCCACACGGTAGCCGGCGCGCTAGAAACGCTTCGGAAAAGACCCTAGTCATGGACGACAACGACGCCCAGTTGTACCTCAAGAAACGCGCCCGCCGCCGTCTGGTCGGGGCCGTATTTTTCGTGTCCGTGGTGGCAATCGCGCTGCCCATGGTGATGGATCACGAGCCGCGCCAGACCGTGCAGGACGTCGAAATCCGCATTCCGGGGCAGGATGAAAAGCCGTTTGCGCCGAAATTTGCCGCATCGCCGGCTGTGCGAACTGCCCCCAAGGCGGTGGAGACTCCGGTGGCGCCGCCCGCTGTCGTTGCCGAGCCGGCGGTCAAGCCGACTGCCCGCGTTGTCGAGGCCGTCAAGGATCCCAAACCGGTTGAGAAGGCCGTTCAAAAACCGGTCGGCAAGCCCGAAAAAGCACCTGAAAAGCCGGCGGCCAAAGCACCCGAAAAACCAGCCGAGAAGCCTCGGGCCGACGAGGCGAAACGCGCCGCAGCGATTCTGGCGGGTCAGACCCCGGATGCCAAACCGGTCGCGAAGAATGGCGAATACCTGATCCTCATCGGTGCCTTTTCCAACGAGGCCAATGTCAGGAATCTGCGGAGCAAACTCAGCGAGCAGGGAATCAAGACCTTCAGCGAGCCGCTCGATACGCCGCAGGGCAAGAAAACCCGCGTCCGGGCCGGGCCGTTCGCGAGTCGCGAGGCGGCCGACAAGGCGCTCGAGAAAATGAAGCGCATCGGTGTCAGCGGAGTCGTTGCGGCCAAGCCATGACTGGTTTTGACTACGTCGTGATAGGGATTGTCAGCGTGTCGCTGCTGTTTGGCTTGTGGCGCGGTGTGGTTGGCGAGGTGATCGCCCTGGTGGCCTGGGGAGTCGGGATTTTTGCCGCAATCGAGTTTGGCACCACTGTCGGGAACTCGGTTTTCGCCGGTTTGAGCGACCCGGCCTTGCGGACGCTGGCCGGCTGCGTGGTGATCTTTGTCGGCATCCTCGTCACGATGGCGGTGTTGAACATGGTGGTGCGCAGCATGGTCAAAGCCCTCGGCTTGTCCGTCTCGGACCGTCTGCTCGGCATGCTCTTCGGGCTGGCGCGTGGGGTGGTGGTAGTCATGGTGTTGGTCGGACTGGGCGGCATGACTTCCGCGCCGATACAGCCGTGGTGGCGGAACGCGATGTTGTCGGCGCCTCTGGAAACGGTCGTTTTGGCTGCCATGCCCTGGTTGCCGGACGATTTGGCAAAACGAATTCGATTTAGCTAGGCAGGAAAAAACTATGTGCGGGATTTTGGGTGTAATGGCGACAACGCCGGTCAATCAGCTGCTTTACGATGGCCTCATGGTGCTTCAGCACCGCGGCCAGGATGCAGCCGGGATCGCCACGGCGGAGAACAATACTTTTCACCTGCACAAGGGGCCGGGGCTGGTCCGCGACGTTTTCCGTACCCGCAACATGCGTGCCTTGCCGGGTAATTGCGGTATCGGCCACGTCCGTTATCCGACGGCCGGTTCGGCCTACAACTTCGCCGAGGCGCAGCCGTTCTACGTCAATTCGCCATTCGGCATCTGTCTCGGCCACAACGGCAACCTGACCAATGCCGAGCAGCTGAAGGGCGAGATGTTCCGTCTCGACCGTCGGCACATCAACACCAACTCTGATTCCGAAGTTTTGCTCAACGTCCTGGCCCACGAGCTGCAGTCGGCAGCGCATGGCTACGAACTCGACGTCGACGCCATCTTCCAGGCGGTTGGCGGTGTGCATCGCCGCTGCCGTGGGGCTTATGCTGTGGTCGTCCTGATCGCCGGTTATGGCCTGCTCGCCTTCCGCGACCCGCACGGCATCCGGCCGCTGGTCTATGGCCAGAACGAAACGCCGGAAGGCATGGAGTATCTCGTTTCGTCCGAATCCGTCGCCCTCGATACCCTGGGGTTCAAGATGGTGCGCGACATCGAGCCGGGCGAAGCGGTCTTCATCGATTTCAACTTCCAGTTCCACAGCCGCCAGTGCGCGCAGCAGCCGATGTACGCGCCGTGCATCTTCGAATACGTCTATCTGGCCCGGCCGGATACCGTGATCGACGGCGTATCGGTCTACGAAGCGCGTTTGGCCATGGGCGAACTGCTCGCCGAGAAGGTCAGGAAAACCATCCCGATCGAGGAAATCGACGTCGTCATCCCGATTCCCGATTCGAGCCGTCCGTCGGCCATGCAACTGGCGCAGGTGCTGAACATCCCGTTCCGCGAAGGTTTCGTCAAGAACCGCTATGTCGGCCGGACCTTCATCATGCCCGGGCAGGCGATGCGCAAGAAATCGGTGCGCCAGAAGCTCAACACGGTCGGCCAGGAGTTCAAGGGCAAGCGCGTGCTGCTGGTCGACGACTCCATCGTGCGCGGCACGACCAGTCACGAAATCGTCGAGATGGCCCGCGCCGCCGGCGCAGTCAAAGTCTATTTTGCCTCGGCGGCGCCGCCGGTGCGCTTTCCAAACGTTTACGGCATCGACATGCCGACCCGCGCCGAACTGATCGCGACTGGCCGCAACGACGAGCAGATCGCAGCCGAAATCGGCGCCGATGCGCTGGTCTATCAGGATATCGAAGCGCTCAAGCAGTCGATTACCAACCTGCGTGCCGACCTGACCGTATTCGATGCCTCGTGTTTCGACGGTTGCTACATCACCGGCGATATCGACGATTATTACCTCGACGCCGTCGAGAGCAAGCGGGGCGGCAAACCGGCCAAGAGCGATGACGACAGCGATGGCCGTTCGTCGCAGCAGATGGTGCTCGGCCTGTCGAATGGCGGGCAGGAATGATGGCTGAAGTGCCGGATTACCGCCCAGAGACGCTGGCCGTTCGTGCCGGCCAGCAGCGCAGCCAGTTCGGCGAGCATTCGGAGGCGCTCTACCTCACCTCCAGTTTCGTCTTCCCGAGCGCCGCGGCAGCAGCCAAGCGGTTTTCCGGCGAGGAGGAGGGCAACGTCTACGCCCGCTTCACCAATCCGACCGTCACCATGTTCGAGGAACGCCTTGCCGCCCTCGAAGGCGCCGAGGATTGCGTCGCCACGGCCAGCGGCATGGCGGCGATCATGGCCGCCGTGCTCGCCCATTTGAAGCAGGGCGACCACATCGTCGCTTCGAACAGCCTGTTCGGCGCCACCGTGCAGCTGTTCAACAACATCCTGTCGCGCACCGGCATCACGACCACCTTCGTGTCGCATACCGATCCGGCAGCGTGGGCCGCGGCGATCCGGCCGGAAACCAAACTGTTTTTCCTCGAGACGCCGTCCAATCCGCTGACTGAAATCGCCGACATCCGCCAGCTGGCCGACATCGCTCACGCCAAGGGCATCCTGGTCGCCGTCGACAACTGTTTCTGCACGCCCATCCTGCAGCGTCCGCTCGACATGGGGGCTGATCTGGTCATCCATTCGGCGACCAAGTTCCTCGACGGTCAGGGCCGGGTGCTGGGCGGCGCAGTCTGCGGCCCGAAGAAGCTGACCGAAGAAGTCTTCAAATACCTGCGCACGGCCGGTCCGACGCTGTCGGCCTTCAATGCCTGGGTGCTGCTCAAGGGTCTCGAAACACTCAAGCTGCGCGTTGAGGCGCAATCGGCCAATGCCGCGCAACTGGCGACCTGGCTCGAAGCGCATCCAAAAGTGGCGCGCGTTTTCTACCCCGGTCTGCCCTCGCATCCGCAACACGAGCTGGCGAAAACCCAACAGAAATCGGGCGGCGCCATCGTTGCCTTCGAGGTCAAGGGCGCCCGCGAACAAGCCTGGCAGGTCGTCGATAATTGCCGCCTGCTGTCCATTACCGCCAATCTCGGCGACACTAAAACGACCATTACCCATCCCGCCTCCACCACGCATGGCCGCATTTCCCCGGAAGCCCGGGCCGCGGCCGGCATCAGCGAAGGGCTGCTGCGTATCGCCGTCGGCCTCGAAGCGGTGGAGGATCTGAAGGCCGATCTCGAGCGTGGCCTGAGCCTGATCTGATCGTCTGAATTTTCACGCGCCGCCAGCGAGGGGGCGCACACAACCGGAGCAGGGCGTTATTTTTCGGTTAACCGGGTTTGCTACGGTCAACCGGAAAAAATGCCCAAAATCGAAATCCGGTTTCTCCTGACCCTCGCTGTCTCGTCGCTCCCCGGCCTTGTCTGGCCGGGCTTTATCCAAGGATTCCCATGCATTTTTCCGATCTCGGCCTCAAGGCCGAACTCCTGCGCGCCGTTGCCGACCAAGGTTACGACACGCCGACGCCCATTCAACAGCAGGCCATTCCCGCCGTCATGACCGGCCGCGACCTGATGGCCACGGCCCAGACCGGCACCGGCAAGACGGCCGGCTTCACGCTGCCCATCCTGCACCGTCTGTTCAGTGGCGAGCGCTTGGCCCGCGTTACCAAGGCGCCGCGCGTGCTGGTCCTGACGCCGACGCGCGAACTGGCCATCCAGGTCGAGGAAAGCGTGCGCACCTACGGCAAGCATCTGCCGGTTACCTCGCTGGCCGTCTTCGGCGGTGTCGGCATCAATCCGCAAATCGCCAACCTGCGCCGCGGTGTCGACATCCTGGTCGCCACGCCGGGCCGCCTGCTCGACCACGTCCAGCAACGCACGGTCGACCTCTCCAAGGTCGAAATTTTCGTCCTCGACGAAGCCGACCGCATGCTCGACATGGGCTTCATCCGCGACATCCGCAAGATCATCGCCCTGCTGCCCAAGCAGCGCCAGAACCTGATGTTCTCGGCCACCTTCTCGCCGGACATTCGCGAACTGGCCGCCGGCCTGCTCAATAACCCGGCATCGGTCGATGTCGCGGCACGCAACACGGCCGCCGAAACGGTGACCCAGCGCGTCATCGAAACCGACCGCGAGAAAAAGAAAGAGCTGCTTTGTCACCTCTTCGAGTCGCGCGGCTGGCACCAGGTACTCGTCTTCGCCCGCACCAAGCACGGCGCCGACGCACTGGCCCGCACGCTGGACAAGGCCGGCATCAAATCGGCCGCCATCCATGGCGACAAGTCGCAGGGCGCACGCACTCGCGCGCTGTCCGAATTCAAGGACGGCAAGCTCGTGGCGCTGGTTGCCACCGACATTGCGGCGCGCGGCATCGACATCGACGCGCTGCCCTATGTCATCAACTACGAGCTGCCCAATGTGCCGGAAGACTACGTGCACCGCATCGGCCGCACCGGCCGGGCCGGTATGGAAGGCGAGGCGATTTCGCTGGTCTGCCACGACGAACGCGGCCAGTTGAAGGACATCGAGCGCCTGATCAAACGCAGCCTCGAACGTGTCGTTATCGAAGGCTTCGAGCAGTCGGCGACGGCCGCGCCGCGTCCGCCGCAGCCACCGCGCGGGGCGCGCAAACCGCAGGCGCAACCCCGGTCGCAGGCGCCAAAAACCGGCAAAAATTCCGGTCGACCGCAGCAACATCACAACGGCAATCGGCATCGCTGATCGGCGGGTAATAACCCCGACGCCATAAGGGCCGACTTGTCGGCCCCGCAAAAAACGTCTACTGTGGAAACTTAAGCCGTAACTTCATATTGTTAACGCAGTTTCTTAAGGTGTTTTGGAGGTCGGGATGCCCCCCCCGCAAAAAGTCAGGCTCGGTGACCTGCTGATCCAGCATGGTTTGCTGACCGATGAACAGCTGAAAATTGCGCTCGACGAGCAAAAACGCACGGGGCGCAAGCTTGGACGCGTTTTTGTCGAGAGTGGTTTCGTCACCGAGGAAGGCATCTCGCAGGCGCTGGCCCGGCAGTTGCAAATTCCCTTTATTGACCTCAAGAATTTCACGCCCAAGCCGGAACTGATCAAACTGTTACCGGAAGCCCCGGCACGGCGTTTCCGGGCCATGGTGCTCGACCAATTGCCCGATGGCCGCCTTCAGGTTGGCCTGTCCGATCCGACCGACCTTCAGGCCTATGACGAAATTACCCGTCTGGTCAAACGCGAGATCGACCTTGCCGTCGTTGCCGAAAGCCAGTTGCTGGCCATGGTCGACCGCGTCTATCACCGTGGCGAGCAGATTACCGGCCTGGCCAAGGAACTGACCGCAGAGCTCGGCGACATCCCGATCGAGTTCGGCGACTTGCTCGGCCTCAATCCGGGCGCCGAAGATGCGCCGGTCGTCAAACTGCTGCAAACGGTGTTCGAGGAAGCGATGCGTCTGCGCGCCTCCGACATCCATTTCGAGCCACAGGAAAAATCGCTGCGCATCCGTTTTCGTATCGACGGCGTGTTGCACATCCAGACCGAAGCCGACGGCAAGGTTTCATCGGCTGTCGCCCTGCGTCTGAAACTGATGTCAGGGCTCGACATTTCCGAAAAACGCCTGCCGCAGGATGGCCGCTTCAATATCAAGGTACGCGGCAATCCGGTCGACGTCCGTATCTCGACCTTGCCCACCCAGTATGGCGAATCGGTCGTCATGCGCCTGCTCGCCCAAAACACCGGCCTGCTCGAACTGGACAAGATCGGCATGCCGGAGCGCGTCCTCGATCGCCTGCGCCACGCCCTCAAGCGGCCGAGCGGCATGGTGCTCGTCACCGGCCCGACCGGTTCCGGCAAGACGACGACCCTCTACGCCGCACTGAACGAACTGAACAGTCCGGAAAAGAAGGTCATCACCGTTGAAGACCCGGTCGAATACCGGCTTGGCGGCCTCAACCAGGTGCAGGTGCACGAAAAGATCGATCTCTCTTTCTCGCGCGTGCTGCGCACTGTGCTGCGGCAAGACCCGGACATCGTGCTGATCGGCGAAATGCGCGACCAGGAAACGGCCGAAATCGGCATGCGCGCCGCCATGACCGGCCACCTCGTGTTGTCCACGCTGCATACCAACGACGCCGTATCGACGCCGATTCGCCTGCTCGACATGGGCGTGCCGCGCTACATGGTGGCGCTGTCGGTGCACATGGTCATCGCCCAGCGTCTGGTCCGGCTGATCTGCAGCAACTGTCGCGAAGCCTGTGCGCTGACGCCGAACGAGCATGAATGGCTGCGCTATGAGTTGGGCAACGGTATCGATGACCACATCTACCATCATGGTCGCGGCTGTACGCACTGCGCCAACACCGGTTATCAGGGGCGAAGCGGCGTCTACGAATTCCTCGAGATGAGCGATACCGTGGTTGAAGCGATCAACCACGAAGATCCGGGCGAATTCATGCGCGTCGCCCGTCAGCAGATGGGTGGCGAAACCCTGCGCCGAGATGCCGTCCGTCTGGTCCTGGCTGGCCGCACGACGGTTTCCGAAGCCATGCGCATCAGCAACCAGTTCGAGGAATAAGCCGGCGTGGCCAACTTTGCCTACAAGGGACGGGACGGTGGCGGCAAGCTGATCGAGGGGGTGCTCGAAGGCGCCAGCTCGGGTGGCGTCGCCGACGTGCTTCTCGGGCGCGGCATCACGCCGGTTTCGATCCAGGAAACCCGGGCCGCGGCAAACAGCGCCGGCGATGGTGGCTTCGATTTGTTCAAGCCCAAGGTCGAGCACGTCGATATCCTGCTTTTCTCGCGGCAGATTCACACCTTGTTGAGATCCGGCGTGCCGATCATGCGCGCCCTGAACGGCCTGCAGGAGTCGGCGACCAATCCGGCGATGAAGGAAGTTATTCGCGACGTGCGCGAGAGCCTGGAGGCCGGCCGTGAATTGTCGGTCTCGCTGGCGCGCCATCCCAAGGTATTCAACCCGTTCTACATTTCCATGGTCCGGGTCGGCGAGGCAACCGGCCTGCTCGACGAAATCTTCCTGCGCCTCTTCGATCACCTCGAGTTCGAGCGTTTCATGCGCGAACAGGTTAAATCGGCGCTGCGCTACCCGATGTTTGTCGTCATGGCCATGGCGGCAGCCATCGTCGTCGTCAATATCTTCGTCATCCCGGCCTTCGCCAAGGTTTTCGAGGGCTTTGGCGCCGATCTGCCGTTCATGACGCAGATACTGCTTGGTTTTTCGAATTTCATGGTCGCTTGGTGGCCGGCCATGCTCGTCGGCACCATCGCCGCCATCTTTGTTTTTCGTGCCTGGGTAGGCACGACGGCGGGGCGCATGCAATGGGAGTCGCTCGTGCTGCGCTTCCCGATTGCCGGGAAAATCGTCCGCAAAGCGGCGATGGCCCGTTTCGCGCGCAGCTTCGCGCTCGGCATGCGCAGCGGCGTGCCGGTCATGCAGGCCCTGACCAATTCATCGCAAACCGTTGATAACAGCTACATCGCGGCCAAGATCGAAGGCATGCGAGATACCGTCGAGCGCGGCGAAAGCGTCGTCCGTTCGGCCATCGCCTCGGGGTTTTTCTCGCCAGTGGTGCTCCAGATGATCTCGGTCGGTGAGGAATCCGGGGCGCTCGACGACATGCTCGAAGAGGTCGGCCAGATGTACCAGCGCGAAGTCGAATATGAACTGAAAACGCTCGGCCAGCAGATCGAGCCGATTCTCATCGTTTGTTTGGGTGCCTTGGTGCTGGTGCTGGCGCTCGGCATCTTCCTGCCGATGTGGGACCTCGGCAAGGTCGCCATCAAGCGCTGATGCGGCCATGCGGCGCTATTACGAATTCGCGGTTGCCGTCGTCCTGATCAGCATCCTCGCCTTAGTGCTCTTGAAGGCGCTAGGGCGGACGAGCAATGAAATGGAAGAGGCAGGTGTGCAGTCTGAAGTGTCGGCGATACGCATCGGCTTGATGGAGGTGGTGGCACACCGCGAAACCTTTGGCGGCAGTTTGCCGAAGAGTGACAACCCGCTCGACTGGGTTGCCAGTCGGCCGGCAAACTACCTGGGGGAAGTGGACGGCGTGCCGGACAGTGAGGCGGTCTGGTATTTCGACCGCAGGGCGAGGGAGTTGGTTTACCGTTTTCGCGACGGGCATCGGGCCAGGTTCAGGCTCAGTCGCGATAGCAATATCGAGAGCCAGAGGGCTGTTGTGGCAGGGGTCGGGTTGTTGCGACTTGAAGATCAACGAGAATAAGTGTTGAGAAGGAAAGTGAATATGTCTAAAGTAATAAAACTTCTACCCGTTAATGACGACATGAACCGTAAATCCACGCCCAGGCAAGGCCAGTTCGGCTTCACGCTGATCGAGCTGATTGTCGTCGTCATCATTCTCGGCATTCTGGCGGCGGTTGCCTTGCCGCGTTTCGTCAATCTGCAGCGCGATGCCCGTATCGCCAAGCTGCAGGCAGCTCGTGGCAGCGTTTCGGCCGCCTCGGCGCTGGTCCATGCCACGGCGTTTTCGCGGGCCGGCATTGCCGATACGGCACCTTGCGCCGGTGGTGGCACGGCGGATAACGCGACCGGGGCGAGCGGCACCATTTGTACTGAAAGCGGCCTCATCAACATGGTCTACGCCTACCCGGCGGTGACGGCGATAGGCACTGCAGGTGTCCTGTCCATGGCCGGCCTGACCGGTGTTTTCAACCCGACCGCTGCGCAATTGCAGGCTGAGGGCTATACCTATGACGTCGCCGGCGGTGTCGCCACCTTTGGCGTCCTCGGCGCAACAACAGCAGCGACCTGTTTCTTTACCTATACCCAACCGACGGCGCCGAATACTGCGGCAACGATCAGCGGGCTGACTACGACCGGATGTTGATTTTTTAATTTTTAGGAGTTGGTGATGAAAGCTATGCAAAAAGGTTTTACCCTGATCGAACTGGTGGTCGTGATTGTCATTCTTGGCATTCTCGCGGCGACGGCATTGCCGAAGTTTATTGATCTGCGTTCGGAGGCCAATGAAGCAGCGTATCAGGGTGTCCGGGGGGGGGCTGCATCGGCGATGACAGTGAACTACGCCGGTTGCGCGGCAAAGAACAATGTTGTCACTGCGAACAAGTGCGTCGCGGTCGATAACTGCGATGACACCGGTTCCATTATGCAGGGTGGCCTGCCTACCGGTTACAGTGTTACCGCAGCCGCGATTGCTGGCAACGGGACGAACGTGAGCTGCACTCTGGTACTGACAGGCTACACGCCCACCGGGCCGACGACCTTTAGCGGCATTGGTGCCGGGCAGTAATGCAGCGACGCAAAAGAGGCGATCCTCTTTATCGTTGTTTCGTGAATTAGTCAGGTCGCTGTCAATGCGGCCTGCGGTCTGCGAATCAGCTGAAAACCCGCCCAGTGGCGGGTTTTCGTCTTTGGAAAATGGATTTACGCTGATTGAGTTGGTTGCGACGATAGTCATCATCGGAATTCTCGCCGTGGTGGTATTCCCAAAATGGAGCGGCACTTCCGGTTTCGACGAACGCGGCTTTCGCGACCGCGTCGTCGCCGGCCTGCGCTACGCACAGAAATCCGCCATTGCTGCCCGGCGGACGGTTTGCGCCAGTTTTTCCTCGCCGCCGGCGAGCGTTACTTTTGCGATCTCGACCGCCAACGGTGCCGCCAATTGCGCGGTCGGCAATGCGCTGGCCGGGCCGGATACCAATCCGCTGGTCGTGACAGCGACGGGAAATGTCACCTTCTCCGCGCTGCCGGCCAATATCGTCTTTGATGCGGCCGGCCGGCCGGCCAGCGGCGCGGTAATCAGCGTGACCGGCCTTCCCGCGGCACTGGCGATCACCGTTGAAGCGGAAACGGGTTATGTCCACTAGGCCTGCCCTGCAGCGCGGTATCACGCTGATCGAGCAGATCATGTTCATCATCATCGTCAGCGTTGGCGTGATCGGCCTCGTCTCCGTGATGAATCCGGCCATCCGGGCCAGCGCCGATCCGATGCTGACCAAGCAACTGGTTGCCATTGCCGAATCGCTGCTCAACGAGGTCATGCACCAGCCGTTTACGTGGTGTGATCCGGATGATCCGGCGGCGTCGACGGCACTGTCTTACGGCGATTGCGCCAGCCCGCAGAACACCAATACCACGGCCTCATTCAGCGGTGCCGAGACCCGCTTTGGCGTTGCGCCTGATTCGCCTTTCGATAACGTTTCCGACTACGGCGGCCATTCCTGGGCCAATATTGACGATCCCTCCGGCAGCCATGCCATGGCCGGCTACTCCGCCAGCGTTGCCGTTGCACCTGCCGGAACTGCCCTGGGCCTGGCCGATGACTCGGCAGCGCTCAGCGTCACGGTGACCGTTACTCGCGGCAGCGAAACCTTTTCTCTGACCGGCTATCGTTTCCGCTATGCGCCGCGCATTTGATTTTCGGCCGTTTTTTCGGGTTGACCGTGGCTTCACACTGGTCGAGATGATCATTTCGATTGTCATCACCGGCATTATCGTTTCGATGGTGGCGATGTTCGGGCGCGGCCAGGTCGACGCCTATATCGATGCCGGCAACCGGGCCGAACTGTCGGATGCGGCCGATACGACCCTGCGCCGGATCGCCCGCGAACTGCAGGCGGCGTTGCCCAACAGCGTGCGCCTCTCCGGCAACTTTCTCGAATTCGTGCCGATTCGCGATGCCGGCCGCTACCGGGCCGAGCTCAATTCAACCGGTGGCGGCGATATTCTGAATTTCGCCAGCAACAGTGACAGCACCTTCGATGTGCTCGGCCCGTCGGTGACCATCCCCGCCGGCCATGAGCTGGTTGTTTTCAACCTTGGCCAGCCCGGTTCCGATGTTTATGAAGGTACCAGTCGGCGGACTGCGACGCCGGGTGCCGGCCTCAACAACATCACCTTTGACCCGGCCGGTACCCAATTTCCGCTGGCCTCGCCGCAAAACCGCTTCCAGATCGTCGGTGCGCCGGTGACCTATGAGTGCGCTGGAAATACGTTGCTTCGCCATTCCGGCTACGGTTTCCTTGCCGCGCAGCCCGTCGCCTTTGGCGCGCTGGGCGGCGTCGCCGCGGTCATGGCCGACAACGTGACTTTCTGCGCCTTCAACTACGTGCCGGCGATTCTCCAGCGCAACGGGCTGGTCGTCCTGCGTCTGACGCTGACGCGCAACGGCGAATCGGTCGAGCTGCTGCATCAGGTCGATGTACAGAACACGCCATGATTTCAAATTTGCCCATTTTTTCCGGTCGACCGTGGGATTCGGGAATTTCCCCGCGGCGACGCCAGCACGGTGTCTCGATCATCACCGGCGTCTTCCTGCTGTTGCTGATGTCGATTCTGGCCGCCGTCATCGCCAATGTCGTATCGACGGCGCATGTAAACCAGGCCGCCGACATCGGTGGCGCGCGGGCCTATCAGGCGGCGCGGGCCGGCGCCGAGTGGGGCATGTTCCAACTCGACCCGAACGCCCAGGGCGCCGGGTTGCCGGCTTGCGTCAATGGCACGCCAGCCATCCCGGGGCATGCCGTGACGGTCACTTGCCAGAGCTGGGATACGACCGAAGGCGCCCGGCAACTCCGCATCTACCGTATCGTTTCGCAAGCAACCGCCGCCGGCGTCAAGGCGCCGGGCATCGAGCGGCAGGTCGAGGTGACGCTGGAAAAATGCCGGGATCCGTTGATAGCGACGGCGCCTTATGACTGCTGAACGGGGGGTGGGAATGATTCGGCTACTGGTATTTCTTCTTTTGGCGGTGTCGACCGTAGCTGCCTTCGGCGCGACTTGTACCAGTCGTCGCGATGGAGATTGGAGCTCGAACAACACCTGGAACTGCGGTTCGGGAAGCCGCAATGGACCACCGGCAGTCGGTGACGCCGTGGTGGTACGCGGCAACGATAGCCTTACGCTCGATACCAACAGCAACTCGCTGAGCAGTCTTACCGTGAATTCAGGCGGGTCAATTTCTGGAGATGGCAACAGCCGAACGATCTACCTGGCCGGTGATTTGAGCAATAGCGGCACGATCAGCATTCAGGGCGGGAGCAATAGTCGAATCGTTTTGCAGGGCGCATCGACCTGGAGTGGCGACGGAACGGTCCGTCTCGACTATCTGGACATCAACTGGAACGCGCTGACGCTTGATCCGGCATCCGCCGCTGTCATCCATCTGAGTGATAGCGATCCGTTCCAGAATGTCGGCGGTTTCAACAATAGCGGATCGCCGAACCGTGTTGCCACCGTGTACCTGGATGGCGGCAGCCAGTCCTATAACGACTACAACATCCAGATGCCCAATCTGGTCGTGAGTGGTGGAACCAAGACGGTGTCGTCAAGCAGCTTCATCGTCCTCGGCGACCTGACGATCAACAGCGGGGCGACGCTGAGTACGAACGGGGTGAGCACGGTCACGCTGGGCGGCGACTTGACGATCGACGGCACGCTATCGTCATTCAGCGGCGGCTCGACGACGTGGACCTTCAATGGCAGCGCAACGCAACATATTTCGGCAGCGGCCGCCTTCCGCAACATGACGCTCAATAACGGCAACGGCCTGGTCATTGCCGGCGACCTGACCATCGGCGACAGTAGCTGGGGAACCTTGACCCTGACCGCCGGCAAGCTGACCACCGGCAGCAATGCGGTGATCATTCCGAGGAACTGCGGCGGCAACATGATCAGCCGGGCTGCCGGGACGTGGATCGACGGCAACCAGCGGCTGACCATGCCGCCGTGGAACGCCACCTGTATTTTCGATGTCGGCGACAGCAGCAACTATGCGCCGATCACCTTTGCCTATCCCTGGCACAGCAGCCCCCTCGGCGGCACCGTCACGGGCGGAACGACCAGCGGCGATCATCCGGACACGACGGCCGGGACGTCCGGCGTCGATAGTGCGAAGAGTGTCAATCGCTACTGGGTTTTGGCCGCCGGGGGCGGCGCCACTTTTTATACCTACGACGCCACATTCCAGTATTGCAATGCCACCGGCAGCACCGACTGTGCGGTGAACGACGTTGATGCCGCAGCAACGCCGGCCAACTTCGTCGCCGGCGAAAAGGCCTCCGGTTCTTGGTCGATCCTGACCCCGACCGCGCCATCGGCCAACAGCCGAAAGGTGAGCGGGGCGACGACTTTTGGGGCATTCGCCATTGGCGAAGCCGGGTCGACGGTGCCGAACAACTGCCCGCAACCGTCCAATACGCCGGCTGGGCTGACCCTGACATGCCAGTGTGACAATTTCGGGCGCCCCGATCTCAATCCGTCGCCGATGTTCACCAGCAGCAACTGGATCGTGTCGACCAGCGACAGCACCGGGATCGTGCCCTACGTTAACAGTTCGAGCGGCTTCCTGCGCTTGACGGAAAGAACGGGCAACAATGCCAAGGCAGCAACGGCCCCCGGCTTTTTCCCGGCGGCCGGCAACTATATTTCAGTCGAATTCAAGCACTATGCCTATAACGGCAGCGGCGCCGACGGGATCGCCATGGCGCTATCCGACTATACGGTCCCGGCCGTTCCCGGCGCCTTCGGCGGCTCTTTGGGTTATTCCCAGAAAACCGTCAGCGGGGTGGCTAGTGGTTTTGCTGGCGGTTGGATCGGCGTCGGCATCGACGAGTACGGCAATTTTTCCAATCCGAACGAAGGGCGGGTCGGCGGAGTTGGCTTTATTCGCGATGGCGTTGCTGTGCGCGGGTCGGGGTCGGGAACTACCGGCTATCCATACCTCGGCGGGACCAGTGGTAGCCTGTTGCCCGGGGTCGACAATGCCGGTTCAAGTTCGCCGGCTTACGGGCATTACTACCAAATCATCGTCGATGCCAGAAATTCGGCACTGGGGCAAACCTGGGTTGCGGTCAATCGGGATACGTCGGGATCGGGGACTGGCTATTCATCGGTCGTTCCATCGTTCAATGCCTATGCTGCGGCAAGCGCCGCCGGTTATACCCAGGCGCCCGTGCCGGCCAACTGGCAACTCTCCTTTACCGGGTCTACCGGGGGTTCGACCAATATCCACGAATTGGGCCAGGTACGGATATGCGCCCAATATTACGTCCCCCCCGATGGCGGAACGGCCGGGGGTTTCAGTGCAATTGATGAGGCCTATTCCAGTTCGGTGCAGAATTTCCTGACTGGCCACATTTACACAAAACTGGCCGGGGTGCCGTTCAAGCTGAAGCTGGCGGCACTATCGAACAGCCAAATCCAGACGACTTACGCGGCGAGCGGTACGAAGACGGTGACCGTCAAGCTGGTCGATAACAGCGATGGCTTGTGCGGAGATGACGCGAGCCGGGCCAGCGCTTGCGCGAACAGTGCCTGCAACGCCAAGTCGGCGATCAGCGGTGGTAGTCAGTCGCTGACTTTCAGCTCAAGCGACAAGGGGGTCAAGACCACTGGCAACTTCACATTGAATTCGGCCTATTCCCGCCTGGTCGCGGTAATCAGCGACGGGACGACAACGGCTTGTTCGATCGATGGCTTTGCCGTGCGCCCCACCCTGTTGTCGGGCGTTGCCTCATCGGCATCAAACGCAACGCTGGCCGGCAGCCCGAAATTCAAGGCAAATACCGATAGCTTTACCCTGTCGGTCAGTGCAAATGCCAGTGGCTATACTGGTCAGCCCAAAATCAATACGGCTGCGATGGCTGCCAACACACCGGCTTGGGTGCTCGGTGCTATTTCGCCAAGCACTTTTCCAAATGCCGTGTCGGGAGGCTCAAGTTCGACGGCGAGCGGGAGTTTTCTATATTCCGAAGTCGGCAATTTCCGCTTTCTTGGCTACGACCCAGCCACCGATACCACCTCACAACGCGGCATTTACGACGATGATTGGGTGACTGTCGATAGTGCTGCCACCAAGAACGATTGCGTGGCTGGCAGCTATAGCAACACCAAGGATGCAAGCGGCAAATACGGTTGTTCATTCGGACTTAGCGAGACCGGGATGTCGGCCCCCAATTCGTCTTGGTTCGGTCGCTTCGTGCCCGATCATTTCGTTTATCTGGGTGGGGGCGTTTCGCAGTTTTGCAGTTCGGCCATCCCTTTCACTTACATGGGGCAGCCAGCGATTGGGGTGGCCTATCGCCTGCAGGCAACCAACGGCAGCGGTGTGGTGACCAGCAATTACTCACTGGCGATCGGTTATCCGGTGACGAACCCGGCTCTGGTTGCAGAGGATCAGGCTGTTGTACACCAAGGTTGCGATCTGGCGAGCCGGATCAATGGTTTGGCCGGCGGGCAATGGTCGAATGGTCTTTTCGTGTTGAATGACGCCGATGCCAATAATGTTCCTGATTCCGCATCGGCCATATTCTCCTTGCCTGCGGCAACCCCTGTTGCGCTGACTATGGCGACTTGTGCAACGACACGAAGCAATGCAGGCGGACCATTCTGGATGCTCGATATCGGTGTTGCCGTGAACGATGCCGATGCCGGGGCATCGATCACGGCAGCCGACATGGATGCCGCTAGTGCCGGACCGTGCAGCGGGGCTGGGTGTTCGGCCAGAAAGCTGGGGACGACAGGGGTGCTTGATGGCCGTCTGCAACTCTCCAATGCCTACGGCAGCGAATTGCTGCCACTCAGCGCGCCGGCCAAGCTCCAATATTGGACATCCGCCGGCTGGGTAGTGAATTCAGCCGATAGCTGCACAATCATGACCGTGCCGACCAGCGGCAACAACGGATTGACCAACGCCTTGGCGACAAAAACCACGGCAACGCTCAATGCGCCGGTGCAGTCAGGGGATACCAGGTTGCGCCTGTCCGCGCCAGGCACCGGAAATACGGGACTGGTTGATATTTCGGGAACCATCCTGCGTGGCGCCAACAGTTGGTTGACGCTGTCGGCGCCATCGGCCCGGGTCTGCTTTGGCGCATGTGGTCCGCGCTCCCCCGTGATCTATTTTCGGGAAAGTTTCTGATTGTGAAAACCCTTGAAAAATAATGCGTTACTGGCTATCCTTCTGAAAAAACTTAAGGTGTTGGGACAATGTGGCCTAATTTGGGGGTGAAGTTCGAGGCGGGGTGGATGTCGGTTGTTCGGCATGGCGATCGCATCGATCTTGCGCATGTCATTTGTGCAGCTGGCAAGCGCCCTGAAATCAAGGTTTGCGACTCGTTCCGCATCGAAACCAGCGAGGCCGATGCCTTGTCCCGTTTGGGCCAGAGTCGCGGCCTCAAGCGCTATCGCTGTGCTGCCCTGCTCGGCGAAAACGATTACCGGCTGGCCCAGCTTGATGCTCCCGCGGTGCCTGCCGAAGAACGGGTTCAGGCCCTGCGCTGGCGGCTCAAGGATGTGGTCGATTTTCCGGTGGATGACGCGGCGGTTGCCGTGGCTGATATTCCTACCGAGGGTGGGCGTCAGGCCAGCGTCTTTGCCGTTGTTTCGCCGGCTTCGGTGATTGGCGAGCGGATGGCGCTGTTTTATGAAAAGAAGATTCCGCTCGAAGCCATCGACATTCCCGAAATGGCTGTGCGCAATGTCGCCGTGCTCTTCGAGGAAGAAAATCGGGGCCTCGGCTTTCTGGCCCTGGCCCAGGGCTACGGCCTGCTGACCATTACCTTTCGTGGCGAGTTGTACCTGTCGCGGCGCATTGAAGTCGATTCCGAGGCGCTGGCCAAGGCCGACGAAGAGCGACGCCGGCAAATGCTTGAGCGCCTGGCGCTCGAGTTGCAGCGCACGCTCGATAATTTCGACCGGCAATACGGCTTTATCTCGGTTTCCCGTCTGCTTGTGGCATCCGACTACGATTGCGCTGGCACGGTGGCCGGGCTCATTGAAAACCTTTACCTGCCAGTGCAGGCCGCCGATCTGGCAGCGGTTGCCGACTTTTCGGCCATCCCCGAATTGCGTACCGCCGAGCGTCAGGCGCAAAGCCTGCTCGCCATTGGTGCGGCACTGAGGCGCGGCACATGAGTCAGCAGATCAACCTGCTGCTGCCCGCCCTGCGTCCGCGTTTCGACTGGTTGGCTTTGCCGGTGGTGGCCGGGGCGGCCGTGGTCGGTCTGGTGCTGATCGCGATTCTGGCTGTGCTGGGCGTGAGCCAGGCGGCAAATCTCAAGGACCGCGAGGCCGAAATCAGGAATCAACTGGCTGCCGTACAGCAGCAGGTTCAGGCGCTCGGGCAGTCGCTCGCCGCGCGCCAGGGCAATACGGCGCTGGCCACGGAAATCGCGGCGACGCGGCTGGCCGTCACCCAGCGCCAGGAGGTGCTGGCCGTCATCGCCCAGGGCGACGTGACGCAGGGCAATGCTTATTCCGGGCTGCTGCAGGGGTTCTCGCGGCAGATCGTGGATGGCGTCTGGCTGCTCGGTTTCGGGTTTGCCGGCCAGGAAATCGAGATTCGCGGCCGCCTGCTTGATCCGGCCCTGCTGCCGACTTATATCAGCCGGCTCAATGACGAGCCGGCCTTTGTCGGACGTCGCTTTGCCACGCTCGACATGAAGAGCTTCGACCCGGTTGACGACCCGCGCAACGATGCGGCGTCGGCGACCAAGCCGAGGGCGCCGGCGCCTTATACGGAATTCACCCTGCGCACAGAGTCGACCGTCGGGCAGGAGAAAGCACGATGAACGCCCTGCGCCAGCAATGGAAGCAGCTCGGCCGCAAATATGCCGCGCTTTCCCGGCGCGAGCGTCTGCTCCTGGCGGCGGCGCTGGTCCTTGGCCCGTTGTTGATCGGCCATGCCTTGTTGGTGGACCCGCAATGGAAGCGCGGCAAGGCGCTGCAGAACACCATCGCCACCGAAAGCGCGTCGCTCGCCACCATGCAGACCCAGGCTGCGAGCCTGCAGCAGGAGTTGGGCATCGACCCCGACGCCGGCCGCAAGGCCGAGCTGGCCGCGCTCGTGGCGCAACGGGATCAGCTCGATGAGCAGCTGCGGCAGCTTGGCTCGGCGCTGGTCAGGCCCGAGGAAATGAACGGTCTGCTCGAGCGTCTGCTGGCCCGCAATGCCGGCTTGCGCCTGATCAGCCTCAAGACGCTGGCGCCGCAAAGCGTCTTGCTGCGAGACAAGGCGCAGGAGGCGGATGGCAAACCGGTCGAGCGCTCGTTCGATCTCTATCGGCATGGTGTCGAAATTCGCCTTGAAGGCAGTTATGGCCAACTGCAGGAATATCTGGCGCAACTGGAAAAGCTGCCGCAGCGCCTGCTGTGGGGGCAATTGAACTATCGGGTCGGCGAATACCCACGGGCCGAAATGACCCTGACCGTCTATACCCTGAGCCCTGACAAGACATGGCTGACCCTATGAGACTGATCGTGCTCGCCCTGCTTGCCGTGACCGGCTCGGCCTCGGCCCAGTTGGCTGATCCGACGCGTCCGCCGGCGGCCTGGCTGGCGCCTGCCGATGCTGTCGCGGGTTCCGGTGACGATGCATCCGGCGGCCTGCGCTTGCAGTCGGTGCTGATGCGGCAAGGTGGCCGGCCGGTCGCTGTTATCGGTGGCAAGACCGTACCTTTGGGGGGCACTATTGGCGGGGCGACGCTGGTTCGTCTGACTGAGCGTGAAGCCGTATTGAAGGGGGCGGACGGGGTGACCCGCCTTTACCTGACGCCCGACGTTGAAAAACACATGATTGAAACGCCCAAATCCCGTAGAGCCGGGAAGTTCGGGCCAGTGAAGGGTCTGCCATGAGCAAGGTTTTGATAATCGGAATGTCGGCACTGATGCTGACCGCGTGCAGCAACCAGCATGCGCGCCGGGGCGACGCCTTCGAGCAAGCCAACAAGGAAATCGGCGCAGCCGCCGCGAGCAAGGCCACCAGCCAGCCGCAGGCCGATGCCGTCGCCCAGGCCATGGTGCCGCCGCTGCAGCTCGAACAGCCGGTGGCCGCCAAGCCGGAGCCGCGTTTCAATCTGGCGGTGAACAATGCGCCGGTCGCCCAGGTCTTGAATGCGCTGGTTTCCGGCACGCCGTACAGCGTGCTTTTTTCGCCGGAGCTGTCGGGAACGGTCAGCCTCAACCTCAAGAACACGACAGTGCGCGAGGCACTCGACACCCTGCGCGAAGTGTATGGCTACGATTACCGGGTGCAGGGAAAGCGCATCATCGTGCAGCCAAACACCATCCAGACGCGTATTTTCAAGATCAACTATCTGGCCAATCGGCGCCAGGGCATGAGCGAGATGCGGGTGACCGGCAGTTCGCCGACCGGGTCTACGCCAACGACGACGAGTGGTGCGTCGAGCGGGGCGGGCAGCGTGCCGGCCGGCTCGACCGGCAGCCAGGGGCAGCGGGCCAACGACAGCGCGCGCGTGCAGACGACGTCGGATTACGATTTCTGGAAGGATCTCGGCTCGGCCCTGAACTCCATCGTCGGCAGCGCGGATGGGCGCAACATCATCGTCAATGCCGGTTCGGGGGTGGTGCTGGTCAAGGCCTCGCCGAGCGAATTGCGTTCGGTCGAGGAGTATTTGCGGGCGACACAACTGGTGGTTGAACGTCAGGTCATGCTTGAAGCGAAGATCATCGAGGTTTCGCTCAATGACTCGTACCAGACCGGCATCAACTGGAGCAAGTTCGGTGGCCTGCTCGGTGGCAACCTGGCCTTCGGCACCCTGGGCCCGGGAGCGACGCTGAGCGGATCGACGACGCTGGGCGCTTCGGCCACGGGCGTCACTTCCGGCACCGTGGTCAATGCCAATCCGGGTAGCAACGGCAGCCTGACGTCGTCGACAGCCGGCCGCGGCTTCTTCGGCCTGGCTTTCCAGTCACAGAATTTTGCCGCGCTGCTTTCCTTCCTCGAAGGGCAGGGTGACGTGCAGGTGCTGTCGAGCCCGCGCATCGCCACGACCAACAACCAGAAGGCCGTGCTCAAGGTTGGTACCGACGATTTCTTCGTCACCGGCATCAGCACCAACACGACAACCAGCGCCAGCGGCAACGTGGTGACGCCGAACATCACGCTGCAACCCTTCTTCTCCGGCATCGCGCTCGACGTGACGCCGCAGATCGATGACGAAGGCAACATCATCCTGCACGTCCATCCTTCGGTCAGCGTCGTCGAGGAAAAGACCAAGAACGTCAATCTCGGCGATCTCGGGACCTTCACCTTGCCGCTGGCATCAAGCAGCATCAACGAAACCGACAGCATCGTCCGCGTCCAGGATGGCAGCATCGTCGCCATCGGCGGCCTCATGAGCCAGGAGCAGAACACCAGCCGCTACGGCTTGCCCGGGGTCAGCGGCTTGCCTGGCGTTGGCGCCTTGTTCGGCCAGAAGAGCGTGTCCAACAAGAAGCGCGAACTAGTCATTCTCATGCGGTCGACGGTCATCCGCGACGAAAATTCGTGGCGCAATGCCTCGGCTGAGGTGCAGGATCGCCTGCAGGGACTCGATCCGCGCCAGCAGCGCAAACTCGAATGGCAATGAACGGCAGCGGAGGCGGGCAGCCTTGTACCTCGACCATTTCGGCCTGAGCGAGCTGCCCTTCGGTATCACGCCGGACACCAGCTATACGGTCATCACGCGCAGCCATCAGGAGGCGCTCAATACCCTGCTCGTCGCGCTGGGCAGCGGCGAGGGCTTCATCAAGATCACCGGCGAAGTCGGTACCGGCAAGACCCTGCTCTGCCGCCGCTTGCTGCAGGCCTTGCCCGCGGGCAGTGTTTCGGCCTACCTGCCCAATCCCTATCTGGCGCCGCGCACCCTGCAATTGGCGTTGGCCGAGGAACTGGGGCTGGAAGTCAGCGCCGACAGCGACGATTACCATCTGCTGCAAAGCATCAACCGGGCGCTGCTCGACCATGCGGCGGCAGATCGTCAGGTCGTCGTCTGCATCGACGAGGCGCAGGCCATGCCGCTCGAAACGCTGGAATCGCTGCGCCTGCTTTCCAATCTGGAAACCGAGAAGCGCAAGCTGCTGCAGATCGTTCTCTTCGGCCAGCCGGAACTCGACCGCAAGCTGGCCGAGCCGTCGGTTCGCCAGTTGCTCCAGCGCATCGCCTTCCATTACCGGATTGGTGGGCTGGCCCGGGAAGAGGTGGCCAATTATCTGGCGCATCGCCTGCGCGTCGCCGGCTACCGGGGTGAGGACGTTTTCGGGTCGCGCGCCGTGCGCTGCCTGCACAAGGCCAGCCGGGGCACGCCGCGCTTGCTGAACATTCTTGCCCACAAGTCCCTGCTCGCCGTTTTCGGCGAGGGCAAACACGCCGTGCGTCCCGGCCACGTTCGTTGCGCTGCGGCCGATACCGAAGGCGCGGCGGCAGCAGGATGGTGGTGAGATGAGCCTGATCAACGACATGCTGCGCAACATCGAGGCCAAGCGCCCCGACGATCCGGCCCGGCAAAACCTGCAACGTGAAATCCGTTCGTTGCCGGCGGCGCCGAGTGGCGGCGGGCGCTGGCTGATTCCTCTGCTGATCGTTGCCGTGCCGGTGCTCGGCGCAGCGGCGCTGCACGCCAACGGAACCTTGCTGCCGTGGCTGGGCATTGCTGACCAGACGCCGGTGGCCGTGGCGCCCGCTGCCGTGCCGGTGGTTGCCGCGCCGCCGGCGGTAGTGCCGGTTGCTACGGTCGACGAGAAAAAAGAGCCAATTCTGGAAAGCGAACTGCGTCTGGCTTCGAACCTCGCCGTTCTGCCCCTGCCGGTGGCGCCCGTCCTGGCCGTGCCGGATCCGGTGGTGCCGGCGCTGGCAGCCGAGGCACCGGCGCCAGCCAAGCCGTCGCCGGTGGCACCGAATGCGTCGGGCGGGCCGGTCAAAATCGAAAAGAGTCCGGTGCTGGCGACGCCGCGCGACCGCGCCGATGCCGAATATCGCAAGGCGGAAAACGCCATCGCGGCCGGCCGCCACGCCGACGCTGTCGCCGGTTTGCGGGCGGCGCTGAAACAGGATCCGTCCTACGTCCAGGCTCGCCATTTGCTGCTGCGTCAGTTGCTGGAAATGCGCAAGATCGACGAGGCGATGAGCGCGCTCGAGGAGGGGCTTGGGCTCCAGCCGGCGCAGACCGGGTGGGCGATGTCGCTGGCCCGCCTGCAACTCGAGCAGCAGGACATTGCGGCGGCTGATCGCACCCTGGCCCGCTCGCAGGTTTATGCCGAGGCCAACGCCGACTATGCCGGGTTCCAGGGGCATATCAAGTCGCGTCAGGGCGCCAGCCGCGCCGCTGTGGCACATTATCAGCGGGCCACCCGCCTGGCGCCCAACGAGGGGCGCTGGTGGCTCGGGCTTGGTCTGGCGCAGGAGGCCGACGGGCATGTTGCCGAGGCGAAGGAGTCGCTACGCCGCGCCATGGCGACAGGAACCCTGTCCGTCGAATTGTCGGCCGTGGCCGAGCAGCATTTGCGCTGAAGATTTTGTCTATTCATTTGCCAAGAAGATCACAACCATGACCCTGCACGAAAGCCCCGTCGTCTACGGAACGGAAGACATCCTGCGCAGCCTGTGCAATTCGGTGACCAAGGTGCTGACCATCGCCACCCAGAGCCAGATCCATTATTCCGGCATGGTCCAGCGCATCACCAAGACCTGCCTGAAGCCGGACATCGGTTGCTTCGTCCTGTTCGACGGCGGCTTTTCCGGGCTGGTCGTCACCAATTTCTCGGCGGCGGCGGCGATGGAACTCTACGAGAGCTACATGCTGAGCATGGGCATGGACAGGGATGGGCTGGCCAGTTCGCACACTTCGGATGAGGTGGCGAATGTCATGGGGGAACTCATGAACCAGATCGTCGGCGATTTCACCGGCAAGGTGGCGCGCGAACTGCAGACGCACATCACGCAGAACCAGCCGAAAATGCTGGCCCTGACCAAGCAGGTCATGCTCAGCGTCGACACCAATCTCGACAAGCCGGAAGCGCGCCGCGTCACCTTCTTCACCGGTCGCAACAACATCTTTTATCTCGAACTAGCCATCGACCATACCGAGTTCATCAAGCTCAACGATTTCGAGAGCGAAGAGGCCGATCCGGATGCACTGATCGAGCAGGCCAATGCGGCGAGCGCCTCTGCCGTGCCGTCGAACGGTGTCGACGCCAGCGAGCAGGACGACTTCCTCAAATCCCTCGGGATGTAGCTGGCAACGACGTTTGGCCAGCGATTCCTACGGTCAACCGGAAATCTTGCCCATTTTTGAAATCAGGGCTTTGAGCTGCCGGTCATGCCAGCCGGAAAGCAGGACCATCGCCGCGCTCGATCCGATCAGTGCCATGAACATGTCCGATTGCGTATCCCACTGGTCGCCTTGGGTGCCGAGGAATTCATCGGCGCCCTGGCCCATGGCCAGCGCCGCGGCCCACTCGATGAGCTCGTAACTGGCGCTGATCGCCATGGCGATGCAGATGCACAGGAAACCTGTCATCCGGCGGCCGACGACGTAACCGCCGCGGACCAGGATTTCACGCGCCACCATGGCCGGGACGAAGCCCTGCAGTAAATGGCCGATCTTGTCGTAGGGATTGCGCACCGTGCCGAGCAGGTCCTGCAGCCAGAAACCGAGCGGCACGCGGGCGTAGGTGTAGGCGCCGCCGGCAATCAGCACGACGGCGTGGACGGCGATCAGCACCGTGAGCAGCATCGTTAGCGGATAGCTTTGGCGCGTGGCGATCATGAGCGGCAGGGCGATGAGCACCGGCGCCACTTCCATGACCCAGGTTGCGCGGTCGAACGGGGCAATGCCCGAAACGACGAGTGCCGCGATGACGATGGCGGCCAGTAAGGCGTTCAGGGTGTCGCGGTTCACGGGTTAGCCTTCGTTGCGGATCAGGTCGAGCAACTCGGCGCCGTAGTGCTCGATCTTGGCGCTGCCCATGCCGGTGATGCCGGCCAGCATGCCGTGGCTGGTCGGGCGGACTTCGGCCAGTTCGCGCAGGGTCTTGTCGTGCAAGATGACGTAGGCCGGCACGGCCTGTTCCTTGGCCGTATCGCTG
The DNA here is from genome assembly GCA_018828385.1 of Gammaproteobacteria bacterium. Classification (GTDB taxonomy): domain Bacteria; phylum Pseudomonadota; class Gammaproteobacteria; order Burkholderiales; family Rhodocyclaceae; genus Azonexus. The sequence continues at coordinate 207,299 of JAHJVE010000007.1, read as the reverse complement.
CGCCAGCTGCGCAGCAACTGGAATAGCACTTCGTCGGCTGACGACAGTTCGCTATGAACGACCGTGCTGCTGCTGCGTGAAGACGATGAGCTGGCCTTGCGCTTGGCCGGTCGGCGCAATTGCACCTGACGCTGGCCCTTGAGCACTTCGCGCGCGGCATCGGTCAGTTGCAGCGCACCGTGTTCGGCCATGTCGACATGGACCAGCCCGGCTGCCGCCAACTGCCGGAAGACGCTCTTCCAGCCGTGATCGTCGAGGTCACCGCCGACGCCGAAGGTCGGCAACTTGTCGTGATTCCACTGCTTGATCTTGTCGGTCGCCTTGCCGCGCAGCACGTCGGTCAAATGCGTGACGCCGAAGCGCATGCCGGTGCGGAAGATGGCGGACAGCGCCTTTTGCGCCGCCAGCGTGCCGTCCCACAGCTCCGGCGGCTCGCTGCAGACGTCGCAGTTGCCGCAGGGCGCGCGTTCTTCGGCGAAATAATTGAGCAGTACCTGACGCCGGCAGCGCGGCGCTTCGCAGTAGGAAAGCAGGGCGGTCAGGCGTTGTGCTTCGAGAATCTTCTGGCCTTCACCGGCGCCCGATTCGGCGATGCGCGCGTGTTGCAGCGCGACGTCCTGCATGCCGTAAGCCATCCAGGCTTCGGCCGGTTCGCCGTCACGGCCGGCGCGGCCGGTTTCCTGGTAGTAGGCTTCGATGCTCTTCGGCAGGTCGAGGTGGGCAACGAAGCGGACGTCCGGCTTGTCGATGCCCATGCCGAAGGCGATGGTGGCGCACATGACGAGGCCTTCCTCGCGCAGGAAGCGGCGCTGGTTGGCGGCGCGCGTCGGGGCGGGCAGGCCGGCGTGGTAGGGCAGCGCCGGATAGCCCTGGGCCGACAGCCATTCGGCTGTTTCCTCGACCTTCTTGCGCGACAGGCAATAGACGATGCCGGCCTGGCCCTTGCGACCGGCCAGGAAACCGAGCAGCTGCTTCTTGGCATTGTCCTTTTCGACAACGGTGTAGCGGATATTCGGGCGGTCGAAGCTGGAGAGGAAAACACGCGCTTCGGTCAGGCCGAGGCGGACCAGCATTTCGCTCTGCGTCGCCTTGTCAGCCGTGGCCGTCAGGGCGATGCGCGGGACGTTCGGGTAGCGTTCGTGCAGCGTCGATAGCTGCAGGTATTCCGGCCGGAAATCGTGGCCCCATTGTGAGACGCAGTGCGCTTCGTCGATGGCGAACAGGGCCAGTTTTCCCGCTTCGTAGAGGGCGTCGATCATCGACAGGGTGCGGTCGACGAGCAGGCGTTCCGGGGCGATGTAGACCAGGTCGATCTGGCCGGCGAACATCTGTTGCTCGATGGCTTGTGCCTCGCGCCAGTCGAGCGTCGAATTGAGGCAGGCGGCCTTGACGCCAAGCTGGGTCAGGGCATCGACCTGGTCCTGCATCAGCGCGATGAGCGGCGAAACGACAATCGCGCAGCCCGGACGGAGCAGGGCGGGAATCTGGTAGCACAGGCTCTTGCCGCCGCCGGTCGGCATGAGGACGAGCGCATCGCCACCGTTGCCGATGTGGTCGATGATTTCGGCCTGGGCGCCGCGGAAGGCGGGATAGCCGAAGACGTCGCGCAGGATCTCCAGCGCCTTGGTCTTGCCAAATGCTACGGTCGACACGAAATTTTGCTCAATTTTCAAAAGTGATGGCTTCGCGGCTTAACTGCTCGCCATCCCAGAGCAGCGCTTCGGCGCGCTCTTCGTGCCAGTCGGACAATACCCAGCGTTCGACGTGGATACCATCGACGATGTGGTCGTGTTTTTCCGGCCGGTGGGTGTGGCCGTGAATGAAGGTCGCGTAGCCGTGTTCGCGCAGGAAATCGTCGGTCGCCGGGCCGTTGAGGTCGGCGTAAACGTAGGCGTGGTCGCGCTTGCGGCGGGCGCTGCGCCAGCGGATGTAGCGACCGAGCAGGCTGCGCAGGAAACGCGGCTTGGCGCGCATCTTCCGCTGCCATTCCGGATCGCGCACCTTGGCCCGATAGGCCATGTAGGCGTGGTCGTCGATGCACAGGGCGTCGCCGTGCGAGAGCACGAAGGACCACTCGGGCAGGACCAGCAAATAAGGATCGGGCAGCAGCGTCATGCCGGCGGCAGCGGTGAATTGCTCGCCGATGGCGAAATCGCGGTTGCCGTGCATGAAGCAGATCTTCAGCCCGGCGTCGCTGGCGGCGCGCAGGGCGGCGGTGATCTGCGCGGCGTAAGGATCGTCGATATCGTCGCCGACCCACACCTCGAACAGGTCGCCAAGGATGTACAGCGCCTCGGCCTGGCGGGCGCGGCCGGCCAGAAAACTCAGGAACAAACGAGTCGCCCCGGGTGACCGGGGCGACAGGTGCAGATCAGAGATGAAGAAGATCAAACGATCTCGGCCTTCTCGATGATCACGTCTTCCTTCGGCACGTCCTGGTGAAAGCCCTTGTTGCCGGTGGCGACAGCGCGGATCTTGTCGACCACATCGAGGCCTTCGACGACTTCACCGAAGACGCAGTAACCCCAGCCCTGGCCGGACGGCGACTTGAAGTCGAGGAAATCGTTATCGACTGTGTTGATGAAGAACTGGGCGGTGGCCGAATGCGGGTCGCCGGTACGGGCCATGGCGACGCTGCCGCGCTTGTTCTTGAGGCCATTGGCGGCCTCGTTCTCGATCGGCGCCTGGCAGGCCTTCTGGCCCATGCCCGGCTCCATGCCGCCGCCCTGGATCATGAAATTCTTGATGACGCGGTGGAAGATGGTGCCGTTGTAGTGGCCGGCTTCAACGTAGGCGATGAAGTTGGCAACGGTCTTCGGGGCCTTCTCGGCGTTCAGTTCGAGGGTGATGTCGCCGTGGTTGGTGGTGAGCTTGATTTTGGACATTGGGGATCCTTATTTGTCGGAGATGATTTTGACGTTCTGGATGACGACCGGAGTCGTCGGAACGTTTTCGTAATAGCCAGCGTTGCCGGTCGGCACCTTGGCAATCTTGTCGACGACATCCATGCCCTGGGTGACCTTGCCGAAAACGGCATAGCCCCAGCCGCGCGGGTCGCCGGTAGTCCTGTGATTGAGGAAATCGTTGTTCTTGAGGTTGATGAAGAACTGGACACGGGCCGAATGCGGGTCGGAGGTGCGCGCCATTGCCACTGTGCCGCGGTCATTGGTCAGGCCGTTGGTCGCTTCGTTCTTGAGGGCCGGGGTCAGCACCTTCTTCTCTTCCATGGCCATGCTGAAACCGCCGCCCTGGATCATGAAGCCGTCAATGACGCGGTGGAAAATGGTCGATTCGTAAAAGCCGTGCTTGGCGTTGTAGAGAAACATTTCGACTGTTTTCGGCGCTTTTTCCGGATAAAGCTCAAGAGTGAATTTGCCCAGATTGGTCGTGACCTCGACAGCCGGGGCCGCCCACACAGCGACAGCGGCAAGCAATCCGGCGGTGAAAACGGACATTTTCTTCAACATCACGCACTTCCTTCGTAAATGATTTTCCACTGGCCGCCTTCGCGCAGCCAGTACTGGCGTTTCTTCATTTGGTTATTGAGGTTGTTGCTGCGGTAATCCTGGTCGAAAGTCACGACGACCACTTCTTCCTTGCCCGGATTGCGGAACACCGAGAGATTGTCGATCTTGAGCTTGATCCATTCCTTGCCGGCATTGACCTGCTTTTTCTGCGCCGCGAATTCGTCAAGGCTTTGCTCGCCGGCCTTGAAGCGCTGCGAGTAGTGCTTCAAGTAGCGATCGGTGTCGCGGCTTTCCCAGTCGGCGCGCCAGGCGTCGATGGACTTGTTGAGTTCGTTGCGTTCCCTGGCCCAGTCGTCGAGCGACAGCCATTCGACCGAATTGCTGATGATCACCGGCGTCAGCCCGACCTGCAGGTTCTTGGCGACGACGTCGAGATCCTGGTTGGTCAGCACGACGCAACCGTCGGAGGCGCGCGGCGGACGGGCAAAGGTGTCGGACGGCGTGCCGTGCAGCCAGATGCCGCTGCCGCCACGGCCCTGGCGCTTGTCCCATTCGTTCGGGTAATTGAGCGGGAAGGCGCCGTTGCCGTAGAGATCGGCCAGCTTTTGACGGGGCAGGTTGGCGGTAACGTGATAGACACCGACCGGGGTTTTCTTGTCGCCTTCGACAAGTTTTTCCGCGCCCAGCTTGCCCTGGGTGACGTAGTAATCGGCCACGAAACGCGGCCGGCCGCCGTTCTTGAGGTCGTTTTCGTACACGTAGAGGCGCGAACGCTTGGTGTCGACGACGATGGCGAAACGCTGGTCCGGCGGCATCTGCAGCAGATAGCGTGGCACGAAATCAGCCGGCGGCTTTTCGCGATAGGCGGCGAGACGGGCGATGGCTTCAGCGCGCAGGTCGGCAACCTTGTCAGCCGGCGCGTTGTTCAGTGCGCCAAAGGTGTCGATGGGTTGCTTGCGGGCCAGCAGCAGATCGCCCTTGATCAGGTTGGCGAGCCGGTAATTGGGGTGCTGACGGAGTAGGCTCTCGGTCAGTTGCAGGGCATTGCCCAGACGGTTGGCTTCGATTTCGGCAAAAATGCGCGTCAGCATTTCTTCCGGGCCCGAGTCGGAAACGACCAGCGGCAGAGGCGAATCGGTTCCGGTTTTTTCGGTCGTCGGCCGCGCCAGGGCAATCGCCGAAAGCTCCTTGACGCTTACTTCCTGAGTTGCCGGTTGGTCCTTGAGTCGGGCCGCGGCACCGGCGGCCAGGGCGACCGCCAGCGCCGATAGAACTAATTTTCGGCCGAATTTCACCGGGTGTTTTCTTCCTTGATCAGCCACTTGCTACCGGTCCGAACGAAAACGAGCGTCTTGGTCGTCGAACTGCTCAGGCCGGGGGCCTTGTAATGCTGGCGGAACTTGGCGGTAGCCGTGCTGCCATTGAGGGTGATTTGCGGGGTGTCGAAGGACACCGAGATCTTGCCGCTCTTGCCGGCGATGCGTTGTTCACGTTCCTGTTCCCAGGCTTTGCGGCTCATGCCCTTGGGCGTTTTGAAGCTGTTTGCGTAGGCGCCAAGGTAGGCTCTCATGTCCTTGCGCGACCAGGCGTCAGCCCAGGCGTTCAGTGCGGCGACGACTTCCTCGCTGCCGGCTGCATCCTTGGCTGGTGCAGGAGTCGGGGCCGCCGCTGGGGCCGGGGCCGGAGCGGCAGCCGGAGCGGCCGCGACAACGACCGGCTTGGTCGCCGGTACAACCGGTGCCGCCGGGGCGGCAGCGGCACCTGGCGTCGCGGCAACGATGGTAGCGCTCGGAACAACGGCCGGCTTGGCAGCAATTGGGGCGGCGGCAACAACTGCCGGCTGCGGCTTGACGTTGCCCTTGCCCGAGGTGGTGATGAGGTCGCGGATGAGGGCCAGCTTGTTTTGCGTGGCCGAGTTGGAGTTGTCTAGTTGCAGGGCTTTGTCATAGGCCTGGCTGGCCAGCTTGGCGTAGACATCGCCGAGGTTTTCGTAGGCGATGGCGTAGGACGGGTGCGTCCTGATGGCCATTTCGAGTGCCGTGCGGGCCTTGTCATACTGCTTCTGCTGGGCGTAGAGCACGGCCAGGTTGTTGTAGGGTTCCGGCAGTTCCGGGTAGTCCTCGGAAAGCTTGGTGAATACGCCGATGGCTTCAGCCGGCTTGTTCATCTCGGTATAGATCAGCCCCTTGAGGAAGCGACCCTGGGCGTCCTTGGGACGGCTGCTCAGGTAGGCGTCGACTTTGTCGAGAGCCTGCGGGTACTGGCCCTGCTTGATCAGGCGCTGGACTTCCGGGAGGTTGTCGGCAAATGCCGGTACGGCAAAGCCGATGGCCAGGCCAATTGCCATTGCACGCAACGTCTTGAGCTGCCTAAAACGGGGCTGGAGCAGGGAAATAGAGGTCATCGCTATGCTATACTTTTCGAGGTTATACAATCCGTCGATTCTACCAAAAACGCCGGTGATTCCATAGGGATTCGCTAGCCGGCCCAGCCCCGATTCCTCCCGGCATGCTCAAGATCTACAACTCTCTCAAGCGCGAAAAACAGGTTTTTACCCCGATCGAAGCGAACAAGGTTCGCATGTATGTCTGCGGCATGACTGTTTATGATTTTTGTCATCTTGGCCATGCCCGGGTCATGGTTGTCTTCGACATGGTTTATCGCTGGCTCAAGGCGAGCGGTTACGACGTGACCTACGTCCGCAACATTACCGACATTGACGACAAGATCATCAAGCGCGCCATCGAGAATGGCGAGACGATCCAGCAACTGACCAACCGCTTTATCGCGTTCATGCACGAAGATGCTGATGCGCTGGGTGTTCTGCGTCCTGACTTCGAGCCGCGGGCGACCGAGTACGTGCCGGAAATGCTTGATTTGATCGGCAAACTCGAGGCGACCGGCCTCGCTTATCAGGCGACCGACGGCGACGTGAATTACGCGGTGCGCAAGTTCCCCGGCTACGGCAAGCTGTCCGGCAAGTCGCTTGACGATCTGCGGGCCGGCGAGCGCGTCGAGGTCGATTCGGCCAAGCAGGATCCGCTTGATTTCGTGCTCTGGAAGCATGCCAAGCCCGGCGAGCCGGCCTGGCAGTCGCCATGGGGCGAGGGGCGTCCGGGTTGGCACATCGAATGTTCGGCCATGAGTTCGAAGCTGCTCGGCAAGCATTTCGACATCCACGGTGGTGGCCAGGACTTGCAGTTCCCGCACCATGAAAATGAGATCGCCCAGTCCGAGGGGGCGCACCAGTGCTCCTTCGTCAATTACTGGATGCACAACGGTTTTGTCCGCGTGGACAACGAGAAGATGTCCAAGTCGCTGGGCAATTTCTTCACGATCCGCACGGTGCTCGAACAGTTCGATGCCGAGGTTGTCCGCTTCTTCATTCTGCGCGCCCATTACCGCAGCCCGCTGAATTATTCCGATGCGCATCTTGACGATGCCAAGCGCAGTCTGGACAGCCTGTATTTCACCTTGCGCGACGTGCCGGCGGTGGCGGTCGACATCGACTGGAACAACGAGTTCGCGGCCCGTTTCGCCGCCGCGCTGAATGAAGATTTCGATTCGCATGGCGCCATTTCGGTGCTCTTCGAACTGGCCGCCGAGGCCAATCGCCAGAAGAGTGGCGAACTGTCCGGTCTGCTCAAGGCGCTGGGCGCCGTGATCGGCCTGCTCGAGCGCGAGCCGATGGCTTACCTGCAGGGTGGCGGGGCGGCTGGTGGCCTCGATGAGGCAGCTATCGAGCAGATGATCGCCGACCGGGCGGCGGCCAAGAAGGCGAAGAACTTTGCCGAGTCGGATCGTATTCGCGATGAACTCAAGGCGGCGGGCATTGCGCTGGATGACAGTCCGCAAGGAACGACCTGGCGCCGGGCCTGATTGCTTCGATCGGTGCCCCAAATGAAAACGGCCCTGAATCGGGCCGTTTTCATTTGGGGCAAGTGCAAGGCCTTACTTCAGGATCTTGCCGCCCTGTCCGATGACGGTCAGTTCGACGAATCGCGAGCCGAGCCGGGTGCTCGGGCTGTAGTTGATGCGGTAGCCGCCGAGGTCAGTGCCGCTCATGCTTTCCAGTGAATCTACCAGCTTGGCGCGGGTCAGGTCCTTGCCGGCGCGCTTGAGGCCTTCGATCATGGTCCTGGCCATGAGGTAGCCTTCCATGCCGTAGTACGAAAGGCTGTCTTTGTCGGCGACCTTTTGATAGTCGCGAACGACAGGCACGACGTTGTTCCATGGATAGGGCACCACCTGCGAAACGCCGATGCCGCGCGAATCGGGGCCAAGTTCCTGGACCAGTAGCTGGGCGCCAACCGGCGACAGGGTCATGAGCATCGGGTACTGGCCGGCTTTTTTCATGGCTTTGACGAAAGCGGCGGTCGGCTTGTAGAGCGTGACCATGACCACGGCCTGGGGGTTTGCCTTGGCGATCGCTTCGACGGCCTTGCTGACATCAAGCGAGTTGCGCTCGACGGTGCCGATGGCGGAGGGGGCGAGCTTGCTCTTTTTGAGCGCGGCGGTGACGCCGTCCAGACCGGATTTGCCAAAGCCGTCGTTCTGGTAGAAGACCGCGATATTCTTGATGCCAAGCGACAGCAATTGGTTGACGATGACTTCAGCCTCGTCGGCGTAGCTGGCGCGGACGTTGAACATGTAGCGGCTGTTGGGGTTGGCAGCGATCGACTCGCGCAGCGTGGCAGCGCCGGAAATGGTGCCGACCAGCGGCACCTTGGCCGGGCCGAAGACGGTGTTCATGGCTTCGGTCGTCGGGCTGGAGCCGTAGTAGGCGAGCAGCGCGAAGACATTTTTATCCTTGATCAGCGTCCTGGTGTTGGCGACGGTGCGCTCCGTTTCGTAGCCGTCGTCGAGGGAGACCAGTTCGAGTTTGCGGCCATTGACCCCACCTGCCTTGTTGACCTGGTCGAAATAGGCGGTGATGGTTTGTTTCATGTCGAGGCCATAGGCGCCATTCGGACCGGAGAAGGGGGCCGACATGCCGAGCGTGATTGTCGTCTCGGTGACACCAGGCTCGGCCCAGCATATCGTGGATAAGGCAATGGCGCCAATGGTGGCCAGTCGCTTGAGGACTTGCATTTTTTGTCTCCCCCTTAGATGGATCGGATGATTCTAACAGTCGGGGATGGTACGGGGAACAGGGCTGGCCGGACTTTCGGCTTTTTGTTCAATGCCACGGTCAACCGGGAAAAAGGCCAAAAATGAAACAGCCCCGGCGTCCCGAAAAAGTCCGGGAGGCCAGGGCTGCTTTGCAATGACAAACGGCTACTCGGCGAAGAAATCCTTGACTTTGTCCATCCACGACTTCGAGCGTGGATTGTGTTTGCCGCTGTTGTCGCGGCTGGATTCTTCCAGTTCGCGCAGCAGTTCCTTCTGGCGGTCGGTCAGGCTGACCGGGGTTTCGACCACGACGTGGCACATCAGGTCGCCGTGGGTGTGGCTGCGGACCCCCTTGATGCCCTTGCCGCGCAGACGGAAGACGCGCCCGGACTGGGTTTCAGGCGGGATCTTGATGGCGGCTGCGCCGTCCAGCGTGGGGATTTCGATTTCGCCACCGAGTGCTGCGGCGGTGAACGATATCGGCATCTCGCAATGCAGGTCGTTGTGGTCGCGGGTGAACACGGCGTGCTGCTTGAGGTGAATCTGCACGTAGAGGTCGCCCGGCGGGCCGCCATTGACGCCATGCTCGCCCTCGCCGGATAGACGAATGCGATCGCCTTCATCGACCCCGGCCGGAATCTTGACGGCCAGCGTCTTGTGTTGCTTGATGCGGCCGGCGCCATCGCAGTGCTTGCACGGCTCGGCGATGAAGCGGCCGGTGCCGTGACACTTGTGACAGGTCTGCTGGATCGAGAAGAAGCCTTGTTGCAGGCGAACCTGGCCGGAACCGCCGCAGGTCGGGCAGGTCTTCGGCTGGGTGCCGGGCTTGGCACCGGAGCCGTTGCAGGGCTCGCAGACTTCCATGGTCGGAATGCGGATCTTGGTTTCCGTGCCGTGGGCTGCCTGCTCCAAAGTGATTTCGAGGTTGTAGCGCAGATCGGCGCCGCGATAGATGTTGGAGCGACCACCGCCGCCACCGCCGCCGCGACCGCCGAAAATCTCGTCGAAAATGCCGCCGAAGGCATCGGAAAAACCGGCGCCACCGCCGAAGCCGCCACCCATCCCGGCCTGCTGGTCGACGCCGGCGTGGCCGAACTGGTCGTAGGCCGAGCGTTTCTGGGCATCCGACAGGATTTCGTAGGCTTCCTTGGCTTCCTTGAATTTCTCCTCGGCCCCCGGATTGTCCGGGTTGCGGTCGGGGTGATGCTTCATGGCCAGCTTGCGGTAGGCCTTCTTTATTTCTTCATCGCTGGCGTCGCGGTTGACGCCGAGGATTTCGTAAAAGTCGCGTTTTGACATGGCTGATTCCGACTGATGCTGTGCAAAGGCCGGATCAAGCGGTGCCGGGGCGTCCGCTTCGATCCGGCCACTTAAAACGGCGCGGTAGCGTCCGTTTTAAGCTTTCTTGTCCTTGTTCACTTCCGTGAATTCGGCATCGACGACATCGCCTTCGACGGTCTTCTCACCACCTTCGGCCTGCTGGCCGGCCGCACCGGCGGCAGCGCCTTCAGCCTGTTGCTGGGCGTACATCTTTTCACCGAGCTTCTGGGCGGCGGCCGACAGGGCTTCGGTCTTGGCGGTGATGGTTTCCTTGTCGCCGTCGCGCAGCACGTCCTCGACATCCTTGATGGCGGCTTCGATGGCTTCCTTTTCAGCGGCGTCGAGCTTGTCGCCGTACTCGGTCAGCGACTTCTTGACCATGTGCACCATGCCGTCGGCCTGGTTGCGGGCATCGGCCAGCTCGTGCGCCTTCTTGTCGTCTTCGGCGTGCAGTTCAGCATCCTTGACCATGGCCTGGATTTCTTCTTCCGACAGACCGGAGTTGGCCTTGATGGTGATCTTGTTTTCCTTGCCGGTAGCCTTGTCCTTGGCCGTCACGTGCATGATGCCGTTGGCGTCGATGTCGAAGATGACTTCGATCTGCGGCGTGCCGCGCGGGGCCGGCGGGATGCCTTCGAGGTTGAACTGGCCGAGGCTCTTGTTGCCGGCAGCGACTTCGCGCTCGCCCTGAAGGACGTGGATGGTCACGGCGGACTGGCTGTCGTCGGCGGTCGAGAAGACTTGCGAGGCCTTGGTCGGGATCGTCGTGTTCTTCTTGATCAGCTTGGTCATGATGCCGCCCAGGGTTTCGATACCGAGGGAGAGCGGGGTCACGTCGAGGAGCAGCACGTCCTTGACTTCGCCCTGCAGCACGCCGCCCTGGATGGCCGCGCCGACAGCGACGGCTTCGTCAGGATTGACGTCCTTGCGCGGTTCCTTGCCGAAGACTTCCTTGACCTTGTCCTGGACCTTGGGCATGCGCGACTGGCCGCCGACGAGGATGACGTCGTCGATGTCGCCGATCTTGCAGCCGGCATCCTTGAGCGCGGTCAGGCACGGAGCGACGGTGCGCTCGACGAGTTCCTCGACCAGCGATTCGAACTTGGCGCGGGTCACCTTGAGCGCCAGGTGCTTCGGGCCGGATGCATCGGCGGTGATGTAGGGCAGGTTGATTTCGGTTTGCTGGCTGGAGGACAACTCGATCTTGGCCTTTTCAGCGGCTTCTTTCAGGCGCTGCAGGGCCAGCACGTCGGCCTTGAGGTTGACGCCGGATTCCTTCTTGAATTCGTCGATGATGTAGTCGATCAGGCGCTGGTCGAAGTCTTCGCCGCCGAGGAAGGTGTCGCCATTGGTGGCCAGCACTTCAAACTGCGTTTCGCCGTCAACGTTGGCGATTTCAATGATCGAGATGTCGAACGTGCCGCCGCCGAGGTCATACACGGCGATCTTGCGGTCGTTCTTGCTGGTCTTGTCCATGCCGAAGGCGAGGGCGGCAGCGGTCGGCTCGTTGATGATGCGCTTGACTTCGAGGCCAGCGATGCGGCCGGCGTCCTTGGTCGCCTGGCGCTGGCTGTCGTTGAAGTAGGCCGGCACGGTGATGACGGCTTCGGTCACTTCTTCGCCGAGGTAGTCTTCGGCGGTCTTCTTCATCTTGCGCAGCACTTCGGCCGAGACCTGCGGCGGGGCGATTTTCTTGTCGCGCGCTTCAACCCAGGCGTCGCCGTTGTCGGCCTTGACGATCTTGAAGGGCATCAGCGAGATGTCCTTCTGCACTTCCTTCTCTTCGAAGCGGCGGCCGATCAGGCGCTTGACGGCGTATAGCGTGTTCTTCGGGTTGGTCACGGCCTGGCGCTTGGCCGGGGCGCCGCACAGGATCTCGCCATCTTCGGTGTAGCCGATGATGGACGGCGTGGTGCGCGCGCCTTCTGCGTTTTCGATAACCTTCGGCTGGCCGCCTTCCATGATGGCGACGCAGCTGTTGGTGGTGCCGAGGTCGATGCCGATGATCTTGCCCATGATGTTCTTCCTAAATGTGAATTGCTGATGTTCGTGAATTGGGGGCGTTCAAACCGTTTTCAAGGGACTGCTACGGTCAACCGGAAAAAACGCCCGAAATTGAAAGGCTTACTTGCCCTTGGCGACCATGACCAGGGCCGGACGCAACACGCGGTCGGCGATGGTGTAGCCCTTTTGCAGCACGGTGACGACGGTGTTGGCTTCCTGCTCCGAATCGACCATGCCGATGGCCTGGTGCTTGTGCGGATCGAACTTCTCGCCAGCCGGGCTGACTTCGATTAGCGCGTTCTTCTCGAAAGCGGCAACCAGTTGTTTCAGTGTCAGCTCGACGCCGGATTTGAAGCTCTCCACCGTCTGCTCCGGCACGGCCAGCGCCGCTTCGAGGCTGTCCTTGACGGCCAGCAGTTCGCCGGCAAAACGCTCGACAGCGAATTTGTGCGCCTTGGCAATGTCTTCCTGGGCGCGGCGGCGGATGTTTTCACCCTCGGCCTTGGCGCGCAGCCAGGCGTCGTAATGTTCTGCTGCTTTCAGTTCGAGGGCGCGAAATTGCTCCTCGACGCTGGGCAGGGTATCGGTGTGTTCCCCGGCCGGCGCTTCGGCCGTCGGCGTGATCGCGGGTTCGGCCGCAGTTTCATTGCCCAGCAAGGATTCCTGGGGGTTTTCGTTATTGCTCATGCGTTGTTCTCCCAAAATACTGTTTCGTTATCTGGGGGCTTTGACTGTTCTTTCAAGTGCCGGGACGAATTATTTTTGGCTGTCCTGCCGCAGCCTGCGTGCTACGATAATTCCGTGAGTATCTGAGGCGTATCCTGCATGGAATATATCGGTAAATACCGGGTGATCAAGGAACTGGGCAAGGGGGCGACGGCGACCGTCTACCTTTGTGACGATCCGGATGCCAACCGCCAGGTCGCCGTCAAGGTGATCCAGTTCGGGAAAGACAGTTCCGCCATGTCGCGGCGCATGCGCAAGCTGTTCCAGAACGAGGGGATGGTCTCCAAGCGCCTCAATCACCCGAACATCGTTCAGGTTTACGAAGCCGTGGTCGAGCCGGAGTTCGCCTATCTGGCCATGGAGTATGTCGAAGGTTTCACGCTTGAAGACAACTGCCGGATCGACAAACTGCTGCCCATGCATCGCGCCATCAGCATCATTTTCAAATGCTGCATGGCGCTCGACGCGGCTTACCGGCAGGGCATCATTCACCGCGACATCAAGCCGGCCAATATCATGATCGCCGCCAACGACGAGCCGAAAATCGCCGATTTCGGTCTGGCCCTGAACATGAACAAGGACATGGACCGCGACTCGACCTTCATCATGGGCGTCGGTTCGCCGGCCTACATGTCGCCGGAACAGATCAAGGGCTATCCGCTCAACCAGAAGACCGACCTCTATTCGCTCGGCGTGCTCATGTTCCAGCTCCTGACCGGCCGCCTGCCTTTCCGCGCCAACAACCAGGCGACGCTCGTCTATCGCATCATCAATACCGAAGCGCCGGCCGTCACGGCGCTCAACCCGAACTTGCCGGAAGGTCTCAACGCCATCATGCGCCGGGCACTGGAGAAGGATCTCTACAGCCGCTACCGGAATGGCGCCGAAATGGCCAAGGATCTGTCGGCCGTGCGCTACCAAATCCTCGAAGAGGACGAAACCGCGCAGGACATGAGCCATTTCGAGACCTTGCGCGGGCTGGAATTCTTCGTTGAGTTCGAAAACGTCGAAATCTGGGAAGTGCTCCGCGTCTCGGTCTGGCGCGAGATCCTGCCTAATGTCGCGATCATCCGCGAAGGCGAGCGCAACAAGTTCTTCGGCATCATCGTCAGCGGCTCGGTCGAGATCTCGATCGAAGGCAAGGCCCTGTGCCGCCTGGGGCGCAGCGAGCCGATCGGCGAGGTGTCGTACCTGCACCCGTCCAGTGACCAGCGTTGTTCGACGGCAGTCACCCTTGAGCCGACGCTGTTCCTCGAAGTCAATGCGGCGGCACTCGCCCTGTCGTCGGAAGAGCTTCTCGAACGCATGCGCAATACGCTGCTGACCAGGATGATCAAGCGCCTGCGCGAAGTGAACCACATCGCCGCTGCGCAGGGCTTGCCAGCTGTCAGGAGCGAGGCTGGACCGGGAGGCTCGCGCCCTGCCGGCGGCCTTGATCTCGAGCTGGCGCCGATGTAAAAACAGCCTCCGAAGAGGCTGTTTCACGGTCTGGCATTAAAAACCCTTAAACCTTGAATCGTCCGACCAGCGAAGCCAGGCCTTCGGCCAGTCGCTTGAGGTCGTGCGCCGCACCAGCCGTCTGTTCGACCGTACCCGAGTTCTCGCGGGCCATGCCGGCGATGGCTTCGATGCTGTTTTCAACGTCGCCCGAGAAACGGCGTTGCTGGTCGGTAGCCGAGGCGATGGCATCAAGGCCGAGGCCGACTTCGGTAACCGAACCATTGGTCGCCTGCAGGATGTCCGATACTGAATGCACTGCGTTCTGGCTGCTTTCGAGATGGGCGATGCCTTCCTCGATGCTGCGCCGGACAGCGACCGACTGCGCGCTGAGCTGGGCTGTGATGGCGTCGATCTCGGTGGCGGAGCGCGACGATTTTTCGGCAAGCTTGCGTACTTCGTCAGCGACCACCGCGAAACCGCGGCCCTGTTCGCCGGCGCGCGCCGCTTCGATGGCGGCGTTGAGGGCCAGCAGGTTGGTTTGTTCGGCGATGTCCTTGACTTCGCGGGTCATCGTCGTGATGGCTTCGGTGTTCTTGACGAAGTTATTTACCGACTCGGCCATTTCCTTGACTGCGCTTTCGACGACGTTCATTTCGCCGAGCAGCACGTTGAGGTTGCGGCTACCTTCGTTGGCGCGGGACAGGCTTTCCTGGGACTGGTGCTGGACATGTTCGGCGCTCTGGGCAATCGACGAAATGCTGGAGACCAATTGCTCGACGGCCGAGGCGGCCTGATCGGATTTTTCGTTCTGCTGATGCGAACTCTGTGTGACGCGGTCGGCGCTGTCGGAGAGCGCGGCAACGCGGGCAGAAACCTGGCTGGCAGCGTCGCGGACCTGGCGAACGAGCTGGTTGAAGTTCTCCATCATTTCGTTGAAAACCTGTGCCGCCCGACCGACTTCATCATTGCCCTTGATCGGCAGGCGGCGGGTCAGGTCACCTTCGCCCCGGGCGATGTCGGCGAGACCGCTACGCATGGCCTCGAGCGGCTTACTGACAAAATGGTTGGTGATCAGGTAGATGAGGACGAGCAGGGCGCCCAGCGCGGCGATTGCAACGCCGGCAATCTTGAGACGGAAGGCCGATACCTGCGCCTCGACCGAGTCGAGTGACACCTTCATGCTGACCACGCCAAGCACGGTGCCTTCGGGCACCTGGTGGCAAAGGATGCAGTCCTTGCCGAGGTAGTTTTTCGAGGCCTTGGTCGGGTTGATGACGTGCAGGAAAGAGCTGCCGTTGGCGCTTTCAACCGACATATACGGGTTGCCGCTGGCCATTACTTCCTTTTCCAGCGCATCGAGCGGCCGCTTACTCTTGGTGTCGGGGCCGTACAGTTTGACCACGGCATCGCTACGGGCAACGATCAGGTCCTTGATGACTGAGAGCTGTTCGATCTGGTCGAGGAAAACTTCGCGCTGTCCGACGGTGCCGGTCAGCATCATGCCGGTCAGGCCGGCCATGGTCATTTCGTGGATGCTCTTTGAAAAGTCCTGCGCCTGCAGGATCGCTGTCTCTCGATTGACCTGGGTGGTCCAGACTATTGCCCCGGCCCAGATGATGGCCAGTACGACCCAGATGGCCGCCGTAAGGCGGATCCAGATTTTCAAATCGGCGATGCGCGGCATGTTCTTCCTCTTGTTACTGCGACCATTTTTCAGCTAGGCGGTCAGATCAATTTGCTGGATTGTGCCAGCCGTACCTGTTTCATGCAAAAAAATTCCAGAAGTGCGAATTTCTCCGAGCAGCTCATTGGCATTTGTCTTGAGGTCAAATGGCGTAGCAATGCGGCTTAGCGCGATGGCACCAACGCCGGCAGCGCTCAGCGACTGGAGCGTGTCTTTGTCAATTTTGTCAGGTGTCCACAGCGACAACTGGTTAAATGCCGCATCGTTTTCATCGATCCAGCCGTTCTGGTCGCCATCGAGTGCGGCCAATTCCTGAAAGCCGTCGCCGCTGGTCGGGCCGAACAGTTCGCTGCCATCGTTGATCCGGCCGTCGCCGTTGCGGTCGAAAGCCAGGAAGCCGCTGCCCGGGGCCAGGAAGTTGATGTTTTCCGTGCTGCCGTCGGCATTGAGGTCGAAGGCGAAGCGTTGGTCGGTCAGTTGCGCCGCGGTGCCGGCGAAGTTGAGGACGAGCGGATCGACCTTGCGTGCTGCATCGCCGAGACGGAGGCTGACATTGCTTTCTTCGTGATACTGGCGCGCCATCGACAACTGCAGGTCGAATTTGATTTCGCGACCATCGGCCGTCTTGACTGTGCCGCTGGCAGAAAACGTCGTTTGCTCGACTTCGCTGTAGGACTCGTGGCGGTCGTACTCGATGCCGAAGCCGGCGGATGTCGGGCGGGCCTGTGTGCCGGTTGCCGGTGGCGCTTCGATGGCTGGGGGTTGTGAACTCGGTTGGAGTTCGCTGGCATCGAAAATGCGAATCCGGTGTCCGGTCAGCAGTTCGAGCATGGAGCGAATGAAACGCAGCCGCGGATCGGCATCGAGCTCGTCCTCGGCGGCTTCACCGGCGCTGGCCTGGCTGGCCGCCTTGCCGGCATCGGACAGGCTGACGTTGTCGGTGCGCGCCGGGCGGGGGCGCGACTCTTCGCCGGCAAACTGCGGGCGCTGCGGCCCGACCCACATTTTCAGCGATTCGCGGACTTCATGGCGCTCGACGCTGGCATGCGACGAGGCCATTTGCAGGCTGCTGCTGGCAATTTTCATCGTGGCCTCCGTCGAATGCATTGGGATGCATCATTAACGGCGGCCGGGGGTAGAAGTTAAGGCTGGTGGAGATGCGGTTGTATCCAGCGTTTCAGCGAGCCGAGGTCGAGCGCGCCGCTCTGGCGGGCGATCTCGCGGCCATTAATAAATATGGCCAGGGTCGGAATGCTGCGGATATTGAAGCGGGCGGCGAGTTGCTGTTCGGCTTCGGTATCGACCTTGACCAGCCGGGCGTAGGGTTCGAGATCGATGGCAGCCTGGTGGAAATTCGGCGCCATCTGCCGGCAGGGGCCACACCAAGGTGCCCAGAAATCGACGACAACGGGCAGGTCGTTGCGCGAGATGTGGCGGTCGAAGTTGGCGGCCGTCAGTTCGGCGGGTTCGCCGTTGAACAGCGGCTGCTTGCACTGGCCGCAGTTGGGCGAATCTTTCAATTTTTGGCCAAAAATCCGGTTGACCGTGGAACAGTGCGGACAGACGACGTGCAGGCTTTCTTCAGGCATCGGGCGCTCCAAATATCATGTTTTTCTGATATGGGTGCCCGGTGCCGGATTTCAAGAGCGGGCGCCGAATTTGATAGCTTGCCGGGCGGTGGTTTCGAGTGCCTGCGGTTCGATGGCGGCCTTGGTCGGCCAGCCGGCCAGATGGCTTTCGACAATGTCGGCCAGGGCCCTGATCCACGTGTCGTCTTCGTTGAGCGCCGGGATGTAGTGGCATTCCTTGCCGCCGGCCTTGATGAAGTCGGCGCGGCCTTCCTGGGCGATTTCCTCGAGCGTTTCAAGGCAGTCGGCGACGAAACCAGGGCAGATGACGTCGACGCGGCGGATGCCCTGCTTGCCCCATTGCTCGAGCGTCGGCGCAGTGTAGGGCTGCAGCCACTCGGCCTTGCCGAAACGCGACTGGAAGCAGATCTGGAATTGCTCGGGCTTGAGGTTCAGGCGCTCGGCGAGCAGGCGGCCGGTTTTGTGGCATTCGCAGAAGTAGGGGTCGCCGAGGGTCAGGCTGCGCTTGGGCAGACCGTGGAAACTGATGAGCAGTTTGTCGTTGTCACCCAGCGCGCCGTTCGTCTGCCAATGTTTGCGCACGGTTTTTTCGAGCGCGGCGAGGTAGCCGTCGTGGTCGTGGAAATTGCGCGTGAAGCGCATTTCCGGTTGGTTGCGGGTTTTTGTCAGCCAGTTGCAGGCGTCGTCGACGACGGTGGCCGTCGTGCTCGCCGCGTATTGCGGATACATCGGCACGACGAGGATACGGCTGGCGCCTTCGGCCTTGAGGTGGCCCAGCACGTCGGGCAGCGCCGGTGCGCCGTAGCGCATCGCCCAGGTGACGGTGACGTGATGGCCGCGCTGACCGATCAGCCCCTTGAGCAGCTTGGCCTGGCGCTCGGTGTGCACGCGCAGCGGCGAGCCTTCCGGCAGCCAGACGGTGGCGTACTTGGCGGCCGATTTCTTCGGCCGGGTGTTGAGGATGATGCCGTTGAGGATCAGCCACCACAGCGGTTTGGGAATTTCGACGACGCGCGGGTCGGAGAGGAATTGCTTGAGATAGCGCTTGAGGGCCGGCGCGGTCGGCGCGTCCGGCGTGCCGAGATTGACGAGGACGACAGCGGTGCTGGCCGCGTTGCCGTGACGGTGCGGCGGTTCCGGAAGAAAACGGGGCATTAGTTGTCCGACTTGTAGGAGAGGGCGCTGGAAAGCAGGCGGGCGGTGATGTCGACGATGGGAATAACGCGTTCGTAGGCCATGCGGGTCGGGCCGATGACGCCGACCGAGCCGACGATGCGGCCGTCGACGCTGTAGGGGGCGGCGATGACGCTGCATTCGTCGAGCGGGGCGATGCCCGATTCGCCGCCGATGAAAATCTGCACGCCCTCGGCGCGGTTGGAAATGTCGAGCAGGCGGACCAGGCTGGAACGTTGCTCAAAGAGATCGAACAGTTCGCGCAGGCGTTTCATGTTCGACGACAGTTCCTCGACATCGAGCAGGTTGCGTTCGCCGGAAATCACGTAGGGGGCTGAGTTGTCAGCCATCGCCGCGTCGCCGGCGTCGAGCGCCAAGGCCATGAGCGGCTTGATATCTTCGCGCAACTGCTGGATTTCGCTGGCCAGGCGCTGGCGAATCTGCTCGAAATCGAGGCCGGCGAAATTCTGCGTCAGGTAATTGCCGGCGCTGACCAGTTCGGATGGCGAGTAGGCCTTGTCGCTGCTGACGATGCGGTTCTGCACGTCACCGTCGGTGGTGACAATGATGAGCAGGATGCGTTTTTCCGACAGGCTCAGGAACTCGATCTGGCGGATGCGATTTGCCTGACGCCGGGGAGCGATGACGACGCCGGCGAAATTCGACAGGCTGGAGAGTAGTTGCGAGGCGCTCGAGATGATCTGGCTGTTCGGCAAGCCGTGCAGCGATTCTTTCATCTCGCCCATCTGCCGGGCTTCGAGTGGCTGGACGGTGAGCAGGCGGTCGACGAACAGCCGGTAGCCGCGGGCCGTCGGAATGCGTCCGGCCGAGGTGTGCGGGCTGGCCACAAAGCCGGCTTCCTCGAGGTCGGCCATGACGTTGCGGATCGTCGCCGGTGACAGATCGAGGCCGGAAAATTTGGACAGCGCCCGCGAGCCGACCGGTTGCCCGTCGGCAATGTAGTGTTCGACCAGGGTTTTGAGCAGGGTGCGCGCGCGATCATCAAGCATGGGCGGATTGTACAAAAATCTGCGGTCAGCACCGCAACAGCTTTTTTATGCAAGAATTCGGCCCCATGAACAGAAGCTTCGCTTCCCTCCGCAATCCCCGGACCATCGCCCTGGTCGGCAAATACCACAGCATGGAAATTGCCGAATCCCTGCGTGGCCTGGCCGAATACCTTTACGAGCGCGGCGTCTCGGTGTTCATCGAGCGCGAAACCTCCGAACACATTGGCAAGAAGGTCGATCTGTCGCGCTGGGTAACCTGCGGCTTCAACGACATCGGCGCCCATGCCGACCTCGCCATCGTGCTCGGTGGCGACGGCACCATGCTCAACGCGGCGCGTCGCCTGGCCCGTTATTGCGTGCCGCTGGTCGGCGTCAATCAGGGCCGGCTCGGCTTCATGACCGATATCGCCCGCGACGACCTGCTGACCTGCATGGACGATCTGCTCGACGGCCGCTTCGCCCAGGAAAACCGCATGCTGCTCGCCGCCGAAATCACGCGCGACGGCAAGGAAATCGCCGAAAACCTGGCGCTCAACGATGTCGTCGTCGACAAGGGCGCCATCGGCCGGATGATCGAGTTCGAGTTGTTCATCGACGGCGAATTCATCTACAACCTGCGCTCCGACGGCCTGATCGTCGCCACGCCGACCGGCTCGACGGCCTATTCGATGTCGGCCGGCGGGCCGATTTTGCATCCGACGACGGCCGGCATCGCCCTCGTCCCGCTCTGCCCGCATGCCCTGACCAATCGGCCGATCATCGTCAATGACAGTGCCGACATCGAGCTGCGCATCGCCAATGCCGAAGACGCGCGCGTGCACTTCGACGGCCAGGTGACGCTCGACCTCGAACGCGGCGATTGCGTGCGCCTGCGCCGTTCGGAACACGCCATCACCTTCCTGCATCCGCCGGGCTACAGCTATTTCGCCATGCTGCGCCAGAAGCTGCAGTGGAGCGAGCGGCCGAAGGGAACTTGATGCTGCGTCACCTGACAATCCGCGACTTTGTCATTGTCGACCGGCTGGAACTCTCGTTTTTGGCCGGTTTCGGTGCGTTGACCGGCGAAACCGGGGCCGGCAAGTCGATCCTGATCGATGCTCTGGCGCTGGCGCTCGGCGAGCGCGCCGATGCCGGCGTTGTCCGTTCCGGCTGCGACAAGGCGGAAGTTGCCGCCACTTTCGATATCTCCGCCCAGCCGCAAGTCGGCGAGTGGCTGCGCGCCAACGATTTCGATGGCGACGACGAACTGCTGCTCCGTCGCGTCGTCGATGCCGGCGGTCGTTCGCGCGCCTACATCAACGGCTCGCCGGCTACCGTCCAGCAAATGCGCGAAGTCGGCGAGTGGCTGGTCGATATTCACGGCCAGCACGCCCACCAGTCGCTGCTCCGGGCCGACGCCCAGCGCACGCTGCTCGACAGCCATGCCGGCCTGAGCGGGCTGGCGCGTGAAGTTGGCGCGGCCTGGAAAATCTGGCGCGATGCCGAGCAAATGCTGCGCACGGCCAGCGACGGTGCCGACATGCTGCAGCGCGAACGCGAGCAGTTGCAATGGCAGATCGGAGAACTCGACGCCCTGGCCTTTGGCGACGACGAATGGGCGACGCTCGACGTCGAACACCGCCGCCTCGGCCATGCCGCCAGCCTTATCGAAGGCGCGCAGTACGCGCTGGCTGTCCTTTCCGACGACGACGCCGCCTGCGAACGCCAGATCGACGGCGTTGCCACTAGGCTCGGCAATCTCGCCGAATACGATCCGGAACTGGCCGAAGTCGCCGCGTTGATCGGCTCGGTGCAGGCGGAGTTGTCCGACGCCGTGTCCACCCTGCGCCGCTACGCCGACCGGGCCGATCTTGACCCGGCGCGTCTGGCCCAGGTCGAGCGCCGGATGGACGCGGTGATGAGCCATTCGCGCAAATACCGCGTCCAGCCGCCGGAATTGCCGGGTTTACTCGCCGGCTGGCGGCAGCGCCTGGCAGAGCTTGATGAATCGGCCGATCTGGCCGCGCTCGAAACGAAGGTCGCCGCCGCCCGCAAGGACTATCTGGCCCAAGCCGAAAGACTTTCGGCTGGCCGCCAGAAAGCGGCGGCCGAGATGGGCAAGGCCGTCAGCGATATCATGCGCCAACTGGCACTCTCCTCCGGCCGCTTCGAGGTCGCCCTCGTGCCGGTCGCCGATGGCGCCGTCTATGGCCTGGAGCAAATCGAATTTCGCATCGGCGGCTTGGCCGGAAACGAAGCCAAGCCCATCGCCAAGGTCGCCTCGGGGGGCGAACTGTCGCGCATCAGCCTGGCAATACAAGTACTCACTTCGCGCTCAGCCAGCGTCCCGACGCTGATTTTCGACGAGGTCGATGTCGGCATCGGCGGTGGCGTCGCCGAAATCGTTGGTCGTCTGCTGCGTGAACTGGGAAGCGAACGCCAGGTCCTGTGCGTCACCCACCTGCCGCAGGTCGCGGCGCAGGCCAACTGGCAGTGGCAAGTCAGCAAGGCGACGCGCGACGGCGTCACGCTGAGCGCTATCCAGCCGCTCGACGATGCCGGTCGGGTCCAGGAAATCGCCCGCATGCTCGGTGGCGTAGAAATTTCCGCCATCACCCTGCAACACGCTCGCGAACTCCTCCGTTTGCCGGCTTGAAGCCGTTTTTTCCGGTTGCTACGGTCAACCGGAAAAAATAGCCAAAATTCAAATGATGCCGAGCAGGCGCAAGACAGCGAACAGTGCCAACAACAGGAAAAAAACGCCGCTGATCCGGTGAATCCAGTGTAGCGGCAGGCGATTGAGCCATCGCCGGCCGGCGACAACGCCGAGTATCGAGGTGCAGGCCAGCGCCAGCGTGGCGCCAACCCAGGTGGCCATGGCGTCGGCGGTGCTGCCGAGGCCGGCGACGGCGATCTGGGTCTTGTCACCGAATTCGGCCAGAAAGATCATCAGGAAAGTGGTAGCGAAGATGCCGTGGCCCGGCTTTTCGGCGATGTCTTCGTCGTCTTCCTCTTCCTCGAAACGCAGCGAACTGATGCCGAAGAAGCCGAACAGCGCGGCAACTGCGGCTGTGACGACCCATTCCGGCAGCCAGGCGGCAATCGCCGCGCCGAAAAGTACGGCGAGCAGGTTGAGGAAGGCAAAGGCGGCGACTGCACCAAGTACTACCGGGAGTCCGCGATGGCGGGCGGCGAGCGTCATGCAGACGAGCTGACTTTTGTCGCCGATTTCGGCCAGGGCGATCAGCAAAAAGGTGGCGCCGGCCGAGGACAGCCAGGCCCCTGGCACTAGGGCGATATCAGTCATCGGGGAAAATCAGAAAGTCAGGACTTGGCGTCCGGATGATCGCGATGCGGGCACTCGACCTTGGTGCATTGGGCGTACAGGTAAAGTGCATGGTCCTGGATGGCGAAGCCGCGCTCAGTGGCAATGGCGTTCTGGCGCT
Source organism: Gammaproteobacteria bacterium (assembly GCA_018828385.1). GTDB lineage: Bacteria > Pseudomonadota > Gammaproteobacteria > Burkholderiales > Rhodocyclaceae > Azonexus. The sequence continues at coordinate 184,349 of JAHJVE010000007.1, read as the reverse complement.
TTTCGATTTCCGGATCGTAGAACTCCTCGACGCGGCCGCAGTTGATGCAGACCAGATGGTCGTGATGCTTGCCGTGGTTGATTTCGAAGACGGCCTTGCCGGACTCGAAGAAATGGCGTTCGAGCAGGCCGGCTTGTTCGAACTGGGTGAGCACGCGGTAAACGGTGGCCAGCCCGATGTCCATGTTTTCGGCGATCAGCATCTTGTAGACGTCTTCAGCCGTCATGTGGCGCAAAGTGCTCGTTTCGAACAGCTCAAGAATTTTCAGTCGGGGAAAAGTGGCTTTCAGCCCCATGTTCTTGAGGCTTTGCGGATCGCTCATTGCTGGAATTCCTGAAATTGTTCGGTCAGGCGAAATGCTGATTTCAGGTATGATATACCGCTTCAAAGCCGATTGAAAAACTCCGGAAAACTGAATGCGCCGTTCTCGTCTATTGCTCGTAGCCGCCTCCTGCGCGCTCATCTCCGCTTGTACTTACAAGCCGAGCTTCATCAACGAATACAAGATCGATATCCAGCAGGGCAACGTCCTGACCCAGGAAATGGTCGCCCAGCTCAAGCCGGGACAGACGCGCGATCAGGTTCGCTTCCTGCTCGGTACGCCAATGGTTGCGGACATCTTTCACCAGCAACGCTGGGACTACGTTTACCGCTACCAGAACGGTCAGACCGGCAAGGTCGAGTCGCGCAAATTTACCGTGTTTTTCGACAATGAAGGTCGCCTGGCGCGTGTTGACGGCGATATTGCCGAAGGCGATTCGAGCGACCTGAATCCGCCGCTCAACAAGAGCCGCCTTGTTGACCTCGGGTCGCTTTCTCCGGAGCAGGCCGGCAAGGCGCTGCCACCGCGCGAGCCGCCGAGTTATTACCGTCGTTTCATGGACATGCTGGGGTTTTAAGCGATGAGTGCAACACGGATTGGTATCGTCGGGGCCAGCGGCCGCATGGGCCGCATGTTGATCGAGGCCACGTTGAAGGATGACCAGTTGGCACTCGGCGCCGCATTCGATCAGCCGGGCAGCCCGGCGCTCGGCAAGTCGGCCGGAGAACTGGTTGGCATGCCCTGTGATGTGCTGGTGACCGACGATGTCGCAGCCGGCCTGAACAATATCGACTGCCTGATCGACTTCACCCGTCCGCAAGGTACGCTGGTTCATCTCGAGCTGTGTCGTCAGGCTGGTGTGGCCATCGTTATCGGTACGACCGGTTTCGAGGCCGATGGCAAGGCTGCGATTGCCGCTGCGGCAAAGGACATATCCGTCGTTTTTGCCCCCAACATGGCCGTCGGCGTCAATCTCGCCTTCAAGTTGCTCGATACGGCGGCGCGCATCCTGAACGAGGGTTACGACATTGAAATCGTTGAGGCGCATCATCGCCTGAAAATCGATGCACCGTCCGGGACGGCGCTGCGCATGGGCGAAGTGGTCGCCAGCGCGCTTGGCCGCGATCTCGAAGAATGCGCGGTTTACGGTCGCGAAGGCGTCACCGGTGAGCGCGACCCATCAACCATCGGCTTCGCCACCGTTCGTGGCGGCGACATCGTTGGCGATCATACGGTCATGTTCTGTGGTCTCGGTGAGCGCATTGAAGTTACGCACAAGGCCAGCAGCCGTATGCCCTATGCCCTCGGCAGCCTGCGCGCGGCACGTTTTCTGGCGGGCCGCAAGAGCGGTCTTTTCGATATGCAGGACGTTCTCGGCCTGCGTTAGTTCATGAAATCGCGGCTGCTGGATAAGCAACTCCAGGAAATCTTCGGTGGCGAAGGTGAGCCGCAATTCAGGCTGTTGATCGAGCAGGCCAGGGCCGCACAGCAGAGCGCTCTGGCCGACGGCATGGAAAAGCTGGTCGGCGTCGTCGATTCCTCCTATCGCGCGTATGCCGGACTCAATCTGAGTGCCTGGCACACCAAGTTGTCGGGTGATGCGCTGGCTGACTGGAATCTGCGAGCCGGTACCGTCGAAGCAGGGCGCCAGTGGAAAGAAATGCTCGGTTATGCGGCCGGCGATATCGATAACTCCATCGCTCAGTGGCAACGCATGCTGCATCCGGACGACTTGCGTACCCTGCAGCTGCGAATCGATGGGCATGTCAAAAGCCAGGATCCCTATTTTCAGGCCGAGTGCCGTTTCAAGGCGCGCGATGGTCAGTGGCGCTGGTTCTTGTTGCGCGGTGCGGTGGCGGCGCGTGATACCGAAGGCAGGCCGGTTCGCATGCTGGTTTTGCAGCGGGATATCAGTGAGGTCAAGGCCGCCGAGGCTGCATTGATTTCTGCCAAGGAGTCTGCCGAGGCTGCCAACAAGGCGCGCGGCGCCTTCCTGGCCAACATGAGTCACGAAATCCGTACCCCCATGAACGGCATCATCGGCATGACCGAGCTGGCCCTCGATACCGAGCTTGATGCCGAGCAGCGCCACTACCTCAAGACGGTCAAATCGTCTGCCGAGGCGTTGCTGACCATCGTCAATGACATCCTTGATTTTTCCAAGATAGAAGCCGGCAAGATGGAGTTCGAGTCGCTGGCTTTTTCGATTCAGGATACGGTGCTCGAAGCGGCTCGTGTGCTGGCCGTCAGCGCCCACAAGAAAGGCCTGGAACTGGTTGCAGACGTGCGCTCCGATGTGCCGGCACGTATTGTCGGCGACCCGACGCGTTTGCGTCAGGTCATCATCAACCTGATCGGCAACGCCATCAAATTTACCGAGCAAGGCGAAGTTGTCCTTGAGGTGAGCATCGAACAGCAGACCGAGCACTCCATTTATTTGCGATTTTCAATCCGCGATACCGGCATCGGCGTGCCGCCCGAAAAGCAGCAGGCAATATTTGAAGCTTTTTCCCAGGCTGACGTTTCGACGACTCGTCGCTTCGGCGGAACCGGGCTTGGTCTGGCTATCAGCGCTCGCCTGGTGCAACTCATGGATGGCAAGATAACGCTTGAAAGCACCTTGGGCGCCGGCTCAGTTTTCTCCTTTACCGGGCGCTTTGGTGTCGAAACGTCAATGTTGGCCCAGACCCAGGCATTCGCGGCGGTGGCGCGCTATGTCGGCCGCCGTGCCCTGGTTCTCGACGATAACGAAACTGCCGGACGCTATCTGGTTGATTTGCTTGAGCGCCTCGGTCTTCAGGCCTCGCTGTCGGCAGATGGCCCGGCGGGTGTTGCTGCAATCGAGCGTAGCAGGGCCGTTGATTTTCCCTACGACTATGTGGTTGCCGACGCCAATATGGAGGCGCCAGCGGGTTTTGCGCTTGCCGATGCCTGGCAGAAATCCGGTCGGGTGGAAAAGCTGCTGGTCATGCTGACCACTGAAAACCAGCGTCACGATCTGGCACGCCTGCGCGAAATCGGCGTCTCCTCGCATCTCGTCAAGCCAATCGGTAGCGCTGATCTGATCGACGCACTGGCTTTGGCCGAGGGGCCGGAATTGTCGGAGCAGGGCGAGTTCATGTTGTCGCAGATTGATCTGGGCGATTTGACTCAGGATCGTTCATCTTCTCTCAATATCCTGTTGGTCGAAGATAATCCCGTGAACCAGGAGTTGGCGACCCGATTACTTGAGCGCCAAGCGCATCGCGTGACCGTGGCCAACAATGGTGTCGAGGCAGTCGACCTGTTCGACAGCAGCCACTTCGACGTCATCCTGATGGATATGCAGATGCCGGTGATGGGTGGTATTGAAGCTACCGAGGCTATTCGGGCTCGTGAAATGCGTCGGAGCTGGGTGGTTTCACACGAGATGAAACCGGTTTATATCATCGCCATGACCGCCAATGTCATGGCTAGCGACCGCGACCTTTGCCTCGAGGCGGGGATGAACGACTACGTAGCCAAGCCATTGCGACCGGCCGAGTTGTTTGCCGCGCTGGAGCGCTGTCGTGGCGACGGGGGGTTGGATGAGCCCATTCTTTTTGCTGCCCTGTCGGCCAGGAATGGCGGGCAAATCGATCTGGCGGCCGCTCTGGCCGATATTGGCGAACCTGAACTGTTTGCCACGATGGCGGGCATGTTTCTGTCAGAATGGGATACCCATCTTGGTCGCCTTGGCGCAGCACTCGAAAGTTCTGATGCAAACGAGTTGCGCATGCATGCGCACACGGTGAAGAGTCTGCTCGCCATGTTCCACGCGGAAACTGCCAGGCGTCGGGCGATGGAAATCGAGCATGCGTTGGCAAACCCGGGGGTAGTTGACTGGGTGAGTTGCAGACAACTCCATGCCGCGCTGGTTGAGGAAATGAGCGGCATCAAGCCCATACTTAAGCGCTACGTCGATACTCGTCTAATCCCTTGAATTTGCCTGAAAAGCCTCTTTTCGGCTAGAATAGTAAGGTTAAAAAACACGAGCGGGGAGGCGCAAGCCTTCCCGCTCGGCACATGAAAAATTAGAAATTCTAGGAGAGCCGGTCGTGTCGTTACTGCCCTCATTCATACCCGCCATTCTCGCCCTCGCCGACGGAACGGTTTTCAAGGGCCAATCCATCGGCGCTGATGGCGTAACCAGTGGCGAGGTGGTGTTCAATACCGCCATGTCAGGCTACCAGGAAATCCTCACCGATCCCTCCTATTGCCAGCAGATCGTCACGTTGACCTACCCGCATATCGGCAACACCGGTTGCAATGCGGAAGATTTCGAGTCCAATGCCAATTTCGCGGCGGGCCTGGTCATTCGTGACCTGCCTCTTGTTGCTTCCAGCTGGCGTTCCGAGGAAGACTTGTCGTCCTACCTCAAGAAACACGGTATCGTCGCCATCGCCGGCATCGATACGCGCAAGCTGACCCGCATCCTGCGCGAAAAAGGTGCCCAGGCTGGCTGTATCCTGGCTGGCGAAGTGGATGAGTCCAAGGCGCTGGCGCTGGCCAGAGCGTTCCCCGGTCTTTCCGGCATGGACCTGGCCAAGGTGGTGTCCGCCAAGGACTCCTATGACTGGACGGAAGCCGAGTGGACGCTGAATGGCTACAAGCAGGCTGTCGAGCCGCGTTTCCATGTGGTGGCCTACGATTTTGGCGTCAAGCGCAATATTTTGCGCATGCTGGCCGAGCGCGGCGTCAAGCTGACCGTTGTGCCGGCTCAAACGCCGGCTGCCGATGTGCTGGCGATGAAGCCTGACGGCGTTTTTCTGTCCAATGGTCCGGGCGATCCGGAGCCTTGCGACTACGCCATCGCTGCTATTCGCGAATTTCTCGAGCGCGGTGTGCCGACCTTTGGTATCTGCCTGGGCCACCAGTTGCTGGCCCTCGCTTCCGGCGCCAAGACCTTGAAGATGAAATTCGGTCACCACGGTGCAAACCACCCAGTTAAGGACATGGATAGCGGCCAGGTGCTGATCACCAGCCAGAATCACGGTTTTGCCGTGGATGGCGATTCGCTGCCGGCTAATCTGCGGGTTACCCACGTCTCGTTGTTCGACGGTTCCCTGCAGGGCATCGCCCGTACCGATGTGCCGGCCTTTTCCTTCCAGGGGCACCCGGAAGCCAGTCCTGGTCCGCACGATGTGGCCTACCTGTTCGACCGCTTCCTCGACACCATGACGCGTGGCGTTGCCGCGCTCAATAACGCTCAATAAGCGGCACAGAGAGAGATAAAGATGCCGAAACGTACAGATATAAAAAGTGTTTTGATTATTGGCGCCGGCCCGATCATCATCGGTCAGGCCTGCGAATTCGACTATTCCGGCGCCCAGGCCTGCAAGGCCCTGCGCGAAGAGGGTTACAAGGTCATCCTGGTTAATTCCAACCCGGCGACCATCATGACCGACCCGGAAATGGCCGACGTCACCTATATCGAGCCGATCACCTGGCAGGTCGTCGCCAAGATCATCGAAAAGGAACGCCCGGACGCGCTGCTGCCGACCATGGGTGGACAGACCGCGCTGAACTGCGCGCTCGATCTCGACCGCGAAGGCGTGTTGGAGAAATTCGGCGTCGAACTGATTGGTGCTTCCAAGGAAGCCATCGACAAGGCCGAGGATCGCCAGAAGTTCAAGGATGCGATGACCAAGATCGGTCTCGGTTCCGCCAAGTCGGCTACCGCCCACAGCATGGAAGAGGCTTATCAGGTGCAGGCCGTGATCGGCTTCCCGACCATCATCCGCCCGTCCTTCACGCTGGGTGGCACGGGCGGCGGCATTGCCTACAACATGGAAGAGTTCGAGACCATCTGCAAACGCGGTCTCGAAGCCTCGCCGACCAACGAGCTGCTGATCGAAGAGTCGCTGCTCGGCTGGAAGGAATACGAGATGGAAGTGGTCCGCGACAAGGCGGACAACTGCATCATCATCTGTTCGATCGAAAACCTTGATCCGATGGGTGTGCACACCGGTGACTCGATCACCGTCGCGCCGGCGCAGACGCTGACCGACAAGGAATACCAGATCCTGCGCAACGCCTCGATCGCCGTGCTGCGCGAAATCGGCGTCGATACCGGTGGTTCGAACGTGCAATTCTCGATCAACCCGAAGGACGGCCGGATGATCGTCATCGAGATGAATCCGCGCGTGTCGCGTTCGTCGGCGCTGGCCTCCAAGGCGACCGGCTTCCCGATTGCCAAGATCGCCGCCAAGCTGTCGGTCGGTTACACGCTGGACGAGCTGTCGAACGACATCACCGGCGGTAAGACGCCGGCCTCGTTCGAGCCGTCAATCGACTACGTCGTGACCAAGGTGCCACGTTTCGCCTTCGAGAAATTCCCGCAGGCCGATTCGACGCTGACCACGCAGATGAAATCGGTCGGCGAAGTCATGGCCATCGGTCGCACCTTCCAGGAATCGCTGCAGAAGGCTTTGCGCGGTCTGGAGGTCGGCGTTGACGGCTTCAATTTGAAGACGGTTGATCCCGAAGCGATCGACGAGCAACTGGCCCGTCCGTCACCGGATCGCCTGTGGTACGTCGCCGACGCTTTCGGCGTCGGCATGTCGGTTGACAAGGTGTTCGAGCTGACGAAGATCGATCCGTGGTTTCTTGTTCAGATCAAGGAGATCGTCGATCTCGAACTGGAAGTTGAAAAACGCGAATTTTCCTCGTTGACCGCAGAGGAGATCCGTTTCCTCAAGCGCAAGGGCTTCGCCGACCGTCGTCTGGCTTATCTCCTGAGCACGAGCGAAACCGAGTTCCGCAATCGTCGTCACGAACTGGGCGTGCGCCCGGTGTACAAGCGCGTCGATACCTGCGCGGCTGAATTCTCGACCGATACTGCGTACATGTATTCGACCTATGAGGACGAGTGCGAAGCCAATCCGACGGACAAGAAGAAGATCATGGTCCTCGGCGGCGGTCCGAACCGTATCGGCCAGGGCATCGAGTTCGACTACTGCTGCGTGCATGCCGCGATGGCCATGCGCGAAGACGGTTACGAAACGATCATGGTCAACTGCAATCCGGAAACCGTTTCCACCGACTACGATACGTCCGACCGCCTGTATTTCGAGCCGCTGACGCTGGAAGACGTGCTGGAAATCGTCGCCATCGAAAAGCCGGTTGGCGTCATCGTCCAGTACGGCGGCCAGACGCCGTTGAAATTGGCGCTGGCCCTCGAAGCCAACGGTGTGCCGATCATCGGTACGACGCCGGAATCGATCGACATCGCCGAAGACCGCGAGCGTTTCCAGAAATTGCTGCACGAACTCGGCCTGAAGCAGCCGCCCAATCGCACGGCGCGCACCGAAGAAGATGCGCTGCGTCTGGCCCAGGAAATCGGTTATCCGCTGGTCGTCCGCCCGTCCTACGTGCTGGGTGGCCGGGCCATGGAAATTGTCCATGAGCAGAAGGATCTCGAGCGCTACATGCGCGAAGCCGTCAAGGTTTCGCACGATTCGCCGGTGCTGCTCGACCGCTTCCTGAACGACGCCGTCGAATGCGACGTCGATGCGCTGTCCGATGGCGACGAAGTGATCATCGGCGGCGTCATGGAACATATCGAGCAGGCCGGCGTGCACTCCGGCGACTCGGCTTGTTCGCTGCCGCCGTATTCGTTGGGCAAGGTGGTACAGGACGAACTGCGTCGCCAGACCAAGTTGATGGCCAAGGCCTTGAACGTCTGCGGTCTGATGAACGTGCAGTTCGCCATCAAGGACAACGACGTCTACGTGCTCGAAGTCAATCCGCGTGCCTCGCGTACCGTGCCCTTTGTTTCCAAGGCCACCGGCCTGCAACTGGCCAAGATCGCCGCCCGCTGCATGGCCGGGCGCAGCCTGAAGGACCAGGGTGTGACGAAGGAAGTCATCCCGCCCTATTTCTCGGTCAAGGAAGCGGTCTTCCCCTTCGTGAAGTTCCCCGGGGTCGACACCATTTTGGGCCCGGAAATGAAGTCGACCGGCGAAGTCATGGGCGTCGGCGTCACTTTTGCCGAAGCCTTCGTCAAGTCGCAACTGGCCGCCAGCGTCAAGCTGCCCTTCTCGGGCAAGGTCTTTCTGTCGGTCAAGGACGGTGACAAAGCGAAGGCCATCGAAATCGCGCGTCACCTGCACGAGGCCGGCTTCCATCTGGTCGCCACGCGCGGTACGGCACACGCCATCGAAGCGGCTGGTCTGCCGGTGCAGTTGGTCAACAAGTTCACAGAAGGTCGTCCGCACATTGTCGACATGATCAAGAACAACGAGATTTCGCTGATCATCAATACCGTTGAAGAAAAGCGTTCGGCGATCAACGACTCGCGTTCCATCCGTACTTCGGGCCTGCAGGCCCGGGTCACGATGTACACGACGATCTGGGGTGCCGAGGCTGCCGCTGAGGGGATTCGCAATCACGGTGAGCTGGTGGTTTATCCTATCCAGGCCTTGCACACGCAACTAAACTGAGACAAACCTGAAGCCGCCGGGTAGCTCCAATGGGGCGCCGGCGGTTTTGCTTTTGCTGGAAGACGATATGAGCAAAGTTCCATTGACAGTACAGGGTGCCGAGAAACTGCGCGAAGAACTGCATCGCCTGAAGACGGTCGACCGTCCCTGGGTGATTGGCGCCATCGCCGAGGCGCGTGCCCATGGCGACCTCTCGGAAAATGCCGAATACGATGCCGCCAAGGAGCGCCAGGGCTTCATCGAAGGACGCATTCAGGAGGTCGAGGGCAAGTTGTCGCATGCCCAGATCATCGACCCGAAGCTGCTCGATGCCGATGGGCGCTGCGTGTTCGGTGCGACGCTCGATCTCGAGGATCAGGATAGCGGCGACGCTGTGACCTACCAGATCGTCGGTGAGGACGAAGCGGATATCAAGGGTGGCAAGATTTCGGTCAATTCGCCGATTGCCCGGGCGCTGATCGGTAAATACGCCGGAGATATTGCCCAGGTACAGGCGCCGGGCGGCATCCGGGAATACGAAATCATCGACATCCGCTACGAATAGTTTTCGTGCGCTCCGTCTCCGAAGCCCTCTACCTGTTTGCCATAACCCTGTGGGTGGGCGGCCTGTGGGCTATCGGCTACATGGCGGCACCCGTTCTCTTCGCCAGCATGGGTGACCGTCAACTGGCTGGACTGGTGGCCGGCAAGCTGTTTGCCTTGATCGGCTGGGTAGGGCTGGCTAGCGCAGCCTGTTTGGTGGCGTTTTTGATTTCGCGCTGGGGTGGGCAGGTGTTCAGGCGCAGCGTTTTCTGGCTGGTGGTCGTGATGGCTTCGCTGACGGCGGCCAGCCAATTCGGCATTCAGCCCTTGATGGCGCAACTCAAGCTAGATGCCATGCCGCGTGAAGTCATGGAAAGTGTCTTGCGCGACCGATTTGCTACTTGGCACGGTGTTTCCAGCATTCTCTACCTGGTGCAGAGTATGCTGGGTTTGTGGCTTGTGATGTGGAGCGGTCGCGGGTTGCGGTGATCAGCCCTGGAATGCGCGTTTGCTCTTGCGCGGAGCTGTCGGTGCCGGACGTTTTGATTTTGGGGCTTTTTTCGGGTTGACCGTAGCATCCTCGGCGGCTTGCGGGCGATAGACTACCAGCAGCTTGCCGATGTGCTGGACCGGGGCGGCGCCGAGTTGGGCGCAGATTTGCTCGTAGTAGGCCAGGCGATTCTCGCGGTTGTCACCATAGACGCGAATCTTGATCAACTGGTGGGCCTTGAGGCAGGTCTCGATTTCCTTCAGTACGCTATCGGTGAGGCCGTTTTCGGCAATCGCCACGACAGGATTCAGGGCGTGGGCCTGGGCGCGCAGTTCGCGGCGCTGGGCCGATGTTATTTGCAGCATAGTCAACCTTTCAAAAACGGCATTTTACCCGAATGAAAAGAACCAGAACCAGCAAAGCTTGGATGCGCGAGCATGTCAATGATCCTTATGTTCAGCTAGCGAAGAAGGAAGGCTGGCGTTCACGCGCCGCCTTCAAGTTGCTGGAGATCGACGACAAGGACAAGTTGCTCAAGCCGGGCGAGGTCGTCGTCGACCTCGGTGCAACGCCGGGTGGCTGGTCCCAGGTCGCTTCCCGGCGGGTCGGCGATACCGGCATGGTGATCGCTCTCGATCTTCTCGAAATGGAGCCGATTCATAACGTCCATTTCATTCAGGGCGATTTTCGTGAAGACGAGGTGCTGGATCAACTCGAAAATCACGTTGGCAATCGTCGGGTAGGGCTTGTAATGTCCGACATGGCACCCAATATGTCAGGTGTGCCGCTGGTTGATCAGGCGCGCATCATGCATCTGGCTGAGCTGGGTCTGGAGTTTTCCCGGGCGCATTTGAAACCGGATGGCGCTTTTCTGGTCAAAGTTTTTCAGGGAACGGACTACGAAACGTTTTTGCGACAGATGCGGGAAACCTTCAAGACCGTCGTCGTGCGCAAGCCGGACGCTTCCCGTGATCGCAGTGCCGAGCTTTATTTGCTCGGACGCACATTGCGCTGAGAGTTTTGTTTAGAATGGCATTTTTATCGCTCGTCGCTGTAGAAGGAGAGCAAGCTTGAACAACATGTTCAAAAACCTGGCCGTCTGGCTGGTCATCGGCCTCGTGCTGATGACGGTGTTTAACCAGTTCAACAGCCGTCAGGTTGCGACCGGGTCCGTCGAATATTCCCAGTTCATCGAGGAGGTCAAGGCCGGCCGCATTGCCAAGGTGGTCATGGAAGGCCGTACACTGAAGGCGACGACAAGCGAAGGAAAACGCATCGTTTCCTATGCGCCGCCTGATCTCTGGCTGGTTTCCGACCTGCTGCAGAGCGGAGTCAAGATCGAAGCGCGGCCGGAAGAGGAGCCGTCCTTCCTGATGAACCTCTTCGTCAGCTGGTTCCCGATGTTGCTCCTGATCGGCGTCTGGGTTTTCTTCATGCGCCAGATGCAGGGCGGTGGCAAGGGGGGCGCTTTCTCGTTCGGCAAATCGAAGGCCCGGATGACCGACGAGGCGCAGAACACTATCACCTTCGCCGATGTTGCCGGTTGCGATGAGGCCAAGGAAGAAGTGCAGGAAATCGTCGATTTCCTGCGCGATCCGTCCAAGTTCCAGAAGCTAGGCGGCCGTATTCCCAAGGGCGTGCTGATGGTCGGCAATCCGGGGACCGGCAAGACCCTGCTCGCCAAGGCTATCGCCGGCGAGGCCAAGGTGCCGTTCTTCAGCATCTCGGGCTCCGATTTCGTCGAAATGTTCGTTGGCGTCGGCGCGGCCCGCGTTCGCGACATGTTCGAAAATGCCAAGAAGCATGCGCCGTGCATCATTTTCATCGACGAAATCGACGCCGTTGGTCGCCATCGCGGTGCTGGCCTCGGTGGTGGCAACGACGAGCGCGAACAAACTTTGAACCAGTTGCTGGTTGAGATGGATGGTTTTGAGGGGCACTCTGGCATCATCGTTATTGCTGCGACCAACCGCCCCGATATTCTCGATCCGGCTCTCCTGCGTCCTGGCCGCTTCGACCGTCAGGTCGTCGTGCCGTTGCCGGACATCCGTGGTCGTGAGGAAATCCTCAAGGTGCACATGCGCAAGGTGCCGATCGCCGGCGACGTCAAGGCTGACGTCATTGCCCGTGGCACCCCCGGCTTCTCAGGCGCCGACTTGGCCAATCTGGTGAACGAAGCGGCCTTGTTTGCTGCACGCCGCAACAAGCGGCTGGTAGACATGGACGACTTCGAGATGGCCAAGGACAAGATCATGATGGGGGCCGAGCGCCGCAGCATGGTCATGACCGAGGAAGAGAAGATGAACACGGCCTACCACGAGTCCGGGCACGCCGTTGTCGCCAAGTTGGTGCCGAAGTCCGACCCGGTGCACAAGGTCACCATCATCCCGCGTGGCCGGGCCTTGGGGCTGACCATGCAACTGCCCGAGCAGGATCGTTACGCCTACGACCGTGAGTATCTGATGAGCCGTATTGCGGTTCTCTTCGGTGGGCGTATCGCCGAAGAGCTCTTCATGAATCAGATGACGACGGGCGCCTCTAACGATTTTGAGAGGGCAACCGCCATGGCGCGCGACATGGTCACCCGCTATGGCATGTCCGACCTGGGTGTAATGGTTTATGGCGAGAACGATGGCGAAGTCTTTCTCGGTCGCTCGGTGACACAGCACAAGAACGTTTCCGAAGCGACGATGCAAAAAGTTGACGCTGAAATTCGCCGTCTCATCGACGAACAGTACGCGCTGGCTCGTCGTTTGCTGGAAGAAAATCGTGACAAGGTCGAGGCCATGACCAAGGCCTTGCTCGAATGGGAAACCATCGATGCCGATCAGATTGACGACATCATGGCCGGCAAGGCGCCGCGTCAGCCCAAACCATCGCAGTCTACGCTGCGTCCTAATCCGCCTGGCGATACGCCGGGCGCCGAACCAAGCGCCGCAGCGACGGCCTGATTTTTCGGATTGTTGAAACGGCCGGGAGTCTCTCCCGGCCTTTTATTTTTAGACCATGAAAATATTGCATTGTGGCCGTTTCAGGCTTCCCCTAGATCGCCCCTTGGTAATGGGAATCGTCAATCTGACGCCGGATTCGTTTTCGGGTGATGGCTTTGTCGGCAATGTCGAGCAGGCCGTGCAGCATGCTCGTCAGCAATTCGAAGCGGGCGCAGATATTCTCGATATCGGTGCCGAGTCATCTCGCCCCGGGGCAATTCCGACCCCCGAGGCGGATGAGCTCAAGCGCTTGTTGCCTATTTTGCGAGAGGTTTCCGGATGGGGTATCCCGATTTCGGTGGATACCTACAAGCCGGCTGTCATGCGCGCGGCGCTGGATGCCGGGGCGGCGATGATCAACGACATTACCGGCATGATCCACCCTGAGGCCTTGCAGGCTGTTGCCCGGAGCGATTGCGCGGTCTGTGTCATGCATATGCAGGGTGAGCCCGGAACCATGCAGCAAACACCCCTGTATCAGGACGTTGTCGCCGAGGTTCGCTCGTTCTTGGCCGGAGCGTTGGAGCGTTGCAGGCAGGCTGGTGTTGGAGATGAGCGAATTGTGCTCGACCCGGGATTCGGTTTTGGCAAGACGCTGGATCACAATTTGGCCCTGTTTCGCGCGTTGACCGTAGCAAGCATCGATGATTCGCCGATTTTGGTCGGCGTCTCCAGAAAGTCTATGCTGGGGGCTATCACCGGGCGCCAGGTTGATGATCGGCAGGTCGCTAGCGTTGCTGCAGCGCTGTTGGCTGCGCAAAAAGGTGCGAAAATACTACGTGTGCATGATGTGGCAGCAACCAGGGATGCCTTGGCAGTGTGGGCTGCAATAGACCTAGGGAGTCAGTGATGAGCAGGAAGTATTTCGGTACCGATGGCGTGCGTGGCCGGGTGGGTCAGTCGCCGATTACACCGGATTTTGTAATGCGACTTGGCTACTCTGCTGGCAAGGCGTTGCTCGGGCAGAGCAATATGCCTACTGGTGAGCGTCCGGCGGTTCTGATCGGCAAGGATACGCGCCTTTCCGGTTACATGCTTGAGTCGGCTCTGGAGGCTGGGTTCTCCGCGGCAGGTATCGATGTATTCCTGGTCGGTCCGCTACCGACGCCGGCTGTGGCCTATCTTACCCGCGCGCTCCGCTTGCAGGCCGGTATCGTAATCTCGGCTTCGCATAACCCGTACTACGATAACGGGATCAAGTTTTTCTCGGCTCAAGGCACCAAATTGCCTGATGCAGTCGAACGCGCCATCGAGGAGGGAATCGATCAGCCGATTGTCTGCGCCCCGCCAGCCGATCTTGGTCGTGTCAGGCGCATAGAGGACGCGCGCGGTCGCTATATTGAATTCTGCAAGAGCACTTTCCCTAACGACCTCGACCTGCGTGGCTTGAAGATCGTAGTCGATTGTGCACATGGCGCGGCATACCATATAGCGCCTAGTGTCTTCCATGAGCTGGGTGCCGATGTCGTGACCATCGGCGCGCAACCCAACGGGCTGAATATCAACGATGGTGTAGGCGCTACGGCACCCAAGGCGTTGTGTGACGCTGTGTTGGCCAATCGAGCCGATCTCGGGGTGGCGCTGGATGGCGACGCGGATCGTTTGCAGATGGTCGATGCCGAAGGCAATCTCTACGATGGCGATCAATTGCTGTTCGCAATTGTTCGTAGCCGGGCGCGTGTCGCCAAGATCAAGGGCGTCGTCGGTACGTTGATGAGCAATCTTGCTCTCGAGCATGCGCTCGGCAAAATTGACATACCGTTTGCGCGAGCCGCAGTCGGTGATCGCTACGTAGTCGAAATGCTCAACGAAAAAGGTTGGCTCTACGGCGGAGAAAACTCGGGTCATATACTGGCCATGGACAGGCATACGACGGGGGATGGCATCGTGGCGGCGCTACAGGTGTTGGCTGCGCTTCGCGAAGTTGGTGGTGACTTGAAGGGATTGTTGGGGGGTCTGGCCCTCTATCCACAAAAGCTCATCAACGTGCCGATTACGCGCGGCTTCCAATGGCGAGATCATCCGGCAATATCCGCGGCTCTGGTTGATGCTGAAGCCGCTCTGGCTGGGCGGGGCAGAGTCTTGCTACGGGCCTCTGGAACCGAGCCGTTGTTGCGGGTGATGGTTGAGGGTGAAGATGCGTCGGAAGTGGCCTGTGCTGCGGAGAAGCTCGCTGGGGTCGTGCGCCAATCGACGCAATAAATGGCCGTGTTTGCCTAATCGTATTGACCGAAAAAACGGCGAGTCGCTATAATCCGAAAGTTTTTCGCCAACGGAATCGTCTAGCCCATGCGTAGAAAGCTCGTTGCAGGTAACTGGAAGATGCACGGAGCGCTGCAGCAGAATTCGGCGTTGCTGGCCCGTATCGCTGCCGGCGCGACGGATCCGGGCTGTGAAATAGCAGTTTGCCCACCGTTTCCGTATCTTGCTCAGGCGCAGTCGATACTGGCGGGTTCGTCTGTTGCCTTGGGGGCTCAATCTGTAAATGAGCATGCTTCCGGTCCATTTACCGGCGAAGTTTCGGCCTCGATGTTGGCTGAATTCGGGTGTCGCTATGTGCTTGTTGGGCACTCCGAACGACGTGCGCAATTTGGTGAGGCGGATGCAGTTGTTGCAGCGAAATTTGAAGCCGCTCAAAAAGCGGGCTTGGTGCCAATTTTGTGTGTTGGCGAAACGCTTGATGAGCGCGAGGCTGGCAAGACGTTATCGGTGATTTCTGGGCAATTGTCGGCGGTGCTGGATCGTGTTGGAGTGGCTGCCATGGGGCAGGCAGTGGTTGCATATGAGCCGGTATGGGCAATTGGAACCGGTTTGACGGCGTCCCCCCGGCAGGCGCAGGAGGTGCATGCCTCAATCCGTTTTCAGGTTGCGGAACTGGATGTTGGTGTGGCTAATGGTTTGCGCATTCTCTATGGCGGAAGTGTCAAGCCGCAGAATGCGAAGGAGTTGTTTGGGCAGTTGGACATTGATGGTGGTCTGATTGGTGGTGCTGCCTTGGTTGCGGATGACTTTCTGGCGATTTGCCTTGCGGCGAATTGATAGGCTAAAAAATGAACTGGTTTTTCTCTCTCCTCTTGACGGTACATATTCTCGTTGCGATCGTCATTATTGGCTTGGTGTTGATGCAACATGGCAAGGGTGCTGACATGGGTGCTGCTTTTGGTAGCGGCGCTTCCGGTAGCCTGTTTGGTGCTACGGGATCGGCGAATTTTCTTAGTCGCACAACGGGGATTCTCGCGGCAGTTTTTTTTGCCACAAGTCTGACGCTGGCCTACGTTGCTTCCAGTAAGCCAAAAACGACTGGCAGTGTGATGCAAGAACCGGTACAATCGCAGACTGCTTCGCAGCCTGCTTCTACGGCTGGTGATGTGCCGGTGGCGCCCGTGGATGCGGGCTCCAGGGCTAAAGACATACCGAAGTAACGCAAGTTGGTTTGTCCTGCATTGAGTCCTCGCAGGGTGGCCTAAAGAGACGTGCCGACGTGGTGAAATTGGTAGACACGCTATCTTGAGGGGGTAGTGGCGCAAGCTGTGCGAGTTCGAGTCTCGCCGTCGGCACCAAAAGCTGAAGCAGTGGCCGCAAGGTGTGCTGTTTCGAACAAAAAATTGAATATTGGCGGCGGGTCATGGAAAACTACTTTCCAATCCTGATGTTCGTTCTGGTGGGGGTCGCGGTGGGTGTGTTGCCTGTTGCGATGGGTTTTATTCTTGCTCCAAGCCGGCCGGACCCAGAGAAGCTCTCTCCTTATGAGTGTGGCTTTGAGGCATTCGAAGATGCGCGCATGAAGTTCGATGTGCGTTTTTATCTCGTTGCCATTCTCTTCATTTTGTTTGATCTGGAAATTGCTTTCCTGTTCCCGTGGGCGGCGGTTTTCAAGGACATTGTCGCGGCCGAATCGATCAAGTTGTTCGGTTTTGTCGAGATGCTCGTGTTTGTTGCCATTCTGGTCGTTGGCTATGTCTACGCCTGGGCCAAGGGCGCGCTGGAATGGGAATAAGGGGCGGCTATGGCTATTGAGGGTGTCCTCCAGGAGGGCTTTGTCACCACTACGGCTGACAAGTTGATCAATTACATGCGAACCGGTTCGATATGGCCGATGACTTTTGGTTTGGCTTGTTGTGCTGTTGAAATGATTCATGCTGGCGTTTCTCGTTACGATCTTGATCGTTTCGGAATTGTTTTTCGGGCAAGTCCCCGACAGTCGGATGTGATGATTGTTGCTGGTACCTTGACCAACAAAATGGCTCCTGCGTTACGTAAGGTTTACGATCAGATGGCTGAGCCGCGTTGGGTGATCTCTATGGGCTCGTGTGCCAATGGTGGTGGGTACTACCACTATTCCTATTCTGTTGTGCGTGGATGCGACCGTATCGTGCCTGTCGATATCTATGTCCCGGGATGTCCGCCAACTGCTGAGGCCTTGATTTACGGCTTGATTCAGTTGCAGAACAAGATTCGTCGTACCAATACCATTGCTCGTTAATTGCCAAGGCTGATTCGATATGTCTGCCAAGCTGGAAACGCTTAGTCAAAATCTGCAAAAGCACTTTGGTGAAAAACTGAGGTCGCTGACGCTTGCTTTGGGTGAAGTCACCGTGGAGGTCGGTTCTGCCGATTATCTGAGTGTGATGACTGTGTTGCGGGGTGAGGCTGATCTTCATTTTGAAGAGATCATCGATCTGTGTGGTGTCGATTATTCGACCTATGGCGATGGTGGCTGGCAAGGCAGGCGCTACGCAGTGGTTTCCCATCTTCTTTCGATTGCCAACAACTGGCGTTTGCGCGTGCGCGTCTTTGCTGATGATGACGAGTTCCCTTCCGTTGATTCTGTTACCGGGGTCTGGGCAAGCGTGAGCTGGTTTGAGCGTGAAGCGTTTGATCTCTACGGAATTGCCTTTGTTGGCCATGACGATTTGCGTCGTATCCTCACTGATTACGGTTTCATAGGGCACCCGTTCCGCAAGGACTTTCCGATTTCCGGCCACGTCGAGATGCGTTACGACCCGGATCAGGCGCGTGTGATCTATCAACCGGTCACCATCGAGCCGCGCGAAAACACCCCGCGCATTGTGCGCGAAGATACTTTCGGGGATACCGCTCATGGCTGACATCCGCAATTTCACTCTGAACTTTGGTCCGCAGCACCCGGCTGCACACGGCGTGCTGCGCTTAGTGCTCGAACTGGATGGCGAAGTCGTCCAGCGCGCCGACCCGCATATCGGCCTGCTGCACCGCGCTACCGAGAAACTGGCTGAAACCCGTACCTGGGTTCAGTCGGTGCCTTACATGGATCGTCTCGACTACGTGTCGATGATGTGCAACGAGCACGCCTACTGCCTGGCGACCGAAAAACTGCTCGGCATCGAAGTGCCGGAGCGCGGCAAGTACATCCGTGTGATGTTCGATGAAGTGACGCGTATCCTCAACCATCTGTTGTGGATCGGTTGTCATGCTCTCGACGTTGGCGCGATGACCATGGCGCTCTACACCTTCCGTGAGCGCGAAGACCTGATGGACGTTTATGAGGCAGTTTCCGGTGCCCGGATGCACGCTGCCTACTATCGTCCGGGCGGCGTCTATCGCGACCTGCCGGATCGCATGCCGCAGTATCAGGAATCGACTTGGACAAATGCCAAGAAGGCGACCGAGAAGAACGAGAACCGCAGCGGTTCCGTGCTCGACTTCCTTGAAGATTTCACCAATCGCTTCCCGACCTATCATTCCGAATACCACACCCTGCTGACCGACAACCGGATCTGGAAACAGCGTTTGGTCAATGTCGGCGTCGTGACGCCGGAGCGTGCTCTGCAAATGGGCTTTACTGGCGCCATGTTGCGCGGCTCGGGAATTGCTTGGGACTTGCGCAAGAAACAGCCGTACGCGGCCTACGACAAGATTGATTTCGATGTGCCGGTCGGCGTCAATGGCGACAGCTATGACCGCTATCTGGTTCGCATGGAAGAAATGATCCAGTCGAACAACATCATCAAGCAATGTATCGCCTGGCTGCGCAAAAATCCCGGCCCCGTGATCACCGACAACAACAAGGTGGCTCCGCCGCCGCGCGAGAACATGAAGACCAACATGGAGGAGCTGATTCACCACTTCAAGCTCTTCACCGAAGGTATCCATGTTCCGGCTGGCGAAGCCTATGCCGCAGTTGAGCACCCGAAGGGCGAGTTCGGCATCTACTTTGTTTCCGATGGTGCCAACAAGCCTTACCGGATGAAGATTCGTGCCCCGGGCTTTGTCCACCTGGCCGGTCTGGATGAGATGTCCCGAGGCCACATGATTGCCGACGTCGTTACGATTATCGGTTCCCAAGATATTGTTTTTGGCGAGATTGACCGCTGATGTTTTCCGCTGAAACCCTCCAGAAGTTTGCCCGCGAGGTCGCCAAGTACCCCGCCGATCAGAAGCAGTCGGCGTCGATGGCCTGTCTCGCTCACGCACAGGAAGAAAAGGGCTGGCTGGCCCCCGAGTCCATCGAGGCTGTGGCCAACTATCTTGGTATGCCGCCGATGGCAGCCTACGAAGTGGCCTCCTTCTACAACATGTATGACCTGAAGCCGGTCGGCAAGTACAAGATTACGG
Source organism: Gammaproteobacteria bacterium (assembly GCA_018828385.1). GTDB lineage: Bacteria > Pseudomonadota > Gammaproteobacteria > Burkholderiales > Rhodocyclaceae > Azonexus. The sequence goes on along the minus strand of JAHJVE010000007.1, from coordinate 164,969 downwards.
TCTGTACCAACCTGCCTTGTGCGCTGTCGGGTGGCTACCATGCCGGCGAATATCTCCAGCACAAGCTGGGTGTCGGCTATGGCGAAACGACGCCGGACGGCAAATTCACGTTGAAGGAAGGCGAATGCATGGGGGCCTGTGGCGATGCGCCGGTCTTCATCGTCAACAACCGCTCGATGTGCAGCCACATGCACCCGGAACAGATCGACAAGCTGCTTGAGGAGTGCAAATAATGGCCATGCTTGGTTCGATCAACGGCGTTCTGATGGAAGGCCTGGATGGCGACAATACCTGGCACCTCGAGGATTACGTTGCCCGCGGTGGCTATGCGCAGCTGAAGCGCATCCTGGAAAGCAAGATGACCCAGGAAGACGTGATCAGCGAAGTCAAGAAATCCGTGCTACGCGGTCGTGGTGGCGCCGGCTTCCCGACCGGCCTGAAGTGGTCCTTCATGCCGCGTTCCTTTCCTGGTGACAAGTACGTCGTCTGCAATACCGACGAAGGCGAGCCGGGAACCTTCAAGGACCGCGACATCATGCGCTTCAACCCGCATGCCGTCATCGAAGGTATGGCAATCGCCGCCTATGCGATGGGCGCCAACCGTGGTTACAACTATGTGCACGGCGAAGTCTGGCAGGAGTACAAGCGTTTCGAGGAGGCGCTCGACGAAGCGCGTGCTGCCGGTTTCATCGGCCAGAACATTCTCGGCTCCGGTTTCAACTTCGAACTCTTCGCTCATCACGGTTACGGCGCCTATATCTGTGGCGAAGAAACAGCGCTGCTCGAATCGATCGAAGGCAAGAAGGGCCAGCCGCGTTTCAAGCCGCCGTTTCCGGCTTCCTTTGGCCTCTACGGCAAACCGACGACGATCAACAATACCGAAACCTTTGCCTCCATTCCTTTCATTCTGAAAATGGGTGGAGAGGAGTTCCTGAATCTGGGCAAACCGAACAACGGCGGAACCAAGCTATTCTCGGTCTCCGGTCACGTCAATCGTCCGGGTAATTACGAAATTCCGCTTGGTACACCATTCGCAACCCTGCTCGAAATGTGCGGCGGGATGCGTGGCGGGCGCAAGCTGAAGGCGGTCATTCCCGGCGGCTCGTCAGCCCCGGTGATGCCGGCCGACGTGATCATGGATTGCACCATGGACTACGACTCGATCAGCAAGGGCGGCTCGATGCTCGGCTCCGGCGCGGTCATTGTCATGGACGAGACGGTCTGCATGGTAAAGGCGCTGGAGCGCCTGTCCTTCTTCTACCACGAAGAATCCTGCGGCCAATGCACGCCCTGTCGTGAAGGTACGGCCTGGATGTACAAGGTCGTGCATCGCATCGAGAACGGTCTCGGCAAGCCCGACGATCTCGATCTGCTGAATAGCGTGCTCGGCAACATTGCCGGTCGCACCATCTGTGCGCTCGGCGACGCTGCCGCTTTCCCGGTGCAGAGCTTCATCAAGCACTTCGGCAAGGAATTCGAGTACCACATTGAAAACAAGACCTGTCTGGTTCCCAAGGATGTGCAGTGGGCGGGCAGTGGCTTCCACAAGATTCCGGCCTGACAGGCTACGGGTTGTAACGATAGAACTGGCTACAAGGTAGCGACATGCTAGAAATCGAGATCGACGGCAAAAAGGCGCAAGTGCCCGATGGCAGCACGGTGATGGATGCCGCGCAGCAGGTGGGCGTTTACATTCCGCATTTCTGTTACCACAAGAAACTTTCGATTGCCGCCAACTGCCGCATGTGTCTTGTGCAGGTAGAGAAGGCGCCGAAGCCGTTGCCGGCTTGCGCAACGCCGGTGACCAACGGCATGAAGGTCTTTACCCACTCCGAACTGGCCGTCAAGGCGCAGAAGGGGGTGATGGAATTCCTGCTCATCAACCACCCGCTGGATTGCCCGATCTGCGATCAGGGCGGCGAGTGCCAACTTCAGGACATGTCGGTCGGCTACGGCCCGATGAAGAGCCGCTATACCGAAGACAAGCACGTCGTTTTTCACAAGAATGTCGGTCCGCTGATCTCCATGGAAGAGATGAGCCGCTGCATTCACTGCACCCGTTGCGTTCGCTTCGGTCAGGAAATTGGCGGCATCATGGAACTCGGCATGGCAAACCGCAACATGCATTCCGAGATCATGACCTTCGTCGGTCGCACGGTCGACTCGGAATTGTCGGGCAATATGATCGATCTTTGTCCGGTCGGTGCGCTGACCTCCAAGCCTTTCCGCTATACCGCCCGTTCCTGGGAACTACAGCGTCGCAAGTCGGTCAGCCCGCACGATTCCGTTGGTGCCAATCTGGTCGTTCAGGTCAAGCACGACAACGTGATGCGCGTTCTGCCGCGTGAAAATGAAGAAGTTAACGAGTGCTGGATCTCTGACAAGGAGCGTTTCTCCTACCAGGCACTGAACTCCGAAGAGCGGCTGACCCGCCCGATGGTCAAACAAGGCGGCGAATGGAAGGAAGTCGACTGGAATGTCGCCCTCGATTACGTCGCCCATGGCCTCAAGGACGTTGCCCGCGAACACGGCGGCGACGCGCTGGCCGCGCTGGCCGCGCAAAGCTCGACGGTTGAAGAGCTCTTCCTGCTCGGCAAAGTCATGAAGGGTTTGGGTAGTGGCAATGTCGATTTCCGTCCGCGCCAGAGCGATTTCTCCTCCGATTTCAAGCGTGCCGGCACACCGTGGCTGGGCATGCGCCTGGCTGAGATCAAGGACCTCGACGGTGCGCTGGTGGTTGGTTCATTCCTGCGCAAGGATCATCCGCTGATTGCCCAGCGTCTGCGCCAGGCCGCCAAGAAATATACCAAGGTCAGCCTGCTATCGGTGACTGGCGACGATCAACTGATCAATCTGCATGCCCGACTGACTGTCGCGCCGGCCCAACTGGCTGGTACGTTGGCTGCAGTCGTCAAGGCAGCGGCCGAGATCAAGGGCGTTGCGGTGCCAGCTGGCGTCGAATCGGCCGTTGTTTGCGAAACGAGCAAGAAAATTGCCCAGAGCCTGGTCGACGGTGAAAAGCGAGCCGTATTCCTTGGCAACGTCGCCACTCAATCTGCCGACGCCATGCAACTACATGCGCTGGCACTGGAAGTTGGCAAGCTGACTGGCGCCACCGTCGGCTTCCTCGGCGAAGGTGCCAACACCGTGGGTGGTCACCTTGCCTGGGCGCTGCCCTCCGCGGGCAATGCTCGCCAGATGTTTGAGCAGCCCCGCAAAGCTTATGTCCTGATGGGGATCGAGCCGGAATTTGATTGCGCCAATCCGCAACTGGTATTGGGCGCATTGAAGCAAGCCAGCCTAGTGGTCTATATGTCCGCCTTTAAACATGCACCGGCCTTGGAATTTGCCGACGTGATGCTGCCGATTGCGCCTTTTACCGAAACCTCGGGGACCTTCGTCAATACCGAAGGCCGTGTACAGAGCTTCAATGGAGTCGCCAAGGCGCGCGGTGATGCGCGCCCGGCTTGGAAGCTGCTTCGTGTGCTCGGCAACGTGTTGAATCTCGATCGCTTCAGTTACAACTCAAGCGAAGAGGTTCGCGACGAAGTGCTGGGCAAGGGTGTTGAGTTCGTAAGCAGCCTGGACAATGCCCTGAAGGATGTCAGTATTGCTTTGACTGCTATCTGTACTGATGGCCTTCAGCGCATCGCAGATGTGCCGATCAATTTTGCTGATCCGATGGCACGTCGTGCGCCAGCTCTGCAGCAGACCGCTGATTCTGTTGTTCCGTCCGCTCGTGTTCACGAGCAAACCCTGACAAAGATGGGGCTAGCCGATGGTATGCAGGTTCGCGTCAAGCAAGGTTCTGGCGAGGCGATACTAACAGCGAAAGTTGATAACAATGTGCCAGAAGATTGTGTTTGCGTTTCGGCGGCACATGCAAGCACAGCGATGCTGGGCGACATGTTTGGCTCGATTTCCGTGGAGCGTGCATAAATGGACGCACTGATGAACTTCGGACTGGGAATGTTCGGCGGCGCTTGGCCGGCTGTATGGACCCTCCTGAAAATTGTCCTGATCGTTGCGCCTTTGATGCTTGGCGTTGCCTATCTGACTTATTTTGAACGTAAAGTCATCGGTTTCATGCAGGTTCGTATAGGCCCAAACCGTGTCGGTCCTTGGGGGCTGATCCAGCCGATCGCCGACGGCCTGAAGCTTTTGCTCAAAGAAATCATCGTACCGACAACTGCTAACAAGGGCATCTTCATCATTGCACCGATGCTGGCAATTGCTCCTGCGTTGGCTGCTTGGGCCGTGATTCCATTTACCGATTCGTTGGTTGTGGCCAACATCGATGCCAGTCTGCTCTACATCATGGCGATCACGTCAATGGGGGTTTATGGCGTTATTCTGTCGGGATGGGCGTCCAATTCAAAGTACGCCTTCCTTGGCGCCATGCGTTCAGCTGCGCAAATGGTTTCCTACGAAATTTCCATGGGCTTTTCGTTGATCTGCGTGCTCATGGTTTCGAACAGCCTGAATCTTGTCGATATCGTTAGCGTTCAGGACCACGGCCGTTTTGCCGGATGGGGGTTGAGTTTCCTGTCCTGGAACTGGTTGCCTCTGTTTCCCATGTTCATCGTCTACCTGATTTCTGGTACAGCTGAGTTGAACCGGGCGCCGTTCGACGTGGCTGAAGGTGAATCCGAAATTGTCGCAGGCTTCCATGTTGAATATTCCGGGATGGCCTTTGCGCTTTTCTTCCTGGCTGAATACGCCAACATGATTCTGGTTGCAGCGCTCACCTCTCTGTTGTTTTTGGGTGGGTGGCTCTCGCCAGTCGGCTTCCTGCCGGATGGCATATTTTGGCTGTTCGCCAAGATGTCAGCGATTCTCTTTCTATTCCTGTGGTTCCGGGCGACTTTCCCGCGCTACCGCTATGACCAGTTGATGCGTCTGGGCTGGAAAGTGTTCTTGCCAATCTGTCTGATCTGGTTGGTTGTCGTCGGCGTCTGGATGATGTCGCCACTGAATATATGGAAGTGAGGAGAGACTAATGGGTTCGATGAAGGAAATCTTCAACAGCCTCTTCCTCAAGGAATTGTTGAAGGGCATGTCGGTGACGGGCAGATACTTTTTTGCTCGCAAGATCACTGTTCAATATCCGGAGGAGAAGACACCGCAGAGTTTCCGTTTCCGCGGACTGCATGCCTTGCGGCGCTATCCGAATGGCGAAGAGCGTTGCATCGCTTGCAAGCTATGCGAGGCGATCTGCCCGGCGCTTGCCATCACCATCGAGGCGGAGCCGCGTGATGACGGTTCCCGGCGCACGACGCGTTACGACATCGATTTGACCAAGTGCATCTTCTGCGGTTTCTGCGAAGAAGCATGCCCGGTCGATGCCGTTGTCGAAACCCGGGTTTTCGAATATCACGGCGAGAAGCGCGGTGACTTGTACTACACCAAGCAGATGTTGCTGGCCAACGGCGACCGCTACGAAGATCAGATCGCAAAAGACCGCGAACTTGATGCTGCTTACCGATAACAGGTGCTAGCGATGGATTTCCAAACTGCTGTTTTCTTCTTCCTGTCGGCGATTCTGGTCTTCGCGAGCCTTCGCGTGATCACCGCACGCAACCCGGTACACGCCGCGCTGCATCTGATTCTCGCCTTCTTCACCTGCGGTGGCGTCTGGGCGTTGCTTCAAGCCGAATTTCTGGCGATCGCCATCATCCTGGTCTATGTCGGCGCGGTCATGGTGCTCTTCCTGTTCGTGGTCATGATGCTTGATATCAACCTTGACCGTATCCGACAGGGCTTCTGGAATTATCTTCCGCTCGGGGCTTTGCTTGGTTTGCTGATGGTTCTGGAAATGGGCTTAGTGCTTGGCGCCAAGTACTTCCAGGTTCCAGCTGTTGACGTTCTTGTGCCGGCAGGCGTTTCAAACACCAAGAGCATCGGTGCGCTGATGTTTACCGACTACGTCTATCCCTTCGAACTAGCCTCCCTTGTGCTACTCGTCGGCATGATCGCGGCGATTGTCCTGACCTACCGCGGTCCGAAGCAGTCGAAATATACCAATCCCAATCAGCAGGTCTTCGTCAAGGCGAAGGATCGCGTGCGCGTCCTGCAGATGCCGGTTGAAAAAGACTGATCCCCGGGGAAACAATGCTAACTCTCTCACTCTCCCATTTCCTGATTCTGGGCGCGATACTGTTCGCGATCAGCATCGTCGGCATTTTCCTTAACCGGAAGAACCTGCTGGTGTTGCTGATGGCCATCGAGTTGATGCTTCTTGCGGTCAACATGAATTTCGTGGCGTTTTCCCACTATCTGCAGGATCTCTCAGGTCAGATTTTCGTTTTCTTCATCCTGACTGTTGCCGCTGCCGAATCGGCGATCGGCCTGGCCATTCTGATCGTGCTGTTCCGCAACCTCAAGAGCATCCATGTGGATGACCTGGGCAGCCTGAAGGGTTAAACATGGAAATGCAAAAACTCTACCTGCTCGTTCCCTTGGCGCCATTGATTGGTGCCATGATTGCCGGCCTCTTCTGCCGCATCATCCCGCGCTGGGTTGCTCACACGGCAACCATCGCCGGTGTCGCGATCGCGTTCATTGCCTCGGTCATCATCTTCAAGGATGTGCTCGCTGGCAATACATACAACGGCGCTGTCTACACTTGGCTGACGAGCGGCGAATACAAATTCGAAGTCGGTTTCCTGATCGATACCCTGACGACCACGATGATGCTGGTCGTGACCTTCGTTTCGCTGATGGTTCATATCTACACCATTGGCTACATGCAGGAAGATCCGGGCTACAACCGCTTCTTCAGCTATATCTCGTTGTTCACTTTCTCCATGCTGATGCTGGTGATGAGCAACAACTTCATGCAACTCTTCTTCGGCTGGGAAGCTGTCGGTCTGGTTTCCTATCTGCTGATCGGCTTCTGGTATACCCGCCCGACGGCGATATTCGCCAACATGAAGGCATTTCTCGTTAATCGTGTAGGCGACTTTGGCTTCATTCTCGGCATCGGCCTGGTTCTCGCCTTTACCGGCTCACTGGATTACGCGACAGTCTTCGAGAGGGCCCCTGGGCTTGTCGATACGACAATCAATCTGTTTGCCGGTCGCGAGTGGGCAACGGTATCGTTGATGACCGCAACCTGTATCTGCCTGTTCATTGGCGCCATGGGCAAATCCGCTCAGGTCCCGCTACATGTCTGGCTGCCTGACTCGATGGAGGGTCCGACCCCTATCTCGGCGCTGATCCATGCGGCAACGATGGTGACAGCGGGTATCTTCATGGTCGCCCGCATGTCGCCGCTGTTTGAACTGTCGACCACTGCGCTGTCCTTCGTCATTGTCATAGGCGCCATAACCGCGCTGTTCATGGGTTTCCTCGGCATCATCCAGAATGACATCAAGCGCGTAGTAGCCTATTCCACGCTCTCGCAACTCGGCTACATGACTGTCGCGCTTGGGGCATCTGCATACTCGGTCGCCATCTTCCACCTGATGACCCATGCCTTCTTCAAGGCGCTGCTGTTCCTTGGTGCAGGTTCGGTCATCATCGGCATGCATCACGATCAGGACATTCGCAACATGGGTGGTCTGCGCAAATACATGCCGATTACCTGGATCACCTCGCTGGTTGGCTCGCTGGCCCTGATCGGCACCCCATTCATGTCCGGCTTCTATTCGAAGGATTCGATCATCGAAGCTGTCGCCATGTCCCATATTCCGGGCGCCGGCTTCGCTTACTTTTCCGTCTTGGCCGGCGTTTTCGTGACCGCCTTCTACTCCTTCCGCATGTATTTCCTGGTTTTCCATGGTGAAGAGCGCTTTGGCAAGGCTCATGATGCACATCATCACGACCATGATGGCGATCATGACGACGAAGAGACCTCGCACGACCATCACCATGGCCTGGCTCCCGGTCAGAAGCCGCATGAGACTCCCTGGGTTGTTACGTTGCCGCTGGTATTGCTGGCCATTCCGTCGGTTGTCATCGGTTTCATCGCTATCGGTCCGATGGTCTTCGGCGACTATTTCAAGGGCGTGATCTTCATTGATCACCACGCACACCCAGCCATGGAACATTTGGCCGAAGAGTTTCACGGTGCCGCCGCAATGGGTATCCATGCGCTGACCAGCCTGCCGTTCATTCTCGCCCTGTCCGGTGTCGTTGTGTCCTGGTTCTTCTATATGAAGCGCCCCGATATTCCGGCGGCCATCCAACGTCGCTTCTCAGCCCTCCATACGCTACTCGAGAACAAGTACTACTTCGACAAATTCAACGAAGTCGTATTCGCCGGCGGCGCTCGCCTGTTGGGCAAAGTGTTCTGGCGCGGTGGCGATGTTGCCATCATTGACGGCCTGATCGTCAATGGCTCGGCCAAGGTCGTTGGCTGGATCTCTTCCATAACCCGTCTGTTCCAGACCGGTTACGTCTATCACTACGCTTTCACCATGATCATCGGCGTCTTTGTGCTGATGACTCTGTGGATCAACCGCGCCTAAGCGTGAATAGTTCGCAGAAAAGCAAGGAATAACATGTCGACTTACCCGTTGCTATCTCTCGCAATATGGATTCCGATTTTTGCCGGCCTGGTGGTACTGGCCACCGGCGGTGATCGGAATGCGTCGCTGGCAAGAGTTCTTGCCCTGGCCGGCGCAGTTGCTGCCTTTTTGGTTACGATCCCGCTCTGGACGGGCTTCGATACCGCCAACGGTGGTATGCAGTTCGTCGAGTTAGGCGCGTGGATTCCGCGGTTCAACATCAATTACCACCTCGGGGTTGACGGCATTTCGATGCTGTTCGTGATCCTGAACGCTTTCGTGACCATCATCGTCGTTGCCGCTGGCTGGGAGGTCATTCAGACCAAGGTTTCCCAGTACAACGCTGCTTTCCTGATCATGTCGGGCCTCATGAACGGCATCTTCACGTCGCTCGACGGCATTCTGTTCTACGTCTTCTTTGAGGCTTCGCTGATCCCGCTGTATCTGATCATCGGTGTCTGGGGCGGCCCGAAGCGAGTTTACGCCGCCTTCAAGTTCTTCCTCTACACGCTGTTTGGCTCCCTGCTTTTCCTGATCGCCTTGATGTATCTGTTCATCCAGTCCGGTGGCAGCTTCTCGATTCTCGAATGGCACAAACTGCCGATCGCCCTTGGCGCTCAGGTCTGGTTGTTCCTGGCGTTCCTCGTTGCCTTCGCGGTCAAGGTGCCCATGTGGCCGGTGCATACCTGGTTGCCTGACGCTCACGTCGAAGCGCCGACCGGTGGTTCCATCGTTCTGGCCGCCATCGCCCTGAAGCTCGGCGCCTACGGTTTCCTGCGGTTCTCGTTGCCGATCCTGCCGGATGCTTCACATGAGCTGTCCGGCCTGGTGATCGCCCTGTCGCTGATTGCCGTGGTCTACATCGGTTTCGTCGCCCTGGTTCAGGAAGACATGAAGAAGCTGGTGGCCTATTCGTCGATCGCCCACATGGGTTTCGTGACGCTCGGTTTCTTCATGTTCAGCCCGATGGGCGTCGAAGGAGCCTTGGTGCAGATGGTTTCGCACGGTTTCGTCTCTGGCGCCATGTTCTTCTGCATCGGCGTCATGTACGACCGCGTGCATAGCCGCCAGATAGCCGATTACGGCGGTGTGGTCAACAAGATGCCGAAGTTTGCAGCGCTCTTCATGCTCTTTACCATGGCCAATGCCGGTCTGCCGGCCACATCCGGCTTCGTTGGCGAGTTCATGGTCATCTTGGGTGCCGTCAAGTTCAATTTCTGGGTCGCCTTTGCTGCCGCCAGTTCGATGGTCATCGGTGCTGCCTACTCGTTGTGGATGTACAAGCGCGTGATTTTTGGCGACGTGGCCAATCATCACGTCGAAGAGCTCAGCGACATCAATCTGCGCGAGTTTGCCATCCTCGGCATCCTGGCCATTGCCACCCTGTGGATGGGTCTCTACCCGCAGCCTTTCACGGAAGTCATGCACGCCTCGGTCAATGACCTGTTGCGTCACGTCGCCATCAGCAAGATTCAATAATCGGTAGCCGACATGTTCGACAATTTCGTTGTCCCCAATCTTCTGCCTGCTGCGCCGGAAATTTTTCTGGCGGTGATGGCCCTCGCCATTCTGATGATCGACCTCCTGGTCAAGGATAGTCGTCGCACCGTTACCTTTGTGCTGACCCAACTGGCCCTGATCGGTTGTGCAGTCATACAGTTCGCAACGAGCACCGGTGAGATCACCTACACGTTCAGTAACATGTTCGTCGACGATCTGATGTCCGACCTGTTGAAGCTTTTCCTGTACGCGACCCTGATTATCGTCATGTTCTATTCGCGTGGCTATGTCATCGATCGCGAGTCCATGAACAAAGGCGAATACTACGTGCTGGCCTTGTTCGCGACGCTCGGCATGATGGTCATGATCTCCGCCAATCACTTCCTGACCATCTATATCGGTCTCGAGCTGCTGTCCCTGTCGCTCTACGCCATGGTCGCCATGAACCGCGACTCGGTGAAGTCGACCGAAGCGGCGATGAAGTACTTTGTCCTTGGCGCCCTGGCTTCCGGCTTGCTGCTCTATGGCATGTCGATGATCTACGGTGCGACCGGTACGTTGGAAATCACCGGCATCGCCGAGCGGCTCTATGGCGGCGGCGTGAACAAGAGCGTGATGGTATTCGGGCTGGTCTTCCTGGTCGCCGGTTTGGCCTTCAAGCTGGGAGTTGTTCCCTTCCACATGTGGATTCCCGACGTCTATCACGGTGCGCCGACCTCGGTTACCCTGCTTATCGGTTCCGCGCCCAAGCTGGCTGCTTTCGCCATCGTCATGCGCCTGCTGGTTAATGGCCTGATCACCATGGCCGCCGACTGGCAGAACATGCTGATTATTCTTTCCGTGCTGTCGATGGCCATTGGTAACCTCGCCGCCATCGCCCAGACCAACCTCAAGCGCATGCTGGCCTACTCTGCCATCTCGCACATGGGTTTCATGCTTCTCGGCATCGTCACCGGCGTGGTCAGCGGCGATGCCCGCTACGCGCTCAATGCCTACAGTTCGGCCATGTTCTACGTCATCGCCTACGTGCTAATGAGTGCCGGCACCTTCGGCATGATCCTGCTCATGGCCCGCTCCGGTTTTGAAGCCGAGGAAATCGACGACTTCAAGGGCCTCAACAAGCGCAGCCCGTGGTTCGCCGGCATCATGCTCATGTTGATGTTCTCGATGGCGGGCGTGCCGTTCTTCATCGGTTTCTTCGCCAAGTTCTCCGTGCTGCAGGCTGTGGTTGCTGCCGGCCACATCTGGCTGGCCATCGTTGCCGTGCTGTTCTCGCTGATCGGCACCTTCTACTACCTGCGCGTCGTCAAGGTCATGTACTTTGATGCGCCGGCTGACGATACCCCGTTTGCCGCGCCACTCGACATGCGTATCCTGATTTCTGCCAACGGTCTGGCGGTTGCCTTCCTCGGCATCTTCCCGCAGGTCATCATGTCGCTCTGTGCTTACGCGCTGCTGCGTTCGCTCTGATGCCGCTGTGAAGTGATTCAATAAAACGCCCCGCTCGTCGGGGCGTTTCTTTTTGTGGAGTTTGAAATGTCGCACGACGCACATCTCATCGAATCCGAAGTATCTTCGGAGTCCGTCTTCAAGGGAGCCTTGCTCAATGTCCGCAAGGATCGCGTACTGCTTCCCAATGGCCAGGAGTCGATCCGGGAGTACATCGTTCATCCTGGCGCCGTTGTCATCCTCGCCTTCCTGCCCAATGGTAACCTGCTCTTCGAGCGTCAGTTCCGCTATCCGTTGCGCCGCGTTTTCCTCGAACTGCCGGCCGGCAAGATCGATCACGGCGAAGCCATCATCGACACCGCCCAGCGTGAGCTCAAGGAAGAGACCGGCTATGTTGCCAGCGATTGGGAATACCTCGGCGTGATGTACCCGTGCATCGGTTACTCGGACGAACGCATCGAAATCTTCGCGGCTCGCGGCCTTCATCTGGCCGGTGAAAAGCAGCTCGACCACAACGAATTCCTCGATGTCGTCGAACTGTCGCCGGCCGAAGCCAGGCAGGCCGTCTGGGATGGCCGGATTACCGACGCCAAGACCATCACCTCATTATTCTGGCTCGACAAGCCCTAAATTTGATGGGATTGGTGTCGGTGGAGCGATTACTACGGTCAACCGGGAAAAACTGCCGAAATTGAAATTCAGCTTTCGACCTGAAGTCACCTCCAAAACAAAACGCCGCGGCATAATCGGGTGTTAGTGTCAGCATAAGCTGCAACCGAGGATTTGGGCTGAGCTCATGCTCAAAGTTGCAGAGTGTTACAACGTTTCATCTAGTTACCTCGTCCGAGTCTGCGTGGTGAGATGAATGTTCGAGGGCCGCAACGCGGTTACTGGGCCAAGTTGGCAGTCGGTATCGTTTCCAAACAACCTCCGCTGCGATAGCCAGGGGTCGGCAATTTACAAGAACGGGGAAGGGGAGGAATGCGAAAGCGGTATTTTGTCGCGCAACCCAAACCGCCTAGATCTAATCGTCGGTTGGTTAGGCCAATCAATGAGCGCCGATCTATGCATCACTTAATCAATGGCGCTAACGTGGTGTTCGAAGCTGGTCGTGAGATCGACCTTGAAGCCAAATTACAACCAAACCCCAAGAGCTTTTAATGCGGCTAATGCGAATTCCATGACCCGTTTCCTTTCATGCAAGGTCATTCGCCATGAAGGGATATTCCAAAGTCACTTTCCATGTTTGATAATTGAGTGAGTATTTTGCTCACATGTCGTAGTGCCACAAAACCTGCAATCGTAGGCGTTAGGCCACGGGCTCGCCGTATAAACAGCAAAACGTTTAACGTCGATTCAAATTGAGTAAGGCGAACACTGGCTGAAGAAGGGCTGAGTCCAATTTTCGCTGCACCTTGGGTTAAGGTTCCACATTCAGCGATTGCCTTGACAAATTTTAAATCAATCAAATCGTAGCTCATGAGCGGCTGACTGATGATCTATTGTTTGGTCCAGAAATAGAACCAAGAAAAACCTCCCCAATTTCTCGGGGAGGGAAAAATGCACCCGCCGGGGGAAGCGGTGCAAAGGAGGCGGCAATACTCGATCGATGAACTTAAAAACTGTAGACGTAATCGATATAGAAACGATGCTGATCCCAATCTTGACGCGTCATTCCTTTGATTGTTGCTGACGTTGAGCCACCTTCAACGTGTGAATCGTAGTTGTAGTAGACATATCGCATGCTTACGTTCTTAACAAAAGGCACTGCGTATCGAACGTCAAACTCCCGGAAATTTTCTGAACCTTCGGCGTTATTAGAGCGATTGCTGCTATGCGCTCCAGTCCCTCTCGAATACTTGAATGAGGTCTTGAGGCCCTTGATATAGTCCTTCCAGTCGTAAGCAATACGAACCGAGGTTACAAACTCATCGTTGTTCGCCAGATCAGGGCCCAGAGCGGCCGACGTCGGAAACGGATTGGTGCCGTGATCCTGATTGAGGCTGCCGTTCTTGCTGGCATTGGCGGCAAAGTTATCCTCGATCCATAGCCCGTCGAACTTGGCGATTGCACCTCCAATGGTGAAGTTGCTTACTTTCCATTCGGCATCGATATAGACACCCATGCCGTTGTTGTCGATCCGGCCTGTTCCTGTACAGTCGACTTCCTTTTCGGCACTGCAAACGAAGAGGCTGCCGGCATCACGCGAGGTAAACAGGCCCGAGGATAATTTGAGCGAGTTCTTGCCAAGAGGGATGGTGTACGCGCCAACCAGGCCAAATTTGGAGAGATAGTTCTTCGAATTCAGATATTCGCCGGTGACCGAAATCGGGCCTTCGCGATATGTCGCGCCAACCAGACTGATGTAATCGATTTCGTTGGCAACATTATTCGCCGTCGCTTCTGTTTTGAAATTTTCAAAAGCATCATTGCTGCGGGCTCGCCACTGGTCGTAAATGGCACCGTATATCTTCACCGCCTTGGTCGGCGTTACCGCGCCGGAAATGCCCGAATAGGTATCGGGTACGGCACGGGTATAGGAACTTTTCAGAAGCAGGCTGGACTGAATCTGGCGACCAATCTTGGCTTCCGCATAGTCTGCGTATTTCAACTTGATGGCCGCCTGACCGAGGGTGGCGTAACCCTCATCGAGCTGACCATTATTGCCCAGTTCGACCATATTGGTCGTCGGCTTGCCACTATCGCCAATCTTGGCAACCCCATAAAGCGAAGCGTCAACACCGATGAATCCAGCCCAGTAGGGAGAATGGTAATTGAGCTGGACGCCAAGCGCGCTCTGCTCGTAGGAACTCGGCACCGGATTAGCGACCGTCGATGTTGGATAGGCGGTACTTTCGTCATTGAAATAGACACCACGAACAGCGATGTCCAGCTTGTGTTCGCCATCAGCAGCCAGCGAAGCAAGCGGCAGCAGAAGTGCTCCGATCGACGCAGCCAGTACGCCGCTCTTGAATTTTTGTCTCATAAAAACTCCTCCAGATATTTTTACTTGCCCCGCTACCGCGAAACACCTTGCGCTCCGTCACTTAATCGAGCACTGATTGAAGTTTATGCAATCAATTGAATTGTCGATAATGAATAAATCGGATTGATTCTTGCGTAAATCAAATAAATTCCGACTGGGCTTCAACGCCTTCTTCCATCGGAAGCAAAACCTTCCCCGTGAACAGTTTTCGGGCTGTTCTGATCAGTCCTGCCGAGACAATTTCGGGAGCGGAAACAGCCTTGCCACCATCGATTTCAAGGCGAATTTCCAGCCGACCGGCCGGCTGTTCAATTGTGATCAACAGCGGGTCGTGATCATTGCGATGGGCAATTTTCTGCACTACGGTTCCCTGCAGAATGCTCGCGGCAGACAGGCACAGAGCCCCCGTCACGGCATAGGCGGAATGGCAGCTCCAAGGGGTGAAGTAGCGCGAAGCAATCACCGCCTTGCCAACAGGCGGGGCAACCAGGGCAATTTTCGGCAAGACTTTGCCACTGACATCGCCCATCCCGGCCTTGAGGGCAATTTGCAGGCGAATGGACTCGAGACGCGATTTCAGAATACTGTCGGCGTCCAGCTCCTTCTTGCTTTCGTAACCGGTTTTGCCGAGAGCAGCGGCTGAGACAAAAGCCAGCGGCGTGGCAAAATCGACCAGCGACACCTCAATACCGTCAACGACATCGATACAGTTTCCGGTCGGGAACAGACGGCCGGTCTTGGCGCCAGTGGCATTCAGAAAGTTGATCTGGATAGCTGCCCCACTACCTGGCACGCCATCGATTCTTGCCTCGCCGTCGTAAGTCACCTGCCCATCGGGCGTCTGGATGATGGCCTCAACGACCTTTTTCGTATTGATGTTAAAAATGCGCAACTTGGTGACCGGATGGGTCGCAGCGACCAGGCCGTTTTCAATGGCGAACGGCCCGACGCCGGCCAGCATGTTGCCGCAGTTCGGGGTAGTGTCGACCGTTGCCGTTTCCACGGACACCTGAGCAAAAAGGTAATCGATATCGATACCCGGACGCTGTGACGGGCTGACGATCACCACCTTGCTGGTCAGCGTATCGCCACCGCCGATGCCATCGATCTGGCGCACGTGGGGCGACCCCATGGCTGCCAGCAGAATGCGATTGCGTTCCTGCGGGTCGGCGGGTAGATCATTGGCGTGGAAATACGGGCCTTTCGAGGTTCCGCCACGCATGAGCATACAAGGAATACTAACGAGCATTTTGGGCTCCTTCATCAAGAAGAAGCCCGCATTCTTGGCTTTCTGGTCACGAATAGAAAATGAATTAATTGCGTATATTATTTCGATATTCGCAATTAACTACCCGCCTGCTCGCGGCTCAGGTCTGAATGAATTGGCGAACGTGCGTGAAAGCCTCCCGGAAATAGGACTCATAGGTATCCTGCTCGACAAATCCAAGGTGCGGCGTGCACAGGATTTCCGGGTGATTCAGGTAATTCGCAACACCTTCCGGCTCGTGTTCAAAGACATCAAGCGCCGCCGCGCCGGGCCGCCCGCCAGCCATCGCTTGCAACAACGCCCCCGGCGCCATCAGTTCGGCTCGACTGGTGTTAACCAGCAAGGCATCGGCACGCATGCAGGCCAGATCATCGGCGCTGATCATGCTGCGGGTCTCTGCGCAGAGGCGCAGGTGCAAACTGAGCACATCAACCTGCGCCAGAAAGCGGCGCCTGTCTGCCTCGTACGAAATACCCGCCGCTTCGGCGGCGGTGCGTGTCTGTTCCCGGCCATGGACAAGAATGGTCATGCCCAATGCCTGCCCGACTGTCGCCACCCGTTTGCCGATTTTGCCAAAGCCCCAAATACCAAGGGTTCGCCCGAATAGCGAGCGGCCCAGGCGTTCATCGCCAATCTCGTCCGCACTACGTTGCCACTTGCCACGCGCCAGTTGGCCGCTATAGGGCAGAATGCGCCGTGATGCCGCCATGATCAGCGCCCAGGTCATTTCCGCCGGCGCAATCGGATTGCCGGTGCCATCACGAACCGTCACCCCTTGCCGGGCACAGGCGTCGAGATCGATACAGCCGCTCAGGCGACCGGTCTGGACGATCAGTTTGAGTTTAGGCAAAGCACCGATAATCTCTGCCGTGATCTGGGTTCGCTCACGAATCAGTATCAGACAGTCCGTATCACCAAGTAAGTCGATCAGTTCGCCTGGCTCGCTGACCCGGCGATCAAGCACCGTCACGTCGACCGGCAGTCCATCCAATATTTCCATGGCTGCCAGGTGATTGACGACTCCCTGATAGTCATCCAATACCGTAATTTTCATCATTTGATCTCCTGGCCGCGTGGCTTTTGACGGGTAATCCCCTGGCTGGCGTAGATCGGTCGCAGATACATCCGCAACCATTCGAGCCTGGAGTAAAAATAAAGCGATGCACAAATCAGGATCGCGGCCAGCACCGCCAGGGCCAGCGCCGGCCCCAGATGCTCGGCCAGGGCGCCGCTCAGCAGGCTGCCAAGCGCCGCCGCTCCGAGATTGGCCGCACTGTAGATGGCCAGAACACGGCCCCGCAGATGCTCGGGAAGGATGGTTTGCAAAATGGTATTGCTCGAGGCATTGCCGTTGACCATGCCGAAGCCCAGCAGAAACAGCATGATGCCGCCCAGCCAGGCGGCAGAACTCAGCGCGAAAGCGAGTAGTGCCAGCCCGGTCAGCAAGCAGCCCTGGGTAATCGCCCCGCTCAGGCCGCGCACACTGGGCCGCGCCGCCAGGCTCAGTGAGCAGCAAAGCGCCCCAGCCCCGGCGCAACCGAGCAGCGTTCCCAGCATGTTCGGTCCGCCATGGAATATTTCGCGGGCGAAAGCCGGCATCAGCGGGATGTAATTGGCCGCGAGAAAATTGAGAACGGCGACCTGAATCAATAGCAATCGGACAGGAACGCTACCGCGAATGAATTTCACACCTTCCTGCATCGCTTCCCGGAAAGTCGCCTGGCTGTGGCGCTGTGCCCCGGTTTTCAGGCTCATCATGACAACCAGGATGACGAGAAATGACACCCCATTCAGTGCGAAACACAGGGCCTCGGAAGTCAGTGAAAGAGTCAGGCCTGCCAGTGGCGGCCCGATGAAGCGGGCGATATTGAAAAACAGCGAATTGAGTGCGATTGCATTCGGCAGATCCTGGCGATCAGTCACCAACTGGCTGGTAAAGGCGTGACGAAGCGGCACATCGAAACTATTCAAGATGCCAAAGAAAGCAGCTACCAGCAGGATGTGCCAGGGTTGAATCCAGTCGAAATAAGTAATCAGCGCCAGCAGGACGGCCAGCAGGAACATCGAAAACTGGATCAGGATCATCAGCCGCCGGATGTTCGAGCGATCAATGATGATGCCGGCTACCGGCGCCACGACCAATTGCGGAATCTGCGTCAGGAAGGCCGTCACGCCAAGCAGCATGGCCGAGCCGGTCAGTCGATAAACCAGCCAGCCCAACGCCACTTGCTGGACCCAGTTGCCAAGAATGGAGATCGCCTGCCCGGCGAAGTAAACACGGTAGTTGGCATGGTGCAGGGCGCGCCAGGCATGGGCCCGGTTTTTCACATCGAGACAGTAGTGAAAAAGCCGGATGGCGAGGACCATCCGGTTTGCTTGTTAAAGCGGGCAAGCAACAGCATCTTGCCAGGATCTACTCGGAACCCAACTGCAGGCGGCTGGGCTGGCGTTTCTCGATTGACCACTTGAGCAAGGCGGCCGAGCGGAAGATGCCGTGGGCGAATTTGCCGTAGGGCAGTGTCAGGAATAGCGCCATGACCACACCCAGATGAATGGCCAGTAGCAGGCCCATCACCGAAGTGTCGCGCAGGGCGAGCAGGAGCAAGCCGGTCAGGCTGGTCAGCAGCAGCAGGGCAATGAAGCCGCGATCCATCGGTTTCTGCGCGGCGTCGCCGTGCAAGGGATGGCGCTTCAGGTTGAGCCAGAGCAGACCTGCCGGCCCGATCAGCAGACCAATGCCACCGGCGATACCGAGCATGACGGGGAGACTGCTCAGCGCATACGGTGCGTGCAGATCAAGCAGATAGTGGTAGAGCGTGGCGACGCTGGTTGCGGCAAAACAGAGCATGAAGCCGTAAAAGGTGAAGTGGTGAAAACGGCGACGCAGCAAGGTGTAGGCATCGTCTTCGTTATTGCAGCCCTGACCATGACCGCCGTCGAGATATTTCAGGCGGAGCACGTTGCTGGCCGCCTCGGCACTGGACTCACCACTGATTTCCCCCGGCGAAACCTCGCCCCAGAAACGCCGCACGCCGATGCTTAATGCTAGGATCGCGTAGCCGAAAACGGCACCGAACATCAGCGCCAGCGTGTTGTGCGGGAAAATGGCGAAGAAGTTGCCGGCCAGCGGTTCATGCAACACGCCGCCGGTAACTTGCACGGTCAACAGCAAAAACAGGGCCAAACTCAAAGCCAAGGCCAGCGCCACGGTCAGCCCGTTGTTCTTGTAGAGGCTGCCCAACGCCCTAGGCCAGGCATAGCTGGAATAGGTCTCACCACGCACCCTAGCCATCGCCCGCGGCACATTGACCGTAAACTCGTGCGGCGGCGCGTATTGGCAGGCATGCAGGCAAGCACCGCAGTTGTGGCAAAGATTGGCCAGGTAATGAATATCCGCCTGAGCGAATTCCAGACGGCGGGTCATCGCCGGGAAGACAGCGCAAAAGCCTTCGCAATAGCGACAGGCGTTGCAGATCGACATGATGCGGCCGACTTCGGCCTCGTTCTCACTCGGGGAAAGTTCGCGAGCGGCCAGGTCGCGTGCTTCGCCAAGCAGTTTCTCAAGCGCCTGCATGTTCCACTCCTTTTTCCAATACGGACTTGGCTGCCTGCGTACCGGCGATGCGTCCGAATACGGTGCCGATGGTCATGCCGACCCCCGCGGTATAGCCCTTGCCCAACACATTGCCGGCCATCATTTCACCGGCCACGAACAGGTTGCGACTGGGCTTGCCGGCGAAATGCACGGCGGCCTGGTCATTGATTTTCAAACCGAGGTAGGTGAAGGTAATGCCCGGTTTCAGCGGGTAGGCATAGAACGGCGCCTTGTTGATCGGCAAAGCCCAGTGGGCCTTGGCCGGCACAAGTCCTTCGGTGTGACAGTCGTCGAGTACCGTGTG
Source organism: Gammaproteobacteria bacterium (assembly GCA_018828385.1). Taxonomy (GTDB): domain Bacteria; phylum Pseudomonadota; class Gammaproteobacteria; order Burkholderiales; family Rhodocyclaceae; genus Azonexus. The sequence goes on along the minus strand of JAHJVE010000007.1, from coordinate 145,358 downwards.
ATCAAAGGTGCCGGCCTGGCAGGCGGCGTTGTAATCACTGACGGTCTGGACGAAAGTCGCTTCATCGAGACCGAGCTGACGGGCCAGATCTTCCAGCGTATCGGCTTGGGTGCCGGGGAAAACCGGCGGCATGAAACGCCCGATGGCTTTTGCATCAATGATCGAATAGCCGACCTGACCCGGCTGCTGAGCGACCAGACGGCCCCAGATGGCGTAACGTTTGGGCCAAAAATCCTCGCCTTCGTCATAGAAGCGGCGGGCAAATTTGTTCACCACGATACCGAGCGAGACGCAATCGATTCGGGTGCAGATTCCCCCATCGTAAAGCGGTGCCCGGGCGTCCACAGCGACGCAATGCGATTGCGATGGATCGCCGATGAAATCCGCGCCGGCATTCATCATGGCCTTGAGCAGGACACCCTGATTGAAACGCGTGCCGCGAATGGCGAAGTTGTCGGCCGGCCATTCACCATCGGCGTTCTGTCCCCAGGCTTCGCGCAGCCATTGGCGATTTGACTCGAAGCCACCGGCCGCCATGACGCAAGCCTTCGCGGCAATGCGCTCACCACCGACCCAGGCCGCTTGAAACTGGCCATCGACGATGTCCATACGGTCAACCGGTGATTCATAGCGAATTTGCACACCCAGCGCCTCGGCACTGCGATAGTAAGCATTGACCAGTGCCTTGCCGCCACCCATGAAAAAAGCATTGGTCCGCGACAGTTGCAACGTGCCTGACAATGAGGCCTGAAAATGCACGCCATGCTTGCGCATCCAGGCACGGCATTGCGACGATTCGCGGATGGCCAGACGGGCCAGTTGTTCATTGGTATTGCCGCCGGTGACCTTGAGCAGATCCTGCCAGAACTCCTCTTCCGGGTAGGCTTCGGTCAGCACATCCTGCGGCGCATCGTGCATGCAACGGAGATTACGGGTATGGCTGGAATTGCCGCCGCGATACTCGCGCGGCGCAGCTTCCAGCAAGAGTACCGTGGCGCCGGCCTCGCGGGCCATCAGGGCCGCGCACAGCGCCGCGTTGCCGCCACCGATGACCAGCACATCGACCGTCCTGGAATTGTTGTCACTCATTATTCGCTCCTTTTGAGCCTTTATTTGTTTCAGCGATGACACTATGTTCCACCGGCAAGGGCATGCCCTAAGCCGCCCCGATATGCGCCTATCTCGATTCGAGATAGGCCTCCGTCACGCCTTTCCACTGACCGTCATTCACCAGCTGCCGAACCACCTGCCGGAGGGCGCCACGAGTCGCCAGGGCAGCCGGCGACAACTCGTCGTCAGAGAGGCTACACAGCAAATTGCGCCGGGCAATTTCGGCATCGGCAAGTTCCACCCAACGCAAGCGACTGCCGAATTCGGGCTGGCGAGCAAGTGCCGACCACGGCTGCAAGGTCGATGCCATACCGGCTGCCACCATGTCCATCAATACCGATAGCGAATCAACTTCGGCAACGATATTGGGCGGGCGGACCAGACCTGAAAACAGCGTATCGATCACCCGACGTAAACCGTGGTGATGGGTCGGCAAGACCAGGGGCAATTCACTGATGGCCGACAGCGTTATGGGCAATTCCGCCGGCCCGGACTGCGCACTGCAAACCAGGAACAGACGTTCGTCGAGCAGGTGCTGAACGGTCCAGCGTCGGGCCTGGTCGGCACCGAACAACACGGCGAGATCGATCTCACGGGCATTGAGCATCTGGCCGAGATGACCGGACATGCCTTCAACCAGATGAATTCGAATGTCGGGATATTGCACCTGCATCGCCTGTAGCAAGGGCAAGCCAAGGACACCGGCCGTGGTCGGTGCCAGACCGAGACCAACGACGCCGGAAAGACGCGATTGCTGCGCGGCCAGCATCGCCTGGTCGGCGTGACGCAAAGCCAGTTGGGCGTGCGACAGAAAGGCGATACCGGCATCGGTCGGCACCACCCCGCTCGTTGTTCGCTGCAACAGGCGTGTCGACAGCTCGCCTTCGAGGCGCTGGATTTGCAAACTGACGGCCGACTGCGCGATGCCCAGATCTAGCGCCGCCTGACTGATGCTGCCCAGTTCAATGGTGCGAACCAGATAACGCAGTTGCCGTAGTTCCATGGCTGATGCTCTTTATCGTGAAGCCGCTGCCCGCTGCAATACCTTGTCGACCATGACGCCGGCCTGACCGAGATAATTGGCCGGATCACACAACTTGGCCAATGCAGCACGGTCAAGGTGCGGATTGATTTCCGGATGCTCGGCCAACAGATCAAGCAAGGGGCGCTTGCTCTTGATCGCTTCGCGGCACAGGTCATAGACCAGATCGTGGGCGTATTCGCGGCCGATGTAGGGGCCAAGGCCCATCATCACGGCCTCCGACATGACCAGACCATTGGTCAGCTCGATATTTTCCATCATCGCCGCTGGGTCGACTTCCAGCCCTTCGAGGACGAAACGCGTCTGCTTCAGGGCGCCAGCAGTCAGGCAGAAGGCTTCGGGCAGCGCGATCCATTCGATTTCCCACGGGCCGGTTGAGCGCTCATGATCGGCAATCATGGCATCCATCAGGGCGGCGGAATGCTGGCGGACGACGGAGACCGCGGCGTGAATGTAGCAGCTCGAAATCGGATTGCGCTTTTGCGGCATGGTGCTGCTTGAACCGCGACCCGGGGCGAAAGGCTCGAAGACTTCAGCGACTTCGTGCTGCATCATCAGCTTGACGTCCATGGCGATCTTGCCCAGCGAGCCGCCGACTAGGCCAAGGAAGGCACCGACTTCGGCGATGGTGTCGCGCACGGTGTGCCAGGCGATGTCCGGCTGGGCCAGCCCCAGTTCAGCCATTAGGCCGGCCTGGGTTTCCATGGCACCGGTCTCAATCGACGCCAGCGTGCCGCAAGCGCCGCCGAATTCTCCCATCAGGACACGCGGGCGCAGTTGCTGCAGACGTTCGCGATGACGTTCCATGCCGGCCAGGATAGCCGCCGTCTTGAAGCCAAAAGTCACCGGAATGGCCTGCTGCAGGTTGCTGCGGCCAATTACCGGGGTGTCGCGATAACGCTTGGAGAGATCGATCAGGGCGGCACAGATGGCATCGATTTCGGCGCCAACCAGATCAAGGCCTTCACGGATCTGCATGACGGTCGCCGTATCGGTGATGTCCTGGGTGGTTGCCCCCCAATGACAGAATTCGCCGAGACGATCGCGACACAGCGCGTTCAGTTGCGAGACAACGCCGAGCACTGGATAGCCAATGCGCTCGGTCTGGGCCCGCAGCTTGTCCATATCGATCTTGTCGATATCGCAGTTGCGCACGATTTCGTCGGCCGCTTCCTGCGGAATGATGCCGAGCCGGCCTTGCACGACGGCCAGCGCGCGTTCGATATCGATGTACTTTTCGGTCCGGTTGCGGTCGGACCAGACCTGACGCATGGCGTCGGTGCTGAAGATATTGCCGAAAATACTAGAGTCAATGATGCTCGCGCCCATGATGTTGTCTCCTGATTCAATGTGGGGAAGGATTCCGTTTTGCTGCGTTTTTGTTCATATGCTGTCTTGTTGCAAGCTTCGGGCGAGAATGGCTTCCGCCTTGAGGACCACTGGCCGATCTACCATTTTTCCGTCAAGCTGAACGGCGCCCGAGGCGCTTGCTGCGGCCGCCAGAACCCTGTTGGCCCACAGCACTTCCAGCTCGGTCGGCCGGCTCAGTTGCTCGACCAACTCGACCTGCTTCGGATGGATACACATCTTGGCGGTGCAGCCGAAGGCTCGCGCAAAGGCGTAGTCCGCTTCAGTCCGGCCCAAATCGTCGATATTGGGCGTGACCCCGGCAATCGGCGGCGCCAGTTCAGCTGAACGGGAAGAGATGGCGATCTGGCTGTAGGGGTAAATCAAACCGCGCTCGTCTCCCGAGAGGTTGAGATCGGCGGCGTAATCGAGCGTCCCGAAGGCAATGCGCTGAACACCCTTGGCCAACGCAATTTGCGTTACGTTGTGTATGGCGCGTGCCGTTTCCACTAAAGGCAAAACAGCGAGATCGTGCGTCGTGGAGGCAATGACCGTTGCCACCTGTTCGGCGAATTCCGTCTTCGGCAACATCACCTGTTTGATGCCGGCCGTCTTGATCATCGCCAGATCATCGTCAAACCATGGCGACAGCGCATCATTGATTCGCACCACCAGCCGCTCGGGCGCCACGCCAGCCGTCGCCACCCAGTCAGCGATAGCCTGTCGTGCACTCTCCTTGTCGGCCGGGGAAACCGCATCCTCAAGATCGAGGATGATCGCCCCCGCCCCGCTGGCCAGCGCCTTGGCAAAGCGTTCGGGACGATTGCCAGGTACAAAGAGGTAGCTGACGGGCAACATCAGATGGCTCCGGCGGCGCGCAGCTCGGCAATGTCGCCGGCCGTGTAGCCGAGCCCTCCGAGGATGGTCTCGGTATGCTGACCGAGGGCCGGCACCGCATCCATGCGCGGCTCGCATTCGCTCCACGAACCCGGCGGTAACAGAGCCGGCACCTTGCCGACAGCGGTGTCGACTTCGCGCCAGCGGTTTCTACCCTTGAGCTGCGGGTGATCCCAGACATCATGCATGTCATTGAGGTGGGCATTGGCAATCTGCGCCGACTCCAGTCGCTCGATGACTTGTTCTGCGGTCAACCCGGAAAAAGCCTCAATAATAATATTGCGCACTTCGTCACGGGCGGCACTGCGCTTCGAGTTGGACGAGAAACGCGCCTCCTTGCTCAGTTCCGGGCGCAACAACACTTTTTCGCAAAAGCCAGCCCATTCGCGCTCGTTCTGCAGACCAAGCATGACGTTCTTTCCATCACCCGCCGGGAACGGGCCATAGGGGTAGATCGTGGCGTGGCTGGCGCCGGCCCGCCGTGGCGGCGAAGCGCCGTCGATGGCGTAATAAAGCGGGTAGTTCATCCACTCGACCAGGCTTTCCAGCATCGAGATATCGAGATGCTGGCCACGGCCGGTGATCTGCTTTTGCAGCAAGGCCGCCAGAATGTTGCTGTAGGCGTACATGCCGGCCGAAATATCGGCGATCGACGGTCCGGCCTTGGACGGCTCGTCCTCGGTCCCCGTCACCGAAACGAAACCCGACTCGCTCTGTATCAGCAGGTCGTAGGCCTTCTTGTCGCGGTAGGGGCCATCGTTGCCGTAGCCCGAAATGTCGCAGACGATGATCTCCGGATTGATCGCCGACAAGGCTTCGTAGGACAGCCCGAGCCGGGCGGCTGCGCCGGGCGCCAGATTCTGAACCAGAATGTCAGCCTCTTCGGCAACCAGTCGCTGCAAAATCTTCTGGGCTTCCGGATGCTTGACGTCGAGCGTCAGGCTTTCCTTGGAGCGATTGGTCCATACGAAGTGCGACGCCAGACCATGCACGCGCTCGTCGTAGCCACGGGCAAAGTCGCCAACACCAGGGCGTTCGATCTTGATCACACGGGCTCCGAGGTCGGCCAGTTGACGGGTGGCGAACGGGCCGGCGATGGCGTGTTCGAGGGTGATGATGGTGATGCCTTCCAACGGTCTCATTCGGCGCTCCTTATTTCAGTACGGCGGTGGCGTCCATCGTCAGCCAACCTTCGTGGTCTTCGGCCCACAAGTGGATCGTCTTGCCGTCGGCGCTCGGCGTGCCGTTGACAAAGAAATGGTTGATATCGAAAGTCGGCCGGACGGCACGGAATTCGAACTTGGCGACTTCGGCGTCCGGCATCTGGTGACGCAACAGGTCGAGCAACAGCGTGGCGATCATCGGACCATGCACGACCAGCCCCGGATAGCCCTCGACTTCGGTCACGTACTTGCGGTCGTAGTGAATGCGGTGTCCGTTGAAGGTCAGCGCCGAATAGCGGAAGAGCAGGACGTCGTCGGGCACCCATTTCGTCCGCCAGACTGGGTCCGGGTAGGTGGCCTTGGGCGGCGGCGCGACGTCGTTCGGGCCGGCCGCCTCGCGATAGACGATGTCGTGGAACTCGGTCAGCGCGACGGCGCTCTCGCCGGCCCGGCGCAGTTCGTGGCGGACCTTGACGAAGACCAGTGGACCAGTTCGGCCGCTTTTCTCGGTCACGTCGTGGATGGTCGACGTGCGGGTCACGGTTTCGCCGATGTGAAGCGGGGCATGGAACTCGAACTGGCTGCCCGCCCACATCCGCCGCGGCAGCGGCACCGGCGGCAGGAAGCCGCCGCGCTTGGCATGGCCGTCGGCGCCGATTTCGGATTGGCGGTGCAGCGGCAGGAAATACAGCCAGTGCCACAGCGCCGGCAGCGCCGTGCCGTTGGCCGGGCGCTCGGCCGGGCGGTCGAAGGTGGCCGACAGCGCGGCATAGGGGGTAGCCGTGAAGAGGTCGGTAACTTCTTCGGAACGGCCGATCCAAGTTTTGAGATTCATTGTGGTGACTCCTGGATTCATCTTGTTTGCAAAGGCTTGAAAGCGGCGCCCTGTACCAGCGGCGCTGGAATAGGTCAGAGCATGCCCAGAGAGCGGGGCAACCAGAGCGACAGGCCCGGCCAGTAGGTGACCAGACCAAGGAAACAAAGCATCGACAGCAACCACGGCCAGACGGCCACGGTCAGTTCGGTAATGCCCATTTTGGTGATGCCCGATGCGACGTAGAGATTCAGGCCGACCGGCGGGTGGCACATGCCGACCTCCATATTCACCACCATCAGGATGCCGAAGTGAATCGGGTGGATACCGAGCGCCACGGCCACCGGGAAAAGCAAGGGGGCGAAGATCAGGACAATGGAGGAAGGCTCCATGAAATTGCCGGCCAGCAGCAGGATGATATTGACCGCCAACAGGAAGGTGATGACGCCAAAGCCTTGGCTCAGCATCCAGTTGGTCAAGGCTTGCGGTATGCCTTCATTGGTCATGATGAAGGAGAAAAGCACTGCATTGGTGATGATGTAGAGCAGCATCGCCGACATGTTGGCCGAATTGAGCAGCACCTTTGGCACGTCCTTCAGGCCCATATCCTTGTAGATAAATACTGCACAGATAAAGGCGTAGACCGCAGACATGGCCGCCGCTTCGGTCGGCGTAAAGATGCCGCTGTAAATGCCGCCCATCACGACAACAATTAGCAACAGTCCCCAAACCGAGCCACGGAAAGCTACCCAGCGCTCCCCCCAGGATGCCTTTGGCTGACGTGGGTAATTGTATTTACGAGCGCGGTACCAAGTGACACCACCGAGAGTGAGTGCCAAGGCCAGCCCCGGAACAACCCCTGCCATGAAGAGCGCCCCGACTGAGGTATTGGTCGCGACGGAGAACATCACCATACAGATCGACGGCGGGATCAGGATGCCAAGCGCTCCCGACGTAGAGATAACGCCCGCCCCAAAACGGTTGGGAAACCCGGCCTTGACCATTGCCGGCAAGAGGATCGAGCCGATGGCCACGACGGTCGCCGGACTGGACCCCGAAACAGCGGCAAACAATGCACAAGCAACCACCCCAGCCAGACCCAAGCCGCCGTACCAGTGGCCGACCATGGCCGAGGCAAAGTTGATCATTCGTTTCGCGACGCCACCGTGGGTCAGAAAGTTACCGGCCACGATAAAAAATGGAATGGCCATGATTTCGAACTTCTCAATGCCGGTGAAAAGCTTGAGGGCTACGGACTCAAGTGGCACTTCGGTCATGCCGAACAAGAAGGTCATTACCGTCAGGCCGAGGGATATTGATATCGGCATGCCAGTCAGCATCAGGACGGCCAAGAGACCGAAAATTACAAGTGCGCTCATTTCGGTTCTCCTCCGAGGTCTTCTTTGCGGCGTTCTACCGCTATGGTTTCCTCTCTGATACGACGGTCATCGCCGATCATGACGTGCTTGGTATCATGCGGATGCAGGTTGTCGTCCATCGAATACACATCGATATCGACCGGTAAAACTTCGTCATCCAAACCATCAACATGGCCGTGATCGTGGTGGGGAAGTTCGCCGGTCCGGATAAATGAAACGCAGACCTGCAGGAAGCGGAAGCACATCAGCGACGAGCCAAGCGGAACTGCGCTGTAAACCAACCAGGTTTGCCATTCAAGATCAGGCGTCGCCGGACCTTCGATAAGGCCGTCGAGACTCAGGCCAAGGAAATTGCGCAAGCCGTAATTTGCCCCGTTTTCCCAGACAAAATGGCCGCCCATATAGGCCACAATGCCGGTGAATAATGCGCCGGCCAGCAGGCCGAAGATAATGAACTTGGAGCGCAGCGCATCGCTCATGCGGTTAATAAGGACATCTACGCCGACGTGGATGCCGGTACGGACACCATAAGCGGCACCGAATTTGGCCATCCAGACAAAGAGAATGATGGTCAGCTCCTGGGCCCAGCTCATGTCGAGCGACAGCAACCAGTCTTGTAAAACCGGAATAGCGTAGCCAGACATATAGCGATGAATGACGGCTGCAAAAGTTACGAGTGTCGCCACGCCAATTAGCAGCGTGATGATCAGCTCTTCCAAGCGATCGAGAATTCTCATTTTGTCCCCGCTGAGAATATATTGGGCTGGCAGGCTTGCTTGCCATGCCAGCCAAAAGTCCTGGTTAGTTGGCCTGGCCGGTTTCCTTGCGGATGGAAGTAATCAGATCCTTGCCAATGCGCGGGGAGAGTTCATTTTGGACACCGATCATGGCATTAACCCAGAGCGCCTTTTCCGCTGCGGTCGGCGTGTAGATCGTTGTTTTTCCCGATGCCTTCATGGCGGAGACAGCCTTGGCTTCGTCTTCCTCGGCGACCTGGTCGTTATAGGCGGTGGAATCTTCGATGGCGCCCGTGACTGCGGTCTTGATATCGGCCGGCAGCTTGTCCCAGAACGCCTTGTTGATAACGACGACATAGCCGCTATAAGTATGGCGCGTCAGCGTCACATGTTTTTGCACTTCATATTGCTTCTGGGTGTAGAGATTGGCCAGATTTCCATCGGCGCCGTCAACGACCCCGGTCTGCAGCGCTTGATAAACTTCCGAGAAAGCCATCGTTTGCGGGATAGCGCCAATTGACCGGATGATGGCCTGATTGACCTTGGACGAATTGATGCGGATTTTTTGACCCTTGGCATCGTCCGGCACGTGCATCGGCTTGTTCGAACTCAGTACCCGGAAACCAGCATCCCAATAGGTCAAACCAATCATGCCGCGGGGTTCAAGTTTCTTCAGAAGCGAGGCGCCAATCGGGCCGCGTGTCACACGATGCAGTGCAGCCTCGTCGGGGAAGATATATGGAAGGTCAAAAGCCTCAAATTCCTTGACGCCCAGTGGGCCAAATTTCCCAGCGACCGGTGCCAGCATCTGGACACTGCCCAATTGCAAGGCTTCCAGCTCTTCCTTGTCCTTGTACAGGGTGGAGTTGGCAAACACCTCGACCTTGACGCGGCCATTGGTGCGCTTCTCTAGCTGTTGTTTGAAGTATTCAGCTGCTTGGCCTTTCGGCGTATCGATCGCTGCGACATGCGAAAACTTGATGGTGATAGGCTCCTGGGCGTAGGCAAAGCCTGATAGAGCAAGGCCCAGAGCAGCGGTTAGGGTAAGAATCGGTTTCATGTTATGTCTCCTTTATATTGAAAAACGGTACCGGAAAGGCCGGCCGCATCATTGGTGCAATCGGGTCAAGACAGGATTGCTTCTTGAGTCAATCCAAGGCAGTGGTCAGCTATAAATACGTCGCCGACCAGCAATGGACGAGCTGAGGTCAGTAGCGCAGCGCCGACCAGTTTTGGAATCCCCGTCCAAGGATCGGGGGACGAGATGATGTTGCAAGCCATTTGGCCGCTTGGGTGCTCGATCACCACTTGATGCGGCATGTTCTGATTGAGGACAGCAATTTCCTCGGCGATCGTGTCCGGTGTCTGGCAGGCGGCCGCCAAAGCCATCGCGCCGGTCGCAGCAAAAACGGGGTGGCAGTTCGATGGAACAAAATAACGTGAGGCAATGGTGCCGCCTTCCCGTGGTGGCGCAATGATGGCGATCTTCGGGATGCCGAGGCCAGGCGCATCCGAGAGACCCATCAAGCGCGCACCGGCACAACGAATCTCTTCAAGCGACTTCAGAAAAACAGGATCATCGTCAAGCTCTTGCTTGCTCTCGTAACCGGTTTTTCCGAACGACTCAGCCTTGACCAATACGATGGGAATAGCGAAATCAATGCAAGTCACCGATATGCCGAGAATGACGTCGCGCGGCGAACCCGTCGGTAGCAGACGGCCGGTTTTTGTCCCAGTGGGGTCGAAAAATTGCAATGCGATCGGGGCACATTTGTGAGGTACGCCATCCACAGCAAAGTTGCCGCTGTAAGTTACTTTGCCACCCGGCGTCTGAACTGTCGCTTCGACGATTTTCTGACTATTGGTGTTGAGAATTCTGACCTTCGTAACCGGGCTGGATGCCTTGACAAGACCATATTCAATGGCGAATGGGGCAACGCCGGCCAGCATGTTTCCGCTATTTGGCAACACGTCCACGAGGTCACGAGCCACCGAAACCTGAGCAAACAGGTATTCGACATCAGCATCGGGCTGAGACGACGGCGCTACAATTACCACTTTGCTGCTGTGATCGTTGCCGCCCCCCATGCCATCAATTTGCCGGGCATCAGGCGAACCCATGGCAGCGAGGAGCATGCGATCACGGTCCGCCGGGTCGGATGGCAAATCCTTCGCGAAGAAGAACAGGCCTTTCGACGAACCACCTCGCATCAGAACACAGGGAATGCGCAACTTTGTCTCCTCATTGGTTTTAGTGCTTTCTTGAATTGAATATTAGGCAATTCGTCGCTTGACTTGAAATGCAATAAATTTCGAATCTATTGCGATATGCGCATATATCAAGAGCGTAGAATCGGCGTGGTCGGCGCAATACCTTAGACAAAAAAATCTATTGCCCGTAACCAATGGCTGTTTGATGGAGAGAAGACAGATGAAGATCGACTTCGATGGGATTCAGGCGTTTGTGGTGATCGCGGAATTGGGGGGCTTTAACAAGGCTGCTGAACATCTTCATGTCACCCAAACCGCACTGACTCGTCGGATACAAAAACTCGAGGCTTATCTTGATTTGAAGCTTCTGGACCGCACAACTCGATATGTTGAATTGACAGCTGTCGGGCGGGAATTTCTGCCGCAAGCCAGGGTAATCGTCGGCGAGATGACTGCTGCGGTTAGTCGCCTCAAGGACATGTCAAAAAATTCCAGAGGTAATTTCACGCTCGCTTGTGTCCCTACAATGGCCGGTCAAATCCTGCCAAAACTGATGCGTGAATATGCCAAATCTTGTCCCCGAAACAGGATTCGCTTGCTCGACGCAACTTCATACGAAGTACGTGATGCAGTACTCAACAGCCAGGCCGAGCTAGGTATCGGAATTCATGGAGAACAGCATCCGGATCTGAACGAAACACCTTTGTTTGATGATCCATTGATGTTTTTTTGCCGGGAATCAAATCCACTGAGTAGCAGGGAGTCAGTTACTTGGTCGGACATGAGCGATGCTGATCTCATTGTGGTCAGCAACCTGACGGCTACCCGGGTTTTCATGGACTATCAACTCGCCAAACGCGGAATCAGCCTAAGTGGCGCTTACGAAGTCCAGCACCATGCCACGGCGATCAGCCTGGTTGCGGCAGGGGTCGGCTGCGCAATTCTTCCCGCATCGACCTTCCAGGAAGGCGATAGGCCTGGCGTTCGCAGAATTCCGTTGGTCAGTCCGATTGTCAAACGCAAGGTCATCCTGATTACAAGAAAGAACAATACCCTCTCGCCAGCAGCAGAAGCATTTTTCGAACTCATCAAGAAAACCCATTTCGGCCTAACTCCCACAACCTGAATACGAGCAAGCCGAGATGGCCGTTTCGACGAGTAGACAATCGTACTTATAGACCCAGATCGCTACGGCTTAAGAAAAAGCGGCGCACAAGGCCGCTTACTGGCCATGGCCGAGTGTTGCCTTGTAGCGTCTGCTCTCCATGAAGTTATTCCCTGATTCGATGCGACAAGCTTGAGTGGTCAATTTACGACCAATGAATGGTCGTGACTCAAATGTCATTACCTACAAGATTCGGCTGTAGTCCAGCTAGGAAAGATCGAAAGCGCGAAGATACGCTATCCGTCTGGGGGCGGAACTAGAGGACGAATTCTCCATTGCAATGAAAACTGCAGGCTATGTTATCTATATTCTTTTAATCGCAATTAAATTCTAAGAAAATCACAACTAAATGCATAAGCTGTTGGAGGTTATGTTCAAACATAATAAAAAAGCCCCGAGATGTGTTTAATCTCGGGGCTTTATGCTAAATCGCAACTTATGCTGTCAAAAGTCGTAGCTTATGGTGTGAAAGTCGCAGCTTATGCTGTAACTCACAAAAGGGCGTTTTATTTGCGGCAGTCAGCGATCAGCCGCAGGTACCTACTGCACCGCAGGCCGTGCAGAAATCGCAGCCATCCTTGCGGATCATCGTGTGGTTGCCGCATTCCCCGCACAGCTTGCCCTGGGTCGGCAGGACCTTGTTGCTGGTCGAGTCTTCCGGCGCTTCAAGGATGCCCATCTGCTGCAGCGGGAAGCCGCTTTCGTCGAGGATGCCGAGCATGGCGTAGCGGTGGATGATCAACTGGGCGATGTAGGCCACGGTCGACGGGAAGGTCTGCTGTTTGCGCGAACCCGGAACGAAGGCCATGAAGTCGCCGAGCGGCTCGGAGTAATCGATCAGCTTGCGCAGCTTCATGCCGATCCATGCCGGATCAAGGACGCGCATGTCGAGCGAAAGCAGCTTGGACAGGCCGTCGAGGGCGCGCGGGTAGTTGCCCGAGAGCCACATCGAGTAGGGGCGGGTGACGCCGTCGGGCAGGGTGATTTCCTTGAGGCCTAGGACGAAGTCTTCGCCGGTCGACGGGTTATTGACGTCGACCGTCCAGGAAAGCGTGCCATCGGTACCGGTCTTCGGCTCCTTGGCGCTGAACAGGGCATCCTTCACCGGCGTCGGGCCTTCGTGCTTGAAGGCGCCGAGCTGTTCGCAACGCCAGCTGATGACCTGGGCCATGGCGGACACCACGGACGGCACGCGCTTGCGTTCGCCGTGCGGCGGCATCGGCATTTCGAAGGAGTCGCCCGGCGTCTTCGACAGCGCGTCGAGCTTCATTTGCAGCCAGCCGTGATCCTTGGCACGCATGTCCATCGACAGCGTCTTGGCGACGGCGCCGAGGCCGCGCGGTTCGGCCGGGCCATTGGCCCACACTTCGAACGGCCAGGCCTTGCCTTCCGGTTCGACGTGGCCGACGAACAGCGCGAACTTGCCGATCGGCGAATCGAGCATGTAGGTCCAGCACAGGTTGCCTTCCGGCAGGTTCGGGCGGCCCGGCCAGCGCAGGCTGGCGAGCACCGGGGCCGGCAGATTCTTGATTGACAGGCGGCGATTGGCGTCGGTGACGAAATCCTGCGGCGCCTTGGCATCGCCTTCGGCCTTGGCCGACTCGCTGCCGGTAACGGAAAGCACGGAGCCGAGCACGCTGTTCGGACGGTAGGTGGCCAGACCCTTGAGGCCGGATTTCCAGGCGCTCATGTAGAGGTCCTGAAAGTCTTCGTAGGGATAGTCAGCTGGCACATTCACCGTCTTCGAAATCGAGGTGTCGATAAATGGAGCGACGGCGGCAACCATGTCGCTGTGCGCCTGGGCAGAGATTTCCAGGGCAGTGACGAAGTACTCGGGCAGCTTGGAAACATCGCCGCCACGGTGCTTGTACAGGCGCCAAGCGTAGTCCTCGACCGAATATTCCTTGATCGTCCCATCCTGCATGCGCTTCTTGCGGCTGTAGGTCCAGGAGAAGGGCGGTTCGATGCCGTTCGAGGCGTTGTCGGCGAAAGCCAGCGAGATGGTGCCGGTCGGCGCGATGGACAGCAGGTGCGAGTTGCGCAGGCCGTGCTTGCGGATCTCGGCCTTGACGTCGCCGGGCAGGCGCGAAGCGAAGTTGCCGCCGGACAGGTACAGTTCAGCGTTGAACAGCGGAAAGGCACCGCGTTCCTTGGCCATTTCGACCGAGTACATGTAGGCCGTGTCGCGCATGAATTCGCTGATGCGCGCGGCCATGGCGCGGGCTTCCGGCTTGTCGTAGCGCAGGCGGAGCATGGCCAGCGCATCGCCGAGGCCGGTGTAGCCGAGGCCGACGCGACGCTTGTTGGCGGCTTCCTGCTGCTGGCGCTCAAGCGGCCAGTGGGTCGCATCGAGGACGTTGTCGAGCATGCGGGTCGAAATCCGGATGACTTCGGCAAAGGTGTCGAAATCGAACTCGGCCTGCTCGGAGAAGGCGTCCTTGATGTACAGCGTCAGGTTGATCGAACCCAGGCAGCAGCAGCCATACGGCGGCAGCGGCTGTTCCGCACACGGGTTGGTAGCCTCGATCACTTCGCAGTAATTGAGGTTGTTGTCCTTGTTCATGCGGTCGAGGAACAGGATGCCCGGTTCGGCGTGGTCGTAGGTCGATTTCATGACCTGATCCCACAGATCGCGGGCGCGCAGCTTGCGGTAAACCCACAGGCCGTCCTCACGCTGATAGGCGCCGGCGGCGCGCATCTCGGCGTTCGGCTCGGCACGGTGCAGCAACTCGACATCGCCATCGGCATCGACCGCTTGCATGAACGGGTCGGTAACGCCGATCGAAATATTGAAATTGCTCAGGTCGCCCTTGTCCTTGGCGTGGATGAAGACTTCGATATCCGGATGGTCGCAGCGCAGCACGCCCATCTGGGCGCCACGGCGGGCGCCGGCCGACTCGACGGTTTCGCACGAGCGGTCGAAAACACGCATGTACGACACCGGGCCGGAAGCACGCGACTGGGTACCCTTGACGCGGGCGCCCTGCGGACGGATGGACGAGAAATCGTAGCCAACGCCGCCGCCGCGGCGCATCGTTTCGGCGGCCTGGGCCAGCGCGGTGTAGATGCCGGGACGGCCATCGGTGTTTTCGACGATGGAGTCGCCAACCGGCTGCACGAAGCAGTTGATCAGCGTCGCCTGGAGGTCGGTACCGGCGGCGGAATTGATGCGGCCGGCCGGAATGAAACCGTTTTCCTGGGCCCACAGGAACTTCGATTCCCAGTGGGCGCGATCAGCTTCCTGCTCAACTTGGGACAGCGCATAGGCAACACGACGGCGCACGTCGTGCACGTTGGTTTCCTTGCCCTTGGCGTACTTCTCGATGAGCACTTCGGCGGAAATTTCCTGCTCCGGCAGCGGGGCGAATTGCGGTGCTGCGGGAATGTCTGTCAGCGAAAGCTGTTCGGTGATTTTGCTCATTCAAGGCTCCTCTACAAAATTCGGATTTTCTCGGTTATTAATTTTGGAATGATGCAAAGGCTACTAGATATAGTGCGAGGTGACAACGTCTTGACTAGATGCAGTGTTTACGTCTGGGGTAAAAAACGATGCTGGCGTGCTAAAAAAGTCAGAAAAAACAAAGCCCCGACCATGTTCGTGGTCGGGGCTCAGACCGAAAAATTTTTTCAGAGAGCGAGAAGTGTCTGCGCGTGGTGCGCCATCATCCACTCTTCATTGGTCGGAATGACCAGCACATCGACGCTGCTGTTGCCGGCGCTGATCACGATATCGTGACGCGCATTGGCTTCCGGATCGAGGCGGATGCCCAGCCATTCTGACTGCAAACAGACACGGCGGCGAACCTCGGCGGCGTGCTCGCCGATGCCGCCGGTGAATACCAGGGCGTCGATGCCGCCGGAGGCTGCGGTCAGCGAGCCGAGTTCGCGGGCGATGCGGTAGCAGAACAGGTCGACCGCCTCCCTGGCTTCAGGCTTGTCGCTGGCGAGCAGGGTGCGCATGTCCTGGCTGATCCCGGAAACGCCGAGCAGGCCGGATTCCTTGTAGAGCATTTTGGTCATGTCCTTGACCGACAGCCCCTTGGTTTCCATGAGGTGAAGGATGACGCCGGGGTCGAGATTGCCGCAGCGCGTGCCCATGAGCAGGCCGTCGATGGTCGAGAAGCCGAGCGTCGTGGCGACGCACTTGCGATTGACCATGGCTGCCATGCTGGCGCCGTTGCCGAGGTGGGCGACGACGACGCGGCCATTGGCGCGGTGCGAGTGCCGGGGCAGGGCGCGGGCGATGAACTCATACGACAGGCCGTGGAAGCCGTAACGCTTGATGCCTTCGGCCGACAGGGCGCGGGGCAGGCCGAAGGTCTGGGCGACATCGGGCTGGCTGCGGTGGAAGGCGGTGTCGAAACAGGCGATCTGCGGCACGCCGGGGAGCAACGCCTGGAGGGCGCGGATGCCGGCGACGTTGTGCGGTTCGTGGAGCGGAGCGAGCGGGATGAAGCTGGCCAGATGGCCGAGCACGGTGTCGTCGACGATGGTCGGCTGCGAGTAACGTTCGCCGCCATGGACGACGCGATGACCGACGGCGACGATCTGCCAGCCGGCATGGGTGGCCATGAACCATTTGAGCAGCGCATCGAAAGCCTGATCGTGGCTGACCTGCTCGCCGGCAATCATCTGGTCGGCGATTTTCTCGCCGGCCTTGTCCTTGGCGACCATTTTTGTGGCCTGGGTGCCGATGCCGTCGATCTGGCCGGAGACTTCGGCTTCCGGAGAAATCGGGTGGGCAAGCGAGAAAAGGGCGAACTTGATGGACGACGATCCAGCGTTGATCGTCAGGATGCCTTGCTTCATTTAGACGGTTCCAGTTTTACGGTTGTGGTGGGCGATCAGCGCGGCGATGACGCACGACGCCGTGCGGGTTTCGGCCGAATCGGCGCGGCTGGTCAGCACGATGGGCACCTTGGTGCCGAGCACGATGCCGGCGGTCAGTGCATTGGCCAGGTATTCGAGCTGCTTGGCGATCATGTTGCCGGACTCGAGATCGGGTACGACAAGGATTTCGGCGTGGCCGGCGACCGCCGACTTGATGCCCTTGGTCTTGGCGGCGACGAGGGAGACGGCGTTGTCGAAGGCCAGCGGGCCGTCGAGGATGCCGCCCTTGATCTGGCCGCGGTCGGCCATCTTGCACAGGGCGGCGGCATCCAGAGTTGATTGGATTTTCGGGTTGACCGTCTCGACCGCCGACAGGATCGCCACCTTGGGTTCGGGGATGCCGAGGATGTGGGCGAGGTCGATGGCGTTGCGGATGATGTCGGCTTTTTCTTCGAGCGTCGGGGCGATGTTGATGGCGGCGTCGGTGATCAGGAGCGGACGATGGTAGGTCGGCACGTCCATGACGAAGACGTGGCTGATCCGCCGGCTGGTGCGCAGGCCGTTGGCCCGGGCAACGACTTCGCCCATCAGTTCGTCGGTGTGCAGGCTGCCCTTCATCAAGGCTTCGGCATCGCCGGTGCGGACCAGCGAGACGGCGATGGCGGCGGAGTCGTGGCTATGCGCGGCGTGGACGATGCGGATGCCGTTGAGGTCGATGCCGAATTCCTCGGCGACGGCGCGTATCTTGTTTTCCGGGCCGACCAGGATGGGCTCGATGATGCCGGCCTGGAAGGCCTGGACCGGCCCTTTGAGCGACTCTTCATCACACGGGTGGGCGACGGCGGTGGGCACCGGTTCCAGACCTTTGACGCGCTCGAGCAGGTGAATGTAGCGTTCGTGCTTGTCGTCGATGCGGATCTCCGGCATGTGCACTTTTTGCAGGCGGGAGACCTTTTCCGTCGGGGCCAGGACTTCGGCCGTGCCACGCACCACCTGCAGGCCTTCCTGGTTGGTGCACACGCAGTCGAAATTGATGTGCTTGTTGTGATCGAATTTCTGCTTGGCGGTGACGGTGATGGTGATCGTGTCGCCGATGGTGACCGGGCGGGCAAAGTGCAGCGCCTGGTCGATCAGGATGGTGCCGGGGCCGGGAAACTGGGTGCCGAGGACGGTCGAGATCAGCGAGCCGCTCCACATGCCGTGTGCGATGACTTCGCGGAACAGGCCGCTTTCCGAATAGCCGGGGTCGACCACCGAGGGATTGACGTCGCCGGTCAGGATGGCGAATAACTTCACGTCCTCGGGCATCAGTGTGCGCGTCAGGCTGGACGAGTCGCCGACGCGGATTTCGTCGTAGGTGGTGTTGACCAGGTAACGCTGCTCGTTGCTCTCATGCATGGTAATACTCCTGAAAAGACGCTATCCCGAGGGCGGTCAGGCTGCTCACAGTATAGTGTGCTGCGATGCAGCAAACAACGATCCGGCAGCCTGCGCGGGGTTTCGGCTCAGTTTGGTCGGGGTCTTGTGCGGCGCTCGCGGGCGGCATTGACCGGTGGAATGTCGATGTCCAGCTCCGGCCGCAACTGCGCCAGCTGGTTGACCACCCAGTGGTTCGCTTCGCCGGAAAATTCCCGCGAAATCAGCGGGGCACCGGAACAGGCTTCGACAAATAGGGCCACGGCAGCCGAGCGGCTGACGCCGTATTCGCAGTGGACGAGCACCGAGATGTCGTCCGGCGAGTCTTGCAGATCCTGGACGAAAGTGAAAATCTGGCGTGCCATGTGGTAATCGAACAGGCCGGGCAGGGGCGCCGGCAGGTATTCGTCGGCCGGCACGGCGTCGTAGAAGGCGAGGCGCAGGATGTGCTCGAAATGGGCGTGCAGGTTGGCCGGCGGGCTGCCCGGGTCGGTGATCGAAATGACCGCCATCGATGGTTTGCCGATCAGCGACTCGGCCAGCTCGCGCGAGGCGAAATACACTTTTTTGATGCTCATTCCATGAAAACCGGGTCGGAGAAAACGAGGGTGCCGTCCTTGCGCATCATGAGGTTGTCGGCCTTGATGAGGTCGGGCAGGGCGCCGTATTCGGTTGAAAAATCTTCTACCGCCTTGAGCGACTCCTTGAGCGCATCGGTCCACCCCATGGGCGTGACGACGAGGTGATGCAGGGCGATGCGGCCCATGTCCTGGGCCAGGTTGCGCCACATCATGCAGGCGTCGAAATAAGAGGACGACAGCTTGGTCGCTACTTCGGCGGCGTCGCCGGCAACCGGCAGCGGGTAGAGTCGCTCGACTTCGACGATGTAAAACGGAAAGCCGCGGCTGGAGCGGCCGACCGTGCCGTGGTCGGCAAAAACGATAGGGAAGTGGGTGCCGGTCGGGCGGTCGTCGGCCGTGTAATAGGCGTAGTCGGTCGGCGATGAAAGCACCTTGTAGACGCGCTCCTGGCCATCGACGGTGTCGGCTTCGAGGACGATGGTGCTCTCGCCGCGGCCGATTTCCCGGCGCCCGTTGAGCAGCGGGTGATCCGGCACCGGGTCGGGGAGTAGTCCGTCAATGTCAGGCATCAGCTTCTCCGAAGTCGCTTCAAATTGGCGGGAGCTTGCCCCGCCAATTTGAAATTTAGCCCTTTTTTCCGGTTGACCGTAGCAATCGCTACAAAACAGCCTCAGGCGACGATATGGGCGCCGGCGTCGACGTAAATGGTCTGCCCGGTCATGCCCGACGAGCCGGGCGTGCACAGGAAGGCGGTCAGGGCACCGACTTCGTCGATGGTCACGGTGCGGCCGAGCGGTGCCTTGGCGGCGTCGTTTTCGAGCAGGGTGTTGAAGTTGGCAATGCCGGAAGCGGCACGGGTCATGATCGGGCCGGGCGACACGGCGAAAACGCGGATGCCCTTGGGGCCGAGGTCGTAGGCCATGTAGCGGACAGCCGATTCGAGCGCCGCCTTGATGATGCCCATGACGCCGTAGTTGCGCACGACGCGCTCGGCGCCGAGGTAGGACATGGTGATCAGCGAGCCGCCGTGGGCCATCAGCGGCTCCAGCGCCTTGGCCATGCGCAGGAAGCTGTGGCAGGAAATGTTCATGGCCGAATCGAAGCCGGCTTCGGTGGTGTCGATGACGCGGCCGTGCAGGTCGTCGCCGTTGCAGAAGGCCATCGAGTGGATGGCGAAATCGAGTTCGCCGAATGCGTCGCCGCACTGCTTGATGGCGGCTTCCAGGCTACCTTCCTCGGTGACGTCGAGCTTGAGGAAGAGCTTGGCGCCGAGCGCTTCGGCCAACGGCTGGGTGTATTTGGCGGTCTTGTCGTTCTGATAGGTCAGGGCAATTTCACCGCCCAGGGCGCGAATGGCCTTGGCCACGGCAAAGGCGATCGATTTGTCGTTGGCGACGCCGGTAATCAGGCCTTTTTTGCCAGCCAGCGGCAGCAAGGCGTTCATGCTGGCCAGGGGGGATTGTTCGGTTATTGTGGTCATGCTGTTCTTCCTTGCAGAGTCGATCGGGGTGTATTGCGCTGCACCATGCATGGGCGAATATCACGGATTGATGGTGCTTGGTCGATGTTGCGACGCAACACTATTGTTGCACATTCCGGTTTTCTGGCGTGTTACAAATACCCGGTTGTTGATCTCGGACAACAAACGGAAACGTTCCGGTGCTAGTCTTTTCATGTCATGAGCACAATCGGGAGCTTGTCGTGGGATACAACGAAATGGACGCCGAAGCACTCGCCGGTGTTGTTGACCGGGTAATCAACCGATATCGACGCGATCCGACCTGCATGTTGCAGATCCTGCGTGAAATCCAGGAAGCTTGCGACTGGGTTCCGCCGGAAGCGATCGACCGCATGCAGGCCATGCTCGGCGTGCCGCGGACCAAGATCGAGGGCGTCGCCGGTTTTTACTCCTTCATTTACACCGAGCCGCGCGGCAAATACCGGGTGTTGTTTTCCGACAACATCACCGACCGCATGCAGGGCAACCGGGCGCTCATGGAACGCCTGTGCAGCAACCTCTGGGTCGAGCGCGGCAAGGTTTCCGAAGACGGCCTGGTCAGCGTCGGCAAGACGGCCTGTACCGGCCTGTGCGACCAGGGGCCGGGCATGCTGGTCAATAACTATGCGATTGCCGGCTTGAGCCTGGAGCGCATCGACGAAATCGCCGAACTGATCCGCAACAAGGTGCCGCTGACCGACTGGCCGCCGGCCTATTTCAAGATCGAAGACAACATCCGGCGCGCCGACGTTCTGCTCAATGCCGACTTCAAGCCAGGTGAAGCCTTGCTGGCCGCAAGGGCGCGGGCGCCCAGCGACGGCCTCAATGCTTCCAACACGCGCTCCTGGCGCGAAGGCCTGCCCAGCGGCATCGGCGGTCCCGGTGCGACGCTCGACGAAATCAAGCGCTCCGGCCTGCGTGGCCGCGGCGGCGCCGGCTTCACCACGGGCCTCAAGTGGGAGGCCTGCCGCAATGCACAGCTCAAGGCCGGCCATCAGCGCATCGTCGTCTGCAATGCCGACGAAGGCGAACCGGGCACCTTCAAGGATCGCGTCCTGCTCTCCAAGTGCCCCGATCTGGTTTTCGAAGGCATGACGGTGGCCGCCTACGCCATTGGCGCCACCCGCGGCTTCGTTTATCTGCGCGGCGAGTATCGTTACCTGCTCGACCATCTCAACGCCGTGCTGGCCAACCGCCGGCGCGAAAATCTGCTGGGCAAGGACATCTGCGGCCTGCCCGGGGCGGATTTCGACATCGAAATCCATGTCGGCGCCGGCGCCTACGTTTGCGGCGAGGAATCGGCGCTCATCGAGTCGCTCGAAGGCAAGCGCGGCACACCGCGCAACCGGCCGCCTTTCCCGGTGACCAACGGCTATCTCGACCAGCCGACCATCGTCAATAACGTCGAAACCTTCGCCGCCGCGGCCTTGATCGCCCTGAAAGGCGGCGAATGGTACGCCGGCATCGGCACCAAACAGTCGGCCGGAACCAAGATTCTCTCGGTTTCCGGCGATTGCGCGCGGCCAGGTATCTACGAATATCCGTTCGGCGTCAGCGTCCGTCAGGTTCTGGAGGATTGCGGGGCGACCGACACGCAGGCCGTGCAGGTCAGCGGTCCATCCGGCATCTGCGTCGCCGAGAACGAATTCGACCGGGTGATCGGTTTCGAAGATCTCCCGACCGCGGGGGCTTTCACCATCTTCAACAAGAGCCGCGACATGTTCGAGGTGGCGCGCAACTACGTGCATTTCTTCCAGCACGAAAGCTGCGGTTTCTGCACGCCGTGCCGGGTCGGCACTTCGCTGCTCAAGAACCTCATGGACAAGCTGCATTACGGCAGCGGTTCGCCCTACGACTTCGCCGAAATCGAGAAACTCAACCAGTTGCTGCAAGCCATGAGCCATTGCGGCCTCGGCCATACCGCCTGCAATCCCGTGCTCGACACCATCGCCAAGTTCCGCCCGGCCTACGACAAGCGGATGATGCAGCAGGACTTCACGCCGGCCTTCAATCTCGACCGCGAACTCTCCGCTGCCCGGCAGATGACCGGGCGCGACGATGCGGCAGCCCATCTGGCGACGGAACATGGAGGTCAATCATGAGCCACACCTTTACGCTCGACGGCAAGGTCGTCCCCTTCGTCGACGGGCAGACCATCATCCAGGCGGCCAGCGCGGCCGGCGTCTTCATTCCGCACCTCTGTTACCACCCGGAATTCAAGCCGCATGGCTCGTGCAAGCTGTGCACGGTCAAGGTCAATGGCCGGCACACGGCTTCGTGCACCATGCGCGCGGCGCCCGGCATGGTGGTCGAGAGCGAGACCGAGGAAATCAATGCCGAACGCCGGGCGCTGACCCAGATGCTGTTCGTCGAGGGCAACCACTTCTGCCCGTCGTGCGAAAAGAGCGGCAATTGCCAGTTGCAGGCGACGGCCTACCACCTCGGCATGATGTCGGCGCACTACGACCACTTCTTCCCGAATCGTGCGGTCGACGCCTCGCATCCCGACTTTTTGCTCGACTTCAACCGCTGCATCCTCTGCTCGCTGTGTGTGCGGGCCAGCCGCGATGTCGATGGCAAGAACGTCTTTGCGCTCTCTGGGCGCGGCATCAAGACGCACCTGATCGTCAATGCCAAATCCGGCCAGTTGGCTGACACCGACTTCACGCTGGACGACAAGGCGGCGCAAGTCTGCCCGGTCGGCGTCATTCTCAAGAAACGCCAGGGCTTCGCCGTGCCGATTGGCGAGCGTAAGTACGACAAGGCGCCGATTTCCGAAACCGCCGAATCGACGGAGGGCCGCTGAAATGACTGCCAAGAAAAAGCTGAAAGTCGCCACGACCTCTCTGGCCGGCTGTTTCGGCTGCCACATGTCCTTTCTCGACATCGACGAGCGGCTGTTCACGCTGCTCGAACACATCGAGTTCGACCGCTCGCCGCTGACCGACATCAAGACCTGCAGCCCGGACTGCGATATCGGCATCATCGAGGGCGGGCTGTGCAATGCCGAGAACGTCCATGTCCTGCGCGAGTTCCGCAAGAACTGCAAGATCCTCATCGCCATGGGCGCCTGCGCCATCAACGGCGGCCTGCCTGCGCAGCGCAACCACCTGCCGCTGACGACCATCCTCGAAGAGGTCTATCACACCAGCCCGGGCCTGGCCAACGGCATGATTCCGAACGATCCCGAACTGCCTCTGCCGCTCAACCAGGTGCATCCGATCCATGAGGTCGTCAAGATCGATTACTTCATGCCCGGCTGTCCGCCGTCGGCTGATGCGATCTGGAAGGTGCTGACCGATCTGTTGGCCGGCAAGGAGCCCGAACTCGGGCACGGCCTGATGCACTACGATTAATTGAGGTAGAAAATGACCTACCAACTAGAAACCGCCGCCCACCCCGAAACCCTGCGCCGCGTCGCGATCGACCCGGTTTCCCGGGTCGAGGGCCACGGCAAGGTGACCATCCTGCTCGACGACCAGAACAAGGTGCATCAGGTCCGCCTGCACATCGTCGAGTTCCGTGGCTTTGAAAAATTCATCCAGGGCCGGCCGTATTGGGAAGTCCCGGTCATGGTCCAGCGCCTGTGCGGCATCTGCCCGGTGTCGCACCACCTGGCCGCTTCGAAGGCGCTCGACGTCATCGTTGGCGCCAAAAAACTTACGGCGACAGCCGAGAAGATGCGCCGGCTCATGCATTACGGCCAGATGCTGCAATCGCATGCGCTGCACTTCTTCCACCTTTGTTCGCCCGACCTGCTGTTTGGCTTCGATAGCGATGTGACCAAGCGCAATATCGTCGGCGTCGCCATGGCCCATCCGGAAACGGCCAAACGCGGCGTGCTGCTGCGCCGGTTCGGCCAGGAAGTCATCCGCGTCACGGCCGGCAAGCGCGTCCATGGCACGGGCGCCATCCCGGGCGGCGTCAACAAGGCATTGACCATTGCCGAGCGCGACGAACTGCTCAAGGACATCTATCACATCGTCCAGTGGTCGCGCGACGCGGTGCAGCTGATCCAGAAGGTCCATACGCAGGACCCCGGGCTGTACAACAGCTTCGGCATTTTCCGCTCCAATTTCATGTCCATCGTCGGCAACAACGGCGATCTCGACTTCTATCACGGCACGCTGCGCGCCCGCGACGACAACGGCAAGATCATCTTCGACCACGTCGATTACCAGCAATACAACCAGTACATCGAGGAAGAAGTCCGGCCGTGGAGCTACATGAAATTCCCGTACTTCAAATCCATCGGCAAGGAACACGGCTGGTACAAGGTCGGCCCGCTGGCCCGGGTGCAGAACTGCTGCCAGATCTCGACGCCCTTCGCTGAACACGAGCGCAAGGAATTCGTCGATTACGCCGGCGGTTCGCCGATGCACGCACCGCTCGCCTACCACTGGACGCGGATGATCGAGATGCTGCACGC
The DNA here is from genome assembly GCA_018828385.1 of Gammaproteobacteria bacterium. Lineage (GTDB taxonomy): Bacteria > Pseudomonadota > Gammaproteobacteria > Burkholderiales > Rhodocyclaceae > Azonexus. The sequence goes on along the minus strand of JAHJVE010000007.1, from coordinate 120,739 downwards.
CGCCGAGGTGATCAAGGAATTGCTCCACGATGATGATCTGCTCGGCAGCGACCTCGTAGTCCAGGGCAAGCGCCAGTCGGAAGGCGTCGGCGTCATCGAGGCCCCGCGCGGCACGCTGTTCCACCACTACCGCGTTGATGAAAACGATCTGGTGACCATGGCCAACCTGATCGTGTCGACGACCAACAACAACCAGGCGATGAACGAAGCCATCCGCCACGTCGCCCGCCGCTACCTGCACGGCCACGAAGTGACCGAAGGCCTGCTCAACCACATCGAAGTTGCCATCCGCGCCTTCGACCCCTGCCTGTCCTGCGCCACGCATGCGCTCGGCAAGATGCCGCTGGAAGTCGAGCTGGTCGATCCGGAAGGGCGCATCGTTCATTCGCTGAGCCGTTCGTGAGCGCACCCGTCGTCATCTTCGCCGTCGGCAACCCGAGCCGCGGCGACGACGCGCTCGGGCCGGAATGCTACGGTCAACTGGAAAAATGGCTCAAAAATGAAAACCTGGCCGAGCAGTTCGAACTGATCGAGGACTTCCAGCTCCAGATCGAACACGCCCTCGACCTGCAGGGCCGACAACTCGCGCTGTTCATCGACGCCGGCGCCAATACGCCGGGGCCGTTCACCTTCCAGCGCATCGCCCCGACCAGCGGCGCCGCCTGTACGACTCACGAACTACCGCCCGAAGCGGTGCTCCAGGTGTACGTCCAGACCGAAGGCCAGGAACCGCCTCCGGCCTTCGTGCTGTGCATTCGCGGCGAGACTTTCGAGCTGGGCGAAGCGCTCAGCCCTGCTTCCGAAGGCAACCTTGAGCTTGCCTTCGAATTACTGCAAAGGCTCTGCCGCAACCCGCTACTGTCGGCTTGGGAGCAAGCTGCGCTGGCCTGAAGGCAGTTTCGTTTTTTGGCCTTTTTCCCGGTTGACCGTGGCAATCGGCTTATCGCGCCTGGTCATGCGCCTTTCGGGTTCGGGCCGTAGTCGTTTTCTCCGCTCTGGCTGTTGAAGCACAGGAAGACGAGATTGACGAAGGGAAAGAGAATCCACCAGCCGCTGCGCCCGATGTCATGCATCCGGCGAACGCCGACGGCGAGGCCGGGGATCACTACGGCGAGGCTGTAAAGCGTGCTCGTGGCGTTGGTGAGCGACTGACCAAAGCCGAGCAGAGCGCTCAGGAATGCCATCGCAAAGCCCAGCCCAAAGGCGATCAGGAAATTGAAAAGGAAAAACATCCAGTATTCCTTGCGCCGGGCACGCCCCTGAAATACTGCGTATTTGCGCATCACTTCAACATACCAGTTCATCTGAATCACTCCCTTGAACATGCGTGTTTTTCAATGTGCCGGGTTGGCACTGGTCATCCCGTATGACATGATGCTTGCCTTTTTATGCGTCTGGCAACTGTCGTGTCGGCCGTTGCTCTCAGTGAGAGGGGTTCATGGAAGCAATTCAAGCGCTTATCTCGAATGTCGAGAAGGTCATTGTCGGCAAACGTTCGGTCATCGAACTGGCGGTCGTTTCGCTGCTCTGTCGCGGCCATGTCCTGCTCGAAGATGTCCCCGGTACCGGCAAGACGATGCTGGCGCGGGCGCTTTCCCGTTCCGTCAATGTCGAGATGAAGCGCCTGCAATGCACGCCCGACCTGCTGCCATCCGACATCACCGGCGTGCCGATCTACAACCAGAAGACGTCGGATTTCGAGTTTCGCCCCGGCCCGGTTTTTACCCACATCCTGCTCGCCGACGAAATCAACCGGGCAACGCCGCGCGCCCAGTCGGCGCTGCTCGAGTGCATGGAGGAATTCCGGGTCAGCGTCGATGGCATTAGCTACGACCTGCCCAAGGTCTTCATGGTTCTGGCCACCCAGAATCCAATCGACATGGCCGGCACGCACCCACTACCCGAGGCGCAACTGGACCGCTTTTTCGTTCGCCTGCATGTCGGCTATCCGAGCCTCGACGAAGAGGTCCGCATCCTGGCCGCCCAGGCGCAGGCGCATCCGATCGACTCGCTGGCGCCGGTGATTGACGATACGCATGTGCTCGCCGCCCGCGAGGCGGTCAAGGCGGTGCACATCAACGCCGATGTCGCCCGCTACATGGCGCAGATCACTGCGGCGACGCGCACCCATGGCGATCTGCGCCTGGGCGTCAGCCCGCGCGGAACGCTGGCGCTGGCACGGGGTTCGCAAGGCATGGCCTTCCTGCGGGGCAAGGATTTCGTGACGCCGGACATCGTCAAAATGATGGCCGGCGCCATTCTCGAGCATCGTCTGATCGTTCGTCCGCAGGCCGCCGCCGCCGGGCGCACGGCACGGGAAATCCTCAATCAGGTTCTCGCCGAACTGCCGCCGCCGGTATAAGTCATGAACTCCGGCGGTATTTCCGGCTGGTTTTCGGCGCACCGCAAGGTTTTTATCCTGCTGGGGCTGACTGCCGTCGCCTATTTCGCGGCGATCAACCGCAATCAGCCATTTTTGTGGGCCATCCCGGCCTTGCTGATGGCGACATTGATCACCGGTTTTACCTGGCCGCGCTGGCTGGTTCGCCACCTGGCGGTCAGTCGCAGCGGGCCAAGCCGGGCGGAGGAGGGTGAGACGATTGAGTTCAAGGTCGTGGTTGAAAATCACGGCTGGTTGCCCCGCTTCATGGTTGAACTGATCGATCACCTGCCATTTGTCGGGCTGGCCGACGCGTCGAGTGGCTCAAGTCAAAAAGTGTTGGGCATGGTGGCCTACCTGCCCGGGCGAAAAACCCAGCAATTCAACGTCCCGGTCGTTTGCGAGAAGCGTGGGTACTACCGCCTGGGTCCGGTTGGCCTGGCCTCCAGTTTTCCGCTCGGGCTGACCGAAGCGAAGGTGTCGCGCAACGAAGGCATCCAGAACCTGACGATTTACCCCGATGTTTTCCTGATTCTGTCGCTGCCGCTGCGTGGGGCGCCCAGCCAGATTCACCGCGGCGGCTATCTGCTCCCCGAAGGGGCTGGTGCCGCCGAGTTCTCCGGGCTGCGGGAATACCGGCGGGGCGACAATCCGCGTCACGTTCATTGGCCGACCACGGCGCGCCTCAATGAACTGATGGTGCGCGAATACGAGCCGCTGGCCTCAGCCTGCCTTTATCTCGCGCTTGATCAGGCGGCCGAATCGAACATTGGCCAGGGCAAGGAATCGACCTTTGAATACGCCGTGCGCATCGCAGCATCGATGGCGCGCGCCGCCTGCGCGCAAGACATTCGCACCCGGATTGCCGGCGAAGGCCAGCGTTCCCTGCGTGGTCTGAGCGGTTCCGGGGATGGCCACTTTCAGGGCATTCTCGACGAACTGGCGGTCGTCGCCTGTGACGGAAATACGCCCTACGCGCAACTGCTCGACGACGTCGGAGTCCACAGCGTGCGCGGCGAGACGGTCGTTGTCTTTCTGTCCGAGCGCGATGTGCGTCAGCCGGTAACCCTGCAAGCCCTGGCTACCTTGTGTGCCCGTCAAGTGCATCTGTTTGCCATCGTTTTTGACCAATCCAGCTTTCTGCCTGCCAATAGCTCGCCGTCGGGGCGGTACAGCGACCCGCGCAAGACAGAAGCCGAACTCCTTGAGCTTGGGGCGCATTGCCTCATGGTTCGTCAGGGGGATGATCTGGTCAGGCTGTTCAATCCATGAAGGCGCCAATGAACTACCTCCCCGCCTATTTGGGCCTGTTCGCGGCGCTTGTTCTGGCACTGGTCTGCAATACTTTTCTCGACATCGAATACGGCAGCTTCGGCTTCGAGGTCTCGTTCTGGTCGATCGTCTTTGGCTGGACATTGCTGCTCGGCTGGCGGCAACGCGGCGAGCCTGAAGGAAGCGGCAAGCAGAAGCAGACTATCGTTCTGCTCATTGCATTTGTCCTGACCCTGTTCGTCTTCATCCCAAGATGGGGTTTTCCGCGGGCCGGCATCTATATGCTGGCGATGCTGCAGGCGGCGCAAAACTGCGTACTGACCACGCGTCGCCAGTTACACCTTGGCTTGCTTGTTTCAGCCGTGATGGTCATCTTCGCCGCGGCCCATTTTCGCGCTGACTGGACGATGTTGTTCTACCTGATTCCCTATGTCATCGCGGTGGTATTTACGCTGGTCTCGGAACAAATCAGTCGCCATGCCCTGTCCATCCGCGAGTCCAGTCTCGGTCACACCGGCCATGCGGGGCAGGGCGTGGCTATTGCGGCGGCAACATCGATCATTCTGGCACTGGGGGCGGTGTTTTATCTGGCAACGCCACAGGTGACCTGGCCAAGTCTTGCCTGGCGTTACGGGCAGTTGACCAACATCGGATTTGTTGGCGATGCTGGCAAGGATGAGCGCCCCGGTCAGGCTAGTGGAACCGGCACCGGGCAAGGTGCTTCAGGCGCGGCGGGGAACTCGGGGTTTGGTGAGCACGCACCTCATGGCAGCGGTTGGCCCAGTCCGGCGCAAATGCGGGAAGCGGCAAAACGCCCTGGCATGCCGGAGTGGCAGTCTGGCGCGATCATGCAGATGGCCGATCTGGACGAGGCCATCAGCGAAGCGCTGGCGCCCATCGGGCAAGCGCTCGAAGACTTCCGGAACCAACTCAAGGCGTGGTTGGAGGAGCATCGCTCGGCCGTTATCGCGTCCCTGTTAGCCCTGATCTTGCTCGTGCTTCTAGGCGGCGCGGTTTTCCTGTTCAGAGAAGCGAGAGCAGGAACCTGGCTACGGATCCGCTTTGACTACTGGCATCTTGTCCGGTTGCGGCGGTATTCACCGGGAAGGGCTGGTGCCTCGCAGTTGTACAGAGCGATGGAGCGACTGTTCCTTGTCCGCAACATGCCGCGTCCGGCGACGGCGAATGTTCGGGAGTTCTTGCGAGAGACAACGCTGTTCGGCGAGGATGTTCGTCAGCAGGCCGCCGACCTGGCTACGCTTTTTGAGCGCTATCGATACGGTCCGATGCCTCCGGATCAGTCCAGCCTGGAACGGATGCGTTTGCTTTATCGCCGACTCTTTGACCGCTTGGCTTGACTGTTGGCCGCCAGAAAAAATTCCGGTTTGAGTTTATGCTTGCGTTTCAAAGCCCCGCTTCAATCGCCGCCATGAAGTTCTCCCGCTTCTTCCTGAACCGCCTGCAGAATCAATCGGTCGTCACTGATACGGTTGTTGTCATCGATGTGCTGCGCTCTTTTACCTCGGCGGCGGTGATGCTGGCTCGGGGGGCGCGGGCGATTTTTCCGGTCGAGCGCATCGCGGCGGCTACGGCCCTGCTGGCAGAAATGCAGCAGCCGGTTTCGGTTGGTGCCGTCGGCGGTGGCGATCCGGTGCCCGGCTTCGATTTCGGCAACTCACCATCACAACTGATGCAGGCCGATCTGGCCGACCGCCAGGTGGTGATGACCACGGCGGCCGGTGTGCGCGGTCTGCAGCGGTTTCGCCATTCGCGTCGGCTCTACGCTGCCAGTCTGGTCTGCGCCCGGGCAACGGCTGAGGCTATCCGCGCAACGGGGGCCGATGACGTCTGCTTCGTCATTACCGGCGAATGGGTGGATCGCGATGGCGACGAGGACATTGCCTGCGCCGACTACATTGAAGCGCTATTGCGCGGCGACGCAGTTAGTCCGGAACTATTTATCCAGCGCGTCCGGGACTCCGATTTCGGCCAGCGCTTCACGGCCGGCACCTGGCCCAACCTGCCTCTGGCCGATCTCGATCTGGCCGCCCAGACCGATATTTTCGACTTTGCCATGCCGGTGCAGCGCGAAGGGGCGTTGTTGGCCATTCGTAGTGCGCTCTGAGAGAAGGGGCGCCCGGCTTCGGGTTTCGTCTTTGCGGCAGGAGAGGGTAGGCGGAAAACCGGTCAGCTGCCTTGTTTTTCTGGGCTGATCCGGTTGTCGAGGGCGATCAGAACCCGGTTTCGGCCGGCATTCTTGGCTGAGTAAAGCGCAGCATCGGCCCGCGCGAACCAGGCTTCGACAGCTTCGCCCGGGCTTAGCAGGGCGCCGCCGATGGAGGTGGTGACCGGCTTGCCATCCGGGGTGTGGATCTGCTGTTCGGTGACGGAACGAAGGTGCTCAGCCATTGATCGGAGGCTCTCCTCCGTGATTTGTTGGACAAGAACGACGAATTCTTCGCCACCGTAGCGGAACAGACGATCATCCTTGCGGATATGTTGTTCGAGCAAGCGGGCAAACTCGATGAGAACCAGGTCGCCCGCCGCATGCCCATGCTGGTCGTTGATGCTCTTGAAGAGGTCAAGGTCGAGCACGAGAATCCCGTAACTTCGCTGTTCCCGGATGACGGTTTTGCGTGCGCGCTCAAGTTCGTCGAGCAGGGAGCGCCGGTTGAATGCCCCGGTCAGCGCATCCTTGGTGGCCAATGTTTCCAGTTGGGTACGCTGCATTGCCGTGCGATAGGCGAAAGCGTAGGTGAGCAGGGCGCTGACGAGTGCCGTCACGAAGAAGGAGGCGGCATCGGTCAGCGAGGCAGCAAAGCCGCCACCGACGAGTACGGTGGTCAGGCTGAGCAGTGCGATGACCAGGGCTCGGCGCCGGTCAACCAGAAAAAAGTTGGCGACGACCGCCGGATAGAACCAATAAACCCCGGGGGCGCCCAGAATGTAGACGGCGCTGGTTGCCGTGACGCCGATGAAATAGGCCAGGAAGATGCTCGGGCCGTGTGCATCGCCGGTCAGCCAAGCGCGGAGCATGCTGCCCAAGATCCCGCATTGAATCAGCAGGTCGATTGCCAAGCCGCCCCACTGGGCATTGAGGCCACGCAGGATGGTGAACGGCGTGATTCCGACCAGGACGATGGTGCCGAGAAAAGTAACGATGGCCAACTGAAAGTCGTTGGCGAGCCGGTACCTTATCGTTCTCAGGTTGATCGCCGTGCTGGATTCAATGGACTTCAATGTTCGTGGGTGAAGAGTCGAGAGGGAAGCGGATTTCTGTTTCGAATCCTGGGCCTGTGCGTCACGGCCCGGGGGACAACGGTTCGATATGGCGGGGATCCATATCCGGCGCCCGGATGATCGGGCGCCAGGCTGGCTTCAGCGATAAACCAGTACCGGCACCTTGGAGTGGGTCAGTACCTTGTTGGTCTCGCTGCCGAGCAGGAAGCCGCTGATGCCGCGACGACCGTGGGAGGCCATGAAAATGAGGTCGCAACCGGATTTCTCGGCGGCTTCGATGATCGCTTCGTAGGGGACGTCGCTGGTGGCGGCGGCCGTGCTGCACTGGACGCCGGCATCGGCGCACATTTTCTCGACTTCACCGAGGTATTCGCAGGCTTGCTGGTCGGCCAGTTCGGCGAATTTTTCCGGCGTCGTCGGGTCGATCAGGGCGCCTTCGCCGAAGTAGGCGATGGGATATTCAGGCTTGGCGAAAAACACTGTGATCCGGGCGCCGGCTTCCTTGGCGAAGGCGACGGCGCGTTGTGCCGTGGCGCGGGAGAGTTCAGAGCCGTCGGTCGGGACGAAGATATGCTGGAACATGCTTAACCTCCTGAAATGGTCTGCTGGCATTGTATTTCGCCTTGTTGAGGTTCATGCTACGCCAAGTCGGGAGGATTGAAAACATGCGTCTCGGGTTTCTCGGAGCGGCCGGTGAAGTGACCGGTTCCTGTACCTTGGTGGAAGCGGGCGGTGTCCGTTTTCTGGTCGATTGCGGCATGTTTCAAGGCGGCCCCGAAGCGCGGCAAAAGAACCAGAAAGCGCTCAATTTCGGCTTCGATGTCCGGCAAATCGACTTCGTTCTGCTCACCCACGCCCACATCGACCATTCCGGCCTGTTGCCGCGGCTCTCGATGCTCGGTTATCGCGGCCCCGTTTATGCCACGCCGGCGACCATCGCCCTGCTTGAAGTGCTCTTGCCGGACAGCGCTCACATCCAGGAAAAGGAAGCCGAGTGGCAATTGCGCCATCGGCGGCGTGGCGGCAAGGCGGAGCGGGGCATTCCGGCGCCCCTGTATTCCGTCGCGCAGGCGCTGGCCTCGCTCAAGCTGCTGCGGCCGGTTTCCTACGGTCAACCGGAAAAAATGGCCGAAAACGTCAGCGTCATTTTCCGCGATGCCGGCCACATTCTCGGCTCGGCCTCACTCGAAGTCACCGTCGGTGGCGAAGGCAAGCCTCGCCGGCTGGTCTTTTCCGGCGATCTCGGCATGCCCGACCGGCCGGTGTTGTGCGACCCGGCGCCGTCGCCCAACGAGGCCGACGTGCTGCTTATCGAGTCGACCTACGGCGACCGCCTGCACCGGTCGCTGCCGGAAACCGAGGATGAAATTGTCGCCGCCTTCGAGCGCACCCGGGCGGCCAAGGGCAACCTGATCATCCCGGCTTTCGCCGTCGGGCGGACGCAGGAAATCGTCTACATGCTGGCCGACCTCGTGCGCCGCAAACGCCTGTCGCCGCTCAAGGTTTACGTCGATTCGCCGATGGCCAACGCGGCGACACGGATCACGCTGGCCAACCAGCATCTGCTCGACCCGCAAACGCGCGAGCTGATCGCCTGGCTGAAAGCGCATCCCAAGCAGATGAGCCTGGAACTGGTCGCCGATGTCGAGCGCTCGATCCAGCTCAACGACATCCGCAGCGGCGCCGTGATCATCTCGGCCAGCGGCATGTGCGAGGCCGGGCGGATCAAGTACCACCTGCGCGAAAACCTGCCGCGCAGCGAGTGCAGCGTGCTGATCGCCGGCTTCCAGGCGGCTGGCACGCTCGGTCGCCGTCTCGTCGATGGTGCCAGGCTGGTCCGCATCTTCGGCCAGACCGTACCGGTTCGGGCGCGTATTTATACCGTTGGCGGGCTGTCGGCGCATGCCGATCAGGCCGCCTTGCTCAAGTGGCTGGGCGGTTTTCACAAAGCGCCGGCCAATACCTTCGTTGTGCACGGCGAAGCCGGCGCCTCGGCCAATTTCAAGCAGGCCATCGAAACCACCCTCGGCTGGTCGAATGTCCGCTTGCCGCTCCCCGGCGAGTTCATAACGGCGTAACATCAATTCGTTGTATTCACACTGAATCAGTAAGAGGTAATCCCATGTCTGGTAACGGAACCGGCCGCCACAACGGCGTCGATATCAATACCCTGAGTCCGGTCGAATCGCTCGGCAAGGCCGTCAGCAACGCCATTGATCCCTACGGTGTGACGACCTCGCTGCTCAATGCGCAAATGGCCTGGCTCATGCACCCGCAGGAACTGACCCGCGCTTTGAACGCGCTGTCGGGCGATCTGGTTGCGCTCCAGTCGCACGTCATGCGCCGCGCGCTGGGGCTTCCTTCCGGCGACGTCGTCCGGCCGAGTAACGACGACGCCCGTTTTTCCGATCCGATCTGGACCGAGTCGGCGAGCTGGGACATCGTCAAGGAATGGTACGTCGCCTTCGAACACCGCTTCGAGGACATGCTGTTCGAGACACCGGGGCTGTCCGACAAGGAACGTCGCCGCTCCGCCTTCTGGCTGCGTAACTGGCTCAACATGGTGGCGCCGACCAATTTCTTCTGGCTCAACCCGGTGGCCATGAAACGCTTTGTTGCAACCAATGGCGGCAGCCTCAAGCAGGGCTGGGAGAACTTCCAGCGCGACGTCAAGGCCAAGAATATCCTGATGGTCGAGCCGGACGCCTTCAAGGTCGGCGAGGATCTGGCGACGACGCCGGGCAAGGTCGTCTTCCGCAACCGGATGGTCGAACTGATCCACTACGCGCCGACCACCGAAAAGGTTAGGGCGATGCCCGTCGTCATCATCACGCCGTGGATCAACAAGTTCTACATCCTCGACCTGACGGCCAGGAAGAGCCTGGTCAAGCACCTGACCGACCAGGGTTTCTCGGTCTTCATCACGAGCTGGAAAAATCCGGATGAAGCCATGTCCGACGTCCGTTTCGACGATTACCTGCTGGAAGGGGTCAATGAAGTCGTGCGTGTCGCGACCGAGTTCTGCAAGGTGCCCCAGGTCCATCTGGTCGGCTACTGCATCGGCGGCACGCTGGCCAGCACCTACATGGCCTGGGCCAACAAACGTTTTGGGGCGGACAAGGTGCCGGTCGCCCACTGGACACTGTTCACGACCCTGACCGATTTTGCCCACCCCGGCGACATCGACGTTTTTATCGACGAAGCCTGTATCAATGCGCTCGAAGAGTCGATGGCCAAGAAGGGGTTCCTCGACGGCAGCGAAATGGCCAGTTCCTTCCGCATGCTGCGTTCCAACCCGCTGATCTGGAACTACTGGGTCAACAGCTATTTGCTCGGTCAGCCGCTGCCGCCGTTCGACGTGCTGTTCTGGAACATGGACACGACGCGCATGCCGCAGGCCATGCACTCCTACTACCTGCGCGAGTTCTACCTCAACAACAACCTGATTAAGCGCGACAAGCTGACCATTGCCGGCGAAGCGATCGACCTCGACCTCATCGAACAGCCGCTCTATGCGGTGACCGCCGAAGACGACCACATCGCACCGTGGAAGCAGTGCTACCGCATCCGCAAGCAGATCAACGTCAAGGCGCCCGTGCGCTTCGTGCTGTCGACCTCCGGGCACATTCTCGGCATCGTCAATCCGCCGGCCAACCCGCCCAAGCGTGCCTACTGGATCGGTGACCCCGAACGCAACGAGCATTGGGAGCACTGGTTCGACCGGGCCGAGAAAAAGCCGGGCACCTGGTGGGACGACTGGACCCGCTGGTTGGGCGAACGGACCGGACATCTGGTCGATGCCTACCCGGCAGCCAACCGTAAATTCCCGGCACTGGCCGATGCACCGGGCAGCTATGTGCTCGAAAAATAAGTGGCAAAACCGACAATTTGCTAGTTGTTCCTTGCCGGAATTGATACATTGCCATCTGACTGAACGACAGGCTGCGCAATGACCATGACGACTGCATTGACCACCCGACCGAGCAAGGCGCAACAGGCCGGCGTTGACCTCTTGCGCATCGTCCGTATCAACGAGGAAATCAAGGCGGTCGTCGGCGTTGCCTTCAAGATCAACATCATGGCGCTCAACGCCATTTTCCTTGCCAAGCGGGCCGGTACGGCGGCGCGGGGATTCGGCGTCCTGTCCAACGAATTGCGAGTCTTTTCGCAGGATTTGCGCGACGGCATGTCGGCGTTGACCACCCATATTCACGCTTGTGTAACCGAAGTTTCGGTCGTGCTGCAGGATATTCGCCATACCGCGCTGCTGCGTCAGGCGGTCGAGCAATCCTCGGCGGCCTGCGGGCCTGCCGTGCTGGCCGCGCGGGAAGTTGAAAACGACCGTCATGCCGAACGTCTGGCGCGCTTGCGCAAGCAGCTGAGAGCGGCGCTCGACGATGCCTTCCGGATGGTCGAGCTGGGCGGTGTGCTGGCCAAATCAGCCAAGATCGAGGCGGCCTACGGACAATCCTTCGCCGTGCCGCTGGCCCAGGTGTCGGGGGAGTTCGACGGCGTCGTCGAAGAAATTCGTGCCTCGCTGGAATCGCTGCGCCGGTCGGCCTTTTTTACCGGCAACTGAGAATACGGGAGCGGATGCGTGAAAAAAACCAAAACGATCTTTCAGGATGGCAATCACAAATGGGTCGCCATCGTGCGCGATCCGGACAAGCCGAATTACCTGATCGATACCAATGAATACCTGGTCACCCATGGCAGCCAGGGAATTTTGCTCGACCCGGGCGGCGCCGAGGTCTTCCCGGCGGTGTTCTCGGCCTTGTCTTCTGAATTCGACCCCTCTGCCCTGTCGGCCATTTTCGCCTCGCACCAGGACCCCGACATCTGTTCGTCGCTGGCCCTGTGGCTGGAATTCAACCCGAAGATGCGCTGCTATGTCAGCTGGCTGTGGAGCAGCTTCATTCCACATTTTGGCGGTACGGCGGAAACTTTTATCGCAATGCCCGACGAAGGTCTCGACATCTCGCTCGACGGCTTGCACCTCCAGGCCATTCCGGCGCATTACCTGCATTCATCGGGTAATCTCCATCTTTACGACAAGCTGGCCAAGGTCCTGTTTTCCGGTGACGTTGGCGCAGCCTTGTTGCCGCCCGGCGACGATGGCTTGTTCGTGGAAAATTTCGATGCCCACATCCGTCATGCCGAAGGTTTCCACCGGCGCTGGATGGGTTCCAACGAAGCCAAGCGCCGCTGGTGCGAGCGGGTGTCGCAAATGGAGATCGACATGCTCTGCCCGCAACACGGTGCCATCTACCAGGGCGCCGATGTCCAGCGTTTTATCAACTGGTTCGACGGCTTGCAGGTCGGCATCTGCGGCAGCTGATTGAGGCGGATTTGATGGCGGTCAAGGAGCCGTTTGGGCGGCTACCCCGAGAATGGCTCATCCTTAGCTACTGAGCCGCCCATGACCACCATTCGCAGTTTCATGACCGAAGACCATCGCCGTTGCGACGACCTGTTCGCCGAAGCCGAACAGGCCGTCAGCAAAGGAAATCTGGAGCTTGCCCTGGTCGCCTTCGGGCATTTTCGCTCGGCCATGCTGGCCCATTTCGCCAGCGAAGAAAAAACACTTTTCCCGACCTTTGAGGCCCAGACCGGCATGCGCCAGGGGCCAACCCAGGTCATGCGCATGGAGCACGAGCAGCTGCGCGGACTCATGGATGATGCGATAAATGCCCTGAAGACGGCCGATGCCGAGGAATACCTCGGCCAGGCCGATACCCTGGTCATCATGATGCAACAGCACAACATGAAGGAAGAGAACATGCTCTATCCCATGTGCGACCAGCATCTGACGGCTGAACTGCCGGCCGTTCTCGAACGGCTGGAAACGGAACTCTGCGATTAATCCTGGAAACCGCAGTTGATCGCTTGCTACTTTGTGGATCTGCCGATGAATACTGAAATTCCTTGCTCCGGAATCGCTCACCAAAATGGCGTCGGACGCTACGTGCCCGTTGGCGCATCTGGGCGGGCGCCTGACTTTGTTGCTCCTCGTTGCAGGCATGAGCCTGCCGCCTCGTCGCGTCGCGCCAGCCACCCGCCCAAACGCACCAACGGGCACGTTCAACTACGGTATCCAGGATAATGACCCACCCCAAGACCCCGCATGTCGTAGACGCCCGCTACATGGAGCCGCCCGAACCCTTTGTCGCCACCATGGAAATGCTCGACCGGCTCAAGGACGGCGAGAAGATGCTGCTGCTCCTCTTCCGTGAGCCGCATCCGCTCTACAAGGTGCTGCGCCAGAACGGCCACGATTACGAAACCGAGCTGCTGCCCGACGGCACCTTCGAAATCCTGATCTCGCGCTGAGTCGGCCGCTTCACTCGATAATTCAGGCTCCATGCAAGCGATGCTGGCCTTCGAAAACGCGCCGCCCTTTGCCGCCCCGCTGCGCTTCTTCCTGACGGCGCCGCTTTTCGCCGTACTCGCCGGTTTGCTCGTCGCCTACGAAGGGCCGGATATTTTCGCCTCGCGCTGGACCCCGGGCGCGCTGGCCGCTACTCACCTGATCACCATCGGCTTCATGCTCCAGGTCATGCTCGGCGCGCTGATCCAGATCCTGCCTGTGGTGGCCGGAGCCAACCTCAAGCGACCGCTGGCCGTCGCCCGCAGCGTCCATGTCGGCCTTTCGGTCGGGGTGCTGCTGCTGGCCGCCGGCTTGCTGTCGGGCACACCCACCGTGCTCGGCAGCGCCGCCTTGGTCCTGACCCTGACCGTGCTGCTCTTTCTCGTCGTCACGATCATGGCGCTGATTGACGTACCGACGACCAGCCCGACCATACGCGGCATCAAGTTCGCCCTGTTCAGCCTGGCCGGCGTCGTTGGCCTGGGCGTCGTGTTGGCGCTCGGGCTGGCTTATGGGTGGCCCTTGCCGCTCATGGCGCTGGCCGACCTGCATGCCGGCTGGGGGTTGGGCGGCTGGGCCGGCGTGCTGCTCGCCGCCATGGCCTACGTCGTGGTGCCGATGTTCCAGCTGACCCCGGGCTACCCGGCGCGAGCCAGTTGGTGGTTTCCGCTTTTCATGCTGCTCATGCTGCTGTTGTGGAGCCTGGCCATCCTCGCCGACTGGCCGCTGCTCGCCCGCCTTGCCCAGCTTGGCGCGGCGCTGGCCGGCATCGCCTTTGCCGGGCTGACTCTGCGCCTGCAGGGCAAGCGTCGGCGGGCCCGGCCGGATGCCACCTACCGCTACTGGCAGCTCGGCCTGATCGCTTCCATTTTTGCCCTTTTTTTGCTGTCGACCGTAGCAGTCTGGCCGGCGGCCGCCGACATCGACGGCTGGAGCCTGGCCTTCGGCGTGCTGCTCGTCGCCGGCGGCTTCCTGCCCTTCATCACCGGCATGCTCTACAAGATCGTTCCCTTCCTGTCCTGGATGCATTTGCAGAGCAGCGGCCAGGCCAAGGTGCCGGCCCCGGCCATGAACAAGATCCTGTCCGAAGCCGAAATGCACCGCCAGATGCTCGCCCATGCCGCGGCCCTGGCCTTGTTGCTGGCCGCCATTTTCTTTCCGGTCTGGCTGGCCCGGCCGGCCGGGCTGGCCTTCGCCGTGGCCAACGGCTGGCTGTGGTGGAATCTGGCATGCGCCATCCGGCGCTATCGCGGGCATCTGGCCGACATCGAGGCTGCTCTCGCGGCCAGACTTGCTGCGCAGTGAGCTATCTCGCCCTCAAACATCTGCACGTCACCTGTGTCGTCCTCAGCGGCCTCGGCTTCTGTCTGCGCGGCTGGTGGATGCGGCGCGAATCGCCGCTGCGCCAGCACCGACTGACGCGCATCCTGCCGCATATCGTCGATACCCTGCTGCTCGGCAGCGCCCTGACCGTGGCCTGGTTGAGCGGCCAGTACCCGTTTGTGAACGGCTGGCTGACCGCCAAGCTCTTCGGCCTGCTCGCCTATATCCTGCTCGGCATGATGGCGCTCAAACGCGGCCGGACCATGGCGATCCGGATGCGCTACTTGTGGCTGGCCGTGCTGGCCTACGCCTACATCGTCAGCGTGGCGCTGACACGGAATCCGCTGCTGGTCGGTCTGTAGCGTTTGGCTAAAGGTTTTGCCAGCAGCTGATAACTAGCAACTGACGACTAATAACTGCCTTCCTACATCCTGCCCAGCTTGCGATACAGCGTATTGCGGCTGATGCCGAGCTGGCGGGCGGCTGAGGAGATGTTGCCGCCGGCGGCATCGAGGGCACGCATGGCGGCCTGGCGGCTGATCGCATCCATGCTGTTGGCGCCTTCCAGCGGGGCTGCGGCCCATGGGTCGAAACCTTGCTGCGCGCCGGGCGGGCTGGCAATGATTGTTTCGAATAGCTCTTCCGGCAGGTGAGCTTCGGAAATCAGCGATTCGTCGTCGTCGAGCAGGGCGATGGCGACCCGGATGACATTGAACAGCTGGCGGATGTTGCCCGGCCAGGCGTAGTTCTCGATGGCCTGCTGGGCCTTGTCGGAGAAGCGCACCTGCAGACTGCGGGTGGTCGTTTCGGAGGCAGCGATCTTGGCGACCAGGGCGCGGATGTCGGTCCGCTCGCGCAGGGCGGGCATGGTCACGCTCATGCCGTTGAGCCGGTAATAAAGGTCTTCGCGGAAGGCGCCGCGGGCGACTTCTTCACGCAATTTACGGTGGGTTGCGCAGACCAGCGAAATATCGACCTGGATCGCCCGCGTGCTGCCCAGCGGCGTGACGCAACGCTCCTGCAGCACGCGCAGCAGGCGGGCCTGCAGGTTGAGCGGCATGTCGCCGATTTCGTCGAGGAACAGCGTGCCGCCATGCGCCTGCTGGATCTTGCCTGGCGCGCCTTCCTTGCGGGCGCCGGTGAAGGCGCCGCCCTGGTAGCCGAATAGTTCGGATTCGATCAGGGTTTCCGGGATCGATGCGCAGTTCAGGGCGACGAAGGGGCCGGTGCAGCGCGGGCCGCTGTTGTGGAAGCCCTTGGCGAACATTTCCTTGCCGGCACCTGATTCGCCCTGGATGAGGATGGGGATGTCTTTGCCGAGAATGCGCCGGGCACGCTCGATGGCGGCTTGCAGGCGGGCGTCGCCAGTGTTCAGGGTATCGAGCGTCGGGCCCGACTGGACAGCGGCGTCGGGCCGGCGCGGCGAGCGCAGGGAGGCCGGTTCGTCGTAGACGCGGCCGGCTACCGATAGCGGTGGCAACTGACCGCGCAGCTGGACGTGCAGGGATTTGCCATTGACGTTGATCTCGTAACTGCTTTGCTGCATGTGGCGCAGGCGGTCGATGAGGGCCGACAGGTTGCTTTCGAAAACCATCGAAAAGTCGCGGCGCACGGCGTCGACCTGGCGAATGCCGAGCAGTTCGGTACCGTTGCGGTTCATGGCCAGCACCTGGCCGTCCGGCGAAACGGCGGCGATGCCTTCCTTCGGGCTGCCGAGGTAGTCGGCGCGGGCGTGGAAGCAGACGAGGATGTCGCGGGCGTGCATCGATTCGAACAGCCGTTTTTCGACGATGGCCGAAGACATGCGGACCAGTCCCAGCGTGTGGCTCTGGTAGCTGCGATAGTCGCCGGAAATGTCGAGAACGCCGATGAGACGGCCATCCGGCCCGAAGATCGGGCTGGCGCAGCAGGTCAGAAAGCCGTTGCGCTCAAGATAATGTTCGCCGCCAAGTATGGAGACCGGACCTTCCTCGGACAGTGCGGTGCCGATGGCGTTGGTGCCGCGTTGGTTTTCATCCCACGAAGCACCGGCAGCCAGTGCAATGCGGTCGGCGCGGTCCACGAAGTCGGCATCGCCGACCGTTTCGAGGAGCAGGCCGTTGGCGTCGGCCAGGATGACCATGCTGCCGGATTCGCGAATCTGCTCGTAGACATGCTCCATGATCGGCCGCCCCTGGGCGAGCAGGAAGCGGTTGCGGTCCTGTTCTGTTTTCAGGGCAATGCGGTCCATGGCCTCGACGGCCGGGATGGCGTTGCCTTCGCCCAGGCCGAAGCGCCGGCAACGTTCCCAGGAACGAATGATGACCGGATCGATCAAACCGTCGGGCAAGGCACCTTCGGCAAAAAAGAGTTGTCGAGCCTGTTGCAGGCGCTGGCCGTGTATGTCAGCCAATAGTTGTATCTGTCCCATCTCTCCTCCGGCGACGTCTCTATGTCTATTTAGAGCTATTTATAGTTGTGTTGTTTCATAACGTAACACCTGCCCTTTTTATTAGCAATGTAGCGAGCAGTGCGCTACACCTTTGAGCAAGTGCCGTGCCAAGTCTCACTCAAACCAGCGGTTTTTTGCCCTCTCCTGCAATGGGCTGTAACACGGCGATTTCTCATTCCGATCGAAGAGCTGGCACAGGGTTTGCAGAAGCTTTGTCACAAAGGCAGTATCCCGCAATCAAACAAGGAGACATTGTGAAACATCCGTTCCGACACATCAGCGCTGTTGCCGCAGCCCTTTTCATCTGCACGGCCGCACCGCAGGTTTTTGCTCACGGCGACGTTACGCCGCAAGCAGTGGACACTTCCGGCTTGAAATCAGTCGGCACTGAATGGCTCAAGAGCAATCCCTACCGTGGTAATAAGACCGCCATTGCCATCGGCAGTTCAGCCTTCAACCAGAACTGTGCCCGTTGTCACGGCCTGGGCGCCATTTCCGGCGGTATCGCCCCGGATCTGCGCTACCTGCCTGCTGGTGACGAAGGCGATGAAATCTTCCTGAATCGCATTCGCCACGGCGCCGTGCGCGACGGTCGTGTCTACATGCCTCCGTTCGAAGGCATCTTCAGCCAGGAAGCCATGTGGACCATCCGTTCGTGGCTGGAAACCGTCCATGAAGAATGATCGCCGCCGCTGGCTGAAAGCGCTTGCCGCCCTGCCCATGGCCGCCGCCTTGCCGGCGCTGGCCGATGGCCTCGAAACGATCCGCCAGCGCGGCCGGTTGCGCGTTGCGGTGTATAACGATTTCGCGCCGTATTCGATCAGTGGTGGCAAGGGCATCGATGCCGACGTCGCCCGGGCGATTGCCGCAAAGCTCGGCCTGACTGCCGAAGTCGTCGGCTACAACGCCGATGAAGACATGAACGACGACCTGCGCAACATGGTCTGGAAAGGCCATTACCTGGGCACGCCGCCGTCCGACGTGATGATGCATGTGCCGGTAGACGAATACCTGGCACGGGCCAACGACAAGGTCCGTATTTTCGGTACCTACCACGTCGAAACGCTTGCCCTGGCGCGCAATCCGGAGCGCGTGCCGAAACCGTTGGCCGGCTCGGCAGCGGTCGCGCTGGAAATCTTCACGCGCGAGAAAATCGGTGTCGAAACGGCATCGCTGGCTGACTCCTTCATGCTCGGTGTGCTCAATGGCCGCCTGCGCGAGAACGTCGTGCATTTCAAGAACGTTGCCGAAGCCGCCAAGGGGATGGCCGAAGGCAAGGTGGCGGCTGTTCTGGCGCCACGTGCCGAGCTCGAAGCGGCGACCCAGGGGCAGGGCAATCTGGTTCTCGAAAGCCCGAAATTTGCCGAACTGAAAGTCGATAGCTGGAAGCTTGGCATGGCCGTCAAGGTCGAGGATCAGGCCCTGGCCGAAGCGATCGGCAATGCCCTGGCCGACTTGAAGAAGGATGGCTCGATTGCCGATATCTTCAAGCGTCACGGCATTACGCATCAGGCGGGCTGAGCATGCAACGAACCCTGCCGAAACTCCTCATGGCTGCCCTGGTCGGCGCATTTGCCGGCCTTGCGCTGGCCGCTCCGATGGCCTACGTGCCGAACGAAAAAACGGCGACTGTCAGCGTCATCGATACCGCCACCGACCAGCGCCTGCGCGACTTTGCGGTCGGCGTGCGGCCGCGCGGCATTGCCAGCGGAGGCGGCAGGTTGTACCTGAGCGACGGCAAGACGGGCAGTCTGCTCATCGTCGATACCGCTACCGGGCAATTGCTCAAGACTGTTCTCGTCGGCGATTCGCCGGAAGGCGTCAGCCTCTCGGCCGATGGCACGCTGCTCGCCGTGGCGGTCGAGGACGACAACAGTGTCGTCCTGCTCGCTGCGCCCGAGGGCAAGGAACTGGCCCGCATCAAGGTGCATGGCAAGAACCCGGAGCATGCCGTGTTCAGCCCGGACGGCCGCTGGCTCTACGTCAGCGCCGAAGAGGCCGAGCAGGTCGATGTCGTCGATGTGAAGGCGCGCAAGCAAGTGGCCAGCGTTCCGGTCGGCAAGCGGCCGCGCGGCATCGGCTTCCTGCCCGACGGCAGCCGGGCTTATGTGGCCAGCGAAGTTGCCAGCAAGGTTTACGTCATCGACGTCGCCGAACGCCGCGTCCTGGCTGAAATCCCGGCAGGCCAGTACCCAGCGGGGATCGCTGTTCACCCGGACGGCAAGCGCGTCTTCGTCTCCAACGGGCGAGATCCGTCGGTGATGGCCATCGACGTCGCCAGCAACACCGTCGTCGCCACCGTCGAAGTCGGCAAGCGCCCGTGGAACATGGCAATCACCCCGGACGGCACCAAGCTGTACGTGGCCAATGGTCGCTCCGGCACGGTTTCCGTCATCGATACGGCCAGCTACAAAAAGCTGGCTGACATCGAAGTCGGCCAGCTGCCCTGGGGTGTCAGCATCCAATGAGCGGCCAGCGCTACACGCTGCCGGCCATCGCGCTGCACTGGGCGCAGGCCGTCGTCGTCATCTGGCTGCTCTGGCTGGGCTGGACCATGGTCGATCTGCCCAAGGGCGCCGAGCGCAGTGCTGCCTACGGGCTGCACAAGTCCCTCGGCCTGCTCGCGCTGATCCTCATCGCCACCCGTCTGGCCTGGCGCCGCGGTCATCCGGCGCCGAAACTGGAGGTTAGCGGCTGGGAAGCGAAACTCGCCACCGCCACTCACCATGCGCTTTACGCCTTGCTCCTGCTGGCGCCGCTGGCCGGCTTTCTCGCCTCGTCCTTCACGCCCTACGCCATCAAGTTCTTCGGCATCGCACTGCCCAAGCTCGGCTGGCCTGACGAAACGCTCAACGGCGCCTTCAAACAAGCCCATGTTGCCTTGGTCTGGAGCCTGGCCGGTTTTGTTGCCCTGCACATCGCCGGCGGCCTCAAACACGCCCTCCAGCGTGATGGCACTTTGCAACGCATGTTGCCCGGCAGGTTGTTCAAAAACTGAACAGCTGCTTCACGGTGCAGCAATGTGCTCTGACTAAAGTAATACCGATTGCTACGGTCAACCGGAAAAAACAGCCAAAAAGAAAATCCATCGCCACCATCGGGTGGTTTTTTTTTGCGTGTGCTGCCGCACCTGGCTGGCCGGAAACGCGTGATATGCTGGAGTTCTTTCCGGTGCAGTATGGCCTGATGCCGGTTTCGGGTGAATTCCCAAAAACATCAGTCAATCAGGAAACTAGTCATGAAACTCCAATCCCTGTTGTTGCTGCTCATTCTGGCCTTGATCGCCGCCTTCACCGCCCTGAACTGGGGGGTCTTCCTGTCGCCGACCGACTTGTGGCTCGGCTTCACCTCGGTGCAAATGCCGCTGGGGCTGGTCATGCTCGGGCTGCTCGTCTTCGTTACCGCGCTGTTTCTGGTCTATGTGCTCTACCTGCAAGGCTCTGTCCTCCTTGAAGCCCGCCGCAATTCACGCGAGTTGCACACCAACCGGGAACTGGCCGACCGCGCCGAGGCCTCGCGGTTTACCGAATTGCGCACTTTCCTGGAGGCGGAGCTGGCCCGGCAGTCGAGCCTGAACCTTGAATCGAAAACTGCCGTGATTGCCCGGATCGATCAGCTTGAACACGATTTCCGCGCCTTTTCCGAGCAGTCCGCGAACACGCTTGCCGCCTACATCGGCGAGGTGGAGGATCGTCTCGAGACGCTCACCACACCGCCCGCGGCCCCCTGAGGCGTCGCCGCCACCTCGCCAAAGGAGCCGCCATGCCCGAGCAAAATCTTCTTGGTAAACGGGTACTGGTCACCCAGGCCGACCAGTTCATGGGGCCGGTGCTGTGCGCGGTGTTGGCCCGGCACGGGGCCACGGTGATCGCCAATACCGCCGATCTCGTCGAGGTCGGGGCGCCGGCCGCCGTGGTTGCCGAGGCCGGGCCGATCGACGTTCTCGTCGCCAACCTGGCCATTCCGGCCCCCGGCACGGCGGTGGCCGAGGTTTCGGAAGCCGAGTGGAACGATGTTTTCGGTGTGCTCGTTCATCCGCTGGCGCGGCTGTGCCGGGCCGTGTTGCCGGCGATGATCGCCCGCCGTTCGGGCAAGATCCTGGTCATGGGCAGCGCTTCCGCCCTGCGCGGCATGAAGGGGCGGTCGACCTACAGCGCGGCGCGCGGCGCCCAACTGGCCTACGTACAGGCTGTTGGCGTCGAAGTCGCGCCGCACAATGTCCAGGTCAATGCCATCGCCCAGAATTTCGTCGAGAACCCGACCTACTTTCCCCCCGAAGTTCAGGCCGACCCGCGTTTTCAGGAGCGCCTCAAGCGCGAGGTTCCGCTCGGGCGGCTGGTCAGCGCCGAGGAGGATGCCGAGTTTGCTGCCTATCTGTGCAGCGACGCGGCCAATTGCTTTGTCGGCCAGGTCTTTCCGGTTTGCGGCGGCTGGGCGCCGCGCTGAGGCGGGCGCCTTTCCGGCCGGTTCAGCGCGACAGCATGGCCTGTTCGTTCTGCAGGGCGGCCTTCAAATCGGCGATCAGATCCTCGATCTTGCCCTGGGCATCGTAAAACTCCAGATTGCCGTCGTCGCTTTCAAGGACGACGTTGGGTTCGTCACCATGCAGCGGTACCTGAACATGCACGCCCTTGGTGAAGACGATCATCCCGTCGACGCGTTTTGATGGTTCGCTCAGGGAGACGGGGGTGAATCCGAGCTTGTTGAGTTTTTCGGCCAGGGCTTGGGCGTTCATGTTTTTCCTTTCTGAATTTGGGGTTATTTCTGGGCGACGGACCAGATGAAGGCTTGCACGTCGACCAGGTCGCGCGGCATCAGGCCTTCTTCGAGCAGGTTGGTGCGGACGTAGCTGTAGAGCCGGGTGACCGCATCGTAGGTCTTCCAGTTCGGCTCGGGCTTGTAATTGATGCGCCAGCACAGCGCCTTGGCGGCGTTCTGGATGGCGCTCGGCTTGATGTAGGCGGATTGCTGCGGGTGGCGGAGGAAGCTGAACAGCGTCGCAAACGGCCATTTGTTCAGCTCGAGGATGCCGAGCGTGCGCAGGAAGTGCTTGAAGCGCGCTTCCTCGGCTTCGGTTCCGTAGAGCAGATCGGCCAGGGCCAGCGAGAACAGCTTTTGGCAGGCGGGCAGCTCGATGGCTTCGTGCAGCACCTTGCGCTCGCTCTTGGTCAGCAGGTTGGCGCTGGTTTCGACGTGCCGGGCACGGTCGCAGACGGCGTCGAAACTGCCTTCGCCGATGAGCCGCGACAGCTCTTCATGGCTCAGCAACTGGGCGCACATCTTCTGGCCGCGCAGATTGGTTTCGCGCGCGCTCTTGATGAAATCGGCGTCCTCGAAACCGTTGGGGTATTTCTCCATGAAGCGGTCAATCGCCATGGGGATCGTCACATAATCGTCGCTGACCATCTCGGAGGCGACGATGAGGTTGTCGAGGAGGCGGTGTTTCGAGGCCGCGCCTTCGGCTTTTTCGAGTTTGATGAAGGAACGTGAAAGGCGCTTGCGGCCGGCGCCGACAAAAAATACATCGAGATTGTCGGGCGTTGCGCTGAGCACCTTGCCGAGACCCCATTCCTGCTGGTTGGGGTGTAACACTCGATCGCCTGTGGTTAGGGTGCTCATCTTGCTCTCCGCTTCTTTCGCCAGAAAAAGCGGTCAATTTTACCAAGGACTGGCCCATTCAGGCCGGGCAATCTGCGGCCTGCGTGCCGCATGTCGATTTTGATTTTGGCTTTTATTTCCGGTTGACCGTGGGAAACGGCCAGCCGGGCGCTCGGCCGGCCTGGTGGCCGGCCCGGCGCCCTACAGCAGCAAGCGGGGTGAGCGAAAGCTCAGTGCAGCGAGAGGACCCACTGGATCGCGGCGTGCAGGTCGTCGTCGCTGATCTTGTCGGCCGGGTGGGGGATCATCGGGACCGTGCCCCAGTTGCCGGAGCCGCCGTGGCGGACTTTCTCGAACAGGACTTCCGGCGCCTTGGCGTCACCCTTGTATTTGGCGGCGACGTCCTTGTAGGCCGGGCCGACGCGCTTCTGGTCAACGGCATGGCAGGCGACGCAACGGGCTTTCTTGACGATGGCTTCGCCATCGGCGGCCTTGGCCGGAGCGTGGGCGACAAAGAGAGTGGCTGCGAGCAGCGGCAGCAGGGTGGAGCTCAGTTGCTTGTTCATGTGAATGGTTCCTTGGATTAAACGAGGCCAGCCGCCTGCAGTTCGGCCCATTCGGCGTCGGTGAACAGCCGCGAACGGGTGTGGAAAGCCTTGCCGGTGTTGCCTTCGAGCGAGAAGGTGCCGCCCGATCCGTCGATGACGTCAATGATCAGTTGCGTATGCTTCCAGTATTCGTATTGCGAGGCGCTGATGTAGAAAGGCACGCCGCCGATGTCACCGAGATGGACGTCGTAGGGGCCGATGGTGAGGTCGGTGGGCAGGTAGCAGTTGGCGGCGCTGTTGTCGCAACAGCCTCCGGACTGGTGGAACATGAGTTCCGGGCCGTATTGCTGTTTCAGGAGCGCAATGAGTTCAAGCGTTGCCGGCGTACAAATGACACGATCGACCATGAATTTCTCCCAAAAAAGGGGGGCGGTTGCCCGCCCCCAAAGAGTTGCCCGCAAAACTGTGCGGCCAGTGGAGGAGATGCCCGGTTTAGAAGAAGCCCAGCTTGCTTTCGCTGTACGAAACGAGCAGGTTCTTGGTCTGTTGATAGTGGTCCAGCATGACCTTGTGGGTTTCGCGGCCGATGCCGGATTCCTTGTAGCCGCCGAACGCTGCGTGCGCCGGGTAGGCGTGGTAGCAGTTGGTCCAGACACGGCCGGCCTTGATGGCGCGACCCATGCGGTAGGCGACGTTGCCGTTGCGGCTCCAGACGCCGGCGCCGAGGCCGTAGAGGGTGTCGTTGGCGATGGCCAGCGCGTCGGCTTCGTCCTTGAAGGTCGTCACGGCAAGAACCGGCCCGAAGATTTCTTCCTGGAAGATGCGCATCTTGTTGTGGCCCTTGAACAGGGTCGGCTGGATGTAGTAACCGCCAGCCAGGTCGCCTTCGAGGACAGCGCGGGCGCCGCCGATCAGGCATTCAGCGCCTTCCTGCTTGCCTACTTCGAGGTAGGACATGATCTTGGTCATCTGCTCTTGGGAAGCCTGGGCACCCATCATGCAGTCGGTGTCGAGCGGGTTGCCTTGCTTGATGGCAGCAACACGGGCCAACACACGTTCCATGAACTTGTCGTAGATCGATTCCTGGATCAGGGCGCGCGACGGGCAGGTACACACTTCGCCCTGGTTGAAGGCGAACAGAACCATGCCTTCGATAGCCTTGTCGAGGAAGCCGTCATCCTTGTCCATGACGTCGGCGAAGAAGATGTTCGGCGACTTGCCGCCCAGTTCCAGCGTAGCCGGGATCAGGTTGTTGGCAGCGGCCTGAGCGATGACGCGGCCGGTGGAGGTGGAGCCGGTGAAGGCGATCTTGGCGATGCGCTTGCTGGTGGCGAGCGGCATGCCGGCTTCGCGACCGAAACCATTGACGATGTTCAGCACGCCCGGCGGCAGCAGGTCGGCGATCAGTTCAGCCAGGATCAGGATGGAGATCGGGGTCGATTCGGCCGGCTTGAGAACCACGCAGTTGCCAGCGCCGATGGCCGGGGCCAGTTTCCAGGCCGCCATCAGGATCGGGAAGTTCCAGGGGATGATCTGGCCGACGACGCCGAGCGGCTCGTGGTAGTGGTAAGCGACGGTGTTTTCGTCGATGTCGGAGAGGGCGCCTTCCTGGGCGCGCAGGCAGCCGGCGAAGTAACGGAAGTGGTCGACGGTGAGCGGGATGTCGGCGTTCAGCGTTTCGCGGATGGCCTTGCCGTTATCGACGGTTTCAGCGTAAGCGAGCAGTTCGAGATTGGCTTCGAGGCGGTCGGCGATCTTCAACAGAACGTTGGCACGTTCGGCGGCGCCGGTCTTGCCCCAGGCATCAGCCGCAGCGTGAGCAGCGTCAAGCGCCAGCTCGATGTCTTCGGCTGAGGAGCGGGCGACCTTGGTGTAGACCTTGCCGGTCGTCGGGGTGACGACGTCGAAGTATTCACCCTTGACCGGGGCAACCCACTTGCCGCCGATGAAGTTGTTGTACTGGGCCTTGTAGGCGATCTTGGCACCAGCGGCGCCGGGAGCTGCATAAATCATGGTTGTCTCCAGTGTTCTTGAATGAAGTTGGAAATTGGTAATTCAAAGGGCTAACTCGAAGCCGGCAGATTCGGTTGATTCCTGAAATGACCTGCCGTGACTCGTGCCATCTAATGTGCATGCCGTGTGCCAGCCATGCCATTCCTACGGTCAACCGGAAAAAATGGCCAATTTTCAAAGACTTGGTTTGCCGGAGAAGGCATTCTGCACAGCCGGGAGCAGACCCCGGCGTGATCAACAGCTCAACAGGTGTTCAGGAATGGAGCAGTCAGTTTGCAGGACGCCAGAACAAAAGCGATCTGGCCGAGCCGCGCGCTCAAGCCGGGAGCCAATCCGATAGGCGTCCCCGCCTCAGACTGCGACGGAGCTTGCCTCTGCCGGCGCCGGTTGCCGCACCGGAATCTCCACACGGAAGCAACTGCCGACGCCGACTTTGCTGCTGACGTCGAGTTTGCCGTGGTGTTTCTGGACGATGCTGTAGGCGAGTGAGAGGCCGAGGCCGGTGCCTTTGCCGACGGCTTTGGTGGTGAAGAAGGGGTCGAAGATGCGTTTGAGGTTTTCCGGCGGGATGCCGCGGCCGGTATCGGCGATTTCGACCCAGACCGCGTCGTCCGTCCTGCCGGTGCGGATGGTGATGGTGCCGCGAGTTTCGATGGCGTGGGCGGCGTTGACGAGGAGGTTCATGAATACCTGGTTCAATTGCGAGCCGAGGCATTCGATGTCGGGGATGCCGGCATATTCCTTGACGATGTCGGCTTTGAACTTGATTTCGTTCATCGCGATATTGAGCGTGCTGTCCAGCCCTTGCTCGAGATTGGCCTCGGCCCAGTCCATGCTGTCGATGCGCGAGAAGTCCTTGAGGTCCTGGACGATCCGGGTGACGCGGGCGATACCTTCGCGCGATTCCTTGATCAGGCTCTGAATGTCATCGCCGAGGAAATCGAGGTCGGCTTCTGCCTTGCGGGCGGCGATGCTGGCGCTGAACTCGGGGTGCCCGGCGAGTAGCGGGTCGGCGGCGCTGTAGGCGTGGATGACGTTGAGCAGTTCGTCGACATAGTTTTTGAGGGTGCCCAGGTTGGAGTTGACGAAGCCGATCGGGTTGTTGATCTCGTGGGCGACGCCGGCGGCGAGCTGGCCGATGGAGGCCATTTTTTCCGACTGCAGGAGCTGGTTCTGGGCGTTTTCCAGTTGCTCGTTGAGGACGCGCAAATGCTCGTAGTTTTTCTTGAGTTCCAGTTCCTGGCGTTTGCGTTCGCTGATGTCCTCGAGCACGGCGATGTAGTGGCTGATCTTGCCTTCGGCGTTGAACAGGGGGGTCACCATCTGGCTGGCGGTGTACAGGCTGCCGTCCTTGCGCCGGTTGACGATGTCACCGCGCCAAGTGTTGCCGCCCGAGATGCTCTCCCAGAAGTGTCGGAAGAACACGGCATCCTGGGTGCCGGAGTTGAAAATGCGGGGCGGCTGGCCGTGCAGTTCCTCGTTGGTATAGCCGGAAAGCTGGCTAAAGGAGTGATTGACCCAGATGATCTTGCTCTCGGCATCGGTGATCATCACCGCATTGCCGACTTCCGCCAGGGCGAGGTCGAAGAGGGCCAGTCTTTCCTGGCGCAGGGCGGATTCGAGGGTAATGACCAGGCGGTTGGCACTGGCCAGCAGGCGTTGCTGCAGCAGGCTGTCGTCAAACTGATCGGGCTCCTTGCCGTACAGCGCGAGAACGCCCCAGTGTTCGCCATGGATTTTCAGGGGGAGCAGGATGGCGGTGCGGGCGGAGGGCGCCTGGGGGTTGGCCACGCAGAGGGGGCAGCTCTCGTTTTCGATATGGACTACCTGGTGCCGGCCGCTGGCCATGAGTTCGGCCAGGGGCTGGCATGCCGGGCCCTCGTTGCCGCTACCGGCGATATCTTCGATGACGGTCCTGGCCACGTTGCCGGCCGTGGCGGCGAGGGAAAGCAGGCCATCCTTGCCGATAACGACGATGCAGGCGGCGTCGAGATTGAACATGGGCAGAATGCCGTCGCAGAAAATCTGGGCGATGGCCCGCGAGTCGACACCCCAGCGCATGAGGACGGTGCCCAGTTGCAGGAAAAGCTCCTCGTCCATCTGAACGCGCTTTTGTTCGGAGATGTCCTTGGCAAAAACGGCGACACTCTCGATGACCCCGCCTTCGTCCTTGACCGGGAAGAGGTTGTTGTCGAACCAGGTCGAGCCGCGCTGGTCCTGGAAGCGGACGATGTCTCCGCTGGCAACGGCAGCCCGCATCATGGCGCCGCGGGTTTTGGCCAGTTCCGCCGGCATGTGATCGAGGAAGTTCGTCCCGATCATCTGCTGCGGCGTCCTGCCGAAGCGGCGGGCGGCGAAGGCGTTGATCTCGAGCACCGTGGCGTCCGGCGCGAGCAGCATGACGGCTTCGTCGGTGGCGTCGAGCAGGGCGTGCATGCGGGATTTACCGGCGGAGATGATCTTCTCGATGCGCTTGCGCTCGGCCAGTTCGGCATCCAGTTGCCGGTTGGCTTCGCGCAGGCTGGCCGTACGCCGCGAAACTTCCTGCTCGAGGCCGGCTTGCTGCTTGAGGAGAGCCTCGTCGCGGCGCTCGATGTGATCGAGCATGTCATTGAAATTGCCGGCCAGTTCGGCGATTTCGCTGCGTCCTTCAACGGCCAGGCGTTGGTCGAGTCCGGCGTTGCCGTGGGCGATGTCGTGCATGGCGCGCATCGTGGCTTTCAGCGGAGCGGTGATGCTGCCGGCAATCAGGCTGGCCAGGAGCAGCAGGGCGGAGGCAATCCCGAGTACGTGGAAAAGGTGCTGGATGGCCCGGGCATGCACGGCGGCATCGATGTCGTCGATGTAGATGCCGGAACCGACCGTCCACCCCCATGGGGCAAAGCCTTTGACATAGGAAAGCTTGGGGAATCTGTCCTGTGTGCTTTTGCCGTCCGGATTGACCTTGGGCCACGGGTAGGTGACATAGCCGTGGCCAGTTTGGGCGACCAGTTCGGTGAAGGCCTGGAGCAGGTTTTTCTTGCCATCGGTTGGCACAAACGGGCCTTCGGTGCCGTTGCGCATGCTGGTCACGCAGTTGAATTTGTCGCCGAGCAGCGGTTGACCGTCGAGTTCCGGCGAGATCGGGTGCATGACCATGCGCGGTGGCGTCTGGTTGTCGTTGAGCCAGAAATAATCCTTGCCGTTGTAGCGCATGCCCTTGATGGTGGCGATGGCCATAGCCTGGGCGGCGGCGCGGCTCAGGCTGCCGGATCGTTCGAGTTCCTGATAATGCGCCAGAACGCTGTGCGCATTTTCGACCAGTTGCCGGATGTTCCCTTCCTTGTCCTGGTGCAGGGCGTTGCGCAACGTTGTGACATCGATGACGCTGGTCAGCAGGACGCTGCCAATGAAAATGGCAACGATGCTCCAGATCCGGTTGCGGATACTGAGCCGATTCAATGGCGCAAACATGATGATCTCCCTCTTCGCGGATGGCGGCCGGGTAGGCCCGCGAACAATGACATCCCGGCTCTTGCGGACAGATGGCGCAACGCAACACACCCCATCCGTGTCCAGTATCTACCGTCGACGACGCGTCGGCAATTGGAAAACGGGGCGGCGAAAAAAAACCGGCCACGTGGGCCGGTTCTAGGATTGCTACGGTCAACCGGAAATTTTGGCCAATTTTGAAATGGCTGAATCCGGGGCTAGCGCAGCACTACGCTAGCGTTCAGTCGAGGTAGTAGCCAACGCCGAGCAGGCTGTTGTCGACGCGCTGGATGAAGGAGCGTTTGCGCTCGACGGCGTTGGTGACCGGATTGCGCCAGACGTAATCGACGACGCCGGTGCCCTTGGTTTTAGCCTGGTCGATCATTTCCTGGATCAGGGCGTGGCCTTCGACATCGTGCAGGTCGCGCGCGTCGGTGCCGGTCCATGCCGGGTTCATGCCGTGCGCCTCGAATTTTCCGCTGTCGAGATTGACGGCGAAAACATAAAGGTCGTCATGCACGAAAGCCCCGCGGCCGTCGTTGAATGCCTTGGTGGCATTGCCCATGCCGTTCTGGATGGCGAAAGCGACTGCCTCGCCGAGCAGCTTCTGGGCATCGATCGCCGTGGCGTGCGGCGAGTAGTAGCCGACGCCGAGGATGTAGTCACCGGAGCGGTGCAGCCAGGCGTTCTTCGGCTCGACATGATTGGTCTTGCGATTGAGCCAGACGTAGCGGATGCGCGCTTCCGTCTGCTTGTCGGTGACCGCGATCATGTGGCGGAAGAGCGGCGTGCCGGCGGCGTCGACGCTGTCGAGCACGTTGAGGCCGACCAGCGTGTCGGGCGCCGCGCCGTTGGCGACGTAGGTACCCCGGCGGTCGATCACGTAGACGTAAAGGTCTTTCTTGACGAAGGGGCCTTTGCGGTCGCTGAAGGCGGCCCAGGATTTCTCGGGGCCGTTGGCCTGCAGATACTTCACGGCCTGATCGAACATGGCGCGGGCTTCCCGCGAGGTGGCGCGCTCGCCGGCCGAAGCGGCGCCGCAGCAGACAGCCAGCAACAGGCCGGCGAGAGACGCCGCGAGACGGGCGGCGAGGGAGGTTTTGTGCATGGACGGAGACTCCAGAAGATTGGGCCGGTCAGCCGGCAACGCGGCTGCTGCTTACTTCAGCGACAGTATCCAGGAAACCAGCTGGCGGGTATCGGCCGGGCTGATGGCGACGGCATTGGGCGGCATGGCGATGCCGGAAACACGGTTCCGCCAGTGGCTGGAATAGGGGTTGGAGCCTTCCTGGACAACGCGGGTGAGGAATTCGGTGGCGCCCGGCTTGCCGCGATACTGGGCGGCAACATCGATCCAGGCGGGGCCGATCGGCTTCATGCCGTCAGGGCCCGGTTTGTCCTTTTCGATGCCGTGGCAGGTCGTGCAGCCGCTGGAGACGGCCAGTTTCTTCATGTCGGTATCGAGCTTGGCATCGGCCAAGGCGGCGGGGGTGATCAGGCTGCAGGCGAGCAGCGCGGCCAGTGTGTGGTGACGGAACATTTCTGTACTCCGGATTGTTGATTGTTGAAAGGGGCGGGGTTCAGGCATTGATGGTTCTGCTCATGTCCACCAGGCCATGCCGTGCGGCCAGGTGAAGCAGCTTGAAATCGTTGTCGGCATTGAGCTTCTGCCGGATCAGGGTAAGGTAGTTGAGCACAGTTTTCGGGCTCAGGTGCATCGAATTGGCAATGCAGCTGGCCGATTCGCCATGGGCCAGCATGCGCAGGACTTCAAATTCGCGCGGCGTGAGATGGGCCAGGGCGCCATCGCCGTCGATGGCTTCCTCGGCCAGCACCTGGGCAATTTCCGGCGAGAAGACGCGCTTGCCGGCGGCGATGCGGCGGATTCCGTCGATCACGTCACCGGGTTCGCAATATTTGGTCAGGTAGCCCATGGCGCCGCTTTTCAGGGCCTGGGTGATGTGGCCGGCCCCTTCGTGCATGGAGAGAACGAGCACTTTCAGGCCGGGCTGGCGGGTCAGCATGCCGCGGATGGCTTCGATACCGCTGCTACCGCGCAGGCTGAGGTCGATCAGGGCGACGTCGGCCGTGGTGCGCAGGACGAGCGCGTTGGCCTCGTCGGCACAGGCGGCTTCGCCCACCACCTGCATGCCGGGTTCTGCATCGAGCAGACGGCGGTAGCCGGTACGGACGATGGCGTGGTCGTCGACCAGAATGATGCGAATCATGCGAGTTCCTCCTCCTGTTGTTCTTCTGTCCTTACCGGCAGGCTGGCCAGCAGGCATAGCCCCGTCGGTTCGACGCTTGCAATTGTCAGACTGCCGCCTGCCATGTCCAGCCTTTCCTCCATGCCGAGCAGTCCGCCCCGGCGGGCCGGGCCGACTTCGGGCAGGCCCTTGCCATCGTCTTCGACACATAACCTCAAAGTACCGCCGGCCGCCTTGATGCCGATGCGGCAATGCCGGGCGCCGCTGTGGCGAACGACATTGGTCACAGCTTCCTGCACGACGCGGTACAAGACCAGCGCCGCCGTTTCGCCGAGCGCCGGTAGTTGCGTCGGCATCTCCAGCCGGAAATCGATGCCCGACTCGCGTTGCTGCCAGCTCGCCACCAGCTCGCGCAGCGCGCTGGCCAGACCCAGCGCGTCGAGGCCGTGTGGCCGCAAGCGCTTGAGCATGGCGCGCAACTGCTCGCCACTGGTTCGCACGTCGCGGCGCAGATCTTCGGCGCATTCGGTGACGCGCTGTGCATCGAGGCGCGGCGCATTGCGTTCGAGAAAAGCGGCGGTGACGCCGATGGCTGTCAGCGTTTGCCCCATCTCGTCATGCAATTCCCTTGCCAGCGTCCGGCGCTCTTCTTCCTGCACGGCGATGAGGCGGCGGGCGAGCTGGTGCTGGGCGGCGCGCGAACTGCCCAGGGCGGCGGCCAGCGCGTCGATGGCGCTGGCCACGCGGCGGAACTCGCGCAGCGCGAAGGCGGGCAGGGCGGCGTCGCTGGCGCCAGCAGCCAGCCGATGCAGGCCAGCTTCCAGTTCGCGAACCGGTGACAGGGCGCGGTCGGCTGCCCACCAGGCGACCAGCAGGGTTGCTCCAAAAAAGAGCAACAGGGTGATGAAAAGTCGAACAGTGTCACCCAGGCGCTCGTCAATTTCCGAGGCAGGATTGGGCGCGATATAGAACAGATGCTCGCCGAGGCGCAGGGTTCGCGGTGCTTCGGCGCTCGGGGCGATGCCAAGCAGGCTGGCCAGGGGGCCGGCATCGCCTGGCGTTGGCGGAGCATCGAGGCTGATGCTCAGGTGGCGCAGCCCGGCGTTGTCCAGTTTGGCCTTCAGGTCGTCCGGCCGGACCGCCGCGGCCTGGGCGTCGAGCAGCACGGCGACCAGCCGTTGCGAAGCACTCACTTCTGCCTGGATATCGCCGCGCAGCGAATGGAGGTTGATCAGGATGGCCATGACCAGCAAGGCGCCGAGCAGCGCGCCGAGATACAGCACCAATCGCCTTCTGAGATCCATGCCTGACCTTTGTTTTCCCCGAGATGCCATGGATTCAGCAGGTTTCGTACCGGCTTGCCTTGCCCTCGGGAAAATTTCCCGGTTTGGCGGGGAGCTTGTCCCGAGACTGCGGGCGATTTCGCTTCCTATACTCGGCTCGTCTGTCGATCAGGGCAGGCCACCCGGGCCCCTCGGGAGAGCAAAGACACTATTCAGGAGACGAAAGAAAACATGGAACCGATCCGCTTCACCCCCCGCCAGACCCTCCTTGCCGCATTGCTTGCGGCCACTTTCTGCACGCCGGCCATGGCCAGCAAGGCGGTGAGCTGGGAGGATATTCTCAACGACGACAAGACGACCGGCGATGTGCTGTCCTACGGCCTCGGCATGAAGGCCCAGCGCTACAGCCCGCTGACCCGGATCAACACGAAAAACGTCGATCATCTGGTGCCGGCCTGGAGTTTCTCCTTCGGCGGCGAGAAGCAGCGCGGCCAGGAAGGCCAGGCGCTGGTGCACGATGGCGTCATCTATATCACCTCGTCGTATTCGCGCATTTTCGCGATCGACGCCAGGAGCGGCAAGCGCCTGTGGGAGTACGAAGCGCGTCTGCCGGAAGACATCCGCCCCTGCTGCGACGTGGTCAATCGCGGCCCGGCCATCTACGGCGACAAGATTTTCTTCGGCACGCTCGACGCCAGCATCGTGGCGCTCAACAAGGACACCGGCAAGGTCGTCTGGAAGAAGAAGTTCGGCGACCACAAGATCGGCTACACGATGACCGGCGCGCCGTTTGTCGTGAAGGATCAGAAGAGCGGCAAGATGCTGCTGGTGCATGGTTCTTCGGGTGACGAGTTCGGCGTTGTCGGCTGGCTGTTTGCGCGCGATCCGGATACCGGCGAGGAAGTCTGGGCGCGGCCGCTGGTCGAAGGCCACATGGGCCGCCTGAACGGCAAGGAAAGTGTCACCACCGGCGACGCCAAGGCGCCTTCGTGGCCGCGCGACAAGGATGGCAAGCTGGTCGATGCCTGGAACCACGGCGGTGGTGCGCCGTGGCAGACGGCGAGCTTCGACGTCGATAACAACACCGTGGTCATCGGTGCCGGCAACCCGGCACCGTGGAATACCTGGCACCGGACCAAGGAAGGCGACGACCCGCGCAACTGGGACAGCCTGTTCACCTCCGGCCAGGCCTATGTCGACGCCAGCAGCGGCGAGCTCAAGGGCTTCTACCAGCACACGCCGAACGATGCCTGGGACTTCTCCGGCAACAACTCGGTGGTTCTCTTCGAGTACAAGGATCCAAAGAGCGGCAAGCTGATCAAGGCCTCGGCCCACGCCGACCGCAACGGCTTCTTCTTCGTTACCGACCGCGAAAAACTGGCCAAGGGCGCCGGCTACCCGAACAAGCCAACCTCGCTGATCGGCGCCTGGCCGTTCGTTGACGGCATTACCTGGGCGTCCGGTTTCGACCTCAAGACCGGCAAGCCGATCGAAAAGGGCAACCGCCCGCCGGCCCCCAAGGCGGGCGCCGACAAGGGCGATACCGTCTACGTTTCGCCGCCTTTCCTCGGCGGCACCAACTGGATGCCGATGAGCTACAGCCAGCAGACCGAGCTGTTCTACATCCCGGCCAACCACTGGGCGATGGATTACTGGACCGAAAAACTGACCTACAAGGCCGGTTCCGCCTACCTCGGCCAGGGCTTCCGCATCAAGCGTCTGTACGACGACCATGTTGGCACCCTGCGCGCCCTCGACCCGAAGACCGGCAAGATCGTCTGGGAGCACAAGGAGAAATTCCCGCTCTGGGCCGGCACCATGACCACCGCTGGCGGCCTGTTGTTCACCGGCACCTCCGACGGCTACGTCAAGGCCTTCGACGCCAGGAACGGCAAGGAGCTGTGGAAGTTCCAGACCGGCTCCGGCGTGGTTTCCGTGCCGATCACCTGGGAAATGGATGGCGAACAGTTTGTCGGCATCCAGTCCGGCTACGGCGGCGCCGTGCCGCTGTGGGGTGGCGACATGGCCGAACTGACCAAGCAGGTCACCCAGGGCGGCTCGATGTGGGTCTTCAAGCTGCCGAAGTCGCTGAAGAACTGAGCGAGCATTTCGCTTCAACCGTTCCCGCTGCAGGCCGGATTCCCCCGGCCTGCGGATTGCCCGCAAGCAAGGCTGGGTCAGCGCTGCATGGACGCTGGCTCAGCCTGGGAATGATTTGGTTTGAATCGATTTTCGAGCGACAACGATGCCCAGACATTTCATTTTTGCCCTTTTTTTCGGGTCGACCGTAGCAATCGCCGGCGAACCCTTTGTGCCGCTGGTCATCAACGGCTGCGGCATCTGGCCGCATACCCGCTGTCCGGGGGCCGACCTGCGCCACGCCAATCTGGCCGGCCAGAACCTGGCCGGAGCCGACCTCAGCGGCGCCCAACTGGCGCGGGCCGATCTGCGCGGCGCCAACCTGGCCGGAGCCAATCTCGATGGCGCCGACCTGAGTGGCGCCAGGCTGAGCAAGCTCAGTGCGCCGACGGCGACCTTTCGCGGCGCCAAATTGATCGGTGCCGATCTCGAATTCGCCCGCCTGTTCCGTACCGATTTCACCAATGCCGACCTGACCGCCGCCAACCTGGAAGCGGCGAAAGCCAATTTTGCCTGGTTTGTCGGTGCCCGCCTGACCAACGCCAACCTGCAGGAGACCAAATTCTTCACGGTCAACTTCCGGCAGGCCAACCTTTCCGGCACCTATCGCCGTTTCGCGGTATTTCACGATGCCGATTTTGAGGGCTGCACCGGCTGCCCGACCGACTGGGAATAACCATGCAGAAACTGCTCGTCGTGTTATTCACCGCGTTTCTTTCAAGCTTGGCCGCGGCCAACGAAGTGGCCGTCGCCCCGGCGGTCGAAGCCGACGGTCTGCCGCCGCTCGGCGCCACCTGGCTGTCTGAAAACCCCTACCGCGGCAACCCGGTCGCTCTGGCCATCGGCCAGCAGGCCTACAACCAGGCCTGCGCCCGCTGCCACGGCGCCGACGCCAGCACCAATGCTGCCCCGGCCCCCGACCTGCGCAATCTCAACCGTTTTTGCAAACGGATCAGCGACGCCGAGCTGAACGCCGCCTGCAGGCGCGACAACGATGCCTGGTTCGCCAAGAGCGTGCGCAAAGGCAAGATCATCGTCGGCGTCACCCACATGCCGCCGTGGCAGGGCGTACTCAAGCAGGAACTGGCCTGGGCCATTCAGGTATTTTTCGAGTCGCGGGCTGAAGCAAGCAAGTGAGCTTCTGCGGTCAACCAGAATTTTTTTGGCCAAAAACCAGACAAATGTGGGACGCATCTTCTCCTCCCTTATGGCCCGCAGGGCCGGTATCCTATGGACAAGGGTGAGGTCGGGATAAGCAGAGACTTGGCTGCCGTTGTTTGGCGGCTTAGTCGGTTGCTTAGTGGCTTTGTCAGGGGGATGGGTGAGTAAACCCACGTATTTGGTGCCATGTTCCGGCCAGTTTTACCCCATCCCCACCTCAGCCCTCCCCTTGAAGGGGAGGGAGTGGGTATTCGTGCGATTACCCAGCCACGGCGCGATGCATTCCCACGGTCAACCGGGGAAAATGTCCAAAAACGAAAAACGGCGCGAGGGCCGAAGCCGTCGCGCCGTTTCAATCGGGCGCCGAAGCGCCCGACCTAACTTCAAATTAACCCTTGTGCAGCTTGAAGACCCACACCGAACCGCCCTGTTCGAGGAAGTTCACGCGCTTGGCCACGTCGCCGCCCCAGAGCGGAACGGCGCCGCCCCAGCCGGTCGTCACGGCGATCATCTGCTCGCCATCCTGTTCCCAGCTGACCGGCGGTGCAACGATGCCGGTACCGACGTTGAACGACCACAGTTCCTTGCCGGTCTTGGCATCAAGACCCTTCAGGTAGCCTTCCGGGGTGCCGTAGAAAACCAGACCGCCAGCGGTGGTCAGGACGCCGCCCCAGAGCGGAGCGTAGTTCTTGTTTTCCCAGACGATCTTGCCGGTCTGCGGATCGATGGCGCGCAGGGCGCCGATGTAGTCGTCGTTCAGAGCCTTGATGGTGAAGCCGGCGCCGAGGTAAGCAGCGCCCTTCTTGTAGGAAACGGGTTCGTTCCAGATGTCCATCGACCACTCGTTAGCCGGCACGTAGAAGAGGCCGGTTTGCGGGCTGTAGGCCATTTGCTGCTGGTTCTTGCCGCCGAGGAAGGACGGAGCCGAGAAGACGACCTTGCCCTTCTTGCCATCGGCGCTGGCGGTCGGGTCACCCGGACGGCCTTCTTCGATGTAGTTCGGACGGCCCGTTTCGAGGTTGAAGCCGGTAGCCCAGGTAATCTTCTTGACGAACGGGTAGGCGCCGAGGAGCTTGCCGTTGGTCCGGTTGTTAACGAAGAAGAAGCCGTTGCGGTCGGCCTTGGCGCCAGCCTTGATGATCTTGCCGGTCTTCGGATCCTTGTAGTCGAAGGAAACGAATTCGTTCACGCCGTCAAAGTCCCAGCCATCGTGCGGGGTGCCCTGGAAGTGCCAGGCGATCTTGCCGGTGTCGGCGTCGATGGCGACGGTAGAGGACGAGAAGAGGTTGTCACCCGGACGCAGGTGGCTGTTCCACGGGGCCGGGTTGCCGGTACCGGCGAAGATCAGGTTGGTTTCCGGATCGTAGGTAGCGCCGTTCCAGGTCGCTGCACCGCCGGTTTGCCAGAGGTCGCCCGACCAGGTGGCGTTGAGGGTGCCGGAGATGCCGTTTTCCATGGCCTTGCCGTCGGCGTCGTAGCGATAGCCCATGTGGCCTTCGACGGTCGGACGCGACCAGATCAGCTTGCCGGTCTTCGGATCGCGGGCGTCGATGCGGCCGACAGCGCCGAATTCGCCACCGGAGATGCCGGTGATCAGCTTGCCCTTGGCGATGATCGGGGCGGCGGAGGCAGAGTAGCCGGCGGCATAGTCACCGAGCTTTTCTTTCCAGACGACCTTGCCGGTGTCCTGGTTCATGGCGACCAGCTGGGCATCCAGCGTGGCGAAGATGACCAGGTTGTCATACAGGGCGGCGCCGCGGTTGATCACGTCGCAGCACGGCATGATGCCGTCCGGCAGGCGGTGCTCGTACTTCCACAGCTTCTTGCCGGTCTTGACGTCGATGGCGAACAGGCGGCTGTAGGAGGCGGTCACGAACATCTTGCCGTTGGCGATGACCGGTTGCGATTCCTGACCGCGCTGCTTTTCGCCGCCGAAGGACATCGACCAGGC
This sequence comes from Gammaproteobacteria bacterium, assembly GCA_018828385.1. Taxonomy (GTDB): domain Bacteria; phylum Pseudomonadota; class Gammaproteobacteria; order Burkholderiales; family Rhodocyclaceae; genus Azonexus. Next base: position 83,355 of record JAHJVE010000007.1, on the reverse strand, counting down.
CGGGACCAGGTTCTTCACCGACTTGGTGTTGATCTGGGTGGACGGGCTGAAACGCTGACCTTGGGTGCCGAGGCCGAAGCTGACCACGTCGCCGGGCGTCTTGGCGTCGTTGAGGATGTCGGCGTCGGTGACACCGGCGCTGGCCGGGCTGCCGGCAAAGGCAGCGGCCGTCAGAAGCGCGAGAGTAAGTACGCTCCGCTTGAAGGGGGTATGACTATGCATGGATTGTCTCCTTGATTTTCCGATGGTTCCAACGCGGAAAACCGTGCTGAACACGGCCCGACCGCGTGGAATGACATGCTGGCGAGCCACCTCCATTCCCTGAACCGGCTCGCTGGCAGGGAACACAATCTGCAAGGGCTGTGCCAAGCCGGGCCGGAATGCCCGGCGCTCCTGTTTACGGGGCGGATGGCGGCATTTCGGGCTTTTAGCGTGGAGCAGGGCGGCGCCCGGGCGGCCTGTTCCAATAGTCACCATCTGCTCCAAAGTTGCACACCCGGGTTGTTCAGGCGCTGTGACAGTGTGCTGGGTCACGCCGCCTTTGCCCGCCAGATCAGCGATTGCCCGAAATGCTCCGATCTTGGCACGCGCTTTGCACACTCCTTTTCAAACAGCCTTGAGTGGTCTGCTTCGCAATTAGCGAAACATGAAAGCTTGTCTTTGCGTCCCTGGCGTCGTTGCTCATCCTCGCGATAGCGTTGGCTATCGCTGTGGTTCGCGCCTAGCCAGGAACACAAATCCGGCGCCTTCATTGAGTTCCGTTAATTTCGAAGCAGACCACAGGGCGAACAGGAGCGAGACAACGATGAAATACCCTCTGACCATTGCGGCGATTGCGCTGGCGGCCTTGATGCCCCCGGCCGAGGCCGCAGCCTTGCGCGAGAGCGGCGATCCGCTCGATTCGGCGCGCTGGTCGGACATGCAGAAGGCTTTCCTGGCCGGGGCGCCGGTACTCTTCGATCCGCGCGTCAAGGTCATTGCGCCATCGACCGCCGAAAACCCGATGCAGGTGCCGGTCACCGTCGACGCCACGGCCTTGCCGGGGGTGGCTGAAGTCGTCGTATTCGCAGATTTCAATCCCATCGTCCAGGTGCTGCGTTTTTTCCCCGAAGATGCCCCGGCTTTCCTCGGCTTTCGCGTCAAGCTGCAGCAATCGACGCCGGTTCGCGCTGCCGTGCGCACGGCCGATGGCGTCTGGCACGTCGGCGGAACGTGGGTGAACACGGTGGGCGGCGGCTGCACGGCACCGTCGGCGGCGGGCGGCTCGAAGGAATGGCAGCAGCGCCTCAACGAAGTGAGCGGTCGCCAGTGGAGCGATGGCCCGAACGCCGGCCGCCTGCGCATGCGCATCGTGCATCCGATGGATACTGGCCTGGTTGCCGGCACGCCGGCCTTCTTTCTTGAAGAAATCAACTTCGCCGACGCCGCCGGCAAGCGCCTCATGCGCGTCCAGACCTACGAGCCGGTCAGCGAAAACCCGGTGTTCACCCTGCAGCGCGTCAGTGCTGACGGCCCGGTTGAAGCAACCGGCCGCGACAACAACGGCAACGCGTTCACGGCGAGGATAGACCAGTGAAACGCCTGCTCGGTGTCCTGCTCCTGCTCGTTGCCGGCCAGCTTCAGGCGGTCGATTTCGACTACCGGCTGAGCGCCAGGCCGATCGCCAAAAACGTCTACGCCTTCATCGGCAAGACCGAGGACTTCACCACCGACAACGGCGGCAACATCGTCAACACTGCCTTCATCGTCGCCCCGCAAGGCGTCATCGTCATCGACAGCGGCCCCTCGCTGCGCTACGGCCAGCAGATGCGGCGGGCGATTGCCGCGGTCACGGCCAAGCCCATCGCCCTGGTCATCAACACCCACCACCATCCCGACCACTTCCTCGGCAACCAGGCTTTTGCCGACCTGCCGATTGCCGCGCTGGCCGAAACGCGCGACGGCATCGCCGCCGACGGCAATGCTTTTGCCGAGAACCTCTACCGGATGTCCGGCGACTGGATGAAGGGCACCGAAGTCCAGCTGCCTGGCCGGACGCTGAGCGCCGGCATCGTTGAAGTCGCCGGCCGCCGCCTGCGCCTCGTTGCCCTCGACGGTCATACCGGCGCCGATCTGGTCGTCGTCGATGCAGCCAGCGGCGTCGTCTTTGCTGGCGACCTCGCCTTCAACGGCCGCGCCCCGACCACGCCGCATGCCGACGTCGGCCACTGGCTCAAGGCGCTCGACCAGCTTGAAGCGCTGACCCGCGAAACCGGTTTCAAGGTGCTGCTGCCCGGCCATGGTGTGCCGAGCGCCGATGCCGGCCCGATCCGCCAGACGCGCGCCTGGCTGACCTGGCTGAGCGCTGCCATGCGCTCGGCGGCGAAAGACGGGCTGGACATGAACGACGTGCTGGCCCGCCCGCTGCCCGCCGAGTTCGCCCGCCTGCCGGTCGCCGCCAGCGAGTATCGCCGCTCGGTCGGCCATCTCTTCCCGGCCGCCGAACTGCAGGCGTTGGGAGCCAAACCGTGATCACCCCGGCCAACATCGAGGCGCCGGCCATTCCTGCGGTCAACCGGAAATTTTGGGCAATTCTGGGATTGTCCGTGCTGCTCCACGGCTCGCTGTTGGCGCTGACGTCCTGGGAGCGCAAGAACGGCCCGGTCAGCCTGCCACCACTACTGGCGTCGATCCGCCTGATCGCCGTCACCGAATCCGGACCTGTTGCCGAACCCGCCCCGGCGCCGGCAGCCGTCCCCCAGAAGGCCCGGCAGGAAACACGGCGCAGGGAGCGGATGGTTCCGCCTGCGACGCAGACTGCCGGGCCGGCCAACGTGCCGGCAAACGCGCCATCGCCGTCATCGGCGCTGGCCGCCGAAAGCGTCGCCCCGGCCGCCGAGGCTTCAGCGCCGGTTTCCGCGCCGGTTGCAGAAATCGCCCGGCCGGCCCCCGCCATCGCGCCGCAGCGCCCGCAAAGCGAAGTCCTCGCCGGCTATCGCCAGCGCCTCGGCGAACTCTTCGCCCGCCATCAGGAATACCCGCGCGTCGCCGCCATGCGCGGCTGGGAGGGCGAAGTGCGCCTGCGCCTGAAGGTGGCGCGCAAGGGCAACCTGCTCGGCGTCGTCCTCGACCGTTCGAGCGGCTTCGATGTTCTCGACCAGCATGCCCTGGCCATGCTCGAAGCCCTGGCCGGCCTGCCGCCGCTGCCCGAAGCACTGGAGGCCAACGAAATTCAAGTCGTCGTACCCATCAATTACAAACTCAAAAAAACAACATGAAGAGACAAACCCCCGCCCGTTCCCTGCTCGCCGTCGCCATCTCCGCCGCCTTCGCCCCGGCTTTCGCCGCCGAGACGGTGGTCACCACGGAGACCGTCGAAGTCGTCGGCACCACGCCGCTGTCCGGCATCGGCGTGCCGCGCCTGCACCTGCCGGCCAACGTCCAGTCGCTCGACGACCGCCGCCTCGACGAAATCGAGAGCCAGAACATCGCCGAACAACTGGTTCGCCAGGTGCCGGCCGTGACCGTCAATGAAGTCACCGGCAATCCCTACCAGGCCGACCTCAATTACCGCGGCTTCACTGCCTCGCCGCTGCTCGGCACGGCCCAGGGGCTGTCGGTTTACGTCGACGGCGTGCGCGTCAACGAGCCTTTCGGCGATACGGTCAACTGGGATGCGATCCCCAATTCGGCGATTGCCGGCATCGACCTCGTTCCCGGCTCCAACCCGGCTTTCGGCCTCAATACCCTGGGCGGCGCGCTGGCCATGCGGACCAAGAGCGGTTTTTCGCACCCGGGCGGCAAGATCGAGTTTTCCGGCGGCAGTTTCAACCGCACCAACACCGAACTCGAGTACGGCGGCAACAACGGCACCTTTGGCTGGTACGGCGCCGGTGACTGGTTCCGCGAAGACGGCTGGCGCGACCATTCGCCGTCCGACGTCAAACAGTTCTTCGGCAAGCTGTCTTTCCGCAACGCTGCCGGCGAGGCTGATCTGACGCTGACCAAGGCGCGCAGCAAGCTGATCGGCAATGGCCTGCTGCCCGAATCGATGCTCGCCGAGCGCCGCGAATCGATCTTCACGCACCCCGACGAGACGCGCAACGACCTGACCCAGCTGGCGCTCAACGGCAAGCTGTGGCTCAGCGACACGCAAAGCCTCTCCGCCAGCGTCTATCACCGGCGGACCAAGACGCGCACGCTGAATGGCGACATGAACGACGATTACGAAACCGACTACGAAGACTGGGTAACCGGCGGCATGGTCGGCCCGGCGCCCGATGAAACCGGGGCCAACAACCGGACCAGGACCGAGCAGCGCAGCACGGGCCTCGCCGGCCAGTGGAACTTCAGCGGCCAGCAGCATCAACTCGCCGTCGGCGCTTCCTACGACCAGGCCCGCATCAACTTCCAGCAGACGCAGGAACTCGGCGATCTTGACGCCAGTCGCGGGGTGACCAATCTGTCGGCGCTCGCTGTCGAAAACCAGATCAACGGCAAGACCAGCACGGCCAGCCTGTTCCTGACCGACACCTTCTCGCTGCTGCCCAACCTGCACCTGACCGCCTCGGCGCGCTACAACATGAGCCACGTCACGACCTTCGACGAACTCAATCGCACGGCGCCCAACCTCGACGGTGATCACAAGTATCGCAAGCTCAACCCGGCGCTTGGCTTGAGCTGGCAGATCGTCCCGGCGCTCAATGCCTACGCCGGCTTCAGCCAGGGCAACCGCGTGCCGACGCCGATCGAACTCGGCTGCGCTGACCCGGCCAACCCGTGCACCCTGCCCAACTCGATGGCCGCCGACCCGTATCTGAAGCAGGTCGTTGCCCGCACACTCGAAGCCGGCCTGCGCGGCAAACTGGCCGGTGACACCAACTGGAACGCCGGCCTGTTCCGCACCATGAGCAGCGACGACATCCTGTTCGTCGGCACCTCGACCAGCGCCGGTTACTTCACCAACTACGGCAAGACCCTGCGCCAGGGCCTCGAACTCGGCCTCAACGGCAGCCATCGCCGCCTCGACTGGTACGCCAACTACAGCTGGCTGCAGGCCACCTTCCGTTCCGACGCCTGTCTGCTCGGCGCCAACAACAGCTCGCGCGGCACGACGGCCGAATGTACCGGCGCCGGTCAGGACGACGAAATTCTGGTCAAGAAGGGCAACCACATCCCCGGCCTGCCGACGCACAGCCTCAAGCTCGGCCTCGCCTGGCGCGCCACCGACTGGCTGCGCCTCGGCGGCGACGTCCAGGCCTTCTCCAGCCAATACGTGCGTGGCAACGAAAACAACCAGCACCAGAGCGGCACCTATACCGACCTCAATGCCAACACGCGCACCTTCGACGGCCCGGGCAAGGTTGCCGGCTACGCCATCCTCAACCTCAACGCCGAAGCCAGGCTGGGTGGCGGCTGGCAGCTGTTCGCCAAGGTCAACAACGTCTTCGACAAGCACTACGCGACGGCCGGCGCCCTGGCCGAAAACCCCTTCGTCGGCGGCAGCCTGCAGCTCGATCCGGACGACTGGCGTCGTGAAACCTTCGTCGCACCCGGCGCCCCGCGTGCCGCCTGGCTCGGCGTGCGTTACGTGTTTGGTGGCAAATGACCTTTTATTTTTGGCCAAAATTTCCGGTTGACCGTGGGAATGCAAAGCTCTCCCTGCACACCCGCGTCGGCCTCGTCCTGACCGCGCTGGCGGCCAGCCTGCTCATCGTCCTTGCCGGCCTCTGGCTGCACGGTACGCGCAATGCCATCCACGAGGAAGTCGAGGCGGCATCGCGGGTTTCCGAGCAATGGCTCAAGGCCGTGCTTGGCGAAATGCACGACGTGCCGGCCGCGACGCGGGGTGAGCGACTGCTCACTGTCGCCCGCGCCATTGGCCGGGTGCGCGCCAACGAGCTGGAAATCCGCACGCTGGCCGGCGCCACGATCTACCGTTCGCCAGCCCCGAGTTACAAGGCCGGGCGCATGGCGCCGGACTGGTTCGCCGGCTTGCTGGCCAGTCAATATCCTGCCCGCACGCTGGTCGTCGAGGGCTATACCTTGACGCTGCATCCCGACGATTCGCGCGCCATTCTCGACGCCTGGGACGAACTGGCCGCCATGGCCGGCTGGGCGCTCGGCCTGCTCGGCGTGCTCTTCGTGGCGACGCGCACGGCGCTCGGCCGCGCCCTGCGCCCGCTGGCCCAGATCATGCGCGCCCTCGACCGCACCGGGCGCGGCCGTTTCGACACCCGCCTGCCGGTTTTTGCGACGCCGGAACTCGGCCGCATTTCGCGCGCCTTCAACGGCATGGCCGACCGGCTGGGCGAAGCGGTGGACGACAATGTCCGCCTCGAAAGCGCCCGCGAAGTCGACCGCCAGATGCATGACCGCCTCGAAGCGGAACGCCGCATCATCGCCCGCGAGCTGCACGACGAGCTGGCCCAGGGCATTACCGCCGTGCGCGCCCTGGCCGGCGCCATCGTCCAGCGCACCGCCGACGCCCCGGCCCTGCATGTCCCGGCCCAGGGCATCGTCGCCGTCACCGGCGAAATGCAGGACGGCGTGCGCAATATCCTGCACCGCCTGCGCCCGGCTGTCGGCAACGGTCTGGCTGCGACGCTCGAGCGCCAACTCGCCGGCTGGCAGGCGCAGCACCCGGACATTGTCGTGAACCGCCATCTGGCCATCGGCGAACAGCCCGTTGCCGACGATCTGGCCATGGCCGTCGTCCGCATCGTTCAGGAAGGCCTGACCAATGTCGTCCGCCACGCGCACGCCACGCAGGTCGATCTGGCCATCAGCCGCGTCGCCGGCTGGCTGCAGCTGACCCTGGCCGACAACGGTCGCGGCCGTTCCGGCCAACCCTCGGCGCAGCCCGGCTGCGGCCTCGGCCTGGCCGGCATGGGCGAACGCATCGCCGCGCTGGGCGGCCATCTGCAATTCGAACAACCGGCCGGCGGCGGCTTCCGCATCTTCGCCCGCCTGCCTGACGCCATCGCGCAACACTCCCCGGAGGAATTCGCATGAACAACGCCCTGCAAGGCAAGCGCGTCCTGCTCGCCGACGATCACGCCATGGTTCGCCTCGGCTTTCGTTGCCTGCTCGAAGGGGCGGGCGCCACCGTGGTTGGCGAGGCCGAGAACGGCGAAAGCGCCGTCCGCCTCTACGCCGAACTCAACCCGGATGTCGTCGTGATGGACGTTTCGATGCCCGGTATCGGCGGCCTGGCAGCGCTTGAGCGCCTGCTCGTCTGGGATGCCAAAGCCAAAGTGCTGATGCTCTCGGCCCACAACGACGACATCGTGCCGGTGCGCGCCCTGCGTCTTGGCGCCCGCGGCTACCTGTGCAAGCGGGCGGCGCCCGAGGAATTCCTGCGCGCCGTCGGCCAGGTGGCCGGTGAGCGCCGTTACCTCGACCCGGAACTGGCGCAGGCCGTCGCCCTGGCCCAGCTGTCCGGCTCGAGCAACCCGGTGGACACGCTGACCGAAAAGGAACTGGCCGTCTTCATGAAGCTCGCCGAAGGCCGCTCGGTCAACGACGTGGCCGAGGATTTCTGCCTGAGTCCGAGCACGGTCGGCACCCATCTTTATCACATCAAGCAGAAGCTCAACGTGCAGAACGCCGCCGAGCTGACGCTGGTTGCCGTGCGCAACGGCCTGATCGAGGCCTGATGTCAGAAGATCAACATCTGTTTCCCGAGTGCCGGCCGCGCTGCGTCCGGCAGATGGCGGTCGGCGACGGGCATATCCTGCATGTCGAGGAATGCGGTCCGTTTGACGGCATCCCTGTTGTCTTCCTCCACGGCGGGCCGGGTGGCGGTTGCCTTTCCGAGCATCGGCGGCTGTTCGATCCGGATTTTTTCCGCGTCGTCCTCATCGACCAGCGCGGCGCCGGACGCAGTCTGCCGAGTGGCGAGCTGGAGGCAAACACGACCCTCGACCTGGTCGCCGATATCGACGCCGTGCGCGAGGCCCTCGGCATCTCCGGCTGGATCGTCTTCGGCGGCTCGTGGGGCAGCCTGCTGGCCCTGGCCTATGCCCAGATTTATCCGGAAAGCGTCCTCGGCCTGGTCATGCACGGCATCTTTCTCGGTTCGCACGAAGAAATCGTCGCCTACGCCCGCGGCCTCGGCGACTTGCTGCCGGAGTCGGAGCGGGGCCATCCGCTGACCTCGTTTTCCCGCCGCATCCTCGGCGACGATCCGCAAACCGCGGCCGAGGCGGCCCGGCTGTGGCTCAACTATCAGCGCCAACTGGTCGGCAAGACGCCGCTCGACGGGCGGCTCGACGCCATGCAAATGGCCCGGGCGCGCATCCAGATGCATTACCTGACGCGCAACTGCTTTCTCGTGCCCGGCCAGTTGCTGGCCGGTATCGCCCGCATCCACCACCTGCCGGCGGTCATCGTGCAAGGCATGGCCGACCCGGTTTGTCCGCCGATTGCTGCCGAAACCCTGCACCGGGCCTGGCCCGAGGCGACCTGGGTGCCGGTGGCGAGCGCCGGCCACGACGCCCTGTCGCCGGCCATGGCCCGCGCCTGCATCAAGGCGCTGGGCTGGATGGCGGAGTGCACCGAAAATTTCGACTGAGTCTGCCGGTCAACGCCGCGCGGCGTTCGCCGGTATGATCGGCCCATGACCTGCATCGACATCGTTTCCGACCTCGTCTGCCCGTGGTGCTACATCGGCCTGCGCCGGCTCGACGCGGCGATTGCCGAGGTGCGCCGCGAGCGGCCCGACTTTGTCTGCGAGAAGCGCTGGCGGCCGTTTTTCCTGAACCCCGATACGCCGCCCGAAGGCGAGCCCTACCTGCCGTTTCTCGAAAAGAAATTCGGCGGGCCGGCGCCGGTCGCGGCGCTCTTCGAGCGCGTGCGCGCCGCCGGCCGGCCGTGGGGCGTCGACTACGCTTTCGAAAAAATCGAAGTCCGCGCCAACACCCTGCAGGCCCACCGCCTGATCCACTGGGCGCAGCAACGCGGCGATGCGGCCCGCCTCGTCGAGCGCCTGTTCGTCGCCCAGTTCCAGCGCGGCGAGCGGATCGGCGATCCGGACTTGCTGGCGCAGGTGGCGGTCGAATGCGGTTATCCCGGCGACGAGGTAGCGGCCTATCTCTCGTCAGGGCGCGATGTCGACACCGTGCGCGGCATGGAAGCCGAGGTTCGCCGGGCCGGCATTCGCCAGGTGCCGACCTTTATCGTCGATGGCCGGGAGATCGTGGTTGGGGCTGAAGATCCGGCCGTGCTGGCCGCGGCAATCCGCCGGACGCTCGACTGAGGGCCGCTCAGAGCTGGGCTTTCCGGCGATTTCGGCGGATGGCAAGGAGCAGCCCGCCACCGAGCAATGACCAGACCATGGCGGGCTCAGGTACCGAAGAGACCAGTGCCAGCCCACCGCCACCGTTCAGTACGATTTGTCCACCGGTACGAAGGTCAATATCGCCTCCCTGGCGCACGAAAATGCCCTCTCCACTGCGCAGCGTGATCAGGTGCGCTTGCCCCTGTGCGATATCGCTGAGGATGGGCATTGTCCCGACGATTATTCTCGGGATGGAGCCTTGGCTTGCGCTCGGGGCTGGAGAAATTTCCAGTCGATTGGTGTTACCAATATTGACCGAGCCAGCAGTGATGCTCCAACTGCCAGCCAGAGATATTTCATCAGTCATCGAGAGCAATTGGACGACTGGCGCACTTAGCATCAGGTCGCCAAGTGTCAATAAACCCTGCGATCTGATCGTGATGCTGATGTCCGAATCGATGCTGCCGCCGATCAGCGAAAAATCGCCGTCGCAGGACAGCAGAGCGCCGTTGCTCAGGTCGAATGACTGACTGCCGGAGCAACTGGCAGTAGTGATGTTTGCAGTCGTGGCGGCCTGGGCAAAGGCCGAAAACAGCAGGGCGGACAGGAGCAGGGAAAGGTGGCGCATGGTCGCTTCCGGCAGAGTGGCAAGCTCTGGAGTCTGCGCCACTGGAATGACGATTGAATGACAGGCGGCGCATGAGCCGGACCAGGCGCCGCCTGTTTCAGCCGGCTTGCACCGGCTGCTGTCTTACCTGGCGATGTCGAGCAATTCGACTTCGAAGACCAGCGTCGAATTGGGCGGAATGCCGGGCACGCCGCGGCTGCCGTAAGCGAGCTGGGGCGGGCAGACGAGCTTGGCCTTGCCGCCGACCTTGATCTTCTGCACCCCTTCGGTCCAGCACGGGATGACGCGGTTGAGCGGGAAGGCGGCCGGTTCGTTGCGCTTGTACGAACTGTCGAATTCCTGGCCATTGGTCAGGGTGCCGCGATAGTGCACCTTGACCGTGTCGCTGGCCTGCGGGCTGGCGCCGCTGCCTTCCTTGAGCATGGTGATGGCGATGCCGGAGGCGGTCATTTCGGCCTTCGGCTCGGCGGCCACGGCCGGGATGGAAAGGGCGAGGAGGAGGGCGGCGCTGGCGATGATGCGTTTTTGCATGTCGGGAACCTTCGTTGCGGGGTTGGAAAAATGTTCAGGGCGGACGTTAGCGGGAAGTGGCGACGGTGGCAATCGGCGCGTGCGGGCGGCAACCGGCTGGCTACGGTCAACCGGGAAAACGGTCGAAATTCGCAAGGCCGGGAAACGGATTAACCCAGGGTTGCCGCCGCAGGCTTACTCGGTGACGTTGAGGTAAACCAGGGTCTGGTTGAGTAGCTGGTAGCCGATTTCGCCGAAGGTCATCGGGCCGGTGACTTCGCCCGTTCGCTTGCCTTCGAGCTGCGAGTGCAGGAAGTTGAGGATGCAGTTGCAGGAAAAGGCGATGTCCGTTCCGCCGTCGGGCAGGGCGTTGTGGAACGCGGCGACGTAGTCGGCGAGCGGCGCGGCGACGCGGTATTCGAGGCCGGGGAAGACCGGGGCGTAGAACTCGACGCTGCGCGCCGCGTGGTCGATGTCGCGGATGCTGACGTTGATCAGCGCGCCGCTGTAGTCGGCGACTAGCGGCAGGCGGGTGTCGATCTGCTTGGCCGCGAGGTAGTCGGCGAGGTTGGCGGCCTGGCCGTCGATGAGGCAGTCGCCGGCGCTGAAGCCGTTGTTGAGGAAGCGGATGCCGGCCCCGCTGCCGGGGCGGAAGAGGTTGACGATGTCGATCTGGGCGAATTTTTCCGGCGGCAGCGGGACGTCCATGACGACGGCGTCGGTTTCGGAGAATTCGCCGGTGCTGCCGAGCACGACCTTGGGCGTGACTTTGCCCAGGTCGTCGAGGTGCACGCCGGCGATCCAGCCGATCAGCGGCTTCATGTACATCTCTTCGAAGTTCGGGGCGTTTTGGGCAAAGCCGGCGTGGCAGTCGCTGAAGGCGGGAATGATCAGGATGCTGTAGCCGTTGTCCGGGGCGTTGCGGCAGATTTGCGGCAGGCTGCCGGCATCGTAGAAGCGCAGTTGCGGCGGCGCAGCGTAGCCGCCGATTTCGCTGACGAAGACCTGGTCGCGGCTGACCGTGCCACCTTCGGCCGCCATGAAATAGGGAATCGTGCCGCCGATCCAGTGGCCTTGGGGGAGTTGCCTGAGGGCGGCTTCATCGCCGGCGATGCTGAGGTATTTGCCGGCCTCGATCAGTTCGGCGGCGCGGCTGACGGAGATCAGTTCTTGTCGGGTTTTCATTGTTTTGCCAGTGGTCTCGTTCAGTTGCGGGCAAGTTGCGCCAGTTCGTGGCTCAGCATTTTTTCGTGGCGGGTGAAGTAGCGCTGCAATTCGTGGGCTTTGAGGTTGCGCACTTCGCTGTCGCCGATGACCGAGAATTGCTCGCGCAGTTTGGTCAGCAACAGCTTGAGGCTGAGGATGCGGATGTCGAGCTGGAGGCTGCCGCTGAGCAGTTCTTCCCAGATCGGGTCGTTGGGGGCCGGGACCACGGCCGAGTTGGCCTCGGCGCTGCCGCCCTGGGCGGACAGGCCGGATTTGCCGGTGTCCAGGCGATGCTTGAATTTCCAGAGATCGGCGACGGGCAGGTCGAGCAGGGCGCAGACCGAGGCGAAGCTGACGCCTTGCATGAACATGCCGGCAATCTGCCGGGCGAAGGCGCGGGTAAATGGTTGGCCGGCTTCGCCCAGCCATTGCAGGTCGGCGTCTTCGACTTCGTTGGGGATGACGGCATGAACGATGCAACGCGCATTGCCGATGTTGATGTGGCGCCAGATCTGTTCGCTGCCGGGCAGGGGGCTGCTGCGTGCGGTGAAGAACCAGCCGCTGCGCTGGGCTTCGCGGGCGACCCAGATGTCGATCTGGCTTTTGCCGAGATCGTTGCGGACGCGGACGATGCGCCACGGGGCATGAATGGCCAGGGTGTGATGCAGTAGTTCTTCAAGCTTCATCGGTTGTCTCCAGGTCGCTCACTTGCAGTAGTGGGTCGGGGTTTTTTCTTGATTTATGCCTTTAGCAAGGAGTGTGCTAACGGCAAAACGCCGGCTGGGCGGCGATTTCTGCTCAGGCAACTGTGGAAAAAACGAACGCCTGCTGCAAATCAAAACAGCTGTTCCTACGGTCGACCGGAAAAAAGGGCCAAAAATGAAATCGGGCCATCTCATGATTTTCATGAGGCCCGTTTGGCGATTGCCGCGGCGCCCGGCTTGCGCGCCGCGCCGATAATCGAGCCGAGGTCGACTCCTACGGTCGACCGGGAAATTTGGCCAAAAATGAAATTCCGCATCAACCTGAACAAGACAAAAATCATGAGACAAAACCCGAAGCGCCTCGCCGTCATCCTCGCCGCTGCCTTTCCCTGCCTCGGCATCGCTGCCGAAACGGCACTGACCCTCGACGCTGTCGTCGTCAGCGGCAGCCGCGTCGAACACAACACCTTCGATTTGCCGGCCGCCGTCGATGTCGTCGACGCCGCCCGCATCGGCGCCGATCAGGCGCGGGTCAATGCCTCCGAGGCGCTGGCCGCGGTGCCCGGCATCACCGTGCAGAATCGCCAGAACTACGCGCAGGACCTGCAGATCTCGTCGCGCGGCTTCGGTGCCCGCTCGGCCTTCGGCGTGCGCGGCATCCGCCTCGTCGCTGACGGTATTCCGGCCTCGATGCCGGACGGCCAGGGGCAGGTCGCCACCTTCAACCTCGATCGCGCCGAGCGCATCGAAGTCCTGCGCGGGCCGATGGCTGTTGTCTATGGCAACCATGCCGGCGGCGTCATCCAGATGTTCACGGCCGACGGTACGGGCCGGCCGAGCGTCGAAGGCGGCTTCATCGCCGGTAGCGACAACATGTGGAAAGCCGACCTCACGGCCCAGGGCGAGGTCGGCGGTCTCGGCTACGTCATCGACGCCTCGCGCTTCGCCACCGATGGCTACCGCGACCACAGCAAGGCCGAACGCGACCAGGTCATGGTCAAGCTGACCTACCGGCCGAGCCAGGACGGCAAACTGACTTTCATCGCCAACAGCTTCCAGCAGACGGCCGACGATCCGCAGGGCCAGAGCTGGGCCGGCTACCAGGCCGATCCGCGTAGCGTCGCTTCATCGCCGCTCCTCTACAACACGCGCAAGAACCTCGACCACAAGCAGGGCGGGGTAACTTACGAGCACCGCTTCGGCGATCAATCGGTATTTGTCTCGGCCTACGCCGGGCAACGGTCGACCACGCAATACCAGTCGATACCGCCTGGCACCCAAGCCGATCCGGCGCACTCCGGCGGCATCATCGATTTCGACCGCGACTTTGCCGGCGCCTCGACGCGCTGGGTCGGCCGCTTCCAGCTGGCCGGCGGCAAGCTGACGACGACCGTCGGCGTCGACTACGAGCAGTCGGTCGACCAACGGCGCGGTTACGAAAACTTCATCGGCGCCACGCTCGGCGTCATGGGCACGCTGCGTCGCCAGGAAGAAGACCGCGTCGCCAGTTTCGACCAGTACGCCCAGGCCGAATGGCAGGGCGAGCGCTGGACCTTCAGCGGCGGCTTGCGCCACAGCCAGGTTGCCTTCGATGTCGAAGACGCCTACCTGAGCAACGGTAACGACAGCGGCAGCGTCAGCTACGAGAAGACGACGCCGACCATCGCCGCCATGTTCCGCCTGACCCCGACCGTCAATCTCTACGCCAGCGCCGCCCGCGGCTTCGAGGCGCCGACCTTCGGCGAACTGTTCTATTCCGGCCCCGGTGGCACCTTCAGCTACGACCTCAAGCCGTCGACCAGCACCCATTACGAAACCGGACTCAAGGCCTTCGTTGGCAGCAACACGCGCCTCGACCTGGCCGTCTTCCAGATCGAAACCGAGGACGAACTGGTCGTCGATTCCTCCCTTGGCGGCCGGACGACTTACCGCAATGCCGGCCAGACGCTGCGTCGCGGCATCGAAGCGGCCATCGACAGCCGCTGGGCCAACAACCTCTCCAGCCGTCTTGCCTACACCCTGCTCGACGCTCGTTACGACGAAGCCTTCACCTCTTCATCCGGCCTCATCAATGCCGGCAACCGTCTGCCCGGCGTGCCCGCCCATACCCTGTTCGGCGAGCTGGCCTGGAAGCATCCGGCCAGCGGCTTCCATGCCGCCGTCGAAGGCATCGCCCGCAGCAAGGTGTACGTCGAGGACACCAATGCCAAGCAGGTCGCACCCGCCTACGCCATTGCCAACCTGCGCTTCGGCATCGACCGTAAATATGGCGATGTGAGCCTGCGCAGCTTCCTGCGTTTCGACAACATCTTCGATCGCCAGTACGTCGGCTCGGTCATCGTCGGTGCCGGGTTTGATCGCTTCTACGAAGCTGCGCCGGGCCGCACCTGGCTGGCCGGCGTCAGCGCCCGTTACCAGTTTTGAGCACCTCCATTCCCCCCGCTCAAGCCCGGTTCGCCGGGCTTTTTTGCGCCTGATGAAACACTGAACACTGTTTCGTTTTGGCTCAGCAGTGCAGCAATTGTCCAGAAAATGAACGTCTCGGGCGGTTCAGTCGATTGCTGCGGTCAACCGGGAAAAAGGCCCGAAATCAAAGCAGCAAGCGGCTTTGCGGACATTTTTCGACCTTTCGTCGCGGCCTGGCACGGGCTTCGCAATTCATTAGGCCGAACGCTACCCTCGGGATGGGAGAGGGGAGATTCGTGCGGGGTGCAATACCCCCGGGGTTCATTCACACAAAAGATGATTGAGGAGCAATTCAATGCAGAAAAAACTTATCGCGCTGGCTGTTGCAGCTGTTACGTCCGGTGCAGCCTTCGCACAATCCAACGTCACCATCTACGGTAACGTCGATATGGGTGTCATGTTCCGTCAAGGCAGCAACGGCGCAGTCGCCAGCGGCCAGTCGCAGTACGATCTGCAAAGCGCTGCTTCGCAGAGCCACATCGGCTTCAAGGGCGTCGAGGATCTGGGCAACGGCCTCAAGGCCCTGTTCGATCTGCAATACCGCATCAGCCCGGATACCAACACCGGCCTGGCCTCGGCCGGCCACCAGTACGTTGGCGTGACGGGTGGCTTCGGTACCGCCGTTGCCGGTTACCTCGACGGCATCCGCTACGGCATCTACGGCAAGTACAGCCCGTTCGGCAACTACTCGGTCGCCAGCCTGACCTCGATGACCACCCAGTACGACCGTGCGGCCAACGCCATCGCCTACATCTCGCCGTCCTTCAGCGGCTTCACCGTGATCCTGGCTACCGCCACCAACACCCAGGGCGCCGAAGGCAGCCTGAACACTGTCCACTCGCCGATGACCGCGACCACCACGGGCAACAACGGTGACGACCGTCTGCTGTCGGCCAACCTGATCTACGCCAATGGTCCGATCAGCATCGATCTCGACTATGAAACCACCCGGGCTGTCGGTTACGACAACTCCCGCCTCTACGTTGCCACTGCCGGCGCTTCCTACGACTTCGGCGTAGTCAAGGTCAGCGGCGTCTACGACGTCATCAAGGGCGATGTGAACTCGTTCATCGGCGGCAACACGACCTTCGCTGCCGCTGCCTTTGGTCTGGCGGCCAACCAGAAGTACGATCGTCGCAACTGGTTCATCGGCGCCACCGTGCCGGTCGGCAAGTTCTCCGTGCTCGGCATGTTCGGCCAGGTCAAGGACAAGACCCTGACCGACCGCGATGCCTGGAAGATCGGCCTCGGCGCACGCTACGCCCTGTCCAAGCGTACCGAACTGTACGCTGACTACGCCCACATCAAGAACGACGTCAATGCTGCCTACACCATCAACCCGATGGGTAACAGCTCTGGTACCAGCGCCGGCATCAACGGCCTGGCGATCGGTATGAAGCACTCGTTCTAAGCAACCGAATTACCCGGACGGTTCGCTTTTCGTTGAAGCGTCCGGGAATCGAACTCTTGCGTCAGATGGTTTCTGTACATCTGTTTGGGACGTCCCACGGGGCGTCCCATTTTTTTCTGGTTTTCCTGTTGCTGCTCGGCATTTCCATGCCAACGATGGCCGATGATACGGTCCTTGTCACGGTGAGCAATTCCGATTTCCGGACCGCCCACGACGGGCTGGTCGAAGCCATCGAGAGCGAAGGCCTGGTGGTTGGCAGCATCCTGCCGTTTCGCGACATGCTCGCCCGCACCGCCGTTGGCGGCGGAGCGATTCCCTACGGCGAAGCGGAAATCATTCAGTTCTGCAGCAGCCTGCTGGCCGCCGAGTTGGTCCGCGAAGACCCGCGGCAACTGACGCTATGCCCGCTGTCCATTGCCCTGTATTCGTTGGCGGAGAACCCGACCGGGATCCACTTGGCGTATCGCTCGCCGGGCGATTCGACGGCAGGCCGACGACGCGCCGAATCCTTGTTGCAGCGCATTGTCCGGCGCGCAGCGGAACTTGCCCGCCTGCGCTGGTAGGGGCCGCCGGCGTTCAGGCCCGGTGATTCATCAGGGCTTTGAGCCCATTGACGTTGAGAATGCGAATATGCTTCTGCTGGACGGCAATGTGGCCTTCTTCCTGAAAGCGGGAGAAGGCGCGTGAAACGGTTTCCAGCTTGAGGCCGAGATAGCTGCCGATTTCCTCGCGCGTCATGCGCAGGTAGAACTCGGCATGCGAGAAACCACGTGCCGTGAAGCGTTGCGACAGGTTGAGCAGGAAGGCGGCCAGGCGTTCCTCGGCGCGCATCGTGCCGAGCAACATCATGACACCATGGTCGCGGACGATTTCGCGGCTCATGACCTTGTGGAAATGATGCTGCAGCGTGTGGATTTCACGTGACAGTACCTCGAGGCGCGAAAACGGAATGGCGCAAATCTCGCTGTCTTCAAGCGCAATCGCGTTGCAGGTGTGGTGTTCGGTGCTGATGCCATCGAGGCCCAGCAATTCGCCGGCCATCTGGAAGCCGGTCACCTGGTCGCGACCGTCTTCAAGCAACACGTCGGTCTTGAAGAAGCCGCTGCGAATGGCGTAGATCGCGTCAAAAACTTCACCGGCGCGGTAGAGGTGGTCGCCTCGCTTGATGCGGCGGCGGGTCGAAACCAGATCGTCGAGGCGTTCAAGTTCTTCGAGGCTTAGGCCAAAAGGCAGGCATAGCTCACGCAGGTTACAATTGGAGCAAGCCGTCTTGATGACCGATAGCGAAATTTCTTGATTTAGCGGGTGTGTTTGAGCCATTTTCAACCTGCGTTCGCTTGATCCAAGTCAACCATAAAATCGAACCTTCCGAACATAATCAGACCTACTTTTAGTGGCTGGCCTAATGAATTTCGCAACCGAAAACCTCGTCTTCGATCCCCAGATCATCCGCCGTTTTGATGTAAACGGCCCCCGTTACACGTCCTATCCGACGGCTGACCGCTTTGTCGAGGCTTTCGACTCGGAGGCTGCCAAGCTCTGGCTGGGCAAGCGCAACATTGGCGGCATAAGTCGACCTCTGTCATTATACTTCCACATACCTTTCTGTAACACTATTTGCTATTACTGCGCCTGTAACAAAATCATCACCAAGGATCACGGGCGCAGTGCGAAATACCTCCGCTATCTGGCAAAAGAACTGGATATCCAGGCCGCGGCACTGGAAGGTCGCGATGGCGAGCATGAGGTCATCCAGCTGCATTGGGGCGGCGGTACGCCAACCTTCCTGTCGCACGATGAAATGCGCCAGCTCATGGGCGAAACACGCAAGCATTTCAAGCTGCTTGAGGGCGGTGAGTATTCGATCGAAGTCGATCCGCGCAAGGTCGATACGGCTACGGTCGCCCTGCTCGGCGAACTCGGCTTCAACCGGATGAGCGTTGGCGTTCAGGATTTCGACGAAAAGGTCCAGGTCGCCGTCAATCGTGTGCAGAGCGAGGAAGAAACCTACAGCGTGATCCGCGATGCGCGGGCCAATGGTTTCAAGTCGGTTTCCGTCGATCTGATCTACGGCCTGCCGCACCAGACGGTGATGGGTTTCAACCGGACCATCGAGCGCGTGCTGGCCATGGACCCGGACCGCCTGTCGATCTACAACTACGCGCACATGCCGAGCATGTTCAAGCCGCAGCGCCGGATCAACGATGGTGACCTGCCGTCGGCCGATACCAAGCTGCAGATTCTGGCGCTGGCCATCAAGAAGCTGACCGATGCCGGTTACGTTTTTATCGGCATGGACCACTTCGCCAAGCCCGATGACGAACTCGCTGTTGCCCAGCGTCAGGGCCGCCTCCACCGCAATTTCCAGGGCTATTCGACTTATGCCGACTGCGACATGCTGTCTTTCGGCATTTCGTCGATCAGCAAGGTCGGGCCAAGCTACTACCAGAACGTCAAGACCGCCGACGAGTACTACGACGCCCTCGATACCGGCACGCTGCCGGTGTTCCGCGGCATCGAGTTGACGGCCGACGATATTCTGCGTCGCTCCATCATCCAGGCCCTGATGTGCCATTTCGAGTTGTCGATCGAGAGCATCGAAAGCGCCCACCTGATCGACTTCCGCAAGTATTTCGAGGCCGAGCTGGAGGATCTGAAGGAAATGGAGCGGGCCGGCCTGCTCAAGATCGAACGCGAATGGATTACCGTCCTGCCGCCGGGGCGTCTTCTCGTGCGCATCATTTCGATGGTCTTCGACCGATATCTGCGGGCCGGGCGCCAGCGCGCGACGTATTCGAAGGTAATCTAAGCAGTATGCAGCAGGTCGAGCGGGCAGTTAAACTGCCCGCTTTGCTTTTGTTGATACTGTTCGATGCCTGATTCCGGTTTTCTTGCCCTTTTCCTTGTCGGCCTGCTCGGCGGCACGCATTGCGTCGGCATGTGCGGCGGCATCGTCGGCGCCCTGTCTATGGGTGTTACGGCGCGCTGGTCGATGCATCTCGCCTACAACGGCGGGCGAATTCTCTCCTATGCCGCGGCCGGTGCCATTGCCGGGGCGCTGGGGGCGGCCAGCATGGGGCTGGAAGGGCAGGTGCCGGCCCGGATGATCCTCTATTTCATCGCCAATCTGATGCTCGTGGCGCTTGGCCTTTACCTGCTGGGTGTCACTCGGGCGCTGGCTTTTACCGAGCGCGCCGGACAAAAACTGTGGGTCCATCTGCAACCGCTGACCCGGCGCTTTCTGCCGGCGCGCAGCATTGGCCAGGCTTTTCCGCTTGGCCTGCTGTGGGGCTGGCTGCCTTGCGGTCTGGTCTACAGCGCGCTGGCCAGTGCGCTGACGGCCGGTTCGGCAACGCGCGGCGGTCTGATGATGCTGGCCTTCGGCCTCGGAACCCTGCCTAATTTATTGCTCGCCGGCATCGTCCTGGCGCGACTCAACGAATTCGTCCGGCGGCCGGTCGTGCGTACCCTGTCCGGCCTGTTGGTGCTAGGCTTTGGGATATATGGATTCTTCGGCCTGTTCCGTCTGACGGGCCTGAATTAGCTTGGAAGTGAGATCATGAAAATCCTCTTGCCGGTTGATGGTTCCGAATGTTCCTTGCGCGCGGTTGATCATCTGATCACTCACGTCGGCTGGTTTCGCGATGTGCCGGAAATCCACCTGCTGCACGTCCATGCGCCGATTCCGATTGGTCGCGTGCAGGCCCATGTCGGCAAGGAAACGCTGCACGCCTACTATCTCGAAGAGGGGCAGGAGCATCTGGTCGAGGCCCAGAAAAAACTGGATGCGGCGGGGCGTTTTCATACGACGCACATTCATGTCGGCCAGCCGGCTGAGGTGGTAGCCAGGCTGGCCGATGAACTGGCTTGCGACCTGATCGTCATGGGGGCGCACGGGCTGGGCGCCCTGGCCGGGTTGGTCATGGGGTCGGTGGCGACGCGGGTTTTGCATCTGGCGCCTTGCCCGGTCCTGCTGGTCAAATGACCGAGGCAGATAGCGGTCGGGTCGTCGAGTTTGCCATCGGCGGCATGACCTGCGCCGCTTGTTCGGCGCGGCTGGAGAAGGTGCTCAATCGCCAGGCCGGCATGCAGGCCAATGTCAATCTGGCCGCCGAGCGGGCGCGCATTCGTCTTTCGGCTGGTGCCGACGAAGCAGCGGTGGTGGCCGCTGTCGCCAAGGCCGGCTTCACGGCTGCGGTGGTCGATGGGCAAACGCGCGAACGTGAAAAAGCCGCGAAATTGCTCGTTTACCGTAGCGAAATCCGTCGTTTCTGGATTTCGGTGGCGCTGACCTTGCCGCTCGTCGGGCAGATGCTTTTCATGTTCGGCGAACATGGCCACATGAACGAACTGCCGCGCTGGTTCCAGCTGGCGCTGGCGACGCCGGTGCAGTTCTGGATCGGCTGGCGTTTCTACGATGGCGGCTTCAAGGCCCTGCGTGGCGGCGGCGCCAATATGGATGTGCTGGTGGCGCTCGGGACGAGCATGGCCTGGGGTTTTTCGACGGTGGTCACGCTGTTCGGGCTGGCCCAGCATGTCTATTTCGAGGCCGGTTCGGCAGTCATCACGCTGGTCCTGCTCGGCAAACTGCTCGAAGCGCGGGCCAAGGCGCGGACCTCGGAGGCCATCGAGTCGCTGATCCGTCTGCAGCCCAAGACGGCGCGCGTCGAACGCGATGGACAGTGGATCGATATGCCGGTCGAAGCGCTGATGCCGGGTGACGTTTTCCTCGTTCGTCCGGGTGAAAGCGTGCCGGTCGATGGCGAGTTGATCGACGGCGAATCGAGCGTCAATGAGGCGATGCTGACCGGCGAGAGCATGCCGGTGGGCAAGCGAGCCGGCGACAAGGTTTTTGCCGCGACGGCCAACGGCCAGGGGGCGATGCGCTGCCGGGCGACTGGCGTTGGTGAGCACACGCTGCTCGCCGGCATCATCCGCATGGTCGGCGAGGCGCAGGGTTCGAAGGCGCCGGTGCAGCGGCTGGCCGACCGGATTTCGGCGATTTTTGTGCCGACGGTGTGCGTCATCGCGCTCGCCACCTTCGCCGGCTGGTGGTGGTATGCCGGCGATTTCGCCGAGGCGCTGGTCAATGCCGTCGCCGTGCTGGTCATCGCCTGCCCGTGCGCGCTCGGTCTGGCGACGCCGACGGCGATCATGGTCGGCACCGGGCAGGGGGCGCGGGCCGGCATTCTGGTCAAGAACGCCGAGGCGCTGGAGCGGGCCGAGAAGATCACCGTGCTGGCGCTGGATAAAACCGGGACGCTGACCTGCGGCACGCCGCAAGTCACCGATGTCGTGCCCTACGGCCTGACGCGCGAGGAGGCGCTCGGCTTGGCGGCAGCGCTCGAGGAGAATTCCGAGCATCCGCTGGCGCGGGCTGTCGTTGCCGCCGCTGTTGCTGGCATTCCTGCGGTCAACCGGAAAAAAGCGGCAAATTTCAAATCCCTGGCCGGGCATGGCGTCGAAGGCGAGGTCGAGGGCCGGATGCTACGCCTCGGGTCGCCGAGCTGGCTGGGGCTGGCTGACGACCCGACGGTGGCCGAATTGCAGCGGGCCGGCAAGACGGTGGTGGGGCTGGCCGAAGGCGCAACCACGCTGGCCCTGTTTGCCATCGCCGATGCCTTGCGGCCGACTTCGCGGGTGGCGGTCGGCAAGCTGCGCGAGCGCGGCATCCGGGTTGTCATGCTGACTGGCGACAACGCGGCAACGGCCGCGGCGATTGCTGCCGAGGCCGGTATCGCCGAGTTCCGCGCCGGCATTCTGCCCGGCGACAAGGCGGCGGCGATCAAGGAATTGAAAGCCGACGGCGGATTGGTGGCCATGGTCGGCGACGGCATCAACGATGCGCCGGCCCTGGCCGCGGCCGATGTCAGCTTTGCCATCGGCGCCGGTTCCGACGCCGCGGTGGAGGCGGCAGATTTAACATTGATTCGTAGCGACCTGCTCGGTGTGGTTGACGCAATCGCCCTATCGGCGGCCACTTTGGGCAAAATCCGGCAAAATCTTTTCTTTGCATTCATCTACAATGTGGCGGGAATTCCGCTGGCGGCCATGGGCTTGCTCAATCCGGTGGTGGCGGGGGCCGCCATGGCGATGAGTTCGGTGTCGGTAGTATCGAACTCGCTGCTGTTGAAGCGCTGGCAGCCGGGCCGCTGAGTGGAAGCACGGACAAGGGGTTTCGATGACGACTGGAGTCGGAGGGAAGTCGGTTGTGCTGGAAGAAGCGGGAAAGGGTAAGGGCAAGGGCGGTCTGCCGGCGTTGACGGAACAGGAATCGATGTTCCGGACGACGATGGAGGCTGCGCAGGTCGGCATCTTCGTCTTGCAGGATGGGCGTTTCAAGTACGTCAATCCCTACCTGACGCGTCTCTTCGGCTATAGCGCCGAAGAAATGATCGACGGCATGGGGCCGCTCGATGTGGTCGCTCCCGAGTTGCATGCCTTCATCGTCGACCAGATGCGGGCCAGAGCCGCTGGGGCCAGCGGGCATTACTACGAGATTTCCGCCGTGCGCAAGGATGGCTCGGTGTTTCCGGCCATGGTCTACGGAGCGCCGTCGAGCTTTGACGGCCGGCCGGCCTCGGTCGGAACGCTGCTCGATATTTCCGCCCAGAAGGCGGCGGAAAGCCGCATCCGCGAACTGGCCGACTACGACGTGCTGACTGGCTTGCCCAACCGTCGCCTGTTGCGCGAACGTTTTGTCCTGTTGCTGGCAGCGGCCGAGCGTGACAAGAGCGAAATCGCCGTGATCTTTCTCGATCTTGATCATTTCAAGCGGGTCAACGACTCGCTCGGCCACAGCGTTGGCGACGAACTCCTGGTCGAAGTGGCGCGCCGGCTGGATACTGTCGTGCGGCGCATCGATACGGTGGCCCGGCTCGGCGGCGACGAGTTCATTTTTGCCATGCCGGGTTTTCATACGGCGGCGGCCGCCGAAGTGGCGCGGCGCATCATCGATGTCTTTGCCCGGCCGTTCGAAGTGGCGGGGCATGAGCTGACCGTCACGCCATCGCTCGGCATCAGCATTTATCCGCACGACGGAGAGGATCTCGAAACCCTGCTCAAGAACGCCGACACGGCGATGTACCGGGCCAAGGAAATCGGCCGCAACACCTTCCAGTTTTACGCCACCGAGATGAACACGGCGACGCTCGACCGCCTGCTCATGGAAAGCAATCTGCGGCGCGCCCTGGCGCAGGGCGAATTCATCCTCCAGTACCAGCCGCTGGTCAATCTGCGCAGCGGCCTGGTGATCGGCGTCGAAGCGCTGATCCGCTGGCAGCACCCGGAACTCGGCACGATCATGCCGGACAACTTCATCCATGTCGCCGAAGAAACCGGCCTGATCAACCCGATCGGCGACTGGGTCCTGTGCGAAGCCTGCCGCCAGGCCAAAGCCTGGTGCGACGAGGGGTTGCCGTCGCTGGTCGTCGCCGTCAACGTGGCGCCCGTCCAGTTTCGCCAGCCGGGTTTTGTCGAAATGGTCGCCGGCGCACTCGCCGCCTCGGGGCTTGAGGCCGGCCTGCTCGAACTGGAACTGACCGAGCGCACGGTGATGCACGATGCCGACATCAATCTCGGCACGCTATCGGCGCTGCACCGCATGGGCGTCGAACTGTCGCTCGACGATTTCGGCACCGGCTACTCCTCGCTCGCCTATCTCAAGCGCTTCCCGGTCGGCAAGCTCAAGATCGACCGTTCCTTCGTCAACGATCTGGAAACCGATCCCGACGACTGGGCCATCGCCTCTACCATCGTCAGCATGGGCCGTAGCCTGCGCATGACCGTGCTCGCCGAAGGCGTCGAAACTGCCGAACAGTTGGCGCAATTGCGTAAAATGGGCTGCGATATGGCGCAAGGCTACTATTTCAGTAGGCCGACATCGGCTGCCGGCATAGCCGAAATCCTGCGTCAGCAACCCTTCGTGAATAGGTAAATGGCATGGAAAATACAATCATCAAGGTCGGTGGCATGAGCTGCCAGGGCTGCGTCAAGAACATCGGCGGCGTACTCGGCGGCATGGCCGGCGTGGCCAGCGCCGACGTCTCGCTGGAGGCAGGCGAAGCCAAAGTCGCTTTCGATCCGCAGGCCGTGACGCGCGAGGCGCTGGTCGCTGCCATCGAAGATGCCGGCTTCGACGCTGAATAAAAATCAAACAACAGTATTTCGAGAGAACAGCCGTGCCTGAAGAAAAAATCAGATTGACCCAGCTTTCCCATGGCGGTGGCTGCGGCTGCAAGATCGCGCCCGCCGTCCTCCAGCAAATTCTGGCTGGCGCCCCGTCGGGCATCATTCCGCCGCAACTCCTGGTCGGCACCGAGACCAGCGACGACGCGGCGGTTTATCAGATCAACCCGCAGCAGGCCATCGTCGCGACCACCGATTTCTTCATGCCGATTGTCGACGACCCCTACGATTTCGGCCGCATCGCCGCCACCAACGCCATTTCCGACGTCTACGCCATGGGCGGCACGCCGCTCTTCGCGCTGGCCATCGTCGGCATGCCGGTCAACACCCTGCCGCTGGAAACCATCGGCAAGATTCTGCAAGGTGGCGAAGCCGTCTGCCGCGCCGCCTGCATTCCGATTGCCGGCGGCCACACCATCGACTCGGTCGAACCGATTTACGGCCTGGTCGCCATCGGCATCGTCAATCCGGCGCATCTCAAGCGCAACAGCGGCGCCAAACCGGGCGACAAACTGATCCTTGGCAAGCAGCTCGGCGTCGGCGTCTATAGCGCCGCGCTCAAGAAAGACCTGCTCCACGCCAGCGATTACGACGCCATGGTCGACACCACCACCCAGCTCAATACGCCAGGGCCGATGCTGGCCTGTCTCGAAGGCGTCCATGCCGTCACCGATGTCACCGGCTTCGGCCTGGCCGGCCATCTGCTTGAAGTGTGCAAGGGCAGCAATGTGCGCGCCACGGTTAATTACGCCGACCTGCCGCTGCTCCCCCGTGCCCGCGAATTTGTCGATGCCGGCCACATGACCGGCGCCTCGGGACGCAACTGGGCCAGCTACGGTGAAGGCGTGACGTTGGCGCCTACCCTCGATGCAGCCGCCAAAACGCTGATCACCGACCCGCAAACCTCGGGGGGACTGCTCGTTTCATGCACGGCTGAAACGGTGACGGAAGTGTTGTCGCTGTTCCTGCAACAGGGGTTCTCGCATGTTTCGGTGATTGGGGAAATTGGTGAGGGCGAGGTGGGGATTGATGTTGTTTGATAGGGCTTTGCCTCGGCTGGGGTTAGGGTAGTTGGCAGGGGGTTCCGCCCTTGCGGGGCGGCTTACTTTCTTTTGCTTCGCCAAAAGAAAGTAAGCAAAGAAAAGGCGACCCTGGGTCGGTGCCCGCTGCGCGGGTTCCCTGCGCTACTCGGGACTGGCGGGGGCTGCGGAACTCGGGCTTCGCCCTCAGACAGTCCTCGCCCCTTTTCCGCCAGACCCTGCGTTGCTCGGCACCTTCCAAGGGGCCCGGAAACCAAACCCCCTCCCGGCCTCCCCCTGTCAGGGGGAGGAGCGAGGCGTCCACGAACGACCAGCGGATTTCATTTTTGGGCTTTTTCCCCGGTTGACCGTAGGAATCATTTTTTTCGGCAAACCGGTTGCCCGTGGACGCCTTTCGGGTCCCCATGAGAGGCGCTGAGCAACGCAGGCGGGCCGGGGGCCTTCGGCGAGGACTGTTTGAGGGCGTAGCCCGAGTTCCGCAGCCGCCCGGCCTGCCGAGTAGCGCAAGGAACCCCGAAGGGGCGCCGACCTTGGGGTCGCCTTTTCTTTGGCTACTTTCTTTTGGCGAAGCAAAAGAAAGTATGCCCGCCAGCAGGGCGGAACCCCAAGCCAACTAACCGGGAAATCGCCAAATAACCGGAACCCCAAGCAAAATCAGGCAACCGCCGGCAACTTCTCCACCCAGATATGCCGTGCTACCGCGTGCTCCAGCGCCAATTCCACCTCGTCGGCGAGAATCACCGTCATCGGCCGTTGCTGCAGCAGCCGGATGCTGCGCCCGATGGCCAGCCCGTAGGCGGTCAGTTGCTCACGCTGCAGCGGGTCGATTTCCTCGCCCAGGCCGGCGAGGCGGACTTCGCTGCCGGGCGGGATGAAGGCGAGGGGAAGGCGGGCTTCGTGGGCGGGGCTCATGACCAGACGGCGCGGAGGAGGAGGTTGAACAGGCCGCCGACGAAGAAGGCGAAGGGGACGATGATGGCGACCATGCCGAGGGCGATCTTGGTGCCTTGTTCCTTGATCATCATCATGAGGCTGGCGAAGCAGGGGATGAACAGGGTGATGGTGATCATCCCGACCACCGCCTGAATCGGGCTCAGGCTGTGGGCCATGGCGAACAGGCCGGTGGCGCCGAAGTCGCGGCGCAGGAAGCCCATGACGAAGGCGGCCGAGGCTTCCTTGGGCAGGCCGAGCCAGCCGGAGACGAGCGGCTCGCCGGCTTCGATGATGGCGGGCAGCGCGCCGCTTTTGTCGAGCGCGAACATGATGAAGGTGCCGAGCAAAAAGAGCGGGATGACTTCGATGAGGTACCACTTGAGCCGGCCGCCGGTTTTCTTGAGCACGTTGGCGAAGATCGGCAGGCGCATCGGCGGTAGTTCGGTGACGAGCGGGATGCGCCGGCCGGGAATGAGCCTGGCGGCGAGGAAGCCGGAGAGCAGCAGGACGGCGACCATGGCCAGCGCCCAGACGAGGACGGCGGTGAATGACACGCCACCGAGCATGCCGAGCACGACGCCGAGTTGCGCCGAGCACGGGATGGCCAGGGCGAGCAGGAAGATGGTGATCAGCCGTTCGCGCGGGCTGTGCAGGATGCGCGTCGTCAGCGTCGCCATCGTCACGCAGCCGAGGCCGAGGACCATCGGCAAAACCGCGCGGCCGTTGAGGCCGATCAGCGAAAACAGCCGGTTGGCGATGACCGTCAGGCGGGGAAGGTAGCCGGAGTCCTCAAGCACGCCGAAGGCGAAGAAGAAGGTGGTGACGATGGGCAGGATGAGCGCCAGCGCGTAGGTCATGCCCATGGACCACAGGCCGTACTGGCCGACCAGCAAGTCCTGCAGCCAGCCTGGGCCGGCCAGGGCGCCGACCAGCGTGGTGAAGGCGGGATTGAGTATGCCTTCGAACAGGTCTTTTTCGAGTAGCCCGACGAGTACCGTGGCGCCGAAAACGCCGACGAATTGATAGACGGCGTAGAGCACGCCGAGCAGGATGGGCCCGCCCCAGACGGGATGTACGACGTACTGGCCGAGGCGTTGCGAGAGCAGCGGGCTGCTCTTGACGGCGCGCTGGATGACGCTGGCGGCCAGCGCATCGGCCGCTTCGGTGCGTTCGCGGGCGAGCAGGGCGGGGAGGTCGCCATCGCTACGGTCGACTGCGTTTTTGCGCACTTTTTCCAGTTGACCGTGGGAGTCGCCGGCGTGCTCGATCAGCCAGTCGGCGACCACCGAATCGCCGCCAAGATAAAGAATCGCCAGTCCGCGCGCCGCCAGTTGCGGATGCGGGGCGAGGCGGGTGATGGCCTCGGCCATGGCGGCGATGTCGGCCTCGATTTCCGGGTCGTAGCGCAGCAGCGCTTCGGCGGGTCGGGCGTGACCGAGGCCGTGAGTCAGTTCGCCGATGCCTTCGCCGCCGGTGGCGACGGTGGCCAGCACGGGGATGCCAAGTTCTTCGGAGAGCGCCGCGGTATCGACAACGACGCCGCGCGCTGCGGCCTCGTCGTGCATGTTCAGCGCCAGCACCATGGGCACGCCAAGTTCGGCCAGCAGGGCGGTCAAAGTCAGCGTGCGGCGCAGGTTCTTGGCATCGCCGACCTGGACGAGGCAGCGCGAGGATTCGTTGAGCAGGGCGCGCATCGTCGCCCGTTCGTCATCGCTGCGCGAGGGCAGGGCGAGTACGCCGGGGGTGTCGAGGAGCATCGCCTCGCGGTCGAAACGGGCGCTGGCGCGGGTGACTTCGACGGTGGTGCCGGGGTAGTTCGAAACGTTGACGTAAGCGCCGGTCAGGCGGTGAAAGAGGACGGATTTGCCGACGTTGGGATGGCCGACGAGCAGGATGGCGTTGGCGGCAGAGGCGGAGGTGGTCACGTTTAAAGGATTTCTGGTCTTGCCGGGGAGACCGTCACTCTACGCCGGTTTGAAAAGGGGTTTGCTGATCCAGGGCAAGTTTTGGCCGGGTGAATGCTACGGTCGACCGGAAATTTCGCGCAAAATCGAAATCCAGGCTCAGGCGGCGAGCGGAAGGCAGGCGCTGGCATGGGCATCACACTGACGCGCCTCCTTCAAGCATTCGTGGGCGCAGGAGGCGCAACGGCCGCAATCCATGGTGACGCCGAGCTCGCGCCGCAGGTCGCCCAGGGTACGGGCGCCGCCGCGGGCGGCTTCGTGAATCTGACGGTCGGTGACTGCCTTGCAGACGCAGACGTACATGAACTGCCTCCTCAATTGCGTTTAATGCGAACAATTCTCATCTTACGCAATTGAGAATTGTTGTCAACAACTAACATTTTCACCGCCAGGTCAAACGGTGTGTCGTGTTTGCGACAAACGACAGCGTCGATATAGAAGGTGAGCAATTCGCGAGCCAGTATGGGCGGAAACGAAAAAGCCGCAGGCAGGCTGCGGCTTTTGGCGGGTTCGATGTCCGAAAAGCCTAGCCTTCGCCCGGCTCCATGTGCGCCTGCAGGTAGTTCGGCAGCGTCACATCCTTGATCAGCGTCTGCTGCGTTTCCAGCCAGTCGATGGCCTCTTCGCAATGTTCGAGCAGTTCCTCGAGCAGGTCGCGGCTGACGTAATCCTGCAGTTCCTCGCACAAAGCGATGCTTTCGACCAGCAACGGCCGCTGGATTTCGCGTTCGTACTTGAGATCGCCGGCCAGACATTCGACGACATGCTCGCCGATCAGCAACTTGCCGAGATTTTGCAGGTTGGGCAGGCCTTCGAGGAAAAGCACCCGCTCGATGATCTCGTCGGCCTCCTTCATGACGCGGATCGACTGCTTGTACTGGTAGTCGTTGAGCTTTTCCAGCCCCCAGTTGCGGAACATCCGGGCATGCAGGAAATACTGGTTGATCGAAGTCAGCTCGTTCTTGAGCACCTTGTTGAGGGCTTCGATGACTTTCTTGTCGCCTTTCATCGTCGTCGCTCCTTACGCCGGCTTGCTCGAGCCCATCTGGCTCTGCAGGTAATTGGGCAGGCCGACCAGATCGATCAGTCTGAGCTGCTTTTCGAGGAAATAAGCGTGGTCCATTTCGGTATCCTCGAGCTGGACGCCGAGCAGGTCGCGGCTGACATAATCCTGGGCCTTCTCGCAGGCCGCCATCGCCTTCTTGAGGTCGCCATCCACCTTGTATTCGACGGCCAGGTCGGACTTCAGCATCTCCGGCACCGTCTTGCCGATCTTCAGCGTGTCACGCTTGCCGAGGTCCGGCTTGCCTTCGAGGAAGAGAATGCGCTGGATCAGGGCGCGGGCATGCTGACGCTCGTGATCGGACTCGTGGATGGATTTCTCGGACAACTCGTTCAAGCCCATGTCGGCATACATCTCGCCGTGGATCAGGTACTGATCGACAGCCGTCAGTTCGCCAGTCAGCAGGTCATTCAGGATGTCGATGATTTTCTTGTCGCCCTTCATTGCATTCTCCGGAAATGGTTGGAAGCTAGAGGTTGGCTGGCAAAAGCGGCTGGCTGGCCCGAGCGCCCATTTTAGGCGCTGAGCGACCGGTTTTCCACCTGCATAAGGCCTGCGACAGCGGGGTTCGGAAGGAGTTCAGTGCTTACGAGCAATAGGCGTTGGTGTGAGGGAATCGAAAGACGGTTGAACGGCTGGCTTTTGCTTATTTCTGCCGAGTCACCATTTGATGCTGAATGGCAACTTATTTTTTGCAGAGCTGCACGCGTCGACTTATGCGGGGGAGATTGACCCCGAGAAGGCGTAAGCGCACTCTGTCATAGAGCGAGGCTCTTGCAATTCATTCATTTTTTGAATAGCCCGCGAGCGCTGATGATAGGGAGGCATTGTGGATCGCCATTACTACAAACGAGTGTTTCGGGTCTTTGTTTTGCTCTTATTCCCCTTAGCCGCCCTCATTGGTGCAGGAGGATATTTCTTTGCGACAACCCAACTTCGCTATGTGCATGAGCAAATTGCCGAACAGGAACGCCAGGCGCTGAATAGAGCTTCTCAAGAAATCGAAGGCCGCTTGAATGATGCAGCAGCCGACATCACTTTTCTTGAATCGTTGCCACGCCTGCGCAAATTGCTGAAAAGGCCTTCCTCAGACAATCTATCGGCCTTGGCAGACAACTTCGGTGTGTATCTAAGTGCCAATCCCACCATTGCGCAAATTCGCTGGATTGACGAGCAGGGCAAGGAAGAGTTGCGCATCGATGTGGTCGATGGAAAAACAACACGCGTTGCCGATTCAGACTTGCAGCAGAAGATACAACGCCCCTACTACAACGCGACCATGATTCTGCCCAAAGGCAAGATATACATATCCCCGCTCAATCTGAATATTGAAAACGAGCAGATCGAACGACCCTACAAGCCCATGCTGCGCTTTGCTGTGCCGCTATTCGGCGACGAGGGGCAACGCCGAGGCATTTTGGTAGTCAATTATCTGGCCAAGAAATGGATTGATACCCTGCAAAAGGCCGCAGGCCCGCAGGGCCGGCAATTGGAAATACTGAATCGCGAAGGCTACTGGTTGCACAGTTTGGTCGCCGCCGACGAATGGGGTTTCGCACTCGGACAATCGACCACGCTTGAACGGAAGAATCCTGAGGCGTGGGCTGCCATAAGCGCTGGTGATAGCGGCAAGGCTTGGCTGGCTGATGGATTGTGGTCCTGGCAAAACGTTGATCCACTGAAATCTGTCCGCTTGGAATTCTTCCGGAGCACAGCTGGCAAGGACACAACAGTAGTCGGGAGCAAAGATTACGTCTGGCGACTGGTGACGCATGTGCCGACTGGAACGCTGGATGCCGAACGCCAGCGCATCCTGCAATCACTGACGCCGATTGTGGTCATCTTGCTCCTTTGCGCAATCATCGTTGCGGCCTGGGTTGCATACTCTCAGTTGCTGATCGAACGCCTGAACGTCAGCCTTGCGGAAAAGGCTGACGCAGCCATGGCTGCAACACAGGCAAAAAGCGCCTTTCTGGCCAACATGAGTCACGAAATCCGCACTCCAATGAACGCCATCATTGGCTTGACCCACTTGTTGCGCAGCGATGGCGTCAGCGTGGGGCAAGCCGAACGTCTGAGCAAAATCGATATTGCGGCCCAGCACCTGCTTTCCATCATCAACGACATTCTGGATCTCTCAAAAATAGAGGCCGGTAAACTGATGCTCGAGACTCAGGATTTCGCCCTGGGTGCGATTCTTGATCATGTGCGCTCACTGATTTCGGAATCCGCCCGAAGTAAAGGACTGATAGTTGAGGTCGATGGCGATCACGTTCCTCTCTGGCTGCGTGGTGACGTAACCCGAGTTCGCCAGGCGCTCCTGAATTTTGCGGGAAATGCTGTTAAGTTCACCCAGCAGGGAACGATCAGTCTCCGGGCCAATTTGCTAGAAGAGAAGGACGATAAATTATTCGTGCGCTTCGAAGTTCAGGATACCGGGATCGGTATCGCGCCTGATAAATTGGCCAAGTTGTTTCATGAATTTGAACAAGCGGATGCGAGTACAACCCGAAAATACGGCGGCACGGGCTTGGGACTGGCCATCACCAAACGTTTGGCCAGCATCATGGGCGGCGATGCTGGCGCCGACAGTACCCCCGGCCAAGGGAGCGTGTTCTGGTTTACGGTCTGGTTGGGCCGTGGTCACGGCGTCATGCCACCTGAGGGCAGACCATCGGCTCACGCCGAAAAAACCTTGCGTCAACATCATGCAGGCCGACGTTTGTTACTGACGGAAGACAATGCGATTAACCGCGAAGTCGCTACAGAGTTGCTAAACGGTGTCGGGCTGGACGTTGACGTTGCAGAGGATGGGTGCATTGCCATCGAGAAGGTGCGTAATGGCATCTATGACTTGATCCTGATGGACATTCAAATGCCTAATATGGACGGACTGGAAGCAACTCAGGCCATTCGTCTCTTGCCTGGTTGGGACAGGAAGCCGATTCTTGCCATGACCGCCAATGCATTTGATGAAGACCGTGTTGCCTGTCTGGAGGTGGGCATGAACGATTTCATAGCCAAGCCCGTTGTGCCCGAGGATATGTACGCCACGTTGTTGAAATGGTTACCGACAACCGAATCTGGCCAGACGGAGGAAAGCGCCTCACTGATTGCTAATACAGATGTAGAGGCGATGCAAAGAGCGGATGTACTTGCCCGTCTGGCCATTGTGCCGGGAATTGACGTCAACCGCGGGCTGACAATGTTGCGCGGAAACGGGGAAAAATACCTGAAACTGTTGCGTCTCTTCTATGGCGGGCAGCGCGACACAATGATCCGTGTTTCCCAGCTTTTAGGTGAGAGAGAATTGGTGGCTGCACAGCAATTGGTCCATGCGCTCAAGGGGGTTTCAGGAACGCTGGGGCTTAAGGAAATTCAGGACTCCACCACAGAATTGGATGCACTGCTAAGGCAAGCCGATTTCGATGCTGACCAGGCACAATCTCTGATTAGCGAGATCAGTCAGGCGATTGACAGGTTGAGTGTTGTGACTGAAAACGAATAGTTGCCGCATAACTTAGGCTGGCTTCGAGCCGGTCATCGGCTGGTATTGGCTGTCTTCCGTCTCTAAACAACTAGCCATTCCCACGGTCAACCGGAAAAAACAGCCAAAAACGAAATGCCTTTGCGTCGGTTTCAGCGCTCGCGCAGCGCTGCTTCGATGAGCCGGCGGGAGATGCTGATCGGTTCGGGGAGGATGGGCAGGGCGTCGGGCGTGAACCAGTCGGCGGCTTCGATTTCGTTCGGGTCGGGGGTGATGGTGCCGCCGGCGTAATCGGCGAAGAAGGCGACCATTAGGGAGTTGGGGAAGGGCCAGGGTTGGCTTTGAAAATAGCGCAGGTTGGCGATTTCGATGCCGACTTCCTCGCGGACTTCGCGGGCGGCGCATTGTTCGAGCGTTTCGCCGGCTTCGACGAAGCCGGCCAGGGCGCTGAAGACGCCGGGCTTGAAGTGCGGGCTGCGGCCGAGCAGCAGTTTGTCGCCATCGCGCACCAGCACCATGACGGCCGGCGAGATGCGCGGGTAGGCGAGCAGGCCGCAGGCCGGGCAGTGCATGGCCATCTCGCCTTCCTTGATGGCGGTTGGCGTGCCGCACTTGCCGCAGTAGCGGTGGTTGGCCTGCCAGTCGAGCAACTGGGTGGCGCGGCCGGCCAGGGCGAAGGTGTCGGGGCCGGCGAGCTGGAAGATGGCGCGCAGCGGTGTGGCTTCACCGCCGGGGATGGCGGGGAACTCCGCGACATCGGCGGCGTGGCAGGGCCGGCCGTTGAGTTCGCCGACCTGCAGGGCATTTTCGGGGTGGCCGAAATCGGCGGCCAGGCCGGCGGGGAAGACTGAGCCGGCGCCGCTGATCGTCAGCAGGCGATGTTCGCAGCGCAGGATCCAGTAGGCGGCCTGGCTCATGCCGAAATGGTCTGCACCGAGGGGTTGGGCGGCAGGCGGTAGATCGTCGTTTCGGCGTTCGGGGCCAGGGTGCCGAGGGCGATGCTCAGGATGGAAATGAACAGGCTGGCGAAGAAGGCGGTCCAGAAGCCGGAAATGGTGAAGCCGCTGACCACCTTGGCGACGAGCATGAGGAGCAGGGCGTTGATGACCAGGACGAACAGGCCGAGCGTGATCAGGGTCAGCGGCAGGGTCAGGAGAACGAGCAGCGGGCGGAGGACGGCGTTGGCAAAACCGAGGAGCAGGGCGGCGACGATGAGCGCCGAGGTGCTGGAAATGCGGATGCCCTTGAAGACGAGGCTGGCGCCCCACAAGGAGAACGCGGTGATGGCCCACTGAATGAAAAATCCGGCCAGATTGTCGAACATGTTTTTTGCCTTTGCAGAAATGGGTGGCGCCTGATCAGGCGTGAAAGCGCACCCGGAATGCAGAATTTTACGGCTTGTCGCTGGCGACGCTATTGCTGATCGGCCGGACGTCTAATCTCGGCCCGCAGGTAAGGGGCATCGGCGCGCTGGAAGAACATCAGCGCGACGGCCTGGGGCGGGCCTTCCTTTGCCCAGGCAACGCGCTTGTAACCCGGCATGATGCAGTCGTTGGCGAAGGTTTCGCCGGGCTGCAGCGGGTTCAGCGAGTTGAAGTAGAGACGATCCGGACTGACGAAGTAGGCAATCGAGGCACGTGAGCGGGGAATGGGCACCGGCGGGTCGATGCCGTCGGGGCGAAACCCGATGCTGAATTCAGCCGGCTCGGCCAGGTCGACCGTAGCGCTCGTCGGTGCGAAATCGGCCTTCACGCGCTGGCCGTTGCGGCGCCAGTAAAGGCGCAGCATCGGCGCCGCTTCGCGGGCCGACCACATGAGGTGGAGGTTCTGGCCATCCCGGCAAAAGAGGTCGCGTGTGCTGGTCGCGGTGTCCGACCAGTGTTCGCCGACCTTGCGGTCGATTCGTTCCAGTTCGAAACCGGCCGGGGCGATCAGCGACTGGGTATGGATCAGGCCGACGGTGGGCAGGGTGAAATGTTGCACGGGGCCGACGGCATAGGGCAAAGCGGCAGCCGGCGCGTTCCGCAAGGCGCTTTGGGAGAGGCCGTGCGAGGCTTGGAAAATCAGCCCCTGAGCGACGGTAGCCGCGAGAAACGGGAGGGTCAGGATGAACAGGCCGCTGGCCGCCATGAAGCGGCTTTCGCCCTTGCTGAAGGCTGGCCGCAGCAGACGGCCGCAGAGCGCATGACCGGCGAACCAGATGAGCGGGCCAAGGACGAGCAGGGCGAAATAGAAATAGGCCAGCGCCTCGGGCCCAGACATCGCCAGGCTGGTCATCACGATGACCCCTGCGGTCAGCGGCAGCAGAATGAACAGCGAGAGCAGGCGCAGCGACAGCCAGCTGCCGGCCTTGTCGCGGGCGGCAAAGTAGCGGCGCTCGCCAACCAGGATCAGACCGGTCGCCGCCAGCACAGCGATGCCGACGGCACCCCAGGCCCACTTGTCGAACAGGGGCAGATGGTCGAGGCTGTTCAGGAAAAATTCGAAATCCATAGCGGGCTTTCAGTTGTTCCTGCCGTGCATGACGATGCGCGCGACGAACCAGATGGCGAGCAGATTGGCCACTACGGCAACGTAGCCGACCTGCGCATAGCCGACGATGCGGCCGCTGGCGTCGAGCGAGGTGAGGAAGCCGGCCAGCGTGGTGGCGAGGCCCATGGCCAGCGATTGCACGGTGCCGTTGAGCGACAGGAAGGTGCCGCGCAGCTTGGGGTCGGCGGCGGAGGCGATGATGGCCATGGCCGGGATCATGCGCCCCGAGATGAGCACGAAGAAGCTGGCCGAGATGATCAGCCAGCCCCACAGCGGCAGCACACCGGCGTGGGTAATGACCAGCGTCGGCAGCAGGGCGAGCAGGGCGACCAGCCGATAGACCTCGACCTTGCCGTGGCGGTCGGCCCAGCGCCCGATGAGCCGGGCGCTGATGAAGGTGGCCGTGCCGCCGACCAGATAGACGATGGGGATGTCGGTCTGGGCGATCCCGACATTGTTGACGGCATAGACCGTGATGTACGGGATGATCGTGAAGCCGGAAAAGATGATGAGCGCCGAAAAGAGCAGGGCGCGGCGGTGGTTGGCGTCGGCCAGCACGCTGAAAGTGGCGGAGAGCAGATGGGCGCGTTTTTCCTCGCCGATGTGGTGGCGCAGTTCGGGCAGAAAGCGCAGGCCGACGGCGAGGAATGCGACGGTCAACCCGAAAATCAGCACAAAAGGCGCCCGCCAGCCGAGGTGGTTGGCCAGCCACAGCGAGAGCGGCACGCCGGCAATGGTGGACAGCGAAAAGGCGCTCGACACCACGCCGCTGGCCCGTCCCCGCCGCGAAAAGGGGATGGCGTCGGCGATCATGGTGTGCACCAGGGCGCCCATGACGCCGCCGAAAACGCCGGCCATGCCGCGCGCCAGGATCAGCGTCGAATAGCCCGGCGCCAGGCCGCAGGCCAGCGTGGCCAGGCCGAACAGGGTGAATACGATGAGCAGCAGGCGCTTGCGCTCGAAGAGGTCGACGAAGGTGGCAGCGAGAATGCCGGACACCGCGGCGCTGAAACTGTAGGAGGCGACGAGCAGCCCGAATTCGTGCGTGCCGATGCCGAAGGCGGCCATGAGGATGGGGCCGAGCGGCATCATGATCATGAAATCGAGGACGTGGCTGAACTGGATGCCGGCCAGGGTGAGCAGGAAAAAGCGTTCGGTGCGCGGGGCGAGCTGGGTGGTCATCGGGCGGTTTGGGCGGGCGTGGGCGACAAGGATACGCGCCCGGCCTTACATTTTTGAACAGAATATCCGCCGCTGTTTTGCTAGGCTGAGGCTTGAGGCAAATTTCCGGAGCGAAGCAACATGACAGTCTTGCGCAAAATAGGGATTGGTGGGGCCGTGCTGGTCGGCGTTCTGGTGGTGGCCATCGGTGTCTTGTACGCGATGTTCGACGAGGCGGCGATCAAGCGTCAGCTGGTCGACCAGGTGGCGGCCAAGACCGGGCGCCAGTTGTCGATTGACGGCGAACTGAGGCTGTCGGTGTGGCCGGATGTTGCCGTGCGCGTGAGCCAGGTTCGGCTGTCGGAGGCCGACGGCAAGAGCGAATTCTTCAAACTCGGCGCGGCGCGCATTGCCGTCGCCGTGCTGCCGCTGCTCAGTAAGGAACTGAAAGTGAAGCGCGTCGAGATCGACGGGCTGGCGGTCAATCTCATCAAGCGCAAGGACGGCTCGCTCAATATTGACGACCTGAACTCGGGCGACAAGACGGCCGGCCCGTCGCCGACGCCGGCCGGGCAGCCGGCCACGCCGCTCGACATCGACGTGGCCGGCCTGGCGCTGCGCGATGCCCGCCTCACCTGGCACGACGAAACCACCGGCAAGACGACGGAAATCAGCGATCTCGACCTGTCGACCGGGGCCTTGTCGGGCAACACCGGCAGCCAGCATTTTGCCGTCGACCAGTTCAAGCTGGCGACGCGCGGCAGCATCGGCCCCGACCAATTCGTGCTGACCCTTGAAGCGCCCGGCCTGAAGCTGACCGCGGGCGAGGCCAGCGGTGACGCGCTGACCCTCTCGGCGACGCTGGAAGGGGCCGGCAAAAAGATCGTTTCCCGCATCGCGCTCGATGGTCTGGCCGGTTCGCTCGAGGCGCTGAGCATCCGCCAATTTGCCTTCGGACTGGACGCGGCGCTCGGCGAATCCTCGCTCAAGGCTGATCTCGCGTCGCCGGTGGCGGCCGATGGCAAGGCGCGGACGATCGTTCTCGACAAGCTGTCCGGGGCGGTCGAAGTAGCCAGCCCGGCCTTGCCGATGAAGCAGCTCAAGCTGCCGCTGGCCGGTCGTCTGGCTGCCGATCTCGGCAAGCAACGGGCCGATCTGGCGCTGGCCACCGGTTTCGATGAATCGAAAATCGACCTGAAGCTCGCCGTCGAACGATTCGCCCCGCTGGCCCTGGGCTTCGCCCTCGATATCGACCGCTTGAACGTCGACCGCTACCTGCCGCCGAAACCGGCCGGGCAGGGCGGAGGGGCTGGCAAGGGCGGGGCGGCGCCGGAAGCGAAGATCGACCTGGCCGCGCTCAAGGGGCTGGATGTCCAGGGCACCGTCAAGGTCGGCCAGTTGCAGGCCAACAAACTCAAACTGAGCGGGCTCGACGCGCGGATCGAGATCGCCGCCGGCCGCCTGCAGGTGGCGCCGCTGCGCGCCCGGCTCTATGGCGGATCGGTCGATGGCAGTGTTTCGGTCGACGCCGCCGGCAACCGCTTCGCGGTGCGCCAGAACCTGCGCGGGATCGACATTTCGCCGCTCCTCAAAGACCTCGCCGACAAGGATATTCTGGAAGGGCGCGGCAGTGTCTCGCTCGACGTGACGACGCGCGGCGACACGGTTTCCGCCCTCAAGCGCGGGCTGGCCGGGCAGGCCGGTCTGGATCTGCGCGACGGCGCGATCAAGGGGATCAACCTGGCCAAGCTGTTGCGCCAGGCGAAGGCGGCGCTGAGCGGCAAGCAGGCGCTGAGCGGTAGCACGAGCGCGGCGGAAAAGACCGATTTCTCCGAGTTGACCGCGACGTTCCGCATCGACGACGGCGTCGCCCGCAACAAGGATCTGGCGCTCAAATCGCCTTTCCTGCGCCTGGCCGGCGAGGGTGAAATCGACATCGGCCGGGACAGCGTGGACTATCACGCCAGGATCAGCGTCGTCGATAGCGCGACCGGGCAGACCGGCCAGGAACTGGCCTTCCTCAAGGGCATCACCGTGCCCCTGCGCCTGCGCGGGCCTTACGGCCAACTGGCCTACACGCTGGAACTCGACAAGCTGCTGCAGGAAGCGGCCAAGACCCAGCTCAAGCAAAAGGCGCAGGAGGTGCTGGGCAAGGAGTTGCAGAAGCTGTTCGGGAAATAGGGCGCAGATTCAGGCCGGAGATTCAGGCCGCAGATTCCATTTTTGGCCGTTTTTTCCGGTTGACCGTAGCAATCACTGGCGACCGGCCGAAATCAGTCGCTGGCCGGCAAAGTCAGCGTGAAGCGGGTGCGCTGGTCGGCTGATTCGACGCTGACCTCGCCGCCGTGGGCGAGCAGGATGGAACGCGTGATGGCCAGCCCCAGGCCGGAGCCTTCGGTGGTCCGCTGACGCGAACTGTCGGCCCGGTAGAAGCGGTCGAACAGGCGGGGCAGGTGCTCGGCGGGAATGCCCGGGCCGGTGTTTTCGACGGTCAGCGCCAGCCGTGAGCGCTGGCGCTCGAGGCGGATCGTCACGGCGCCGCCGTCGGGCGTGTGGCGCAGGGCGTTGGACAACAGGTTGCTGACCGCCCGGCGCAGCATGAGCCGGTCGCCGGTCACCGCGCCGGCCCCGCTCAGCGTCACGCGGATCGCTTTTTCCTCGGCGAGCAGGCCGTAGAACTCGAGCAGGTCGGCGACCTCGTCGGCCAGTTCGACGCGCTCGCGGTTCGGGATGATCTGCTGGTTGTCGGCCTTGGCGAGAAAAAGCATGTCGGCGATCATCCGCGACAGACGCTCGAATTCCTCGGCATTGGAGGCCAGGATGTCGCGGTATTCATCGTCGGAGCGCGCCCGCGAAAGCGTCACCTGGGTCTGGGTGAGCAGGTTGCTGACCGGCGTCCGCAGCTCGTGCGCGAGGTCGGACGAAAAATCGGAAAGCCGCTGGAAGGACTCCTCGAGGCGGGCCAGCATATCGTTGAGGGTGTCGGCCAGATCGGCCAGTTCCTGGGGAATCGCCTCGGCCGGCAAACGGGTGTGCAGGTGGTTGGCGGTAATTTCCGCGGCCCGCCGCTTGATCGTCTGCAAGGGCGCCAGCCCGCGCCGGACGACGACCCAGCCGAGCAGCCCCATGGCCAGCGTGGCCAGGGCGATGAACACCCACAGGGTGCCGCGGAAGCCGCTCATGAAGTGTTCGTGATGGGATATTTCGGTGGCAATGGCGATGATGAACGGCGTCCGGCCATCGGGCCCGGCCGTCACCACGGCCGATATGCCGCGCCAGGGCAGCCCTTCGGGCGCCTGCCATTTGACGACGCGGCCGGGCAGGGCGGCGGCCTGGGGATCGAGCAGCGCGGGCGGAAAGGTCAGCGCCTCGTTGGCGTACACGACTTGCCGGTCCGGCCCGAAAACCGCAACCGCCAGGCCGTGATGACCGGTCAGCGCATCATCGAGTTGCCGGCCGAGCGCTGCGCCATCCTGCGTTGCCGAGTCGCGCTCGAGAATGTGCCGGGTCAGCGCCATCTTTCCGGAGAGCGCTTCCATGTCTTGCTCTTCGAAATGCTGTTCGACCAGATTGCCGATGAGCAGGCCCAGCAAGAACAGCACGAAGGCCGCCGCCACGGCAAAGAGCAGGGTCAGGCGCAGGGTCAGCGAGCGACTCCAGGTGGCCTTCAAGCCGTCACCTCGAGCACGTAGCCCATGCCGCGCACGGTACGGATCAGCTTCGGTTCGAAGGCGTCGTCGACTTTGAGGCGCAGGCGCTTGATGGCGACCTCGATGACATTGGTGTCGCTGTCGAAATTCATGTCCCAGACCTGCGAGGCGATCAGCGAGCGGGGCAGCACCTCGCCCTGCCGGCGCAGGAGCAGTTCGAGCAGGGCGAATTCCTTGGCGGTCAGGTCGATGCGTTTGCCGGAGCGGGTCACCCGCCGGCGCAGCAGGTCGAGTTCGAGATCGGCGGCGCGCAGGAATTCCGACTCCTTGGCCTTGCCGCCGCGCCGCAACAGGCTGCGCACGCGGGCCAGCAATTCGGAAAAGGCGAAGGGCTTGACCAGATAATCGTCGGCGCCGAGTTCCAGCCCCTTGACCCGGTCTTCGACCTGATCGCGGGCGGTCAGGAAGAGCACGGGCATCTCCTTGCCGGCCCGCCGGATGCCTTGCAACACCTGCCAGCCGTCGAGACCGGGCAGCATGACGTCGAGGATGGCCAGATCGTGTGCCTCGGTCAGCGCCAGGTGCAGGCCGTCGAGGCCGTTGGCCACGAGATCGACGACAAAGCCGGCTTCGACGAGGCCCTGCTTGAGATAGGTTCCGATCTTCGGTTCGTCTTCGACGACGAGTATTTTCATGTTTCTCCACCAGGAATGGCGATCAGGCTCGCATTTTCCGCCGTTTTTCCGGTTGACCGTAGCAGATTACGAAAATGTAATCCGCCAGTCATCCGGCTGTCGGTCTGGCAAAAATACCATCGTCAGACTCGGCCATTCCAACGGAGAAATTTCATGAACAAAGTATTAATCGGCGTTTTGGCGACCCTGGCGGTGGGCGCGGCCAGCGTCGCCACCGTCGCCGCCACCGGCATCGTGGCGGTTGGTGCCGACACGCCGCATCATCCGGTCGTCCATGACCTGCTGGCATTTGCCCGCGAGCGCGCCATCGCCCGGCAGAGCGCCGGGATCACGGCGCCGGCCGATCTCGACAATCCCGAACGCATCCGGCGCGGGGCGGGAAACTACGCCGCCATGTGCGTCGATTGCCATCTCGCCCCCGCCTTGGCCGATTCCGAAATCCGCCGGGGCCTGTACCCGACGCCGCCCAATCTCGCCGCCGGGCTTGCTGATTCCGGCGCCAGGCGCAACGCGGCGCGCGATTTCTGGATCATCAAGCATGGCATCAAGGCCTCGGCCATGCCGGCCTGGGCCAAGGGCGGCATGGACGACGAAGCCATCTGGGATCTGGCCGCCTTCGTGCAAACCCTGCCCGGCCTCTCCAAGACGGCCTACGATCAACTGGTGGCGGCCAGCGACGGCCACGTCCACGGCGGCATGGAGGGGCATGCCGACCACCACGAGGCACCACCGCCGGCCGAAGCGGCCAAGCCCGCCGCCGCAGCCAAGGCCGGGCATCGCCACGATGGCCACGACCACGCCGCCCACAAGCACTGAGGCATCAAGCCGGAAGATTACAAAAATGTAATTTGGCGGTCAGCTTCCTGTTGGTCGCCCCTGACCATACTTGCTCCCACTTGATCGCCCAGGGAGTAAGTCCATGTCGAAGCCCGTCGCCGTTTTCCTGACCGTATTTGCCCTCGCCACGAGCCTTGCCCTGCCGGCTGCGGCAGCCGATGTGGTCGATGTCTACAAGAGCCCCTACTGCGGCTGCTGCGGCAAGTGGATCGATCACCTCAAGGTGGCCGGGTTCGCCGTCCGTACTCATGAAGTGAACGACGTGCCGGCGGCCCGCCAGCGCCTCGGCATGCCCGAGCAACTCGGTTCCTGCCATACCGCCAAGGTCGGCGGCTACCTCGTCGAAGGCCATGTACCGGCCGCCGACATCGAGCGCCTGCTCAAGGAAAAACCGAAGGCCATCGGCCTCGCCGTGCCAGCCATGCCGCCCGGTTCGCCGGGCATGGAAAGCCCGCGCCCGGTGCCTTACCAAACCCTGCTCGTCCAGCCGGATGGCAAGACCAGCGTCTATGCCCGGCACTGAACCTTTTTCAACCATCAAGGAGTTCTCATGAAAACTGCAATCACCGTCGCCGCCATCGCCCTCATCGCCGTCGCCCAAACCCCGGCCATCGCCGATACCGGCCATCATCACGGTGCGACCATGCAGCACGATGCCGGCCAGTCCATGGCCAGCATGTCGGTAGGCACGGTCAAGAAGGTGGACCCGGCCGGCCGCAAGATCACCATCGCCCACGGCCCGCTGGCCAATCTCAAGATGCCGTCGATGACCATGACCTTCGACGTCCAGGACAAGGTCGCCATCGACCGGGTCAAGCCCGGCGACAAGGTCCGCTTCGTGGCCGACGACGTGGCCGGGGCGCTGACCGTGACCCAGCTGGAAACCGCCAAGTAAGAAAATAGAGAGACCGCCGCGATGGATGCCCGCCAGACCGCTTCAGGAAAGACCCCGTGGCGGCTCGCCGCCCTTGCCGCCGCGCTGGCGCTCTGCATGCCGCCCGCGCTGGCGGCCGAGGAGGCGCCGGGCAGGACGGTCGAGGAACTGCTGAACTATGCCCGCGAGCACAATCCCGATCTGCGGGTGCGTCGCCTCGACGCCCAGGCCTTGCATGAACGGGTGGAGCCGGCCTCGGCCCTGCCCGATCCCCGCTTCCAGATCGAGTTGATGGATTTCAACAATGCCATGACGCCGGGCAAATCCGCCTCGTTGCTGCCGGGATCGGTCGGCACGACGCGCTACCGGGCCATTCAGGCGCTGCCCTTCCCGGGCAAGCGCGGCCTGCGCGGCGAGGTGGCCGAGGCGCTGGCCGGCCAGGCCGATAGCGCGCACGACGCGGCCCGCCTCGAGCTGGAAGCGAAGATCAAGGTCGCCTTTGCCCGCCATTTCCAGGCGGTCGGCCAGCAACGCATCCTCGACGAAACCCTGCATCTGGTCGATGCGCTGGAGCGCCTGGTGGTGCACCGCTACAGCGTCGGCCTCGTGCCGCAGCAGGATGCGGTGCGCGTCCAGAGCGAGAGCACCAGCCTCAAGGTCGATCTGGTCGACAGCGAACGGCGCCGGCGGGAGGCGGCGGCCAGGCTCAACGCCTTGCTGCCCCGCGCCGCCGATGCGCCGCTGGCCGAGCCGGTGCGCCTCATGGCGCCGCCGAACAGCCGGAACCTGGCGCAGGTCTACGCCCAGGCCCGGGAGATTTCCCCTGACCTGAGCCGCGAACGGCTCGGCGTCAGCGCCGCCGAGAAGAGCCGGGATCTGGTTCATCTGAACCGTTACCCCGACTTCGGCCTGGCACTGACCAACAACCGTCCGCGTTCGGACATGATCGGTCCCGAAACCTGGGATCTGATGGTCGAAGTCAATATTCCCCTGCAGCAGTCGTCGCGCCGGGCGCAGGAACGCGAAGCCAGCTACCGGCTGGAGGCCGCCCGCCAGCGCGTGGCCGCCGCCGAAGCCCGCCTCAACGGGCGGCTCGGCGAGGCGCTGGCCGGCTTCAATGCCAGCGTCGACAAGGCCCGACTGTTGCGCGATACCTTGCTGCCGCAAGCCCGGGCGACACTCGACTCGGCGCAGGCCGGCTATGAAAGTGGCCGC
This sequence comes from Gammaproteobacteria bacterium, assembly GCA_018828385.1. Classification (GTDB taxonomy): domain Bacteria; phylum Pseudomonadota; class Gammaproteobacteria; order Burkholderiales; family Rhodocyclaceae; genus Azonexus. The sequence continues at coordinate 39,533 of JAHJVE010000007.1, read as the reverse complement.
GTCAATTTCAACACCCTGATCGAGGCCGAGCGGCAGATTCTGCGTACCCGGCTGGCCCTGCTCGACGCCGAAGTCGAGGCCAGCGTCCGTCAGGCCGAACTGGAACAACTGGCAGGAGCCCCTTTGTGAAGAAGTCATCCCTTGCTTTATCCCTGCTTGGCGTAGCGCTATTGGCCGCCTTCGGCGGTTATCTGGCCGGCCAGCGTCACGAACTGAACGATGCCGCCGCGTCAGCCGCGGCCAGCGGCAGCCCGGCCGCCGAGACCGGCCAGGCCGAACGCAAGCTGCTCTATTACCGCAATCCCATGGGCTTGCCGGACACCTCGCCGACGCCGAAGAAAGACTCGATGGGCATGGACTACATCGCCGTCTATGAAGGCGACGAACCGGATGGCGAGGGTGCCGTCAAGGTCAGCCCGGCCCGTTTGCAGACGCTGGGCGTCAAGACGGCCAGGGCCGAAATGGCGGTGCTCGACGCCGCCGTGCGGGCGGTCGGCCGGGTCGAAATCAACGAACGGCTGATCCACGACGTGGCGCCGCGTTTCGAGGGCTGGATCGAGCGCCTCTACGTCAATGCCAGCGGCGACCCGGTCAAGCGCGGCCAGCCGCTGTTCTCCGTCTATAGCCCGGAACTGGTCTCAGCCCAGAAGGAACTGGCCATCGCCCAGTCGCTCAAGCTCGATGCGCCGGGCGCCGACCCGGCCGCCCGCCAGGCCGCGCAGCGTCTGGCCGAAGCGGCGCGCGAGCGTCTGGCCAACTGGCAGATGGCGGCCCCCGCCGGCCAGGCCAACAGCCGCGTCACCTTCAGCTCGCCGGCCGCCGGCATCGTCCTCGACAAGAAGGCCGTCGAAGGCATGCGCTTCGCGCCGGGCACGGCGATCTACCGCATCGCCGACCTGTCGACGGTGTGGGTCATTGCCGACGTTTATGAACAGGATCTGCAACGGATCAAGGTCGGCCAGACGGCGCAGGTCGACATCGACGCCTTCCCCGGCCGGCACTTTGAAGCCAAGGTCAGCTACCTCTATCCGACCCTCAACGCGGCGACGCGGACGACGCCGGTGCGCCTCGAGCTGGCCAACCGCGACGGCCTGCTGCGCCCGGGCATGTTCGCCCACGTCGAATTGGCGACCGCCGGCCAGGCACCGCGGCTGACCGTCCCCAAATCGGCACTGATCGATACCGGCGAGCGCCAGGTCGTCCTGCGCGTCGCCGGCGAAGGCAAGTTCCAGCCGCAGGCGGTCAAGGTCGGCCGGCGCGGACAGGATGCCGTGGAAATTCTCGAAGGCCTGGAAGACGGCGCCGAGGTGGTGGTCGCCGCCAATTTCCTGATCGATGCCGAGAGCAACCTCAAGGCGGCGCTGTCGACCTTCACCGACCCCCAAGCGGCGCCGGCGGCGAAAAGTTATTCGGCGATGGGGGCGATTGTTACGGTCGACGCCGCAAATGGCTCGATTTCGCTGAAACACGAGCCGATTCCCGCCTTGCAATGGCCGGCGATGACCATGGATTTCGGTCTCGCCGCGCCGGCCCTGGCCAAGGGCCTGCTGCCCGGCCAGGCGGTGCGCTTCAGTTTCGAGGATCGGGGCAACGGCGAGTTCGTCATCACCGGCTTCGAGCCGATGCCGGCCGCCGGCCACGAAGGGCATTGAGATGCTCGGCAAACTGATCGAATGGTCGGCCCGCAACGTCTTCATCGTCCTGCTCGCCAGCCTCGGCCTGGTCGCCGGCGGCATCTACGCGGTCAAGCACACGCCGCTCGATGCGCTGCCCGATCTGTCCGACGTCCAGGTCATCGTCTACACGCCCTATGCCGGCCAGGCGCCGCAGGTGGTCGAGGATCAGGTCACCTATCCGCTGACCACGGCCATGCTCGCCGTGCCCAAGGCCAAGGTCGTGCGCGGCTTCTCGATGTTCGGCGCCTCCTACGTCTATGTGATTTTCGAGGACGGCACCGACATCTACTGGGCGCGTTCGCGCGTCCTGGAATATCTCAGTTCGGCCCAGGGCAATCTGCCGGCCGGGGTCAGTCCGCAACTCGGGCCGGATGCCACCGGCGTCGGCTGGGTCTTCCAGTACGCCCTGACCGGCAAGGATCAGTCGCTGGCCGATCTGCGCAGCGTCCAGGACTGGTACGTCCGCTACCAATTGACCAAGGCCGGCGGCGTCGCCGAAGTGGCCAGCGTCGGCGGCTTCGTCAAGGAATACCAGGTGACGGTCGATCCGCACCGCCTGGCCACTTACGGCATTCCGCTGAATCGCCTGACCCAGGTCATCCGCGAATCGAACCGCGATGTCGGCGGCCGGGTCGTCGAGCTGGCCGAGAAGGAATTCATGGTGCGCGGCCTCGGCTACCTGAAGGGTATCGAGGACATCGAAACGCTCGTCCTCAAAAGCGACGGCGGCACGCCGGTGCTGGTCCGCGATGTCGCCCGGGTCGAGCTGGTGCCGGCCAGCCGACGCGGCATCACCGAGCTGAACGGCGACGGCGAAGTGGTTTCGGGCATCGTCATGGCCCGCTTTGGGCAGAATGCGCTGGACGTCATCGCCAACGTCAAGGCCAAGATCGAGGAACTGAAAAGCGGCCTGCCGAGCGGCACGGAAATCGTCGCCGTCTATGACCGTTCGACCCTGATCGAGCGCGCCATCGCCAATCTGAAATGGACGCTGGTCGAGGAAAGCCTCATCGTCGCCGCCGTCTGCGTCATTTTCCTGATGCACGTGCGCAGCGCCCTGGTCGCCATCCTGACCCTGCCGATCGGCATCCTCATCGCCTTCATCGCCATGCGCTCGCTGGGCATGGGCAGCAACATCATGAGCCTGGGCGGCATCGCGATTGCCATCGGGGCGATGGTCGACGCCGCCATCGTGATGATCGAGAACGCCCACAAACGGCTCGAACACCTGCCGCCCGAGGCCAGCCAGGCCGAGCGCGGGGCGACCATGATCAAGGCCTGCAAGGAAGTCGGCCCGGCCCTGTTCTTCTCGCTGCTCATCATCACCGTCTCCTTCCTGCCGGTATTCACGCTGGAAGGCCAGGAAGGCCGCCTGTTCAGCCCGCTCGCCTTCACCAAGACCTTCGCCATGGCCGGCGCGGCGCTGCTTTCGGTGACGCTGGTGCCGGTGCTCATGATGTTCTTCATTCGCGGGCGCATCATGCCGGAGCAGAAAAATCCGGTGAATCGCTTCCTGATCTGGGCCTACCGGCCGATCATCCAGTGGGTGATGCGCCACAAGCCGCTGACCCTGGTCCTGGCGCTGGTTTCGATGCTGGTCACGATCATTCCGGCCCGCCAGATCGGCTCGGAATTCATGCCGACGCTGAACGAAGGCTCGCTGTTCTACATGCCGGCGTCCTTGCCCGGCATGTCGGTGACCGAGGCCGGCCGGCTGTTGCAGACCACCGACCGCATCATCAAGACCTTCCCCGAGGTCGAATCGGTCTATGGCAAGGCCGGTCGCGCCGCCACGGCGACCGACCCGGCGCCGATGGAAATGTTCGAGACGGTCATCAACCTCAAGCCGGAAAAGGAATGGCGACCGGGCATGACGGTCGACAAGCTGGTCGCCGAGATGGACGCGGCGCTCAAGTTCCCCGGCGTCGCCAACTCGTGGACCATGCCGATCAAGGCGCGCATCGACATGCTGTCGACCGGCATCCGCACGCCGGTCGGGGTCAAGGTGTTCGGCAAGGATCTCGGCGAGATCGAGAAACTGGCCCGGCAGATCGAGCAGGCCGTGAAAACGGTGCCGGGCACGTCGAGCGCCTACGCCGAACGGGTGACTGGCGGCTATTACCTCGACATCACCCCGCGCCGCGAGCAACTGGCCCGCTACGGCATCACTGTCGGCGACTTCCAGCAAGTGGTCGGCACCGCGCTCGGCGGCGCCCCGGTGACCACCGCGGTCGAAGGGCTGGAGCGCTACAACATCGCCGTGCGCTACCCGCGCGCCCTGCGTGAAGACCCGCAAAGCATTGCCAACGAGGTCTTCGTGCCGAGCCGCCTGGGCATGATCCCGCTCGGCCAGTTGGCCAAGGTCGAACTGCGCAACGGTCCACCCGGCATCAAGACCGAAAATTCGCTGCTCGCCGCCTATGTTTTCGTCGACATCCGCGACCGCGACGTCGGTTCTTACGTCAAGGAGGCGCAGAAAGCGGTCAGCGACAAGGTCGTTTTCCCGCCCGGCTACTACGCCACCTGGTCCGGCCAGTTCGAGTACATGGAGCGCGCCAAGGCCAAGCTGGCGGTGGTCGTGCCGCTCACCCTGGTCATCATTTTCGTCCTGCTCTACCTGAACTTCCGGCGCCTGACCGAAACGCTGATCGTCATGCTCTCGGTGCCCTTCGCGCTGGTCGGCGGCATCTGGCTGATGTGGTGGCTCGGCTACAACATGAGCGTCGCCGTCGCCGTCGGCTTCATCGCCTTGGCCGGGGTTGCCGCCGAGACCGGGGTGGTCATGCTGATTTACCTCGACCAGGCCTGGCGCGAAGTCAAGCTTGAACGGCTGTCGGCCGGCGTCGTGCCAACAGCCAGCGATCTCTACCACGCGATCATGGAAGGCGCCGTCGAACGGGTGCGTCCGAAAATGATGACCGTGGTGGCGATCATGGCCGGCCTGCTACCGATCATGTGGAGCACCGGTACCGGCTCTGAGGTGATGAGCCGCATCGCGGCGCCGATGGTCGGCGGCATGATTTCCTCGACCATCCTGACCCTCGGCGTGATCCCGGCCCTCTACGCCCTGGTCAAGGAATGGCGGCTCAAGCGCGGGCTGGAAACGCTCCCCTCGACCAGTGCCTCGGCGGCCGGTCTGGATGAGGAAAACTGACCGATCGGTAATCTTCCGCTCATCTTGCGGTAAGGCCGGAAAGCACATCATGAGGGCTGACACAAGGTTCGCTGGACTCGTCCGACCAACTACTGTCGGACGAGGAATTCACCTTAGCCAAGGAGACGTATCATGAAACTGAACAAACTGATGCTGGCCGGTCTTATCGCCTCGATGTCGCTGGCCACTGCCTTGCCGGCCGTCGCCGACGATGCCCACCACCCGGAACAGGCGGCGGCAAGCCAATCGGCGCAAACGATCAAGGGCATGCAGGCGAACGTCAGGAAGATGCAGACGCAACTTGAACGTATCGCCAAGGCCAAAACCGACGACGAGCGCCAGAAGGCCATGGCCGAACATATGCGGACCATGCAGGAAAACATGCAGATGGCCAGCGGCATGATGGGTTGCCCGATGATGGGCATGATGGGTCAGGGTGGCATGGGCATGATGGGTCAGGGTGGCATGGGCATGATGGGCCAGGGTGGCATGGGCATGATGGGTCAGGGCGGCATGATGGGTTCCGGCGGTCCGATGGGCGGTGCCGACGACCGCATGCAGCAGATGGAAAAGCGCATGGACATGATGGAAATGATGATGAAGTCCGGCGGCCAGGGCATGGGCAAGCCCTGAGCGACTGGGCCGGGGCGGCAAAAAGGGCGATGGCGACAGCGCCGCCCATCCCTCGCGGCATCAAGGAGAATCGATCATGACCGGCAAGATCCCGACCAGCCGCGATCCGGTCTGCGGCATGGACATCGCCATCGCCGATTCACGGTATTCGATGACCCATCGGGGTCTCGTCTTTCATTTCTGCTGCGGCCAATGCCTGGAGCGTTTCACCCGGCATCCGGCGCTCTATACCCGGGCGCAGCGCACGGCCGACATCCGGCCGATAGCGAAAAAGCACAAGTTGCAATTCGTCGCGCCCGACGCCGAGGCGCTGCGGGGCGCTGGCGACAGGCTGCTGGCGATGATGGGGGTGACCGTCGCCCGGGCCGCGGATGACCATCTTCTGGTCGAATACGATCTGTGGCAGGCATCGCTGGAACAGATCGAAGCCGTGGCTGAGGCTTCCGGCTTGAGACTCAAGGGCGGATTGCACGGTTGGCGGCGCGCCTGGTGGCGCTTCGCGGAAGGCAACGAACTCGACAACATGGCCGATACCGGCAGCGGCGCCTGCTGCAACCGCCCGCCGGCACGACTGCGCTGAGTCGGCCGACGCCGACCAGGTCCGGCCAGCCGGCCGCGATTTCGTTTTTGCCGATTTTTTGGCGTTGACCGTAGCAATCAAGTTCGACTCGACGTCGCGCCCGAATCGCTTGAGAATGAAAGGCCAGCGATTGAAATCTGCACTTCCCCCTGAAAGGATCGCGATGCCGCTCAAGAACCAGGTCCAGTTGATTTGCTACCCGAACCGGATCGGCACGAATCTGGCCGATCTCGCCGGGTTTCTCGAAAGCCGCTTGGGCGACGCGATCGGTGGCGTGCATCTGCTGCCGATGTATCCGTCGAACGGCGACGGCGGCTTCTCGCCGCTGACGCATCTCGAGGTCGATCCGGCCTTTGGCGAGTGGGCCGATGTCGAGCGGATCAGCGGGAGTTTTGATCTGTGTGCCGACCTGATCCTCAATCACATTTCCGACGCGTCGCCGGAGTTCCGGGATTTCGAGCAGAACGGTTTTGCCTCGCCCTATGCCGACCTGTTCGTGCATCTGCAGCGCCTCGGCGAGCCGACCCCCGACGATCTCGAGCGCATCCACATCCGCAAGGAGAAGGAGCCGTTTCGCGAAGTCGTCTGCGCCAATGGCGACCGCAGCCGTGTCTGGTGCTCCTTCACCGAGCACCAGATCGATTTCAACTACGCGTCGCAGCAGACTTACGATCTCATGCGGCGTTACATGGAAAGCCTGAGCCGGCATGGCGTCAAGCTGTTTCGCCTCGATGCCTTCGGCTACACCACCAAGCGCCTGGGCAGCAGCTGCTTTCTCGTCGAACCCGAGGTGTACGGCATTCTCAAGTGGTTCCGCGATACGGCGAAGGAATACGGCGCCGACATCCTGCCCGAGGTGCATGACCACCCGAGCTACCAGTTCGCCATCGCCCGCGAAGGCATGTTGCCCTATGCCTTCGCCCTGCCGCCGCTGGTTCTTTTTGCCCTGCTCGACGCCGACAGCCGGCATCTCAAGAGCTGGCTGCGCATGTGTCCGCAACGGCAGGTCACGGTGCTCGACACGCACGACGGGATCTGCATTCCCGATGTCGAGGACCTGCTGCCCGAGGCAAAAATCCGCGAGCTGGTCGAAAACGTTTCCATCCGCGGTGGCGATCCCATCCTGCGTCGTTCAGCCGCCAACGTGCATAGCGTCGGCGCCATCTATCAGCTGACCTGTACCTTTTACGACGCCCTCAAGCAAAACGACGACGCCTATCTGTGCGCTCGCGCCATCCAGTTCTTTACCCCCGGCATCCCGCAGGTCTACTACGTCGGCCTGCTGGCCGGCAGCAACGACATCGAGCTCATGGAAAGCACCGGCGAGTCGCGGGACATCAACCGCCATTTCTACACCCTGGCCGAAGCCGACGAAGCGCTGGAAAAACCGGTGGTCCGGCGCTTGCTGAGCCTCATGCGCTTTCGCAACGAGTACCCGGCCTTCGCCGGGCGTTTCGAGCTGCAATCGAGCAATCGCAGTTGCGTCGCCATGGGCTGGCGCCTCGACGAGTATTTCTGCAACCTGCTCGTCGACCTCAATTTCAAGACGGCGACGATTACCTATCGGGACGCAACGTCAGGTGACGAGGTTTGTTTCCGCTGCTGAACCGGCGCCGGACGCCATGTCGATTTTGGGCTTTTTTCCCGGTTGACCGTAGGATTCCGCTCAGCAGCACTCTTCCTCGATCTGGAGCAGGAGGGCGAGCGCTTCGCCATCGTCCCAGTGTTCGAAAAACTCGCGAAACTGGTTGATGTTGGAATGGATCAGGAACAGGTCGTCGGGCTTGGCCAGGGCGCTGCCGGCGCGCTTCTTGGCAAAGTATTCCCAGAAGGCGTTGCTGCGGCCGGGCAGGGCCAGTTGGCGGTCGAGATGGTCCATGAGCCGGCGCGCGTTGCCGGCGCAGTCGATGTCCTGAAAGCTCACGTAGCGGTCGGCCTGGCGACAGGCGCAGCGTTGAGACATGGCGTTCTCCCTGAAAGTGGTCGGGAGCGACTTTAGCCGGCCGGGCCGCCCACTGTCCGTCGGCCAGCCGACGTTTTACCTCAGGGCAGGGCTTCAGGGCAGGGGAGCGCTGCGCGCCTTGAGGGCGTCAAGCGACGGCACGAGCAGGCTGCGCCGGCTCTGGCGCTGCAGGATGCCCTCGCGTTCCCACTGGTTGATCAGCGAAGAAACGCTCTGCCGCGTCGTGCCGAGCAGGCTGGCGATGTCCTGCATGCTGAAATCGAGCGGCACCAGCCAGCCATGCTCGAGCCGATGACCGCGCCGTTCGGCCAGTTGCCATAAAAACCGCGCCAGCCGGGCCGGCACTTCGCGAAAGGCCAGATCTTCGATAAGGCCCACGGCATTGCTCAGCAGGCGGCCCATGACGCGCATCATGACCGGCGTCACCGACGGGTCGGTGGCCAGCTTGCGGGCGAAGACCGGCGTTTCGATGAGCCAGATGCTGGACGGCACGACGGCTTCGACATAGGTCGGCGTGTGGGTCGTGTAGATGTCGCCGGCTTCGAGAAAGCTCAGGTTGAGTTCCCGGTTGTCGCCGGCCAGATAAACGCGCAAACGGCCGGACTGCACCATCAGCACCTGGTTGCGCGGGCATTCCGGCGTCGACAGCAGATAACCCTTGGCCAACTCGCGCAGCGTGAAGCCATCGAGCAGCGCATTCTGCGCCGCTTCGGCGAAATCGGGTCTGGCGTGGTGGGCATGAGCGTGCATTCAGGTGCTCATGCAAAAGCAATGCCCAATCTCAGGGTATTGATTCAAAAGGGGAAAGTTTTCATGTTCCGGGCAATTGCCGGTTTTGCGACAGTCCGTCGGGGCGGCTCCGACAAAGGGCCAGAAACCACGAACCAATATGGGTATCGGCCCTCAAATACCATGTCACCGTCTTGGTGACACCGATCCCTGAACTTTCACGCCCTGCTTCTGGCGACACCACCTATTCAAGATTGAGAGGCTTGCCATGAACATTTCCCCGAAATTTCGCCAGGCTCTGCCTGGCATCCTCGCCGCCACGGCGCTGCAGTTGTTTGCCTTGCCGAGCCTGGCCGACGACGTCAAATTGAAACTCTCCGGCGACGTCGAGGTGCCGCCGGTCACGACCATGGCCACCGGTGATGGCACCATCACCATCAAGCCCGACATGAGCGTCAGCGGCAAGGTCATGACCAGCGGGCTGGACGGCACCATGGCGCATATCCACATCGGCAAGGCCGGCACCAACGGGCCGGTCATCATCACCCTGAGCAAGAGCGGCGACCATGACTGGATGGTCCCGGCCGGCAGCAAACTGAGCGACGCGCAATATCAGGCCTACAAGGCCGGCGAACTGTACGTCAATGTGCATTCCGCCGCGCACAAGCCGGGCGAGATCCGTGGTCAGTTGATGCCGCCGATGATGATGGCGCCGAAGTCCTCGTACTAAGCCAGCGTCCTCCTCCGCTACGCCCCGGCCACCCGGCCTGACCAACTGGTGGAAGCAGTCGAAGCCGTGCTGTGGTTCGCCAGCGGAACCCTTGCCGCAAGCATCCATCGAACAGATACCCCACCGTCAGGAAAAGGAGTCATCCATGCAAGCCCAATTGCACACCATGAGCAACCTGTTCGCCCAGCTCGGGCTGCCCACCGATGCGGTCGCCCTAGAAAACTTCATCGATACCCATCGCCCGCTGGATAACGACATTCCGCTCTACCGGGCGCCCTTCTGGAGCGATGCGCAACGAACCTTCCTCAAGGAAGAAATCATCGAAGACGCCGACTGGTCGGCCGTCATCGACGAACTCAACGGGCGTTTGCGCTAGGCTGATCAGCCGGCCTGGCGGTCCGCCCCGAGCTTGCCGCCAGACGCCATCACGCGGTCGCTCTGCGCCTGCAGCGTGGCCTGGGCGTCGGCCGCCGCTTCCTGCATTTCGTCCGCCGTCAGCGGCCGAAGCAGTGCCTCGAGTTCGATGCGCTGAATGTTCGGGCACCTGCCGACAACGCCCTGGACGATGCTATCTACCTTGCGCGCGCCCAGCCCGAACAAAACCTTCTCGAGCACGAAAACGCGGACCACGATGATGTCCTCCTCGCTCTGCGCCGTCGCCTGCACCGCCTCGATTTCCCGACGCAGATAGCCGCGGAACTTGAGCGCCGTGACCTCGGCAGGCACCTGCAGGATGGACGAACGGAATTGACCTTGGATCATGGCTGGGCAGTAAGCGGGAAAGCGGCGATTCTCGCAGAAGGGCGGGGGCGGAGAAAGCCCCGGCGCACCTCTGCCCTTTTACAGTGCGGCGATCAGCAGCGGAAGAAGGCAACAGTCTCGCGGAGCTGATGGGCAGTCGTCGTCATTTCATGCGCCGTTTCCGCGACTTCGCGAGTCGCCGCACTATTGCTTTCCGAGGCGGCGGCGATTTTCTCGATCTCGCTGGAGATGGTCAGGCTGCCACCGTGCTGGACTTCCAGGGCGGTGGCAATTTCATCGATGTCGCGCATCAGGGTGCTCGTTTCGCTGGCAATCTCACCCATGCTTTGGCGCGCCCGCTGAACGACCTCGATACTCGTCCGCGCCCATTCGGATCCCTCGCTCATGCCGGCAACCGCCTGATCGATGCCGCGCTGGATCTGGGTAATCATGGCGCCGATCTGGTCGGTTGATTTCGCCGTCCGTTCGGCCAGTTTGCGCACCTCGTCGGCGACAACGGCAAAGCCTCGGCCCTGTTCGCCGGCCCGTGCCGCCTCAATGGCCGCATTGAGGGCAAGCAGATTGGTCTGGTCGGCAATGTCGCGGATGGCGCCGACGATGGTCGAAATTTCGAGAGAGCTGGCGCCAAGCACGTTGATCGATTCTGCCGTGTTGCGCACGTCGACCGCCAGTTTTTCAACGACGGTCACCGTCGTTTCAATTTCGCCGCTACCGCTGTCGCAAGCGGCGCCCGCGCTGGATGCGCGGCCACGCGAGGTGGCCGAAACATCGGCCATCTGCGAAATTCCGCTGCTCATTTCCTCCACCGTGGCGGCGACGGAGGTGATCGCGTTGCTCTGGATCTCGGTTGAGCTGGCAAGGTCGACGATGTTCGATGAAAGGTGAGACGCCGAGTGACTGACGCTTTCTGCCGCCGCCAGAATGTTGGCGATGGTCTGTTTCAGTTGGCGAATGGTGGCATCTGTCGAGTGCAGCAGATCACCCAATTCATCGGCCCGGTCGGTGTCGATCGAAAAATGCAGGTTGCCCTTGCCGACCTCGGCGAGTGCCTGGCGAGCCTGCTCAATCCCGGCGCGCAGCGACCTGCCAAAGACGAAATTGACGGCCAGGGTCGCCAGACAGGAAAGGACGAAGACGGCAACGAGCGTCAGACTGTTGCCAAGGACCGAATCCGCCGTGCTTTCCTCGGTGGCAGCCTGCTCGGCGGTGGCCAGTTTGACGGTGTCATCGATGGCCTTGCGGTGTTGCTGATACAACTGTTCGAGTTTTTTCAGCGTCGCCGCGGCGGCATCCATTCGGTTGCTCGTGACCTCGGGCAAAAACTCCTTGTTCACCAACTCGAAGAAAGCCTGTGCCGGCCTGTCGGCATCTTCGAGGAAGGTTTGCTTCAGGGGGGAGGGCAGGGTTTGCTGCAACCAGAAGGTGTGACGGGTCTGATATTCGTTGCGCAACTGGCCCAGCTTCTCGATCAGAACATCTCGTTCGCCGGTCCGTTCCGGGTCGGCCAGCAGCAGGACAGTCAGGTACGACTCGATGATGTAGTTGGGCGGCGGCAGAATGTCGGCAACCAAATCCTTCTGCAGGATGATTCTTTGATAGGCAGGCCCGCCGACACGCGATTGTTCCAGTGTTTTCCAGGTGACCAGGCCGAAGATGACAAAGCCGCTGACCAAGGCAAGCGACAGAAACCAGAGCTGGGTGCGTAGCGAAAAACGAGACATGATCGATTCCTCCAGACGTGCCTGAGGAACTGAAACTAACTCATATGCGTATCGTATATTTGACTTGCATCAACCAGAACGGGTTTCGTTGGTTGCCGATTCGTCTATGAATTCATTGAAATTTTGGGTCGTAAAAATAGTCGTCGCTTGTTCCGGTAGTCAGCTCCGCTGGCAGACAGGCCATTTCCGGCCTGTTGCAGCGAAGCTGCCCGCCGCGCTTACCTGGCGACGAAGGTATCCGGCATCTGCAGCGCCACCACTTCGCCGCGCGCCGTGGCCTCGCCATCGGCATAAACCGTCGCCTCGACTACCACCTTGCGCCCCTTGATCTCCTTGACCTTGCCGCGAATCTCCAATTGCGGGCCGAGCGGCGTCGGTTTCAGGTAACTGACCTGCAGCGAGCCGGTCACGAAGCGGAACGGCGGCAGGCTGTCCATCCCGCGATTCTCGGCGCGATACATCGCGGCCGCCGCCGTGCCCGTGCCGTGGCAATCGATCAGCGAAGCCAGCAGGCCGCCATAAACGAAACCGGGAATCGCCGTGTGCTCGGGGCGCGGCTGAAAATGCGTCACCGTCTCGTCACCATCCCAGAAAGTCTTGATCTGGTGCCCCTGCGCGTTCTCGCGGCCGCAGCCGTAGCAGTGGGCGAGGTTCTCCGGGTAATAATCCTGAAAGGCCTGCATGCTGTCTCCCTCGTTTTTGGAAAGCGCCATCCTAGGCGATGGCAAGCGCCGGCACCATTGTCTGAGCAGTCAGTCAGCATGCAAATCCGGCCAGCCCGGATTTCGATTTTGGCCAGAATTTCCGGTTGACCGTGGAAGGTCGGCAAGCCCCTTCGCAACGAGCGTCCAGCCGTCGGAAAGGCAGCCCGGCACGGCGTTTCAAAAACGACACATAATATTTGTTGCGTTGCAGCAAAATTATGGAGACAATAGCGCCTGTCTCCTCCATCTCCTCCAAGAAATGGATTTATGCCCGCCAAAAGCGGGCATTTTTTTGTCCGGATCAATGACCCCAGGGAGAACAGGTGTGCCTTGGCACGATTCGTATGGACAAAAAAGAAGCCCGTCTAACGCGGGCTTTCAGATGGTTTGTCTCCTCCACCCGAATCAATAAGTTTCGGTCGGATGCTATGCATCCAAGGGAGACCGGATTATCGCTGGTTGAATCAATTTTGTATAGGTGAATTTCAATCCCGTGGCGAATCGGGGGCCAGGCAGAGCGCAAGCACGCTTGTCGCGGCGGTCGAGAGTGGCAAGCTACCCGGCGACGATTGCAGTGTATTCGGGCGAATTTGCGGGCATGGTGTTTCTCATTGCAGACAAAAACGCCATTTTGTCCATATTGAGAAACACATTCGCAAGAATGCTTGGCGGGAGAAAGGCGCAATACTACGAAGCCAAGCATCTTCAATGCGCCAACCCTGCGTGGCCGGTGGCGGGACGGATTGGCCGCTCGGAAAGCCAACCGAATTGGAAAGGACAAAAACGAAACGTCTTTGCCCTTTCCCTTGCTGACTCGTCGCTACGCCTTCTTGATCAGGCGGATGACAAAGAGCAGAACCACCGCGCCGATGGTCGCCACGACGATGCTGCCGATCAGGCCACCCCCGGCCGATACGCCCAGGTTGCTGAACAGGAAGCCGCCGACAAAGGCACCGATGACGCCAACAACCATGTCGCCGATCAGGCCGAAACCGCCGCCCTTGACGAGAACACCAGCGAGCCAGCCGGCGATGAGACCGACGATAAGAAACCAGATAATGCCCATGGCTAATTCCTCTTGAATCGTGGAAGGATTGAATGGCGTCTGTGCCCGACACAGCGCGCCACACGGGCAGTTTAAGAGATGGCAGGCGGAAGGAATGTGAAGATATGTGCCGCGCCGTTTTTCACTGAACTCCAGGCATCGCGGCCCGCCAATTCATTTTGGCTAATTTTTCCGGTCGACCGTAGGGGTTGGAAAAACCAATTCACGGTGACCCCAAGGGCACTGACTCATCCGATGCCGTGAACCGCGTTGTAATTGGCCAATGCCTTGGCCACCTGCCCGGTCGGTGTCGCCGAGTCACCGAGGCCGAATTCGGCCTGCAAGGACGTCATGTTGGAATCGATGTAGCTGATCGCGCGCGTCAGATTGTCCAGACGGTTGGCAATGAAGTTGCCGGCCGAGCTCAACAGTTCAGCCGACTTGGCGAAATTGGTGGTGAATTCATGCAACGCGCCGATTGCCGCCGTCTTGTTGCCGGCCAGCGTCGCATCCAGCCGGGCGTTATCGACGGTCGCCAGCTTGGTCACCGGATCGATGCTCAAGCCGAGATCAGCCATGCCATGCACGCCGTTCATCGCGCCATTGAATGGATTGGCGATACTCTGCTCCAGTTCCCACTGCGACACCTTGGCCGCCTGCGTGCCCGCCAGCATGCCGCCATCCTGCAACTCGCTGCCGAAACGTTGCATCCAGCCATTGTAGGCATTGGCAAAAGCCTGCACGCGGCCGCGGATTTCATCGTTGCTGGTCGACACCGCCGTGCTGCCCAGCTTCACTGCCTCCTGCTGCAGCGTCGACACGTAGGACTTCATGTCGCTCAATTCAGACGACTCCGCCTTGAAATTGACGGCAAAGCTGTTGATGCTCGTCATCATCTTGTAGGCCGACTCCGGGTCGAACAGCGCCATGTTGCGCCCCGCAGCCGACACGCCATTCGTGCCACCCACGCCAGCGGCGCTGCCCAGCAGGGCGTCCAGAGAGGACGTGCCAGCCGTTTTACCGGCACCGAGAATGTCGGCAAAATTCGCCGCGCCCGACACCTTGCCCGAACCCGGCGCCGACGAGACAAGCAAGCCGACCGTCTGCGATTCGACATTGGCGATCTGCAACTTCAGCGATGACAAGAAATCCGTCGCCTCGGCCGAACCCGCCGCCGGCGTCGTCGCCTTGCTGCCCAGGAGTTTCGAAATATCGAAACCGCTACCGTTAATTCCATTGACCGACATATCGCCTCCAACCGTTGTCGAGGGCCAAGAACCCTCGTCCTGCTTCACGCCCAACTATTAGCAACAACCACACCCGTCTGCCGCAGTCCCTTGGTTCATAGCGGCGCAAAACTGGACCACCCGACCGGGACCGCCTGCCGCACAAGGAACCACGAGCCAACCCGACGCACCGGGCACAATGACCCCGACCCGTCGTAGACCTGAACGCCGGCGGCTCGTTCGCGGCAATGCTGGCGTTTTTTGCCGAGCGACCGGCAAGAGCGGTACTCCGAAGTCGACTGGCCCAAACGCTCGGCGGGCAAAATAAAAGCAGAGCCTGTTTTTATGCGCAAAAAAGCCGGGGCATGCCCGGCTGGTACTAATAGGGAATGTCGTCACCTAAATCAAAAAAATCATCAGTCTCCTCATCCTCTTCTTCTAAATCAGCATGCCTATTTGAATAGGCTCTTGCGTTTAGGTATGAATCGGAAACCTCCGGAAATTCAAAGTAATCAAATAAATCATCATCTGAATCCAGCATCCGATTTTTATCATCGTCGGAAAGGGTTGTGTTTTCTTTCCAGACGAAAATCGGATCAGGCAGTCTGTTTATATCAAAAAACCTCACGTTCTCAGAAGCTAGCCATGAATACCCTGAGTGAGTTTTGGTATTGGGATTTAAGTGATTAATCCATCCTTGCTCTGAACCTTCATAGCACAAAAGCCAATTCTCACAGTTAAAACTGGAGTGCTCTGGTAATAGGTGACGATCAATTTTTTTCTTTAGTTTCCCAACTGACTCCAGATAAAGCGCAATTAACGTTGGAACTGAACCTAGGTTGCTCTGTTCTATTGCTCTTACCGCATCTCCTGTAATTTGAACCCTAAGCCTAGCCGCTAACCAAAGTGTCCAAGCAACCTCACTTTCATGCTTCGCAGATGCATGCTCACAGATGATGTTGTTTATAACTCCTCTCCAGCCATGCGGTGATATCTGCAAAGGGTATCCATATCTAAAATATGTGTCAGCTATTATCACCACATCTTGAATTGTATTCGGATAGGCCAGCGCAGATCTAAGTAGAAAAGCCTCAAAGACAGCCCAATTGTCTTTTTTTATAATTTCACTCTGCATTTTTCGGATTGCAAATTGCATAACATTCTGTTCTGGCTCTTTTTCCGCCATTGAAAATGCCATATCGAAATATTGAGTTAATTGCCTGCGCTGTTTAACTTTTTCAGGAGATAATTCGTAGTCTGAAAATGAGTGTGTCCACGCATCTTCCATTAATTTTTCGCAGGGAATAATTTTTGTTTTTGGCCCATTCATTTTTAGTTCATACTCTGAAAGGGCGTTGTTTAGTTTGTTTAATGCGAGAACCGCTTCAGAATAATCCTCGAAGAATAAATAAAAGTCATCAACATATCTTAGGCCGGTGGGCCACTTTCCTAATTTATCCTTCAGTGAAAGATCAACGGAGGTTCCAACAATCTCCGATATTATGTGTGACGTGTCAGGTCCAATAGGAATCCCCGCAGTTTGATTGCGCTGGCACTCTGAAATCGCGGCATCTAATTGGTTTCCAAACAACGATGGTCCTCTGTTGCGTTTCGCGATGGATTTTCCATGTATTGCCCATGGAATAGAGTGGGTGTATATCGTTGGGAAAAAGTGCGATATATCAGATATTAAAACGTACCTTGCGCCACGCGAAAGCAAAAGCTTTTTATCAGGTAGTTTGTGTGTTGGTGTTATCAGAATAGAGCGACCCGGATTTGAAGAAAATGTGGGCCTGCTTACAGATATTTTTGATTTTGAAAAATGCCCGTTAATTGATGACCAGTTTTCGCAAATAATTTTTGAAAGCTTTAGCTGCGGAATTGGATTTGTAATTGCCAGTGGCCGCCTGTTGTGCCCGACTCGAGGAGCTGAGTATTTTTCGTATGCATAATCTTTGTGCTTTGTATCCATAACCCATGCTGGAATGGGCCTTAAAGCTAAATCCGCATATTTCTCGCTATTAAAGCATGGAGGAACTTGAGCGGGAAAAAAGCCTTCTTTCAAAATCCATATCAAGCGCCTATTAGTATTTCTTGGGGCCATTTTCTTTCTCCATAAAATCAGGCGCGAGCCAAAGGAAGAGGGATATATATTTTGGTTGCGCCTATCACCAGCAACTCCCTAGTCGCCCTTGTCATCGCCACATACAACAACCGTGCTTCCTCATCCTTCCGTCCTTCATCCACCGCTCGACCAGCCCCCGGGATCGCCACCAGCGGAAACTCCAGCCCCTTGCAGCTATGCATGGTCAGAAACTTCACGGTGTCTTCCTTTTCCGCGAAGGTGATGTCGTCCTGATACGTGACCGGGATGCCGGCTTTTCTTAGCGTTGCGAGTACCGGTTTGCCGATGCCGTAGTCGCGGTAGATGACGGCCATGTCGCTCCACGGGGTGCCGGTTTTGTGGGCTTCCTTGAGGTGCTTGGTGATGTAGTTGGCTTCTTCCTGAATGCTGGGCAGCTTGATGAGCAGGGGCTTCGGGCCGTGGCGGCCGGCGCTGATGGGGGCGACTAGCGGGACGCCGTCTTCGTCCGAGGCGCTGGGTTTGAGGAGTTCGCGGGCGATGCCGCTGGCTAGTTCAAGCACTTCCTGCGTGTTGCGGTAGTTGATCTTGAGGATGGTGGTGCGGCCCTGAGCCTGGATGCCGAGGCTTTTGAAGCTGAATTTGTTGTGCCGTCCATTGCCGTAGATGGATTGGGCATCGTCGTAGAGAACGAGCAGCGAATTGGTGTTCGGATTGACCATCTGGGCGACGAGCTTGAGCCATTCGGGCTGGAAGTCGTGGCCTTCGTCGATGAGTACGGCGTCGTATTGGCCGGCCGGAATGATGTTGGCGTCGACGGCGCGGATGATGCGGTCGACGAGTTCGCCGGCGTAGGCTTCGCTGTCCTTGCCGTTTTCGGGCAGGCCGGCGTTATAAGCGACGAGTTGGGCGCGGCACCATTGGTGGAAGGTGTGAACGTGCACCTTGTCGGCCAGCCCCTTGGCGGCCATGGTGCGGCTCAGGCGCTTGGCCAGGGTGCGGTTGTAGCAGAGGATGAGAATGGGGCGGGCGCAGATTTTGGCGAGGTGTTCGGCGCGGTAGCCGAGGATCAGCGTCTTGCCGCTGCCGGCGACGCCGTGGATGACGCGGTGGCCTTCGCCGAGGCTGCGGGCGAGTTGTTCCTGCTGGAGGTCCATGACGCGGACGATGTCGGGGATTTCCGGTTCCTGATCGTCGAACAGGCCGTTTTGCGTTGGCGCGACGATGCGGATTTCGGGGAAGAGGTGCCAGCGGATGCGGTCGATCTGGGGCAGGGCGAGCGGTACGCTGCGGGAAAACGGCAGCATGCCCCACAGCCGTTCCTGAAAGGCTTCGGCATCGACGCTTTCGGTCATTTCGTCCTGGCAGATGACGCGGTGGCTTTCGATGACTTCGCCGAGGTTGGTGCTGTCGAACTGCTTGCGGCTG
Source organism: Gammaproteobacteria bacterium (assembly GCA_018828385.1). GTDB lineage: Bacteria > Pseudomonadota > Gammaproteobacteria > Burkholderiales > Rhodocyclaceae > Azonexus. The sequence continues at coordinate 21,099 of JAHJVE010000007.1, read as the reverse complement.
ATGTTGGCGAGCACGACGCCGTAGCTCCACGGGAAGAGCAGCGTGCCCTGCATGCGCCCGCTGTTGATGGTGAGTTGCGGGTCGCGTTGCAGCAGGTTGCTGACTTCGTGGGCGTATTGCCGGGCCTGTTCGAGTGGGTTGGCGACGCGCTTGAGGCCGGTGCTGGTGAGGATGCTGGCGCTCGTGCGGTCGATGTCCTGGATGGTGTCGAGCTTCCAGTCTTTGACTTCCAGCACCAGCAAGCCGCGGCGCGGGTTGAAGACGACGAAGTCAGGATGCACATTGCGCGGGCCGAGCGGTACGTCGTACCAGAGCAGCCAGTCGTCTTCGAGCTTTTGTTCGAGGCGGTTTGCCAAGCGCCGCTCGCCGCCTGTCATGTTCGACACGCAGGTGCCGATTGCCGGTATCAGCGCAGCCAAGACCGTCCCCTATGCTTTTGTATTCGGCCGATTATGCCATTCAAAAGTAGGGGCAAGTTTTGCTAATTTGGCTCGACCGTGAATTACCAGACAAAGAATACGAGCGTCCAAACCGTCGCCATGAGGCCGACCGGCCACAGCATCGCCAGCCCGGCAGTCCATTTTTGGCTGTTATTTCCGGTTGACCGCAGGATTAGCTGCAAAGCCAGCCACAGGCTGGCGAGGCAGCCGGCGGTGAGCAGGCCGATGCGGAAATAGGGCAGCCAGCCTAGCCACAGGTGTTCGGCCTTCAAATGGGTGACGGTGAGCATCGACAGGCCGAGGATGACGCTGGCGGCGGCGAGCGGCGTTAGCGCCAGGGTGAAGCGTTGCCAGCTCAGGTGTTCGGTTTTGAGGACGCGGGCGGCGAGGGCCGGGCCGATGAGGAGCAGGCTGCCGAGCAGGAAACCGCCGCCGAGCAGGTAGGCGAGGATGAGCGCGCCGTCGAGCCAGGTGAACAGGTCGCTGGCTTCCGGGTAGTGGGTGAGCAGCCACCACGGCACGTCGTTGTCGAGCAGGGCGAAGTGGTCGTGGTCGACCAGCCATTCGGCGACGGCCAGTTTGATGGCGAGTAGCCAGGGGCTGAGCGTCCATTGGAAGGCGGCGGTGGCGACGCCGAGGACGCCGTAGACGAGGGTCAGGGCTTCCGGCGTTTTGGCCGGGTTGTTGAAGTCGAGGATTTCGCTGAACGGCGAGCGGGCGGAATAGGTGACGGCATCGCGCTGGCCGGCGCAGCGGCCGCAGCTGTGGCATTCGGAGGCGCTGGTCATGCGCCGGACGTCGAGCAGCGGGGCGCAGTTGACCGGCTCGAAATCGCCCTGATACTTGTCCCAGGCGTCGCGGTCGACCTTGTAGTGGAGCGGGGCGATCTTGGCCAGCACAGCGAAGACGCCGGAGGCCGGGCACAGGTAGCGGCACCAGATGCGCTTTTCGCGGCCGTAGAGCAGGCCGATGCCGATGGCCGCGACGGTCGAGCCGCCGAGGACCAGCAAGGCCGCTTGCGGGTATTCGTAAACGCTGACCAGCTGGCCGTAAACCGTGGTCATGACGAAGGCGACGAAGGGCCACCCGGTCCATTTGAGCCAGCGCGGCAGCGCCTTGCCCCGGCCGTACTGGCTGACCCATTCGGAAATGGCGCCTTCCGGGCAGAACAGGCCGCACCAGACGCGGCCCATGGTTACCGTGGCGATCATGACGCCGGGCCACCACAGGCCCCAGAAGCAGAATTGGGCGAAGAGGCGGAGGTTGTCCCAGATGTGCTGGTCTTCGGCCGGCAAGGGCAAAAACGCCGGGATGATGACCATCGCGGCGTAGAGGATGACGATGAGCCATTGCACGGCAATGATGGCCCGGCGGTTTCTCCTGAGGAAAAGGCCGATTTTTGCTACCCGGCTTTGCGGGCGGCTGGCGTGGAACTGGATGACGTGTTCAGCCACGGCCGGTCCTCCGCCAGGCAACCAGCACGACGCCCCAGTAGGCGGCCCAGACAAGCAGGCTGCTCAGGGCCGGGCGGGCGCGGTAGCCGGAAAAGTCGGCGATGAGCTTGCCGGCTTTGGTCGTGTCGTCGATCAGCATCGAGGTATCCCACACCGGGTCGAGTAGCGGCGGCAGATAGCCGGCGCCGATCAGGCGGTCGATGGCGGCGATGAGCAGGGCCGAGGCGAGGATGAGCAGCAGGATCGATGACAGGCGCAGAAGCAGGCCGATGTTGAGTCTGGCCAGGCTCTTGGCGGCCAGCCAGGCGGTGGCGCCAGCGCCGGCAAAACCGGCCAGGGAACCCAGCAACAGGGCGCTGAGGTCGCCTTCCTGCGCCATGCCGTAAAGGAAAATCACCGTCTCCGCCCCTTCGCGGGCAACGGCCAGGGCAGCGACGACGGCGACACCGAAATAGCCCGAGCGCTCGCGGGCGGCGGCCAGGTCGGCATGCAGCCGGGCCTTCATCTGCCGGCCATGTTTGCGCATCCACAGCACCATCTGGGTGATCAGGCCGGCGGCGACGAAGAGCGTGGCGGTCTGGAAGATTTCCAGCGCCTCGCCGGTCAGCTCGTCTTGCACCGTGAGCAGCGCCCAGCCGAGCAGCAGGGCGAGGCCGACGCCGGCGCCGAGGCCGATGAACAGGGCGCGCTTGCCCTTGCCGGTGGCGTCGTTGGCCTGCAACCAGGCGTAGAGAATGCCGGCGATGAGGAAAGCTTCGAGGCTTTCGCGCCAGACGACAAAAAATGCGTTACCCATGCTGTGCTCCGTGCTTGCTGGCTATTTATTGATTTGGCTGGCTGGCGGTTATTACTTGGCGACGATCTTTCCCTGCCCGGTTTCCGGGTGGAAATCGTCAAAAAACTTGTAAGTCCCCGGCTTCATCGGAAAAAACACCAGATTCCGCGTCACGCCGGGGGCAAGGACCAGTTCCTTCTTGAGTTCCAGGCTCTCGAATTCCGCCGCGCCCGGCCCTTCATTCTTCACCTCCAGCCGAAAGCGCGTCATGGCCGGCACTTCCAGCGTTTCGGGATGAATGCGGCCATCCTTCATGAGCAGCTTGTAGGTCGGCATGTCGGCGGCCGTTGCTACGGTCAACTGGAAAAAAAGGCTAAAAATGAAAAGCAGGCGGGCGGTTTTCATGAGCTTTCCTTAGTAGGCGATGTTGGCGCGCACGGCGAAGACCTTGACCGAGTCGGCGTTCCGGTTGGTGCCGGGGTTGCCGATCCACTGGAAGTCAGGGGTGATTTCGAATTGCGGCGAGACGCGGAAGCGGTAGTAGATTTCCGCGACCTTCTCGGCGCCGGACGGCGTGAAGGTGAAGTCGGCGGTGCCGTCGCCATCGATGTCGCCTTCGCCGCCGGCGGCGCGATAGGCGCTGCTCGCCTTGAGCCAGCTGGCGCCGACTCCGATGGCATCGGCGCCGCGGCCCCAGTAGTTGCCGCTGATCTCGGCGCCTACCGACAAGGCCTGGTCGAACGGCAACTCGCCTTCGACCAGTTGGCCGTAGCGGCCGAACAGCTTGATCCCGTCGCCGACCTGCTGATCGACCGAGACACCGAAGCCGGTGTGTTTGGCCGTGCTGACGCCGTCAAGTTCGGTCGCCTGGCTGCGCGTCCAGGCATAGGCGCGGTAGTTGCCGGAGAGGCCGCCGGATATCTTCACCTGCTTTTCGGCCTGGACCATGAGCAGCGGCGTCGACAAGCTCTTCTGGTAATTGGCCCCGCGGTCGCCGGCACCGAAGACGCCGAGCGACAGACGCCACGGTTCGGCCCCGTCGCGATAGTTCAGGTAGGAAGCGACAAAGCCCGGCTGGAAGCCGTTGGCATCGACGCCGACTTCGCCGCCGGCGTCGAGCAGCGGGTTATGGACGAAGACGGAATTGAGGAACTGGACCGACTCGTCGCCGGCCGCCTCGTTCTGGTCGAAGAAGCCGAAGATGTCCATCTTGCCGAAGGTCAGCTCCAGCTTCTCCCGCGAGTAGGGCGTGAAACCGCCGAAGGGCAGCGGAATCGCCGCCTGGTACCAGGCCTGGCCGAGGATGGCCACGGAGTCGTCGGCATTGGCGCCGCTGGCCCGGAAAGCCACCGAGTTGGGGGCGCTGGCAAACAGGCCGAGATTGCCGAAAGCGCCGTTCAGGCCCTGGCCCTGGCCGATGCGGACATGGGCGAAGACCTTCTGCTCGATGTCGCCGATAGGGTCGAGCGGCAGTTCGACGCTGACGTCGGCGCGGTAGTTGAGCTGGCCGCCGCCATCCGCCGTGCCCGTGGGCAGGCCGGTGGCGTGCTGGGCGACGGTGGTCAGCGCGGCGCCAACCTTGATGCCGTCGAACTTGTCGGCCAGGCTGGCCGACTTCTTCATTTCCAGCGCGTCCTTTTCCACAGCCTTCAGGCGCACCGTGAGTTCCGGCTCGTTTTCGGAAAGGCGCGGGCTGTCGAGGCCCTTGGCGATTTCCTCGCTCTCGCTCTTCAGGGATTTGACCTGCTTTTCCAGCTCGGCGTTACGCGCTTCGAGCTTTTCCATGCGCTCCATGAGTTTTTGCAGGGTGGCGGCGTCGGACGCTGCCAGGGCGGGCAGGGCCAGCCCCGCCACGACCAGCGCAGCGGTAATTTTGGCGAGCTTCATGATCAGTACCCGCCTTTTTTGCCGATGCCGACGTAGGTGAATTCGTACTCGACTTCAAACGGCTTGAACCACGGGCGAACGCCGGTGGCGCGGTCGGTGTGGCGGCCGAAATGCGAATGCGGGTTGGCCGAGGGCGGCAGGATGGTGTACTTCACTTTGTACTTGCCGGGGCCGGCCAGCTTGACGTTGTCGCCGTAGTGCGGGCCGTCGTTGGCGACCATGGGCATGAAATCGCCGGCCACCTTGAAGTCGCCGCCGATCTTGGAAACCTCGAACTTGATGGCCAGGTAAGGCATCCAGGCGCCTTCCTCGAACCCGTTCGGGTTGTTGGCCAGGGCGTGAATGTCGGCTTCGAGGTGAATGTCGGATTCCGACGCCTTCTTCATCATCCCGTCCGGCTCCATTTCGACCGGCTGCAGATAGACGGCGGCGATTTCCATGCCGTTGCGCTGCTGCGGCACGCCGATGGGGTATTCAAGGGCCAGGGCCGGAGTGGCCAGGACGGCGGATAAAGCCAGTGCGGAAACGAAGGTCTTGATGCTGTGCATTTTTTTGACTCCCTGGTTTCTCTGGCTGGCTGGGCAGGTGCGTGGCTGGCTTGAGGATGGTTTTAAAACGAAATTTTTACAGCGGCGCGGCCCCCGGCTGGGTCACGAAACCGATCTTGGTCAGCCCTGCCCGACGGGCGGCGCTCATCGTTTCGGCCACCGTTTCGTAGCGCGTCGCGCGGTCGGCGCGCAGGTGCATTTCGACCTTGGCGTCCTGTGCCACGGCATCGCGGAAGCGGTTTTCGAGACTGCTACGGTCAACCGGAATTTCGGCCAAAAATACGCGGTTGTCGGCGTCGATGCTGACCTGCAGGGTCAGCGGCTTTTCCGGCGTCGGCGTGCTCGAAGCGCGCGGCAGATCGACCGGCACCTGGTGCGTCATGAGTGGCGCCGTGATGATGAAGATGATCAGCAAAACCAGCATTACATCGACCAGCGGCGTCATGTTGATTTCCGCCGTCGGCATCTGGTGGTTCTGCGCGTTGAAGCTGCCCATGGCCATGTCAGGTCTCCCGCCGGGCCGCCCCAAGGGAGGGGGGCAACGAACGAAGTGAGTGAAGGGGGGCCGTCATCATGCTGCCTCCGTCGCAACGCGGGCGCGCATCGGGTGGATCTGCGCGCTGTTGGCGACAAACGGCTTGCCGACCGTGAAGAAGGCATGCAGGTCGTGGGCGAAGGCGTCGAGGTCGGCCAGAATGACGCGGTTGGCGCGAGTGAATGCGTTGTAGGCGAAGACGGCGGGCAGCGCGACGGCGAGGCCGGCGGCGGTCATGATCAGCGCCTCGCCGACCGGGCCGGCGACTTTCTCGAGCGCCGCCTGACCGGACAGGCCGATGGCGACCAGCGCGTGATAGATGCCCCAGACGGTGCCGAGCAGGCCGACGAAAGGCGCCGTGGCGCCGGTCGTGGCGAGCAGGGTCAGGCCGTTTTCCATGCTGGCTTGTGTCGTCGAAAGTTGTTGGCGCAAGGCGCGTTCCATCTGTTCAGCCGGGTCAAAACGCGAGGCCAGGCGGCCGGGGGCGGCTTCGCAATCGTTGTTGCAGCCATTGGCCTGCGTCGCCAGTTGGGCGTAAGGGCTGTCGGCGCCGGCCTGATTGAGCAGGGCGATGCCATCGCCGACGCTGCTCGCCGACCAGAAGGCGCCGAGCGCCTTGGCGGCGCGGCGCATGGCCCACCAATCGACGGCCTTGGCCAGGATCAGGTACCAGCTGACGATGGACATGATGGCGAGAATGATCGCGACGGCGTGTGAAATGCTGTCGCCGCTGGCCCACAGGTGAGCGAAACCGAAAGCGTTTTCCTGCATGCTATTGCTCCAATTTGAAAATGATGGGGACCAGTACCCAGCTCTGGACGGCGACATCGCCACGCTTGGCCGGGATGAATTTCCAGTTGCGCACGGTTTTTTGCGCCGACTCGTCGAGTCGCTGGCTGCCTGAAGATGTCCTGATTTCAACGCTGTCGGCCGAACCCTGGGCATTGACCGAAACGCGCAGCACGACCTTGCCTTCCTCGCCCATGCGGCGGGCGAGCGGCGGATAGAGCGGCGACGGGTTGCGCAGGTAGTCGGCATCGAAGCGGGCCTGGCTGATCGTCTCAACGGGCGGCGCTACCGGCACCGGCTTGGCTTCGACCGGCGCGGCAAGCACCGCGGCCGGCGCCGGGACGACACTCTGCGTGGCTTCGACGACCGGGGCGGCAGGCTTCGGTTGCGGTGCCTGCACGGCCTTGACCGGCACCGGCCTGGCCTTCGGCACGGCTTGGGCGGCCGGCGGTTTGGCGATTTCCGGGGCGGGCAGCAGATCGACGACGAGCGGGATTTCCATGATCTGCGGCACGACGGTCCTGGCGACCAGGATGAGCAGCAAAACACCGACATGCAGGCCAACGACCACGGCCAGCAAGCCGCTGCGCTGGAAGGGTGAAGGACGGGAAAGGGTGTAGCTCATGGGCGATTTTTCAGGTTTGGCTTGCGCGGTCTCGGGAAAAAACCCTTGGCTGGCTGGTTTTGACTGGCTGGCTGCGGGAACGAGAGGTGCAACGGAGAGAAACTATTTGGTCAGGATCAACTTGTTTTCACGCGTGACGCGCAGCAGGTAGCGCTGCCCGGCGTGTTCGATCTCCACCGTCGTGGCGCCGGCGAGAATCTTCTGGCTATCGATGCGCGGGCGGCTTTCAGTTTTTTCGGCGGGCGGGGTTGGCTCGGGGGTGGGGGGCTGCGGGTTCATGATGGGCGCCTGTTGCAAACGAGAATTGATCGCATCTTCCGGTAAATGAGAATTCCTGTCAATTGGTATTGCGAATCAATCCCAATTACTTCGCTGTTTGTCGTGCCCCGGGATTACCGGTAGCCGGCCCGGTCGAGCAGTTTCTGGGCGGCCGACAACTGGTTGGCAACCTTGATCAACGAGATATTGTCGGCCTTGAATTTGCCGAGTTCATCGAGCTCTTCGTTGCTGACGCTGACGCTCGGCAGCGCCGGCCATTCGTTGTTGCCGTTGGCGAAATAACGTTGCGCTTGATCGCTGGCCAGGTATTCGAGAAACTTGACCGCCGCCTCGCGATGCCTGGCGGTCTTGACCATGCCGCCACCGGAGACGTTGATGTGCGTGCCGCGACCATTCTGGTTCGGCCAGACAACGCCCAGACGCTTGACCAGATTGCGCTCCTCGACCCGCTCGGAGGCCATCAGGCGGGCCAGGTAGTAGCTGTTGGAGACTGCCACGCCGCACTCGCCGCTGGCCACCGACCTGATCTGGTCGGTGTCGCCACCCTTCGGCGCCCGGGCGAAATTGGCGACCAGCCCGCGCGCCCATTCCTCGGTTTTGGCTTCGCCGTTGTGGGCAAGCATCGAGGCGACAAAAGTCAGGTTGTAGATGTGCCCGCCAGGGATGCTGCAAACCAGGCCTTTGAGTTTCGGATCGGCCAGCGACTCATAGGTGGCGACGTCCTCGGCCTTGAGCTTGCGTTTGTTGTAGATGATCAGGCGCGCCCGCGTCGAGAAGGCGAACCAGTTGTCCGAGCGCAGATGGGCCGGAATGCGCGATTCGAGCAGCTTTGACTTGACCGGCGCGAAGATGCCCCAGGCGTCGGCCACGGCCAGGCTGGCCGCATCGACCGTGATGAAAACGTCAGCCGGGCTGTTGGCGCCTTCGTTGCGGATACGCTCGATCAGCTCATGCGCCTTGCCCTCGATCCGGTTGATCTTGATGCCGGTCTGCTCGGTAAAGTTGGCGTAGAGCGCCTCGTCGGCCTGGTAGTGGCGGGCCGAGTAGAGGTTGAGTTCCTTGTCGTCGGCCACTGCCGGGCCGGCGGCAAAGAGGGCGGCGAGCGCCCAGGCGATGGATTTGCGCATGATGTTTCCGCTTTCAGGTCACCGCCCACTGGCGGAGCAGGTTGTGATAAACGCCGGTCAGCTTGAGCAGCTGCGGGTCGTCGGTGGCGAGGGCGGGGGTGAGGCCCTGGATGGATTGGTCGAGATCGAAGAGCAGGACACGCGAGCTGTCGTTCTGAACCATGCTTTGAATCCAGAAGAACGAGGCAACGCGGGCGCCTGCGGTCACCGGCGTGACGCAGTGCAGGCTGCTCGACGGGTAAAGCACCATGTCGCCGGCCGCCAGCTTGGCCGACTGGATGCCGAAAGGCCCTTCGACCTGCAATTCGCCGCCTTCGTATTCATCGGGCTCGGCCAGGAAGAGCGTGGCCGACAGGTCGCTGCGTACTGAAATATTGGTGCCGGGAACGGCCATCACGGCGCTGTCGACATGCGCGCCATAGGTGCCGCCGTTGGCGTAGCGGTTGAACTTGGGCGGGTAGATGCGATTGGGCAGCGCGGCCGAAACGAACAGCGGATTGTTGCCCAGCTTGCGCAGGATGAGCTTGCCCAGTTCGACGGCCAGCGGCGAGCCGTCTTCCAGTTGCAGATTGCGTTTGACCGAGCGGGCCAGGGTGCCGGCCGTTTTCAGCCCGTCCTGCCATTCGGCGGCATCGAGCCGCTGGCGGAACTGACGTACTTCGTCCTTGCTGAGGACGCCTTCGATGGGAATCAGCATGATGTTGCCTCGTGTCGATAAATCATGTCCGGGCCGATGTCGGCCAGCCTTGCGCAACCGGCCTGCGCCATGCAGACCTCCAGTTCTTCGCGCAGCAGTTTGAGCAGGTGCGCGACGCCCAGCGCCCCGGCGACGGCCAGGGCGTAGACCTGCAGGCGGCCGATGAGCACAGCGTCGGCGCCGAGCGCCAGGGCCTTGAAAATGTCGCTGCCCGAGCGGATGCCGCTGTCGAGCAGCAGCGGGAAATCGACGCCGACGGCCCGGCGGATGCGCGGCAAGACGTCAAGGCTGGCCGGCACGCCGTCGAGCCTCCGGCCGCCGTGATTGGATACGATCAGTCCGGCGACGCCCATGGCCTGCAGGCGGGTTGCGTCGTCGGGATGGAGCACGCCCTTGATCAGTACCGGCAGGCGGGTCTGGCCGAGTAACCAGGCCAGATCGTTCCAGGTCGGCGCCTGGCGCATGGCGCCCTGGAAAACGCGGCTGGCACCGGGTTCGAGCACGATGGGCGGCGGCACCGGGTAATCGGCCAGGTTGGCCTCGGTAACGTCGCGTGGCATGGTGAAGCCGACCTCCTGGGCGCGTCGGCCGGGCAGTTTGATCGCCGTGTCCAGCGTCACGACGAGCGCCGTGTAGCCGGCCATTTCTGCCCGTTTTATGAGGTCGACCGTAGCATTCTGTGTCGGCTGCAAATAGAGCTGGAACCAGCGTTCGTCGCCGGCCAGTCGGGCCACTTCTTCGAGCTTTTGCGAGGCGAGCGTGCTGGTCACCAGGCAGGTATCGGTGGCGGCAGCCGCCCGTGCCGTTTCCAGTTCGCCGAGCGGATGGACCAGCCGCTGATAGGCCACCGGGGCGAGCAGAATGGGGTGCGCCCAGGTCCGCCCAAGCAGTTCGCTGCGGGTATGGCCGTCGTGCATGTCGCGTAGCAGGCGCGGCAGGATCTGCGTCCGGGCGAAGGCGTTGCGGTTGGCGGCCAGGCTCAGTTCGTCGCCACAGCCGCCGGCGATGTAGGCCAGGGCCGGCGCCGCGATGAAGTGGGGCGCCAGATGTTCGTAATCTGCCGCGCAGTGAATTTCACGCGGGATTTGTTGTAGTGGAGGGTGTGGTTTATTCATGAAAAAAACCGGGTGACTCCGCAGATCCACCCGGCCTTGCCACCTTTTTAGAAGTCGTAGTTCAGGGTCAGGCGCGCGTTGATGGCATCGCCCTTGTACACGAAGGCGCCGGAGCGATAACCGGCCAGGTAGTAGTCGGCGTTGAACACATTGCCGACATTGAGGCGCACTTTCGCCTGCTTGGTCAGGCGGTAGTCGGCGAAGGCGTCGACCACGGTGTAGGCCGGGATGGGCTGTGAATATTGCCCGGTTGTCGTGCTGAAGCCGGCCGCCGTGTCCGGTTGCCCGGCGTACTTTTCGCTCTCGTACTTGACGGCCGAGCCGAAGGCAAACTTGGGCGTCAGTTGATAGCGTAATTGGGCCGAGGCCGTGATGTCGGCGAAGTTGCTCAAACGCTTGCCGACGTTGGCGGCATTGGTCGAGGCGAGCACTTCCGACGCCATGAAGGCGACGCCGGCAAAGGCGCTGAGCTTCTCGGTGAGGTTGCCGGCCAGGCCGAGTTCGATGCCCTGGACGCGGTTTTCACCGGTGTTGAAGGTGCCGACCGTGTCGTAATTGGCGCCTTCCATGACGTCTGACTTGGTGGTCTGGAAGATGGCCGCCGTGGCCAGCAGCTTTTCGCCGAGCAGGTTCCACTTGGTACCGAGTTCGATGTTCTCGGCTTTCTCCGGCTTGGCGCCGGCTGCCGAGCCGTTGTAGGTGACCATGCCGCCGTAGCCCGAACTGCTGCCGACGTCGGATTCGCCGCCGTTGAGGTCGGCTGCCGAACCATACGCGGCATAGACGTTGGCGTAGGGCAGGAACTTGTAGACCAGCCCGAAATGGCTGTTCCACATGCCGGCGTTCTGGCTGCCGTAGTCGTTGATGGTGCCGACCGGGGGCGGGCTGGCGCCGCCACCGACAGCGGCCTGCCGCGTTCTCAGCGAGATCTCGGTCTTGTCGTAGCGCACGCCGGCAAAAGCCGTCCACTTTTCCGTCAGGTCGACGGTGTCCATGGCCGATACGGAAACCGCCTTGGCTTGCCAGTCGATGTCCCAGTTGTCAGTGTTCTTGGTGATGTTGCTCCGGTCCAGCGCCGTCTGTGCCGATGCCGCCGGCACGTTGTTCAGGCGGGGATTGTTGGCGCCGCTGACCACACCGCCGATTTCATAGAGGCCGTTCAACACCTTGTGATCGGTGTATTCGAGGCTGAAGATGAAATCGTGCTTCATGCCGGCGATGCTCGTGTCCCAGGCCAGGCTGGTCTGGTTGACGAAATAGTCGACATCCTGCCAGCCTGAATGGGTCGTCAGGTTGAGGTTGGTCAGGGTCGACGAGGCGGAGGCGCCGGTCGCCACATATCCGTTTTCCGAACGGCCGTAGCGCGTCAGGTTGGTCAGCCGCAGGTTGGGCGTGATCTTGTACTTGACGCGGCCGGTGAAGGTATCGACATCGGAAGTCAGGAAATCGCCGTCCTGGGCATAGACCGGCGAATTCGCCATCGGCCGGCGATTCGGCACGGTGCCGGTCAGCCACGAGCCGAGATCGGGCTTGTCGTTGGCGCGCAAGCCGTAGTAATCGAGCAGGATGTCGAGATTGTCGCTCGGCTTGAACAGGCCGGAGAGCGCCACACCCTTGCGTTCGCGGTCGGCCGGCGCGCGGTCGGGGACGCCTTCGTAGCCGTAGAGCAGATTGGCGCGCAGGGCGACGTTGTCGCTGACGACATGGTTGGCATCGAGTGTGACGCGGCCGTAGTCGTCGGTGCCGATGCCGGCCGAAATCTTGGTGAAATCGTAGTCGACCGTAGCCTGCTTGGTGATCGCATTGACCGCCCCGCCAACGGTGCCGCGGCCAGCAAAGCTCGAGCTCGGGCCCTTGGAGACTTCGACCTGTTCGACGGCGAAGCTCTCGCGGATGGTCATGCCCGGGTCGCGCAGGCCGTCGACGAAGACGTCGGAACGGGCTTCGTAGCCGCGGATGATGTAGCGGTCACCGAAGGCATTGCCGTTTTCGCCGGTGCCGAGCGTGATGCCGGGCTGGGCGTCGAGGATTTCCCGCAGGTCGGAGTAGCCGGAATCCTCGATCTGGGTCTTGGTCATGACCTGGATGGTCGCCGGCGTTTCGGCCAGCGGACGGGTGCGGCGGTCGTCGCCGGATTTTTTGGCCTTGTACGGCGCATCCGGTTCGGCATAGGGGTTGTGGTCGAAGGCGCGTTCGATGACGGTGACCGGCTTCATTTCGACATCGTCATCGGCACGGGCGACGCCCATCGGCATCAGCATGGCGGTGGAAACGCCCAGCGCAATGCTGGTCTGGGCCATGCCGGGAACCCGGAAGCTGGCCGGGAACTTGGTTTTGTTGGATTGTTTTTTCATATTCCTATCGGGGTGAAGTCAAATCACCGGACAGGACGCCTGCGCGTGCATTGATCCCTGGCGCTGGAAGGCAGTCCTACGGCTAGTCAGTTGAAAACAGGCTGGCTGGCGTAAGGCTGGCTGACCGTGCATACAGGTCGCTCACCCATTTCGGTAAGCGAAGAACACGAATGAGAATGTATCGCATTTGCAATTGGTCGGCAAGTTGTTACCCGTCGGGGGCTGGCCACCTGTTCCAAAATTGCCGATTTTTCCCGGTTGACCGTAGGACTGGCTGATTGCCGGGCTGTAGCGGACGGGGCTCGGCGAAGGCTGTCCGAAGCGGGATGCGCCGCTTTTTCGTCCTGCATGTTTTATGCAATTTTCTTAATTTAGGTTCAAGATAGCTTCCTCTTTGCATGAAACCCTGACGCGTTATGGCTGAAAAACTCCTTTCCGTTCGTCTGGCCCTGCTCTCCGCCGTCGTCTGGACATTTGTCCTGTTCCTGTCGATCGTGTGGAATTTCCACAATGTCAGCAATCAGGCCATGGAGATGGCTTACGCCGAAGCCCGCGCCAATCTCAACAAGGACATCACCTTTCGGCGCTGGGGTACGCTGCATGGCGGGGTTTACGTGCCGGTCACGGAAACCCAGAAATCGGTGCCCTGGCTGTCGCATGTGCCGGGTCGGGATGTCACGACCAGTGATGGAAAAAAGCTGACGCTGCTCAATCCGGCCTCGATGCTGCGCCAGATGATGGATCTCTACGCCACCGATTACGGCATTCGTGGCCGGATTACCGGGCTGCGCTACCTGAATCCGGGCAATGCCCCGGACACCTGGGAAAAGCGTCAGCTGGAAGCCTTCGTGCGGGGTGAAAAGAGCGAGGTCTGGGAGGTCGAGAACGTCGCCGGCAAACCCTATCTGCGTTACCTGCGGGCCATGCGCATGGAGCCCGGCTGTGACAAGTGCCATGCCGTTCTCGGCTACAAGACCGGCGACATGCGCGGTGCGACCGGGCTGAATATGCCCTTGGCGCCCTATTTCAAACAGATCGAAGCGTCGCGCTTCAATCTTGGCATCAGCCATCTGTTCATCTGGCTCGTCGGGCTGGCCGGCATTGCCTGGGGCGGCTGGATTTCGACGCGCTGGTCGGCCGAGCGGGAGGCGTCGCGGGCCGAATTGCTGCGCCATCGCGATCATCTCGAGTCGCTGGTCGACGAAAGAACGCAGCAGCTTTCGCAGGCCAAGGAAGTCGCCGAGTCGGCCAATCGGGCGAAAAGCACCTTCCTGGCCAATATGAGCCACGAAGTACGCACGCCGATGAATGCGATCATCGGGCTGACGCACATGCTGGCCCGGCAGAATGTCGATCCGGGCCAGGTCGAGAATCTGGGGCGCATCAACCAGGCAGCAAATCATCTGCTGGCTTTGTTGGGCGACGTGCTCGACCTGTCGAAAATCGAGGCCGAGCGGCTGGTTTTGGACGAAGCCCCGTTCCTGCCGGGGGCGCTCTTCGCCAATGTCGATAGCCTGCTCGGCGAGCGGGCCCAGGCCAAGGGGCTGTGGCTCAGGCGCGAGATTGCGCCGCAACTGCTCGACATGCCGCTGATTGGCGATGCCCTGCGTATCCAGCAGATCCTGCTCAACCTGGTCAATAACGCCATCAAATTCACCGATCAGGGCGGCGTCATGGTGCGCGCGGATATTCGCGAGGAGAGTGCGACCGAGGTGCTGATCGGCATCGAGGTGGTCGATACCGGCATCGGCATCGAACCGGAAGCGCTCGGACGAATTTTCGAGCCTTTCGAGCAGGCCGACAGTTCAACCACACGCCAGCACGGCGGCACCGGACTCGGCTTGAGCATTTGCCGGCGCCTGGTCGGTCTGATGGGGGGCGAGATCAGGGCGACCAGCGTGCCGGGGCATGGCAGCACCTTCGCGCTGACCCTGCGCCTGGCTCGGGATGGTGCTTTCGCTGCGCCGGCCGCCAAGGCCGATGCTTCGCCGGCTGCCGATCTGCCCGCCGCGGAGACCGAACTGGCCTTGCAGACCCGCCATGCCGGCGTTCGCATCCTGCTTGTCGAGGACGATGAAATCAACCGCATCGTCGCCCTCGAACTGCTGCACGAAGTGCTCGGCTGGTCGGTCGATATTGCCGAAAATGGCGCCGTGGCCGTCGACCAGGCCGGGCTTGCTGATTACGACCTGATCCTCATGGATGTCCAGATGCCGGTCATGGACGGACTCAAGGCGACGCGCGCCATTCGCCGGTTGCCGGGGCGTCGGCCGACGCCGATCCTGGCGATGACTGCCAACGCTTTCCAGGAAGACCGCCAGATGTGCCTCGACGCCGGCATGGACGATTTCGTCGCCAAGCCGGTCGAACCGGAAGTGCTGTTCGCCGTGCTGCTCAAATGGCTGGACAAGCGCGCCGCCGCTTAGCTGTCCGCGGCCGGAAAAGTGTCATTTCAAATTTGGCGAAAAATTCCGGTTGACCGTGGGGGTGCCGCACCGGCCTCGCCACGGCGGGTAAATCCGGTTGCGGGCTTAAAATAGACAGCTGTTTCGCGTATCCGTCCGCGCGAAAATGCCAGACAAAAAAAGGCCACGGACTTGCCGTGGCCTGGGTGCCTTGCTGGCTAGTACGATTAGCGGTCGAAGCTCTTTTTCTTGAAGCTGCGTTCGCCGTCGAACTTGCGCTCGGTGCCGCCATCCTGACGACCTTCGTCCGGACGCAGGTTGATCGGCACGCCGCGGACGCGGGTGCGTTTCAGGGCGTTGGAGGCTTCGCCAGGCATGCCGGCTGGCAGTTCGACCGTGCTCGATTCGTCATAGAGCGCGATGCGGCCGATGAAGCGGCTTTCGATGCCGGCTTCGTTGGCGATGGCGCCGACGATATCCTTGACCTGGGCGCCGTGATCCCGGCCGACATCGATGCGGTAACGCACCATGTCGCCGCTCGGCGCGGAACGGGCCGGGCGTTCTTCGCGACGCGGACGTTCGCCACGGTTTTCGAAGCCGGGTTTGTCGCCACGATCGAAGCGTGGCTTGCGATCATCACGTTCGCCGAAGCTGCCCGGACGCGGACGGCTGTCGCGGTCGAACGAGGGGGCCGGGCGCGGGTCTTCGCCGGCGATCTGCAGCGGCTTGCCTTCCTGGGCCATCATGGCCAGCGCGGCAGCGACTTCCTCGGCGCCGACGTTCTGTTCCTCGGCGATCTGCGAAACGATGTTGGCGAAGAAATCGAGGCCTTCGGCGTTGAGTACTTCGGCAACCTTGCCCTTGAAGTCGGCGACCCGCTTGTTGGTCACGTCGGCCCGGCTCGGCAGGGTCAGCGGCGCAATCGGCGAACGCGTCGCGCGCTCGATGGTGCGCAGCATGCGGATTTCGCGCGGGGCGACGAACAGGATGGCGTTGCCGGTGCGGCCGGCGCGGCCGGTACGGCCGATGCGGTGCACGTAGGCTTCGGTGTCGTAGGGGATGTCGTAGTTGACGACGTGGCTGACGCGCGGCACGTCGATGCCGCGGGCGGCGACGTCGGTGGCGATGACGATGTCCAGGGCGCCGGACTTCAACTGCTCGATGACGCGTTCGCGCATCTGCTGGTTGAGGTCGCCGTTCAGCGCGGCAGCGGCGTAACCGCGGGCGTTGAGCTTGTCGGCCAGTTCGACCGTCGCCGTCTTGGTGCGGACGAAGATGATGGCGGCGTCGAAGTCTTCTTCAACTTCAAGAATGCGGGTCAGGGCGTCCAGCTTGTGCATGCCGGAAACCTGCCAGTAAACCTGACGGATGGCGGCAACGGTGGCGGTGGCCGACTTGATCTTGATTTCGCGCGGGTTGACCAGGTACTTCTGGGCGACGCGGCGGATCTGTTCCGGCATGGTGGCCGAGAACAGCGCGGTCTGGTGTTGTTCCGGGGTGCGTTCGAGAATCCACTCGACGTCGTCGATGAAGCCCATGCGCAGCATTTCGTCGGCTTCGTCGAGCACCATGGTCTTCAGGTTGTCGAGGTTGAGCGTCTTGCGCTCGAGGTGGTCCATGACGCGACCCGGCGTGCCGACGATGACGTGGGCGCCGCGCGACAATTGCTTGAGCTGGATGGTGTAGCTCTGTCCACCGTAGATCGGCAGGACGTGGAAGCCGGGCAGGTTCTTGGCGTAGGTTTGCAGTGCTTCGGCAACCTGGATGGCCAGTTCGCGCGTTGGCGTCAGGATCAGCGCCTGCGGCTTCATCAGCTTGACGTCGATCTGTTCCATGAGCGGCAGCGCGAAGGCGGCGGTCTTGCCGGTGCCGGTCTGGGCCATGCCGATCAGGTCGTGACCTTCAAGCAGAACAGGGATACATTGGGCTTGAATGGGCGACGGAGTTTCGTAGCCGATTTCGATGAGGGTCTTGAGTAGCGTTTCGCTTAAGCCGAGATCGGCGAAGCTGTCGGGAGTTAACGACATAGATGTTGTTTCCTTTCCTCGTCGCCATTCACATTGTTATAACCGGCGACGGATTGGCCCGATGGTCGGGCGGCCTGGGTGACCCCGACGCAGCCATGCCGGGGAACGAATCAATGGGGTGAATCCTGCACAAGAACCTACGAGACCGGTGGCTGCTCGGAATGACTGCGGGCGAAACATCAACGCATTGAACTGATTATTCTACCTTTTTTTTGCAAGGACCGCCAGCTCACCAGCGCTGAAGCCAGCTGCGAGGCGCGCTGATTCGTTCATTTTTCCCTGTGGCCAGGGGGCCTGGTAGCGGGTTAGCAGGTCGCGGTAGGTGCTTTCCGGTTCGAGATTTCGCTCGGTGCAGAGGTGGCGGAACCAGCGATCGCCAAGGCCGACGTGACCGATTTCATCGCGCAAAATGATGTCGAGGGCGCGGGCGCTTTCGTGGTCACCGACCTGTTCGAGTTTCATCTGGATGGGCGGCGTAGCGTCGAGGCCACGCGCTTCGAGCAGGCGCGGGACGAGCGCCATCCGGACGAGGGCGTCGTCGGTGGTTTTTTCCGCCATGTCCCACAGGCCAGCGTGGGCCGGGAAGTCGCCGTAGTCGTAGCCGAGTGATTGCAGGCGGGCGCGCAGCAGTTCGAAATGCTCGGCCTCTTCGGCGGCGACGCCGATCCAGTCGGCGTAATAGGCTTGCGGCAGGCCGCGAAAGCGGGCAGCATGATCAAGAGCGAGGTTGATGGCCGAAAACTCGATGTGCACGATGGCGTGGAGCAAGCGGGCCCGACCTTCCGGTGTGGCCGGGTTGCGATTCGGTACGTCTTTGTGCGGCAGCAGTTCCGGTTTGGCTGGCCGGCCGCAAACGAGGGTGACCGGTGCGGTGTCATGCCAATCGAGCTGACCAGCCCGCCAGTCGGCAGCGATTGCTACGGTCAACCGGATTTTTGGGCCAATTTCGGAAGCGGCCAAGACTTCCGCGAGGCGGACGAAAAGCGACTCCATCAGGGTGCCGGATTGGTGTAGCGCAGGTGGATGGCGTCGATTTCGGCAAGTACTTCTGGCGAAAGCGCCGTCTGCGTGGCCGGCAGGGTTTCCTTGAGCTGGGCGAGCGACGAGGCGCCAATGATGGTGCTGGCGACGAACCAGCGCGAACGCGAGAAGCCGAGCGCCAGTTGCGTCGGCGTCAGGCCGTGTTTGCGGGCGAGTTCAACGTAGGCTTGAACGGCTGGGGCAACGTTCGGCTTGCTGTAACGTTGGCCGAAGGCCGGCCATTGGGTCAGGCGGCCAGCGGCATTCGGGTCGGCCAGATACTTGCCGGTCAGGTGGCCGAAAGCCAGCGCCGAATAGACCAGCAACCCGACCTGTTGGCGATGGCAGACTTCGGCCAGGCCCGTTTCGAACGTCCGGTTGAGAAGGCTGTAGGCATTCTGCGTCGACACGATGCGCGGTAGCTCGAGTTCGTCAGCCAGGCGCGTGAATTCCATGATGCCCCACGGGTGTTCGTTGGAGACGCCGATGTGGCGAATCTTGCCCTCGCGCACCAGTTCGCCGAGCGCTTCAAGTTGCGCGCGGATCGGCGTGCACTCCCGCTCTGTTTTCGGATCGAACTGCCATTGGCCGAACATCGGCTGATTGCGCTCCGGCCAGTGCAGTTGATAGAGGTCGATGTAATCCGTCTGCAGGCGCTGCAATGACCCTTCGATGGCGGCGCGGATGTTGGAGCGGTCGAGCGCCGGCGGGCCATTGCGGATCCAATTCAGGTTGCGGCTGGGTCCGGCAACCTTGGTGGCGATTTGAATCAGGTCGCGCTGCTGGCGCCTGAGCCAGCGCCCAACGATGCTTTCCGAGGCGCCACAGGTTTCGGCGCGTGGCGGCACGGCATACATCTCGGCCGTGTCAATGAATCCGATGCCGGCGGTCAGCGCGTAGTCGAGTTGCGCGTGAGCGTCGGCCTCGCTGGTTTGCTCGCCGAAAGTCATGGTGCCAAGACAGATTTCGGGAACGATGAGGTTACTGCGGCCAAGCTGGCGTGTCTGGAAGGGTGTCATTGGTAGCTCCAAAATCGGGCAAAAATCAGGGTTGACCGCAGAGAACGCCATATATGAGGACGTGGCGGTTCAATATCTGATCAAAACTGGCCGGCACAATGGCCAGCCGGTGGTCGTCAGGATTCGGGCAGTATTTTTCGACCCAGGTGTGCGCCGCGGCATAGGCGGCTTCGAAGCTGTCGAAAAGCCCGTCGAGTTGTTCTGAGCGGACTGGCAGGAAAGTGCCGGTCAGTCGGTCGAGGAGCTTGTCAGTGTCGAGCATCTGGACAGCGTAGCCGGCGGCGCACCGGGCCAGGGGCAGCGCGTCAAGCGCGAAACGGTCGCCGAAGGCATCGGCGGGAAGTGGCGGACAAGGCATGCGCTATTTTAGCGGCAAGAATTGGCCTCATCGAAAGCGCTATGCCGGGTGGTCGCTATCGGGCGTGGTAGCATCATTGATACTTGTTGGGGGTAGGCAGCGCGGCCATGGCTGGGCTCGTCTGATATATTGGGTTGCGGATTCCTTGATGGCAAAAATCGCACTTTTTGCGCTGCTGCTGGCTTTGCTGGCATGCCTGGTCTGGATGCTTCCCGTGCTATGGGAACTGGCCGTGGCCGGATTGATAGGCGGGATTTACTGGATATTCTTTCGCATTCCGCCGAGTGAGCATTAGGCAGGGATGTCCGGCACCAGCATCTGCTCCAACTGGATGATTCGGTCTTTCAACAACAGTTTGCGTTTCTTCAGCCGGCGAATGAGCAAGTCCTCCGGGGGTGGATTCTCGATCAGGTGGGTGATGACCAAATCCAGGTCGCGGTGTTCTACCTGTAATTCATGCAACTGGGCATGAATGTCGCTGATCTCTGTGTCCGTCAGCGGATGAAGTGACATTTTCGGCTCCTGAATGCTCCTGTTGTTTTGCTAGAATACCCTGAACAGAACTATGGAGGAGAGAGAAATGCAACATCACGTCATTGTTTCGTTCGGTAAGGAAAAAGAATTCGAATTCAAGTTTTCCAGCGGGGCGCAATCCGATACGGCGCGCCAATGGTTCGATCATGAGTTCACCGTTCTGGAGTGCGATGTTGCCACGCCGACCGGAAAAATTCTTGCCGTCGACCGCATTCTCAGCGTTGCCAAGTATGCCGGGGAGGCGCGTTTCCGCGACCAGCCGGCCTGGGCAGATCAATTCGCCAAGAACACGGCCGCCCTGCTGGGTCGCGAACTGATCCGCGTCGATGTCGAGCATTACAGTATCGGCTATTGATGAACAAGGCGTTTGTGCGGGAGAGTGACGGAGACGATGAAGAAGACCTCCCGCCAGCACTGAAACTCCCGGCCGGGACACGCAATTACATTACGCCCGCCGGCCACGCACGCTTGAAAGACGAGTTGGAGCATCTGGTCAAACGCGAGCGCCCTCGCGTCGTGGAGGTTGTCGCGTGGGCTGCATCGAACGGTGACCGCTCGGAGAATGGCGACTATATATATGGCAAACGTCGCCTTCGGGAAATTGATCGCCGAATTCGCTTCCTGACCAAGCGTATTGAGAACGCTGAAATCGTCGATCCCCTACGTCAGGGAAATAACGATCAGATCTTCTTCGGTGCTCGTGTCACGATTGCCGATGCGGATGGCGTCGAAAACACCTACACCATCGTTGGCGTAGATGAAACCGACGTCTCGAAAGGGCGCATAAGCTGGATTTCACCCTTGGCGCGCGCCCTGCTCAAATCCCGGGAGGGCGACTCGATCCGCTTCCAGAGTCCGATAGGCATCCGCGAGATAGATATTCTTGAGGTTAGCTACGAAGTGATTGGTTGATTTTTCGAGTCAATTAGGCGTCCCGATCAGAAATTTTCAGATTTAAGTTGACGGTGTTGGATTAATCCGTAGAATGCGCACCTCTCCTGCGGTGCCGGGGTTTTCGGCGGATGTAGGGGAGTCAGGTGAAGCAAGGAATTTTGCAAAAAAGCTTGACGGGGTGAGAGGAGTTCTTCATAATCTTGCCTCTCTGCTGCAG
>JAHJVE010000006.1 GCA_018828385.1 Gammaproteobacteria bacterium | reverse complement strand
TGCTGGGTGAGGTACGCCCGTGAAACGGGAAATGCCGGGGAAAACCTCGGAATTTCGCGGTCGACGGTCGAAAATCGCCTGTTTTTCATCTTTTTTATGACAGCTGGCGCGAAAATGGCCGGTTGTTCAGAGAATCCCTAGTTACCTTGCAATATTACCAGTCGACTTGGTATCAACTAGGTGGCAGCAGTCGACAACCTACCCGCTACCGCCTCCTCATCGAACCCTGGCCTGCCTTCCTTGGCTACCAGCAAGACAACTACTTCTTTCAGGACAAAACCGTCGTCGAGATCGTCGACGAACTCCTTGCCGACTGGGCCGGCCAAGGCACTCGTCCCCGCCTGGGAATGGCGCCTGACCGACCCCGCCATCTACCCCAAACGCGGCATGACCGCGCAATACCTCGAAAGCGACCTCGCCTTCCTCAAACGCCTGCTCGCCGAAGAAGGCCTCTTCTGCTGGTTCGAACACGCTGTTGAAGAAGGCGACATCCTGGGCAAACACACCCTGATCATCGCCGACCACAACGGCGCCTTCACCGCCAACCCCCAGCCCCGCATCCGCTTCACCCAGGCCGGCGCCACGCTCGCTGAAGACAGCCTCGACCAATGGCTCGGCCAACGCCGCATCGACACCAGTGAGACCAACGCCACCAGCTGGGACTACCGCAGCCTTTCGGTACGCGCCCACGCCAGAATTAGCACCATTCGCCGCCTTTAGGATTGCGGGCTTGGCGTTCTGTGGATTGGTGATGCTGCCGGCTTTTCGGCGCGTCGGCGATACATCCGGATATTGAGCGCCAGCGTTGCGGTGAGTAGCAGGGCGGCGCCGAGGTTGTGGGCGACGGCGATGGCGAGCGGCAGGCCGAGGACGACGTTGGCTATGCCCAGGCCGATCTGGGCGAGCAGGAGGGTGGCCAGTAATCCGCCCCAGGCTTGCCAGCGACGTTGGCCGGTTTTGAACAGGGCGATGGCAAGCAGGGTGCTGATCAGCGTGACGGCGAGGGCGCCGATGCGGTGGCTCCAGTGGATCGCCGTCAGTGCGGCCAGCGGCAGCGATTGGCCGTCGGCGGTCTGACCCAGTTCGCGGTGCAGGTTGAAGGCGTGGGTGAAATCCATTTCGGGCTGCCATAGTCCCTGGCAGGTCGGGAAGTCGGGGCAGGCTAGGGCGGCGTAGTTGCTGCTGACCCAGCCGCCGAGGGCGATCTGGATGACGATGGCCAGCAACGCTGCGAAAGCGAGCCGGCGTGTGCCGGAGCCTATGGCGTTGTCCGGCATTGCGCTGCGTCCAGCGATGGCCATGGCGACGAGTATGGAGAGCGTCGTCATGCCGCCGATCAGGTGCAGGGTGACGATGACGGGTTTGAGCAATAGCGTCACGGTCCACATGCCGAGCGCTGCCTGCAGGCCGACGATGCCGAGCAGTGCGGTCGGCAGGGCGGGCGACTGGCGGCGGCGGGATTCCTTGCGCCAGGCGAGGATGCAAAGCGCCAGGATGAGCAGGCCCAAGGTGCCGGCGAGATAGCGGTGGAGCATTTCCTTCCATGCCTTGCCGGTGTCGAGTGGGCGGTCCGGGTAGGCTTGCGCGGCTGCCTGCTGTTCGTGCTGGGCTTCGGGAACGCCTAGCCAGTGGCCGTAGCAGCCCGGCCAGTCGGGGCAGCCGAGGCCGGCGTCGGAGAGGCGGACATAGGCGCCGAGGGCGATGACGGCGAAGGCGAGCGGGATGGCGACGAGCAGCAGGCGACGGTAGAGGCGAGTCAGGGGCACGGCGGGCGGCTCAGAACAGGCGGTCGATGAAGAGGGCGGCGAAGAGCAAGGTCAGGTAGAGGATGGAGTAGCGGAAGGCGCGGCGGGCCAGGGCGTCGCTGTAGTTGCGGTAGAGGGCGATGGCGTAGCCGAGGAAGACGAGGTCGAGCAGGCTGATGGCAATCAGGTAGAAGGTGCCGCTCATGCCGAGCGAGACCGGAATCAGGCTGGCCGCGGCGAGCATCACGGTGTACCAGAGGATGTGCTGGCAGGTGAAGGCGATGCCGTGGGTGACCGGCAGCATGGGCAGGCCGGAGCGGGCATAGTCGTCGCGGCGGTAGCAGGCCAACGCCCAGAAATGTGGCGGGGTCCACAGGAAGATGATCAGGAAGAGGACCAGCGGCTCGGCCGAAACATGGCCGGTCATTGCCGTCCACCCGAGCAGCGGCGGCATGGCGCCGGAAGCACCGCCGATGACGATGTTCATCGGCGTCGCCGGTTTGAGGATCAGGGTGTAGATGACGGTGTAGCCGACGAAGGTGGCCAGCGTCAGCCACATGGTCAGGTTGTTGATATAAGTGTGAAGCAACCACAGGCCGGTGGCGCCGAGGGCGGTGGCCAGCGTGATCGTTTCGAGCGGCGAGATGTCGCCGCGGGCTGTGGCGCGCCAGCTGGTGCGGGCCATCTTGGCATCGACGGTGCGTTCGACCAGGCAGTTCAGCGCGGCGGCGGCGAAGGAGACCAGCGCGATGCCGAGCGAAGCGACCGTGAAGCGCAACAGCGGCGGGAAATCCGGCGTCGCCAGGCACATGCCGATCATCGCGGTGAAGACGATCAGGCTGTTGACCCGCGGTTTGCACAGGTGGCTGAAGGCGGCCAGGCGTTGGCCGAGGCTCAGGGTGGGGGCTGTCGTGGTGTGCATGGCGGTTCTCCTAGCCGGTCCAGGCGTATTTGAGCAGGCGGTCGAGGTCGGCGCGCATGCCTTGCGGGCTGGCGTCGGGCGGGTAGGTCATGATCACGAGCCCCTGCGGATCGACCAGCAATACGGGGTCGGTGATTTCGGGTAGTGCGCCGGGCTGGGTGCTAAGCACCATCAGGTCGGGTTGGCTGGCGTGCAGGGCGAGCAGGGCTGGATCGTCGGGCTGGTCGGTCAGCACGGCGCGGCTCAGGCGGCCCATGTTCTTGTAGAGGGCGACGTGGATGCGGCGCATTTCGTCGAGACGGTTCGTGCATTCGGCTGCGCATGGGCCGCTGACTTGAAGCACGAGTTTCCATTTTTCGCTGTTTTTTCCGGTTGACCGTAGCATTTGCTCCGGCAGCGGCCGAGGCGGGTTGAGCAGGTGGCCGTGGTGCCCAGTCCGGGACGGATGCCAGCCGCCGAAGTAAAGGCCGGCGCCGATGATGAAGGGCAGGGCGAGCAGGGCGACGATCAGCGCCAGCATGAGCCGGCCCTGGCGCTGGTTGGGAAGCGGACGGATGGCGATGCTGTTCATGGCCGGCGGATCAGGAAATAGGCCCAGATGCCGAGGCTGGACGCGGCAAACCCGAACCATTGCAGGGCGTAGCTGAGATGGCGGTCGGCCCGTTCGTCCGGGCGCGGCCAGTCGCGCACGTAACCGCCGGGTGCCGCCGGGTCGAGCTGGATGATCAGGCCTTGCAGGGGATAGGGCACGGCCGAGCGGAAGCGCTCGATGTCGAGGTTCTGCCAGACTGGCGCCCAGCCACTGGTCGGTTGCGGCGCCAGGTTGAAGAAGCGCTGGGTGGGTAGTACGGCAATTCCGCTCAATTCGATTTCACCGGCCGGCACCTCGGCGACCGGCTGCTGTCGATGATCGGCCGGGGCGGCCAGCCAGCCGCGATTGACCAGCACATGCATGTTCGAGCCGGCCAGTTGCAGCGGCGTGATGACGTGGTAGCCGGCCTGTTCCTGATGCAGGCGGTTGTCGATCAGCACCTGATGGGCCGCGTCGTAGGTGCCGCGCAGGATGACCCGGTGATTGCGCAGGGAATCAACATCGGCGAGCGAGGTTGGCATGGCGATGGCGGCATCCTGGCTGCGGGTGTCGAGTTCGATTTGCAGCGCGGTTTTCATCTCGGCCTTGCGCCACTGCCAGAGGCCGAGCGAGATGAAGGTCGGGAGCAGCACCGCCAGCACCAGGGCGCCAAGGATCGCTGCCTGCTTGCGGCTGGCCCTTGCCGCGCCGCCTGGCCGGCGCGCATACTGGGCCACGGAAATCCCTGCGGAGGCGTCGTCCATGCTCAAGCTGCTGGTTGTTTTGCTGTTGTTGGCCATCGTCGGCAGCCTGTTCTCCGGGCTCTTCTATCTTTACCGCGACCGGGGGGCCGGCGAGCGGACGGTGCGGGCGCTGACCTTGCGTATCGGGCTGTCGATCACGCTCTTTTTGCTGCTGCTGGCCGGGTTCAGGTTCGGTCTCATACCCGGCTACACCCAGTAAACGAAAACGAAGAGGATCAGCCAGACCACATCGACGAAGTGCCAGTACCAGGCCACCGCTTCGAAGGCGAAATGGCGGTCGGCGCTGAAGTGGCCGCTCAGGCTGCGCAGCAGGATGACGGCGAGCATGATGGTGCCGAGCGTGACATGGAAACCATGGAAGCCGGTTAGCATGAAGAAGGTTGCCCCGTAGGCACCGGCGCCCATGGTCAGTCCGAGTTCGGTATAGGCGTGGTGGTATTCGTAAGCTTGGAAGCCGAGGAAAGTGCTGCCGAGCAAGACCGTCGCTGCTAATCCAAGCGCTAATTGCTTGCGGTTGTTGCGCAACAGCCCCCAATGCGCCCATGTGACTGTCGCGCCGGAACTCAGGAGCAGGGCGGTATTGAGCGCCGGAATGCCCCAGGCGCCCATCGGCGTGAAGGTGGCGCCTTTCGGCCCGCTGGTCGGCCAGGTGCCGGCGAATTCCGGCCACAGGCTGAAGCCGTGCGCGCCTTCCATGCCGCCCAGGGTCGGCACCGAAATTACCCGCACGTAGAACAGCGCACCGAAAAACGCGGCGAAGAACATCACCTCGGTGGCGATGAACCAGATCATGCCGTAGCGGAATGAACGGTCCTCCCAGTCGCGGTAGGAACCGCTCTGCGATTCGCCGATGACCTTGCCGAACCAGCCGAACAGCACATAGAGGATGACGGCCGTGCCGCCGAGCATGACCCACTTGCCGGGGCCGAAGTTGTTGAGTAACTGGATGAAGCCAAAGGCGAGCAGGAACATGCCGGCCGAGAGGATCACCGGGTACAGGCTGGGCTGGGGAACGAAATAGTGTTCGGCGTGCGCTGGACTGGTTTTCATTGGGCCTCCCTGCTGCTGGTCAGTGTCTGGCGCTGTCCGTCAACGCTGAAAAAGGCGTAGGACAGGGTGATGTGGCGAATGCTACGGTCGACCTCGGGTTTGACGATAAAAGCCAGCGGCATTTCGCGCGCCTCGCCCGGTCCCAGCGTTTGCTGTGAAAAACAGAAGCACTCGATTTTCTCGAAATGCTGTGCCGCCTGGCCGGGCGTCACGCTCGGCACGGCCTGTCCGACTATCGTCCGGTTTGACGTGTTGCGCACCAGGTAGCTGACCTGCTGCAGCTCGCCCGGGTGGATGTCGAGACTGACGGTCAGCGGCCGCATGTCCCAGGGCAGGCCGGGCATCACGGTGCCGGTGAATTCGACGCGGACAGTGCGCCCGGTATCGACCTTCGAGACCGGGGCGGCTGCGGTTTGCAGGCCGCCGACGCCGAAACCATCGCGAATTGCTCCCGGCCCGGCCGTCTTGCCATTGAAGCCGGTAGCCGCGCAGAGTACGTCGTAAAGCGGCACCAGCGCGAAGGCAAAGACGAAGGCCCCGGCCACCATCAATAACAGCTTGCCGATCAGGCGATTGTGGCGAGTTGCGGTGGGCTGGGCCTGTTCCATGGCGCTAGCGCTTGATGAACAAACCGATGAGGTAAATGACCAGCACGACGGCGCCAAGCAGCCAGCCAAGACGCCGCGCCGCGGCACGGCGGCGGGCGAGGTCGGCACCGGTGAAGGCCGGGGCCATGTGCTCCTCGCTCATTTGACCACCGGCTGGATTTCCCAGCTATGGTGGGGTGGTGGCGACGAAAGCTCCCATTCCAGCCCCTCGGCGCCTTCCCAGACCTGGCCGTCGACCTTCGGGCCGCCGCGCACACAACACCAGATGTTCCAGGCAAAGAGCAGTTGGCTGATGCCGAGGACAAAGGCGCCGACGGTCGAGATGGCATTGAATTCGGCGAACTGCAGCGCATAGTCGGGAATGCGTCGCGGCATGCCGGCGAGGCCGAGGAAAAACTGCGGCAGGAAGGTCAGGTTGAAAGAAACGACGGTCAGCCAGAAATGCAGCTTGCCGAGCTTTTCGCTGTACATGTGGCCGGTCCATTTCGGCAGCCAGTAATAAACGCCGGTCATCACACCCATGATGCCGCCGGCGAACAGCGCGTAGTGGAAGTGGGCGACGACGAAATAGCTGTGGTGGTACTGCGCGTCGGCCGCCACGTCGGCGAGGATCAGCCCGGTCAGCCCGGCGATGCCGAACAGCACGATGAAGCCGACTGCGAACAGCATCGGCGTCTCGAAAGTCATCGCCCCTTTCCACATGGTGGCGATCCAGCAAAAGAAGAGCACGGCCAGCGGCAGCGAAATGGCCATGGTGCTGAACATGAAATAGACCAGTGCCGGTACCGGCATGCCGGCCGTAAAGAAGTGGTGGGCCCAGACGACGACCGAGAGCAGGCCGATGGCGATGAAACTGTAGACCTGCGCCTTGTAGCCGTAGGTCGGCTTGCGCGAGAAGGTGGACAGCACATGCGGCATCAGGCCCCAGACCGGCAGCAGGAGGATGTATACCTCGGGGTGGCCGAAGAACCAGAACAGGTGCTGGAAGAGAATCGGGTCGCCGCCGCCGGCCGCGTCGAAGAAGTGCGTGCCGAAATGGCGGTCGGTAAGCAGCATGGTCACCGCACCGGCCAGCACCGGCAGCGTTGCTATGAGAAGGAACGCAGTGATCAGCCAGCCCCAGGCGAAGAGCGGCAGCTTCATCATCGTCATGCCGGGGGCACGCATATTGAAGATGGTGACGATGATATTGATCGAGCCCATGATCGACGAGATGCCGAGGATATGCACGGCCAGTATCGCGAAATCGACGCCCATGCCGCCCTGCACCGAAAGTGGCGCGTAGAAGGTCCAGCCGGTGGCCAGCGCACCGTCACCGATGCCGAACAGGGCCAGCGTGAAGGGTAGCGTGAGCAGGATGGCGGCCGGCGGCAGCAGCCAGAAACCCCAGTTGTTGAGACGGGGTAGCGCCATGTCGGGCGCGCCGATCATCAGCGGCAGCATCCAGTTGGCGAAGCCGGTGGCGGCAGGCATCAGCGCTGCAAAGATCATCACCAGGGCGTGCACGCCGATCAGCTGGTTGAAGAACTCCGGTTTCATGAGCTGCAGGCCGGGCTGGAACAGTTCGGCGCGCACGGCGAGGATCATCAGGCCGCCGACAAAGAACATGATCAGCGAGAAAGTCAGGTACATCGTGCCGATGTCCTTGTGATTCGTCGTCGTCAGCCAGCGCAGCAGGCCGCCATGGTATTCCCCGGCGGGGTGTTCGGCAGTATGGGTGGTGGCTGTGCTCATCGCTCGTCTCCTAGCGCAGTGACTTGATCTGGGCTGGCTGGATCATGTCGCCCATCTGGTTGCCGAAACTGTTGCGTTCGTAGGTGATGACGGCGGCCAACTCGACATCGGACAGGCTGGCGCTGAACGCCTGCATCGCCGTGCCGGCCTTGCCGTGCATGACCCGGTCGACGTGGCTGTCCTTGACGATCTTGCCGTTCATGTCGAGCAACGGTGCGTTGATCACTTTGCTGCCCGCCAAGGCCGGGAAGGCCGGCGGCAAACCCTTGCCATCCGGCTGGTGGCAGGCAGCGCAAACCTTTTCATAGACTGCCTTGCCCTCGGCGAGCAGTTCGTCCTTGCTCCAGGTCCGATCAGCGCCGCCAGCCGCCGCCTTGGCTTCGGCCTTCTGTGCCTCCACCCAGGCGAGGTACTCGGGCTCAGGCACGGCATGGACGACCACCGGCATGAAACCGTGATCCTTGCCGCACAACTCGGCGCACTGGCCGCGGTAGATGCCGGGCTTTTCGATCAGCACCCAGGTTTCGCGCAGGAAGCCGGGAATGGCGTCGCGCTTGACGCCGAACTGCGGCACCCACCAGGTATGGATGACATCGGTGGAGGTGAGCAGGACGCGCACCTTCTTGCCGACCGGCAGGACGACCGGCTTGTCGACTTCGAGCAGGTAATGTTCGCCCTTGGCTTCAGCGTTGCTGATCTGGTCGCGCGGCGTCGCCAGCGTGCTGATGAACTTGACACCGGATTCGGGATATTCGTACTGCCACTTCCACTGCATGCCAGTGACCTTGAGCACCATGTCGGCCTTGGTCTGGGTGTCTTCCATGTTGATGATGGCCTGCACGGCCGGAATGCCCATCAGCACGAAGTCGATGAAGAGCAGGATGGCGAAGGGAATCAACGCCCAGAACCACTGCAGGGCGCCAGTCGGCCCGGTGAACTTGGCCGGCGCGTGGCCGCTGCTCTTCCGATGCTTGATCATCGAGTAGATCATGATGGCAAAGACCACCACGAACAGCACGGTGATGATCAGCATGAACTCGTTGTGGATGTGCAGCGTTTCCCGGGCGATGGGCGTAACCGGCTCGGGGAAGTTGAAGTTATAGGCTGCGCTGGCGGCACCCGGCAAAAGCAGGGCTGAAGGAGGGAAAAGGCTGCGCAACAGCCAGGCAACAGGATTTACCTCTGCGCTTTGCGCAGTCTGAGTCTCAAGCGTGCAACTCGCCATTCCGTTCCCTCCCCCTTGTGAGAACCGACCTCTAGGGCTGAGAATCAATGTTCCGGAAATAGTTCAGAAAAATTTTTCATGATCAATCGCCGCCTCTTTCTTGCCCTGTCCATGGCAGCCTTGCTCTCCTGCAAGCGGCCACCGGTGACATTTCGCAACACCGATCTGACCGGCGCCACTTTCGGCCGTCAGTTGGCCTTGGTCGATCACCATGGCCAGTCGCGATCGCTGACCGATTTTCAGGGCAAGGCGACGGTGGTCTTCTTCGGCTACACCTCCTGTCCGGATATTTGCCCGACCATGCTGGCCAAGCTGGCTGACGTCATGAAGGCGCTGGGTGGCGACGCTGAGCGGGTTCAGGTCCTGTTCGTCACGGTCGATCCGGAGCGCGACAGCGCTGAGCGGCTGAAGGCTTTCGTGCCGTGGTTCCACCCGACATTTCTTGGCCTGCGCGGCGATGCAGCGCAAACCAGGGCCGCGACCGAAGAGTTCCGCGTCTTTGCCGCGCGCAAGCCGGTTGAGGGGGAGCTGGGCTATGTCATCGACCATTCGACGGGCGCCTATGTGTTCGATCCGGCCGGTCGCCTGCGGCTCTATGTCAAGGACACGAGCAGCGTTGATGACATCACTGCCGACATCCGCCTGTTGCTGCAGGGGAACTAGGGTGAGCCAGCCCGGCGGCGCTATACTTGCCGCCCTTCCGACAACCCATTTTCTGGCGACGTTTTTATGATGGATCCGGTTTTTCCTGGCAACTCGGCATGAGCGACGAAGCCGCACTCGGTCTCAGCGACGAGTTTTTCATGCGTGAGGCGATGTCGCTGGCGCGCGCTGCCGAGTGCCTCGGCGAGGTGCCGGTTGGCGCCGTCGTGGTCCTCAATGGCGCCATTGTCGGCCGCGGCTTCAATTCGCCGATTGGCGAAAGCGACCCGACGGCCCATGCCGAGATCGCCGCCTTGCGCGACGCGGCGCGAGTGCTTGGCAACTACCGTTTGCCGGGCTGCGAATTGTTCGTCACGTTGGAGCCATGCGCCATGTGTGCCGGCGCCATCATGCATGCGCGGATCAGCCGGGTCATCTACGGTGCGCGTGACGCCAAGACTGGCGTGCATGGCAGCGTCGTCGATCTGTTCGGCGTTGAGCGGCTGAATCATCACGCGACCGTCGAAGGCGGCGTTCTGGCCGATGAATGCAGTGCCATGTTGTCCGCCTTTTTCGCCGGCCGGCGCAAGAAATCATCATGAAATTGCATATTTCAGTGGCACGCCAGGCGATGACCGTCTTCGACGATAAGGGCGAGATCCTGCGCGAGTACCCGGTATCGACGGCCAAGGCCGGGGTTGGCGAGCTTTCCGGCAGCTACCAGACGCCGCGCGGTCGACATATCATCCGGGCCAAAATCGGTGCCGGCCAGCCGGAGAACACCGTCTTCGTTCGCCGTCGCCCGACCGGCGAACTCTGGTCACCGGCGCTGGGCGAGGAGTTTCCCGGCCGTGACTGGATACTGACGCGCATTCTCTGGTTGTCGGGATGCGAAGCCGGCTGCAATCGGCTGGGCTGTGTCGATACCATGCGCCGTTACATCTACATCCACGGCAGCCCGGACGCGGCGGAAATGGGCTTGCCCGGCTCGCACGGCTGTGTGCGTATGCGCAACGCCGACATCGTCGACCTGTTCGACCTCGTGCCTTGCTATTCGGAAGTCGAGATCACCGAGGACTGAAGCGGCTGGGCGTTCGGGCCAAAACTGTTTTCGTGAACCGTGATCTTGCCGCCAGCATCTTGCCAGACCACCGTTGACGCCCGCGTGCCGTAGCTTTCCGATTTGACGAAGATGGCCGACAACAGGCGTTCCCATTCGATGGGAACACCGGTGCTCGGCAGATTTTCATCGGCGACGATGGCCTGGTCGGCCAGCAGGTCGAAAAAAGCCGACTCATCGGGCAGGCGGGGCAATGCTTCGGCAAATCGCTGGCGAGCGGCAAGCAGTTTCGGCCAGGGGCTGTCGAGCAGGTGATTCGATAGCCCGTAAACACCCGGCGCCAGTGGGCGTGGATTGCCATCGCGATTCGAGCAATAGACCAGCGTATCGCCGTCGCTCAGCAACAGGTTGAAGCCGGAGTATTGGTCGCCATCGATTCCCGCCGCGTAGTCGTTCGCTGATGAGCAGGCCGTCAGGAAGCCCCGCGTCAGGGCGCCGCGGGATTGCGCGCCTTTGGCCATGCCGGGTTCGCGCACGTTGGTGACTGCGGCGAAGCGTCCGGATTCGCTGATGCCCAGCCAGGTCCCACCGGCTTCGAGATCGAGCCCGCCGATGACTTCCGGCGCATCGGGCCAGCGCCCCAGTGGCGCTGTCGGCCGGGCGTAAAACTCGTCACGATTGGCCGCGACGACCAGCGGGTAATCCGGATGAACCCGCCAGCCGACGACGATCAGGCACATTTCATTTTTGGCCGATTTTACGGGTTGACCGCAGCAGCCTGGACGGAAGGGCCGTCCAGCGAACCAAGACGGACATTGCCGGCGAAATTGCTCTGGATGACCGCCAGGGCTTCGTAACCGCCGGCCGGCGAGGGGGCAACGGTCATCACCGTACCGCAGGACTGATCCGGGTTGTCGGGCGAATGCAGGATATCGCCGGCCTTGAGCTCCTGCGCACTGGTTACGCGATGCAGGTGGCGCTTGACCTTGCCGAGGTACTGGGTGCGGGCCACGATTTCCTGGCCCGGGTAGCAGCCCTTGTGGAAACTGACGCCGCCAATCTTTTCGAAGTCGGCCATTTGCGGCACGAACTCTTCCTTGGTGGCCAGGGTGACAAGCGGAAAAGCGGCCTGAATATCGAGCCAGCGCCAGGCGGGGAGGCCTGCGGGATGGGCTTTGACGGTCAGTTTTTGCCACAGCGCAGCCATCGCCGATTCCGGCGCGACGATCATGAAACGCTTGGCATCGAGGCGAATGACGGTTGCACCGTCGGCGGTGGCCGTTGCCATTGCTTCAGCCGGGCTGGGCAGTCCGGCATCGGTCAGCGCTTCTTCGGCCTGTGGCCCGGAGAGGCCGAGCATGACGGTACTGTCGGTCTGCGCGGCCAGTTTTACTTTTGCCCGCAAGACGAACATTTGCAGGCGCTTTTGCGTTGCTTCCTGGAGGTCGGCGGCCAGCGCGAGGAGATAACGCTCGCCCTGGCGCCAGACGACGAAACTCGCCTGCATCCGCCCCTTGGCCGTGCACCAACCGGCATGCTGGGCCTGGCCGTCAGCCAGATGGTTGATATCGCTGGTGAACTGGCTGTGCAGGAAGGCCTTGGCCTCATCGCCTGTGGCTTCGATGAGGCCAAGGTGGGTCAGGGGGACGACGACCGTCTGCTGTGTCGCGGCAAACAATTCGCCGGCGGCATCGCCGAAGTTGAGAAGCTCGGTCGAATCGTTATCGAATATGGCTTCGGTCGATTCGAGAAAGCTGCGCCAATGGGGATTCATGAAGGCTCCTGAGGGGGTTTCGGATATTATATCGCTCGTTATAACGTGCTCGTTTCACACGGGCAAGACCTGCTTGCACTCGCCGAGTTCCCTTGCGCCTACTAGTCAAGATTTCCCTTCCGATCATTTTGCTGTTGACGACCGCTCTCGGCGGTTTGTTCTGGTGGGCCAACCAGCCACTGCAACTGCGCAGTTCACCGCTCGATTTCCGGGTCACTGGTGGCAGCAGCCTGCGTTCAGCCATTGCCCAGATGCGCGAGGCCGGTATCGCTGTCGAGCCAAGCTTGCTCGCCATGCTGGCCCGCCTCAATCGGGCCGATACGGCCATCAAGGCCGGGAGCTATGCGGTCAAAACGGGGGTTACCCCCTGGCAACTGCTCAACAAGCTTCTCAAAGGCAAGGTGACGCAAGGCGAACTGACCCTGGTCGAAGGCTGGACTTTCCACCAGTGGCGGGCCCGGATGGACAATCATCCGGACCTGAGTCACGAGACGCGCGGTTTGTCCGAGGGTCAGATCGTCGCGCAACTGGGGCTCGATATTGGCAGCCTGGAAGGCTGGTTATTCCCCGATACCTATCTGTTCGACAAGCATTCCAGCGATCTGGACCTGTTGGCCCGGGCGCATCGGGCCATGTCGCGCAAACTGGATGCTGAATGGGCGCAACGGGCTGCCGGTTTGCCGTACAAGTCGCCGCAAGAGGCGCTGATCATGGCCTCGATAGTCGAAAAGGAAACCGGCCGCGAAGCAGACCGCATCCTGGTCGCGACTGTATTCGTCAATCGCTTGCGTGCGGGGATGTTGCTGCAAACGGATCCGACGGTGATTTACGGCCTCGGCGATCGCTTTGACGGGAATTTGCGAAAGCGCGATCTGTTGACTGACACCCCGTACAATACCTATACGAGACGCGGCCTGCCGCCGACGCCGATTGCCATGCCGGGCCAGTCTTCGCTACGCGCGGCGCTCAATCCGGCGCAGAGCGACGTGCTCTATTTTGTCGCCCGCGGCGATGGCAGCAGCCATTTCTCGCAGACGCTGGATGAGCACAACAATGCAGTCAATAAATTTCAAAGGGGTGGGAAGTGAGCGGAAAATTCATCACTTTTGAAGGCATAGACGGCGCCGGCAAGAGCAGTCACGTCGAGTGGCTGGCCGAATTGCTGCGGGCGCGGGGCCTCGTCGTGCAAGTGACGCGGGAGCCGGGCGGAACCGAACTGGGTGAAAAGTTGCGGGCGTTGCTGCTCAACGAACCCATGCATCTGGAAACCGAAACCCTGCTCATGTTCGCGGCACGCCGCGAGCACCTGGCCAAATTGATCGAGCCGGCGCTGGCCCGCGGCGAATGGGTGATCTGCGACCGCTTCAGCGACGCCACCTACGCCTACCAAGGCGGTGGCCGCGGACTGGACCGCGCCAAGTTCCTGATTCTGGAGCATTGGGTGCACGAACACCTGCAACCGGATCTGACGCTATTGTTCGACCTGCCGCTCGACATCGCGCGCGAGCGCATCGTGCTGGCCAATCGGGTGCTCGACAAGTTCGAACAGGAACGCGTCGATTTTCATGAGCGCGTCCGCCAGGCTTACCTGGAAAGAGCGCATGGCAGCCCGAGCAGAATGCGCGTCGTTAACGCTGACAACACCATTGAAAATATTCGCAAAGAACTTGAACAAATAATCGCAGTAATTTGTTTATGAACGTTATTGATCTTCATTCGAAGGTCTGGGCCGGATTGCAGGCAAGGCGCAAGCAGTTGCCGCATTCGCTATTGTTCGTCGGCCAGAAAGGCTTGGGGAAATATGAGCTGGCCAGGCGTTTTGCCGCCAGTTTACTCTGCGAGTCACCCTCGATCGATGGGTTGGCCTGCGGCAAGTGCCTGGCCTGCAATTGGTTCGAGCAGGGAAATCATCCTGATTTCCGTTTGCTGCAGCCGGATGCGCTCGGTGAAGAGGCTGAGGTCGAAGATGGCAAGAAAAAGCCCAGTCAGCAGATCACCATCGATCAGGTGCGCGGGCTCGACGAATTTTTCAATGTCGGCACACATCGCGGCGGGTTGCGCATCATTCTGGTCAATCCCACCGAGGCAATGAATCGCAGCACGGCAAATTCTCTTCTTAAAACACTTGAAGAACCGGCTCCAGATACCCTGTTTTTAATGGTTTCCAGTGAGCCAATGCGCTTGCTGCCGACCATTCGCAGCCGCTGTCAGGTGGTGCCGGTGCCGGTGCCTTCGATGAAGCTTGCTGTAAAGGTTCTGGCTGACGACGGTGTGGCCGAGGCTGAACGGTGGTTGGCGCTGGCCGGCGGTTCGCCGGGACTGGCGATGGAATTGGCGAGGTCCGGGCAAGGGGCCTGGCTGGAGTTGCTGACCGCGCGACTGGGGGCGGGCCGCAAGGGCGATCCGCTGGCGATTGCGGCTGAACTCGAAAAAGCCATCAAGGACAGCAAGGGCAGGGTGGCTTTGAAGCACATCACCGAGGCCTTGCAGAAATGGATGGTCGATCTGACGCTGGCCAGGAATGGCTTGCCTGTCCGATATTTTCTGCCGCAACAGGCCATTATTTCAGGCTTGGCTGATATGATTCCGCCTGCACGCCTGATCCGGTCGTATCGGGCCCTCATTACACGCCGCCAGGAGGCCGAGCAGCCGCTCAATGCGCGCCTCTTCCTGGAAAGCCTCTTACTGGACTATCGAGCCCTGTTTGCCAATTGATCAAAGATGAGTGAAGCAAAACCCGCTCCGCAGCGCCCTAGCGTTCTCTCGCTGAACATCAATTCGAAATCTGCGCTTTACGCTGCGTTCATGCCGCACCTGCGCAGTGGCGGCATCTTCATTCCGACCACGCGCAGCTACATCATCGGCGACGAAGTGTTCATGCTGTTGTCGCTGATGGATGATCCGGCCAAACTGCCAATTGCCGGTACCGTTGTCTGGATCACTCCGGCGGGCGCCCAGAATGGCCGGGCACAAGGTATCGGCGTGCATTTCAACAATGACGAAAGCGGCCAGGAAGCCCGGCGCAAGATCGAGGGTCTACTCGGCGGTGTCATGCAGTCGGCCCGTCCCACGCATACGCTCTGATTGGCCGGCATGCTGGTCGACTCTCACTGTCATCTGGATTTCCCCGATCTGGCCAAACGCATGCCCGAGGTCCTGCAGCGCATGCAGGAAAACCAGGTCGATCTGGCGGTCTGCATCGGCGTCAATCTGGAAGATTTTCCTCAGGTGATCGCCCTGGCCGAGCAGCATGCCCAGCTCTATGCGACGGTGGGCGTCCATCCCGAATACACGGATGTCGAAGAGCCTGACGAAGACAGGCTTTTGGCGCTGGCCGCACACCCGAAGGTCATCGCCATCGGCGAAACCGGCCTTGACTACTATTGGCAAAAGGACCAGCCGGAGTGGCAGCGCGATCGTTTTCGTACCCACATTCGTGCCGCCAAGCGTTGTGGCAAGCCTCTGGTCGTGCATACCCGAGATTCTGCGTCCGACACGTTGCGCGTATTGAAAGAAGAGGGCGCCGATGCGGTGGGTGGTGTCATGCACTGCTTTACAGAAAACTGGGACATCGCTTGTCGGGCGCTTGATCTGGGTTTTTATCTCTCGTTTTCCGGGATCGTGACGTTCAAGAACGCTACCATCGTCAAGGAGGTGGCGCAGAAATGCCCGCTCGACCGCCTTCTCGTTGAAACCGACTCGCCGTATCTGGCGCCTGCTCCCTATCGCGGCAAGCCTAATGAGCCGGCTTACGTGAAGTATGTCGCCGAGGAGGTTGCCCGCTTGCGCGGCCTGACCGTCGATGCCGTCCATGAGGCGACGACCGAAAATTTCTTTTCGTTATTCAAAGGCGCCAAAAGGCCATGAAAATTAGCCAAAAATTCCGGTTGACCGTAGCAATCGCTTTGGCCGCCCCTGTGATCGCCTTCGCTGCCACCTATGACGATCTGATTACCTCGGCCAGGATGGGTGACGTCAGTCAACTTGAGCAGCTTGCCGCCAGGGGCGCATCCCTCGATACGACAGACATCGATGGCAATACGCTGCTCATGCTGGCTGCCCGCGACGGGCATGTCGAGACGGTGGATTTCCTCATCAAGGGTCGCGCCAGACTCAATGCCCGCAACGCTGCAGGTGATACGGCGCTGCGACTGGCTGCCTTTCGGGGGCATCAAAAGGTCGTCGAATTGCTCCTGGCCGGCGGCGCAGCCGTCAATATGCAAGGCTGGACGCCTCTGGCCTACGCGGCCTTTAGTGGCCATGCCGAGATAGCGAGTTTGCTCATCAAGTCCGGCGCCGACATCAATCTGGCATCCGAAAACGGCACGACACCGCTCATCGCCGCAGCTCGCGGCGGACACATCGAAGTCGTCAAACTGCTGATCGCCAGCCAGGCAGATCTCGGCCGAACGATCGATAGCGGCGAGACCGCCCTCGATATTGCAACGCGATTCAACAACTCCGATATCGCCGACCTGATCCGCAAGGCCGGCGGCAAGTCAGGAAAGAGCGTCAGCATCGAAGTTCGGTAAGGCTTGGCGCAGGCGTCAAAAACGATCCGTTAAATTAACTGGTGTTCGTGAAAAAAGCACAGTCGCCGCTTGCTGGAGATCGCTAGGATAGGACTCTGCATTTTGTACTTGTCATGTTCTCGCTAAGCCAATCAATTCACTCGGGCGTTCGGACCACAATGAGTTTCCAAACACATTCCAGTCAACAATTTGACCTGTCTCCGAGGCTTCGGAGCGTTAACTTCGCGATCAGAGTCTCAGTGGCTTTCGTCATCGGCTTCGGGCTGTCGGCGAGTGCACTGGCTACACCGGAAAAGGCGTCGGGCTATTACGAAGATGCCCTGAAACGATACGAAAAAAACGAAATGCCGGCGGCGGTCATTCAATTGAAGAATGCGCTGCAGCAGGACTCGAAGATGCTTGCTGCCCATCTCCTGCTCGGTAAGGCACTGCTCAAGAGCGGCCAGTTGCAAGGGGCGGAAGTCGCTTTTGAAGAGGCGCTAAAGCAAGGTGTCAATCGCGGTGAAGTAGCCCTGCCACTGGGTCAGATATTCCTGGCGCTCGGACGCCCCGAAGCTGTGATCGAGCGCATCCAGCCATCCGGCCTGCCAACGGATTTGCAGGTTGAAATCCTGACCATGCGGGGCAACGCCTACCTCGAACTGGGTAAAAGCACGCAGGCCGTTCAGAGCTTTGAAAATGCCCGGGCCATCGACCCGAAATCGCCCTCGCCATTGATCGCCGAAGTCCCGATGCTGCTGGCAGCAGGAAAAATTGACCAAGCCAGGGAAAAGGCTGAAAAAGCTGTTGAGTTGGCCCCAGGCAACGCCTACGCCTGGAACATGAAGGCCTCGGTGGCCCACGCCGCTTTTCAAATGCCGGATGCTCTGGCGGCCTACGACAGGGCCCTGTCGTTGTCGCCCAAACATGTCGATGCCCGTGTGGCCCGGGCTGCACTGCTGATCGACCTCAAGCGCGACGCCGAGGCGAAAAAGGATCTCGATTACCTGAAGACGTTTGCCGACGATGACCCGCGAGCCGCCTATCTGCGCGCTGTGCTGGCCGGGCAGAAAGGTGATGGCCCCGAGTTGACGGCAGCCCTGACCGAAGTGACCCGAACCATCGATGCCTTGCCACCGGCCTGGCTGGTCCGCCGCGAACAACTGCTGATGGCCGGGGCTCTCGCCCATCATGGGCTGGGCAATCACCAGAAATCCAGCGAATACCTCAACACCATCCTTTCCCGCAACAGCAGAAACCTCGGCGCCAAGAAACTGCTTGCGTCAATCTACGTCGATACCAAGGATTACGGGCGTGCCCAGCCGATGCTCGAATCCCTGCTCCGAACCAGCCCGGACGATCCGCAACTGATGTTCATGCTCGGTTCCCTGCACCTCGCTCAGCGCCGCTATGCCCAGGCCAGCGAACTGCTTGAGAAGGCTGCTGCCCAGACCGATTCTCCCGCCATGAAACGCTCGCTGGCCTATAGCCAGCTCGGCCTCGGCCAGGGTGAAAAAGGACTGAAAAACCTCGAAAAAGCCTTTGCGGCCAATCAAGCCGATACCCGGGCCAGCATGACCCTGGCCATGCTCTACATGCGCCTCGCCAAGCCGCAAAAAGCACTGCAAACCGCCGAGGCGATGGTCAAGCGCGATCCGGCCAACCTGACGGCACTCAACTTTCTTGGCTCGTTGAAAGGCGCTACCGGCGACAAGGCCGGCGCACGGGCCACCTACACCCAGGTGCTGGCCAGGGATGCCGTGTTTATTCCGGCAGTCCTCAACCTGGCTCGGCTCGATATGACCGAAAAGCGCTTCGATGAGGCCAGGCGCCTCCTGGATGGGCTGCTGAAAAAAGACAGCAACAATTATCAGGTGTTGGCCGAGTACGGTCTGCTCGAGCAACGTGCCGGCCGTCCGACCGAAGCGATTCGCTATTTGACCAAGGCCGGCGAAGTTCAGCGCGACGACCCCGGCCCCTTGCTGGCGCTGATCGATCTCCATCTGAGCCAAAAACAGGGCGAAGAAGCCTTGAAAGTTGCCAAGGCGTTGGCGATAAATTTTCAGTCTGACCTGAAAGTACAACTGGCGCTGGCCAGAACCTACCTGGCAACCGGGGATG
Organism: Gammaproteobacteria bacterium; assembly: GCA_018828385.1. Taxonomy (GTDB): domain Bacteria; phylum Pseudomonadota; class Gammaproteobacteria; order Burkholderiales; family Rhodocyclaceae; genus Azonexus. The sequence goes on along the minus strand of JAHJVE010000006.1, from coordinate 133,775 downwards.
CCGCAAACGCCCGTTTCACCCTGACCGGCGCGACCCGCCTGGCTGAATTCAACACCCGGTCACAGGTCGTCATCGCCCGCTTGCAACTGGCCGCCGCCAACCCGGATGGCGCCGCCTACAGCATCAGCAAGGCCCTGCAGGACAGTCCGGACCATCTGCCCGCACTGGCCTTGTCGGTCGAGATCGAGGCGCGTCGGGGAAATGCATCAAAGGCTGATACCGCGCTCAAGACGCTGGTTACCAAATATCCGGATGCGCTGGAAACCGCCAATGTCAGCGCGGATCTGGCCATGTTCCGGGGGCACTACCCGGTGGCAATAAATGCCTACCGGAAAATTCTCACCAAAGCCGACACCGTCAAAAATGCCCTGGCCCTGGCCCGTGCCTACATGGCGTCGGGTGAAATCGGCAAAGCGGCTTCATTTCTCGAGGGCTGGGTAAAAAAACATCCTAAAGCTCCAACTGCTCATCAGGCGCTGGCAGAAATTCAGTTCCGTGCCGGCCGTCTGACTCAGGCGCGTCAAACCTATCAATGGGCTGTAGCAGCCGATCCCGAGAATGCTGCCATGCTAAACAACTTTGCCAACCTGTTGAACCAGTTGAATGACAAAGAGGCGCAGGAGGTGGCCGAAAAGGCGGTTCGGCTCTCGCCAAACCATCCGGCCTATGCTGATACCCTGGGGTGGATACTGGTTGGTAAAGGGCGTACCGAAGCCGGGCTGCGCTATCTCCGCGAAGCGCGACTGCGCAGCCCGGAAAATGCCGAAATTCGTTTCCATCTGGCCTATGCACTGAATAAAATTGACCGCAAGAATGAGGCGAGAGGTGAGTTGCGGGCTGCGCTCAGCAGCACTCGACCCGTAGCAAGTAGCCTGATGCTTGATCAGCTAAAGAAGGATCTCGGTCTGTGAGATATGGTTTTGTGTCGGAATTTCTTACACGGCAAGAAAGAATCGGCATGTTATGCCTCGTAGTGCATTGAATTTAAATAGAGTTATATTTGGGCATTGTTTGTGCTTGTGTCTTGGTGAAAATTGCTCGGGAGTGAATCATGAATAAGCATCTGAATGTACTGTACGGCGCGCTGGCAATGCTCTTGGCCGGGCCAGTTTGCGCAACAACCACATGGGGGCTTCATGACACGCCCTCTACTGGAGTATCGATCGCTGCTGTTGCAAACACCGACGGGACAAATGTTGCCAACAATGCGGCAGTCCAGAAGATCGAAGCGGCAGAGTGGGTGTCAACCTACGGCGGTATCAATAATGCAGATAACCCCGGTTCCGGCCGGCTGGCCTCGGATATTGACGCCAGTGAAGGTGCCTACCCGGAGCACGCCATAGATAACAATGAGCGTTACGAGATGGTGCTGCTGACCTTTAGCGAAAAGGTTAATTTGAGCGCTGTAAATTTAAATTGGAGGTATGGGAGCGATTCCGATATAACAGTGATGGCCTTTCAAGGAGCGACTGGCTCTCAGGGGTTGATCGGCAAGACTTGGTCGACTCTGGACTCGGGCTGGAATTTGATTAGTCACTATAATAATGTGCCAACTAATACAAATTACGCTCTCGGGGCCGGTGCCGCTGGCATATATTCTTCATTTTGGCTGATTGGTGCTTACAACCCGTTGGTTGGTGGTTCTGCTGCGTCGGGATTGGATATAGGGGATGACTATGTGAAGCTGGCTTCAGTGACTGGAACGGTTTGTCCGCCGGGAAATTCCCAATGCTCCCCGCCGTCATCAAACGTCCCTGAGCCCGGTTCTTTTGCCTTGGTTGGTCTCGGATTACTGGGTGTGATGCGTCTGCGCAAGGCGCGTCAGGCCTGAAATGGCCCCAGGAAGTAGTTCAAACGACAACGGCACCTTCGGGTGCCGTTGTCGTTTCTGGTGTGGTGCTTTCCCTGGACGTTTGCAGCCATTATCCCTGACTTCGATTGGTCTCGATCAGTGTTGCCAGAGAAGCCACTGATTGCAGGTGCTGGCGGGTTTTTTCATCGTTGGCTTCCAGTGTGACACCGTATTTTTTCTTCAGGCCCAGGACGAGTTCAAGGGCATCGATGGAGTCCAGACCTAGTCCATCCTCGGCAAAGAGCGGGGTGTCGTCACCAATGTTGGCCGGGGTGATGTCTTCGAGATTCATCGTCTCGATGATGAATGCTTTTAGTTCCTGGTGTAGTTCGCTCATATTCAGTTCAGTTCAGTTCAGTTCAGTTCAGTTCAGTTCAGTTCAGTTCAGTTCAGTTCAGTTTCTTGCGCATTTGAATGCCGGAAAATCCCAGCATGGCTTTGTCGCCGGCTCCGATCAGGCGTAACGTGTCGCCACGCCCTGTGCCCAGCCCGGCTGTGACGACTTCGTTCTCGGAGACGGCCCGGAAAGCGATGCGCAGCAGCAGGTCCGGAATTTCCGGGAAATGGGCCTCGCCGACGAGTAGACCGTTGTCTTCCTTGAGCAGGAGTTTGTCGGGGGTCGGGCCATCGATCTTGCCGACGATCTCGTAGTTGCCGAGGTTTTTCCGGAATCGTTCGGGGATGGTGGTCGGCTTGAGCTTTTCGCCAAAGATCAGTGACTCGGCGCCTATTCGGCCAATGATGATTTGCCTTCCGTCGACATTGGCCATGGACAGATGTATGTCCTCGAAAGCGCCGACGCGGACTGCCATCATGCCAAATAGTCGGTACTTGATGGTTAGCAGGCCGTCGTCGTGTGGAACCAGGCGAAATTGGTGCCCGGCAGCATCGACGTCTATCTGACCATTTTTTGTGCTGATTCTGGCCAGGCCAACCATGGTGTCAAAATTGCCATCGAATTGGCGCAATTCCTCGGCGGTCGGGGCGCGTTCTGCTGCACGTACTGGTGGTGTCGGGTCTTGTCTTATCCCCGTCTTGGCTTCGAGCATCAGACGCAGGGCTTCGGTGGCTATTTTTGAGACAGCGACGTGCGAAGTTGAAGAATTTGTCAGCACCACGACGCCCAGTTTATGGGCCGGCAGGATCGCCATCATGCTGTGCGAATCAGGTAGGGATCCCCCGTGACTGGCGACAGGGCCGCCACCGGGAACGTCAATGCCACTCATCATCCAGCCCAGGCCGACGAACTGGCCGAAGGTCAGCGGGAAATCCTTGTTCTGTATGCGCACCATTTCGCGTACGGATTCTGGCGCGAGAATTTGCTGCTGCCCCGATTTGCCGTCGGCGAACTGCATTTTCAGGAATTGGCTGAGGTCGACCACATTGCTCAACAGGTTGGCGGCCGGCATGTCGCGCATCGAGAAAACCTCGATTTCCTTGTTGCGGTCGTAGGCTTTGGCAATCGGGCGCGGCTCGAAGCTGCTTTGGGTCATGCCCAGTGGCTGAAAGAAGTGGCGACCCATGTAAGCCTCGAAAGGCTCTCCGCTGACTTTCTGGATTGCCGCGCCAAGCAGCGCCATGCCGAGATTGGAGTACGAGAAGACGTAGTTGGGCGGAAAGGCCTGGTATTCGTCGCGAATTTTGTGGACGACCGACTCGAAGCGATCCGGTTCGCGGACGAACAATCCTTGCAGGAAATTCGATGGCAATCCGGAGTGGTGGCACATGATGTTGCGTGGTGTCACCGGTGCGGCATTCGGATAGCGCGTCCTGATCGAGAATTCGGGCAGGGCAGTGGTAAGCGGCTGATCAATGTCTAACTTGCCCTGGTCGGCCAATTGCATGGCGGCGGCGGCGGTGAAAATCTTGGCAATGGAGCCGGCGCGATAAACGGTATCTGGGGTGGCGGCGATCTTGTTTTCCAGATCGGCGTAGCCAAAACCCTGTTGCCAGATCACTTGCTGATCGTCTATCAGGGCAATGCTGAGTCCGGTAATTTCGTTTTCCGCCATTTCACGGTCAACGAGCCAGGCGAGGTACTTTCGGGCATGGTTGTAATCGCCGAGCACATGGCCTGCTGGCATGGGTGGCGGTGTTGCGCAACCGGCAAGTAAAACGAGGGCAACAAGAAGCGATGCGAGGCGGTTCGACATGTGGTGAGGGGGTTCGGCAGGTTGCGCATTATAAACTTTTAAGGAATCGCGAATGGCAGGAAATAGCTGACAAATTCAGTCGAGTATTTTAAAATCGCCCTCCATTCAATAGGGAGATCAGGCTTCATGTTCCGGTACTTGCGTGAGGACATCCGTGCGGTTTTTGACCGCGACCCGGCTGCTCGCTCATCCTGGGAGGTGCTCACTTGCTACCCTGGTATACATGCGCTGATCATGCATCGTCTGGCCCATTGGCTTTGGGGGCATCGCCTTCGCTGGCTGGGGCGCTTCACTGCCCATTTGTCGCGAATGCTGACCGGTATAGAAATTCATCCAGGTGCGACCATCGGACGCCGCTTCTTCATCGATCACGGCATGGGGGTCGTTATCGGTGAAACGGCGGTCATTGGCGACGACGTCACGCTCTATCACGGTGTAACGCTTGGTGGCACCTCATGGAACAAGGGCAAGCGTCACCCGACTTTGGAAAATGGTGTGGTCATCGGGGCTGGCGCCAAGGTGCTTGGGCCTATCACCATTGGAGCTGGCGCCAAGGTCGGTTCGAATGCCGTCGTTACCAAGTCGGTGCCCGGAGGGGCAACTGCAGTAGGAAACCCCGCGCGGATTCTCGACAACACCGAGCAGACTCGTCAGCGCGAGGCTCAGGCAGAAAAACTCGGTTTTTCAGCTTACGCTGTGGGCCGGGATCAGGATGATCCACTGGCCAAAGCTATCCATGCGCTGCTGGATCATGCCGCCGAGACCGATCGTCGTCTCGGCATGTTGCTCAAGGAGCTTGATGCCCAAGGCGTGAAGTGCGACCAGGAAGTTGAGCAGGCCGATTCCTTTGATCCGAAATACTTGAGCAAAATAGTTGACTAATTTTGTCTGGATTGGATATAGTTGACCACGATACTAGGTTATTAGCAGAGGTTCGAAATGCGTTTGACAACCAAGGGACGTTTCGCAGTGACGGCCATGATGGATCTTGCCATGCGTGGCGAGGAAGGGCCGGTGGCGCTGGCCAGCATCAGTGAGCGTCAGAGGATTTCGCTTTCTTACCTTGAGCAATTGTTCGGCAAATTGCGTCGACACAAGCTGGTCGACAGCGTGCGCGGCCCTGGTGGTGGCTATTGCATAGCGCGGCCATTCGATCGGGTCGCCGTGGCTGACATCATACGGGCTGTCGATGAGCAGTTGGATGCCACCCAGTGTGGTGGTCGCGAGAACTGCCATGATGAACACCGCTGCATGACACATGATCTGTGGTCGACACTGAATGCCAAGATGTTCGACTACCTTGCGTCGGTTACGCTCGCCGATCTAGTGCAGCGAGAAAAGGCAAAGCGTGTCCCTGGCTCAGTCGTGCTTGATGATCAGCGCCACGTTGTTGCGCAGCCGCGAATTCGTACCGGGCGTGACAAGGTAACGGTTGCTGCCTGAATAAAGCCATGTTGCGGCCTGTTTACCTTGATCATAACGCCACCACCCCGCTTGAGCCGGCGGTGTTGGCGGCGATGTTGCCTTGGCTGGAAAGCCAGTTTGGCAATGCGTCGAGTCGGCACGAATACGGTCGCCGGGCACGGCAGGCCATCGACGAGGCGCGGCAACAAGTGGCGACTGCGGTCAATGCTCATCCAACCGAGGTGGTGTTTACGAGCGGGGGCAGCGAAGCCAATAACCTGTTCCTGAAGGGGGCGGCCGCCAGTCTTCAGCCTGGCATGCTTGCTGTCAGTGCCATCGAGCATCCTTGTGTACTCAAGCCGGCTGCTCAGCTGGCGCGCCAAGGTTGGCTGGTTCGCAATCTTGCGGTCGACTGCGCAGGAAGGGTAAAAATTGAGGACTACGCGGAGGTCTTGCTCGAAAAGCCAAAGCTGCTCTCGGTAATGTTGGCCAACAATGAAACGGGTGTTCTGCAGGATATTGCGGCACTGGCTGGTGCCGCCCGAGCCAGTGGCGCCTGGTTTCATACTGATGCAGTACAGGCATTGGGTAAGCTGGCTATCGACTTCCGTGCCTTCAACGCCGCCGGCGTTCATGCCATGACCCTGTCTGCGCACAAGGCCGGTGGTCCCAAGGGGGCTGCGGCCCTGGTTCTCGACAAACGGGTCGAGTTACAGCCGCAGATTGCCGGTGGTGGTCATGAGCGAGGATTGCGCTCGGGCACAGAAAATGTCCCGGCGATCGTCGGATTCGGTGTGGCTGCGGAACTTGCCGCGGTTCGTGTTGCCGAACTATCGACACGCATGCGGGCCATGCAGGCGAAGCTGGAGGTCGGGTTGGCCGGTTTGGGGGCCAGGATTTTTGCGACGGATGTGGTCCGTCTGCCGAACACCAGCTACTTTGCCTTTCCCAATATCGATGGCGAAACGCTGGTCGGTAAACTGGACCGCGAAGGGTTTGCCGTGGCGAGCGGTGCGGCATGCTCCAGCGCCAATCCTGAGCCGTCGCATGTCCTGCGCGCCATGGGGGTAGCCCCTGAGGTTGCTCGCGGAGCAGTGCGAGTAAGTCTCGGTATTGGTAATACGGAAGCCGAGATTGAACAATTTATCAACGCCTTGCAGGTGACAGTCGGACGCCTGCAAGGTCTGACAGCCCTTCATTGAAGTGTGACCTGTCCGAACAACCCGACTTAGCGAGAATGACGATGAAACTCCCCATTTACCTGGATTACTCGGCAACCACCCCGGTCGACCCGCGCGTCGCTGAAAAAATGATTCCTTACCTGTGCGAGCATTTCGGTAATCCTGCATCGCGTTCGCACAGCTTCGGCTGGGTAGCTGATGCAGCGGTCGAAGAAGCGCGCGAGCAGGTGGCTGCCCTGGTCAATGCCGATCCCAAGGAAATTGTCTGGACCTCCGGTGCCACGGAATCCAATAACCTCGCTATCAAAGGTGCCGCCAATTTCTACGCTGGTACCAAGGGCAAGCACATCATTACCGTCAAGACCGAGCACAAGGCTGTGCTTGATACGGTGCGTGAAATGGAGCGCCAGGGGTTTGAAGCCACTTACCTTGACGTCAAGGAAGATGGCCTGCTTGATCTGGATGTCTTCAAGGCCGCCATTCGTCCGGATACCGTTCTGGCTTCGGTGATGTACGTGAATAATGAAGTCGGCGTCATTCAGCCGATCGCTGAACTGGGTGAAATCTGTCGTGAGAAGGGCATTATTTTTCACGTTGATGCGGCGCAGGCTACGGGGAAGGTTGATATCGACTTGAGCAAGCTCAAGGTCGACCTAATGAGTTTCTCGGCCCACAAGACCTATGGCCCAAAGGGAATTGGCGCACTCTACGTTCGCCGCAAGCCGCGCATCCGCCTCGAGGCGCAGATGCATGGGGGTGGTCATGAGCGCGGGTTCCGTTCCGGTACGCTGGCGACGCATCAGATCGTTGGTATGGGCGAGTCCTTCCGTCTGGCCAAGGAAGAGATGGCTGAAGAGAACAAGCGTATCGGCGCCTTGCGTGACAAGCTCCTGAAAGGCCTGCAGGACATTGAAGAAACCTTCGTCAATGGCGACCTGACCCAACGCGTGGCGCACAATCTGAACATCAGCTTTGCTTATGTTGAAGGTGAGTCGATGATCATGGCCATCAAGGATCTGGCGGTATCTTCCGGCTCAGCCTGCACCTCGGCCAGTCTGGAGCCTTCTTATGTTTTGCGCGCTCTTGGGCGTGACGACGAGTTGGCGCACAGCTCCATCCGTTTTAGTATTGGTCGCTTTACGACTGAAGAAGAAATAGACTATGCAATCAAATTGTTGCATACAAAAGTTGGTAAGTTGCGTGAGCTTTCTCCGTTGTGGGAAATGTTCAAGGACGGCATCGACCTCAGTGCCGTTCAGTGGGCAGCACACTAAAGAAATTCAAGGAGAAACAGCATGAGCTACAGCATCAAAGTTATCGATCACTATGAAAATCCCCGTAACGTCGGTTCCTTCGGCAAGGAAGATGACGGCGTTGGTACCGGCATGGTCGGTGCGCCGGCCTGCGGCGATGTCATGAAACTGCAGATCAAGGTCAATAAGTCCGGCGTGATCGAGGATGCCAAGTTCAAGACCTATGGCTGCGGTTCGGCCATCGCATCGTCTTCGCTCGTTACAGAATGGGTAAAGGGCAAGACGGTCGATCAAGCCTTGTCGATCAAAAACACCGAAATTGCCGAAGAGTTGGCCCTGCCGCCGGTTAAAATTCACTGTTCGATTCTGGCCGAAGATGCCATCAAGGCAGCTGTGGCCGATTACAAGAAAAAGCACGGAGAATAAGCATGGGCGTCACCTTGAGCGATAAGGCGGCAACACACGTCGCCAACTTTCTGGCAAAGCGCGGCAAGGGCATCGGCCTGCGCCTCGGTGTGCGGACCAGCGGTTGTTCCGGCATGGCGTACAAGCTCGAGTTCGTCGACGAGGTGAATCCTGATGATCTGGTCTTCGAACACAACGGCGTCAAGGTCATTGTCGACGCCAAGAGTCTGCCTTATCTCGATGGCATGGAATTGGACTTTGCCCGCGAAGGCTTGAATGAAGGTTTCAAGTTCAACAATCCGAACGTCAAGGATCAGTGCGGTTGCGGCGAATCGTTTAACGTCTGATGGATATCCGGGCCGACCATTTCTCGCTGTTCGGGTTGAGTCCGGGCTTCCGGCTCGATCTGTCTGACCTCGACTCCCGCTATCGCGATATTCAGGCCCAGGTCCATCCGGATCGATTTGCCAACGCGGGCGATGCGGAGCGTCGGCTCTCGATGCAGTGGGCGACGCATGCCAACGAGGCCTACCAGACGCTGAAAAGGCCGCTGGAAAGGGCCAAATACCTGCTTCATCTGGCGGGTCATGACGTCCAGGCGGAAAGCAATACCGCCATGCCGGCGGATTTCCTGATGGAGCAGATGGAATGGCGCGAGGCGGTCATGGAGGCGCGCTCTGGCGGCGATCATCACGAACTCGAGCGCCTGCACAACCGACTGCGCGGGGATATCAATGCCCGCTATGAAGAACTCGGCGAATTGTTCGATCAGGGTGAGCATGCACTGGCCACTGATCGTGTTCGTCGCCTGATGTTCCTGGAAAAACTCCTGTACGAAATCGACGACGCGTTGGCGTCGCTGGAAGAATAAAAATGGCACTGTTTCAAATCGCCGAACCGGGCGAATCGGCGGCACCGCACGAGCACAAGCTCGCCATCGGGATCGACCTGGGCACTACCAATTCGCTGGTGGCCACTGTCCGCAGCGGAATTTCCATCTGCCTGAGCGACGAGCAGGGGCGGCCTTTGTTGCCGTCAGTCGTTCGCTACCATGCCGATAACTCGACCGAGGTGGGCTACGATGCCCAGACCAAGCAGGCAATCGATCCGCGCAATACCATTGTTTCGGTCAAGCGCTTCATGGGGCGCGGCCTGAAGGATATTGCCCACGTTGAATCGATGCCCTATGACTTCATCGAAGCGCCAGGCATGGTCAAGGTCAATACCATCGCCGGCATCAAGAGTCCGGTCGAAGTCTCGGCCGAAATCCTGAAAAGCCTCAAACAGCGGGCCGAAACCGCCTTAGCCGGCGATCTGGTCGGTGCCGTGATCACCGTCCCTGCTTATTTCGACGATGCGCAGCGCCAGGCGACAAAGGATGCCGCCCGTCTGGCTGGGCTCAACGTTCTGCGCCTGCTCAACGAACCGACTGCTGCCGCCATCGCCTACGGGCTGGATAACGGGGCCGAAGGCGTTTATGCCGTATACGATCTGGGTGGCGGCACCTTCGATATTTCCATCCTCAAGCTGACCAAGGGCGTCTTCGAGGTGATGTCCACCGGTGGCGATTCGGCGCTGGGCGGCGACGACTTCGATCATCGGATTTTCTGCTGGGTCATCGAGCAGGCCAAGCTGCAGCCGTTGTCGCCGGAAGATGGCCGTCTGCTCATGATGCGTTGCCGCGAGGCAAAAGAGTTTCTGACCAACAATCCGGAAGCACCGCTGACGGCGCGTCTTTCGACCGGGGAAATGGTTGATCTGAAGCTTGACGTGACGACCTTCGCCGGCATTGCCCAGACCCTGATCTCGAAGACCCTGCAGCCGGTCAAGAAGGCCTTGCGCGATGCCGGTTTGCGGGCTGAAGACATCAAGGGCGTTGTCATGGTCGGCGGTGCGACCCGCATGCCGCAGGTGCAGAAGGCCGTCGGCGATTTTTTCCGTCAGGAGCCGCTGACCAATCTCGATCCGGACAAGGTCGTCGCGCTCGGCGCGGCAACGCAGGCCAATCTGCTGGTCGGCAACAAGACCGGCAAGGACGACTGGCTGCTGCTCGACGTCATTCCGCTGTCACTCGGCCTGGAAACGATGGGTGGTCTGACCGAAAAGGTCATTCCCCGCAACTCGACCATCCCGACGGCGCGCGCCCAGGAGTTCACGACCTTCAAGGATGGCCAGACGGCCATGGCGATTCACGTCGTTCAGGGGGAGCGCGAACTGGTCAGCGACTGTCGTTCACTGGCCCGCTTCGAGCTGCGCGGCATTCCGCCGATGGTGGCTGGTGCGGCGCGCATCCGCGTCACCTTTCAGGTCGATGCCGATGGCTTGCTGTCGGTGGCGGCCCGTGAGCAGACGACCGGCGTTGAGTCGAGCGTGACCGTCAAGCCATCCTATGGCCTCTCGGATGACGAGATTGCCGGCATGCTCAAGGACTCCATGGAGCACGCCAAGGACGACGCGATGAGCCGCGCCTTGAAGGAAGCGCAAGTCGAGGCGCAGCGCATGATCGAGGCGACCGAGGCGGCGCTGAAGGAAGACCCGCATCTGCTCAACGAGGCCGAGACAGCCAAGATTGTCGCGACCATCGCCAAATTGCGCGCGACCATGGCTGGCGACAATCGCCGCCTGATCAACATTGCCATGGACGATCTTGGCTTTGAGACGCAGGCATTTGCCCATCGCCGCATGGATCAGAGCATCAAGAAAGTGTTGTCCGGACGCAATGTCGACGACATCAAAATGGGAGAAGACGCATGACGCAAATCATCGTCCTGCCGCACCTCGAGCTTTGTCCCGATGGCGCGGTGATCGAGGCGGAGGAGGGAGTTTCGATCTGCGAAAACCTGCTCGCCAACGAGATCGAACTTGACCACGCCTGCGAAATGTCCTGCGCCTGCACAACCTGCCACGTCATCGTGCGCGAAGGCTTCAACTCGCTGGATGCGGCAGAGGACATCGAAGAAGACCTGCTCGACAAGGCCTGGGGCCTGGAACCCAATTCCCGCCTCGGTTGCCAGGCAATCGTACGGTCAACTCCGCTGACGGTCGAAATTCCGAAATACAGCATCAACATGGCGAAGGAGGGGCATCGCAAATGAAATGGACTGACATCAACGATATCGCCATCGAATTGAGTGAGAAGCATCCTGACAAGGATCCGCTGACGATCAATTTTGTCGATTTGCGCGATTGGGTCATGGCTTTGCCTGGCTTCAGCGATGATCCCAAGCACTGCGGCGAGAAAATTCTCGAAGCCATCCAGCAGGCGTGGATCGACGAGGTCGCCTGATTTCCGCGTCGAGCGTCACCTGCGACAAATGCTCGGCTTGCTGCTGCCAGCTTGAGGTCATGTTGATGGAAGGCGACGATGTGCCTCGTCGCTTTGCCACCCAGGACGACTGGGGGGGCTGGGTCATGCGCCGGCTCGATGACGGCTGGTGCGCCGCGCTGGATCGTGACACCATGCGCTGCACGATTTACGATAGACGGCCCGATAACTGCCGTGTTTTCGAAATGGGTGACAGCGAATGCCTGCGCGAGCGGCAAATTTTCTATACGCCAGCCTGAATTTCCCCTGATCCAAATTTGCCGCCCATGTCCGAAAAACAAGCCAATAATCCACTGCATGGCCTGACGCTGGAAACCATCCTGAACCGGCTGGTTGCCCGCTACGGCTGGTCCGAGTTGGGGCAGATCATCGACATCCGTTGCTTCAATCTCGACCCGAGCGTCGCTTCCAGCCTCAAATTCCTGCGCCGCACCCCGTGGGCGCGGGAAAAGGTCGAGGCGCTCTATATTTCTACTGAATTCGACTTGCCATGACCTACGAAGAACATCTCGACGAAGTAACTACCCTCATCACCGAAAAGTACGATGTGGCCGACGATGCCGCCATTAAGATGGTGATGCGCGCTCAGGCCGATGACTTTTTTACCGGTCATGACGACGATGAGTCAATCTGTACGCTGGATCGCGCCCATCTCGACGCCAAGGCTGTTTTCAAGAAATACAAGTGACCGCCCGTCGCTCGACCCGCGCTGCCGCAGCCGTTGCCCGCCTCAACGAGCGCAGCGCCAGCCGGCAATACGTCATGGCAATGACCGGCGACGGCCAGTTCGTCTTGCGTGAGCGCAGCAGCGAAGGTCTCCAGGAAATCTGCGCCGCCTTGCCGCTCGATGATTTCGTCAAGGCCGTCAATGCGCTCGGGCCGCAGGTCGTGCCGCGCGTCACCAAGAACGACGCAGCCTTCGCCAGACAACTCGTCAAGAAAACCTGAGCACCATGACCAGGCTCATCCCCGACTGGCTCGTCCATTACCCGAAGGACAAACTGGGCGCGGATGTTACGGCCGGTCTCATCGTTACCATCCTCGTCATCCCGCAGAGCCTGGCCTACGCGCTGCTCGCCGGTTTGCCGCCGCAACTCGGCTTGTACGTCAGCATTTTCCCGGTGATCGCCTACGCGTTGTTTGGCAGCAGCATGGTGCAGGCCGTCGGGCCGGTGGCCATCACCGCGATCATGACCTATTCGGTGCTCAGCCCGATTGCGCAGCCCGGTTCGCCTGAATACATCGTGCTGGCTGCAGCGCTATCGCTGCTATCGGGGCTGATGCTGCTCGCCTGTGGCCTGCTGCGTCTGGGCTTTTTGTCGCAATTGCTTAGTCGACCGGTGATCAGCGGCTTTATTTCAGGTTCATCGGTGCTGATCATCGTCAGCCAGATCAAATACCTGCTCGGCGTCGAACCGCACGGTGCGAGCAGCGGCGCCATCCTGCTCGATCTATTGCGCCAGGCCCCGGATAACCATCTTCCGACGCTGCTGGTTGGTGTGACAGCACTTATGGCCCTGGCCATCGTGCGTCTATGGCTGGCCGGCTGGCTGCAGGCCGCCGGCCTGAGTCGGGCCAAGGCCGCTTTTGTCGTCCGTCTGATGCCTTTGCTGATTGTGCTGGGCGGCATGCTGGCCGTGGTTGGTTTTGATCTTGATCGGGGCGAAGGCGTTGCCGTTGTCGGTTCGGTGGTGGCGGGACTGCCCGGTTTCACCTTTTTCATGCCCAGCCTCGATACCGCGCATCGCCTGTTACAGCCGGCTTTCGTCATGGCCCTGATCGGCATGGTGCAGGGGATTACCATGGCGCAGGCGCTGGCCATCAGTCGGCGCGAACGCATTGATGCCAATACCGAACTGGTCGGACTTGGTACGGCCAATGTCGTGGCGGCGTTTTATGGTGGCATGCCGGTTGGCGGTGGTACCTCGCGCTCGGCGATCAACGTCGCAGCCGGCGCGCAGACGCCGCTGGCCAGCATTGTCTCGGCGCTGGCCATGGTCGGCGTTGTTCTTGGCGCGGCGCAATGGTTCGAGCGCCTGCCGCTGGCCGTGCTGGCGGCGACCATCATCGTTGCCGCGTTGTCGATGATCGACTGGCGCGCCTTGAGGCAGGCTTGGGCTTATGACCGGGCAGATGCCCTGGCTTTTTTGTTCACTGCCGGTGGCGTGTTGATTTTTGGCCTGGAGGCGGGGATTGGTCTGGGCATCATGCTCTCGATGGCGACGCTGCTGCTGCGCGTCAGTACGCCGCATATCGCCGTGGTTGGCCGGGTGCCGGGCACTGAACACTTCCGCAATGTGGCGCGCTACGAGGTCGAAACGCTACCCGGCGTGCTCTTTGTGCGTATCGATGAGCGATTGTTCTTCGGCAATCTCGGCGCCGTCGAGCAGCGTCTGAATCAGGAGCTGGAACGCGTCGCCGGTGTGCGTGATCTGGTACTGGTGATGAGTGGTGTCAATCTGATGGATACCACGGCGGCCGATGTCTTTGCCGAACTCAACCAGGATCTGGCCGAGCGCGGCATCAAGCTGCATCTGGCAGAAGTCAGAGGGCCGGTACAGGACCGGCTGATGAAATCGGCCTTCTGGGCGGCGTTGACCGGTGAGGTCTTTCTTTCGGCCAATGCCGCTTACGAAAAACTGGGGCCGGCCAAGGTCTGGTGTCCGGAAATATAGGCGCCGTTCTTATTCGTCGTCGAACAGCTTGAGCAGTGCATCGAGACCGCCGAAGTTGATCGCCACATCGGCCTTGGCCCGCGTCGCCGGTTTGGCGCGATAGGCGACCGAAAGGCCAGATTGGGCCATCATCAGCAAGTCGTTGGCACCGTCGCCGCAGGCGATGACCTGATCCTTCTTCAGTCCGAGTTCGTCGGTCAGCCGTGCGAGGTGATGGGCTTTGGCGGCGGCATCGACGATGTCGCCGACGACCCGGCCGGTCAGTTTGCCGCCGGAAATCTCCAGCTCATTTGACGTAGCGAAGTCAAAACCGAGTTCGATGCGCAGGCGCTCGGTGAAATAGGTGAACCCACCCGACAGGATGGCCGTGCGCAGGCCGGCGTTCTGGCAGGCTTCGAGCAGTTCGCGGGCGCCAGGGGAAAGCAGCAAGCGTTCGCCAAACACCCGGGCCAGGACGCGTGCGTCGAGCCCGGCGAGCAGGGCCAGTCGGCGGCGCAGGCTTTCGCTGTAATCGATTTCGCCACGCATGGCGGCTTCGGTCACGGCCGAGACTTCTTCTTTCTTGCCGGCGAAATCGGCCAGTTCGTCGATGCATTCGATGGTGATCAGCGTCGAATCCATGTCGAAACAGATCAGGCCGTAGTCGGAGAGTTTCTTGCCGACCGGGGAGAAGGCCCAGTCGAGTTTTTCCGCTTCGATCATGGGGATCAGCGCGTCGAACTCGGCAGTCCGTGTTGCCTGGCGCAGACGGACGACTTGTGGCGGGCTGGGCTCGACGGTACCGGCCCCGGTCGCGGCGACGATGCGTTCGAGCAGGAAGGTGGGCAGCGCGCCGCCCTGGATGATCAGGTTCATGGGTCAGAGGTCGAATTTGAGTTGTTCTTGGGCCAGATGCTTGGCGATGACAGCCGGCAGGCTTTTCGGTGCGCGGATACGCAACTGCTTGTTGACATTGTAGCGGCCGAAAACGACTTCGATGTCGCCGGGCGTGACGCCGAACTTGTCGGCCAGGAAGCGCACCATATGATCCGTCGCCCGGCCGGCCACCGGCGTTGCGGTAACGCTGATCTGCAATTGCTTGCCCTTGGCTTTGCCTATGGTGTCGCTGCCGGCATTCGGCGTGCCGAGGACGTTGAGCACCAGCGTTTCGCCATCCATGGCGCAAAAGGAATCGAGCGGCATCCCTTTATGGTCGTCGACAGGGACGTGGCGAGGTTTTCTGGGTTTTGTTTTCACGGTGCTGGCGCAGGTCTGTGTGTGGACGGGCAGCCCGACATTTTATGCGCCGATGCGGCAGGAAGCCAGTTGCCGGGTTCCGGTTGCTAGGTCAGGAAGTCTTCGGGATGGCGGATCGCACGATGCGGCCGATTGTCAGTCCCTGGATCAGGATGGAGAAAATAACGACGCAATAGGTCAGGGCCAGCACCGTGTCGCGTTCGCTGCCGCTGGGCAGGGACAGCGCCAGGGCCACCGAGATGCCGCCGCGCAAGCCGCCCCAGGTCAGCACCTGCCAGGCGCCGCGCGGCAAGTCGAAGACCCCGCGCAGGCCGGCAACGGGCAGGCCGACAGTCAGCAGGCGGGCGAGCAGGGTTACCGCAATCGCCACGACGGCACCGAGAAATATATTGCCCGGGAAGGCAATGATCAGGACTTCCATGCCGATCAGCACGAACAGCACGGCGTTGAGAATCTCGTCGAGGAGTTCCCAGAACATGTCGACGTAACGCCGTGTCGTGTCCGACATGGCCAGGGCGCGTCCGTGATTGCCGATCATCAGGCCGGCGACGACCATGGCCAGGGGGCCGGAAACGTGCAAGTGGCTGGCCAGGGCGTAGCCGCCGGTAACCGCTGCCAGTGTCAGCAGGACTTCGACCTGATAGTTGTCTACGCTTTTGAGCAGGCGGAAGGTGACATAGCCGAGGACCAGGCCGAAGAGCAGGCCACCGCCGGCCTCGTGTGCCAGCAATTCGAGCGCGTGGCCGGCCGTTGGTGCATCGCCGCTGGCCAGCATGCCGAGCAGCAGCGAAAAGATCACGACGCCGACGCCGTCGTTGAACAGCGATTCACCGGCGATGACCAGTTCCAGATTCTTCGGCGCGCCGGCCGACTTGAGTATGCCCATCACGGCAATCGGGTCGGTCGGCGAGATCAGGGCGCCGAACAGCAGGCAATGGATGAGCGGCAAGTCCAGGCCCACCAGGGGCAGGACGAACCACATGCCGTAGCCGACCACCAGCGTCGACAGCAGCGTGCCCAGCACGGCCAGGCCGCCGACTTGCCAGCGGTAGGCTTTCAATTCGCTGAGATCGACGTGCAGGGCACCGGCAAACAGCAGCAGCGACAGCATGCCTTGCATCAGGACATCGGAAAAATCGATCGAACGCAGCAGGCTTTCTTCGTATTGCCGCAAGCCGTGCCCGAAACCGGCCATGTCGAGGCCGACCAGGACGAGCGACATGGCCATTGCCGTGGCCATGACACCGATGGCCGACGGCAATCCGACAAAGCGATGATTCAGATAGGCGAGGAGGGCGGTGACGACGAGGCAGGTGGCGGCAATATCGAGCATGTGAAACGTGGCCTGGATGGGGAGAAGCGGAATAGTAGGGCGTCAACGCGCTGAGGGCTAGCCCGCGGGGCGAGAAACAGGGAATGGCTGCGGTGAGTTTGTCGTGCCGGGAGAATGGGGCGCTTTCGGCAAATCCCACGGTCAACTGGAAAAAATGCCCAAATTCAGAATGAGTAAGCGAGGCGAGGCGCGCCCCATGGCACTGGTTTTATAGAGGCAGTTCGGTTTGAAATGCGGTCGGCTGTCTGTCGATGGCCGTGGCCGGTAGCAGGGTGCTGGCCCGGACGCCGAGCAGGCGGATTCGCTGGTGCAGGGGAACGCGCTTCAGGCATTCGCCGGCTGCCTGGCGGATTTCCCGGCCATCGGCAGTGGGCATCGGCAGGGTGATGTCGCGGGTCACGGCCTGGAAGTCGGCGTAACGCAATTTGATGCCGATGGTGCGGGCGACATAGCCCTTGCGGGCCAGATCATCGGCCACCCGCAGGCAGATGCTGGTGAAGGCTTCCGACAGCTCGGCCCTGTCCTGCTTGGCGTGCAGGTCGCGTTGAAAGGTGCTCTCCCGGCTGATCGACTTCGGTTCGCGGCTGGTCTTGATCGGGCGTTCATCGATACCGTGGGCGACTTCATGCAGCCAGGTGCCCATGGTTCGTCCGAAATAACAGACCAGTCTTTCGACGGGGGCGGCGGCGAGTTCGCCGATGGTGGCGATGCCCATCTGTGCCAGGCGTTCATTGGCTTTCGGGCCGATGCCGTTGATCTTCTTCGCGGCCAGTGGCCAGATCCGGCTGGGGATTTCGTCCCGGCCGAGCAGGGTGATGCCGTCCGGCTTGTCGAGATCGGAGCAGATCTTGGCCAGCAGCTTGTTGGGCGTGATACCAATCGAGCAGGTCAGCCCGGTCGCATCGAAAACCGCCTGCTTGATACGCCGGGCAAGCGGCAGGCTGTCTTCGGGAATATCGCTGAGATCGATAAAAATTTCGTCGATACCGCGATCTTCGATACACGGCGCAATACTCGCCACGGCTGCCTTGAAGTGCCGCGAGTAGTCGCGATAGGCGTCGAAATTGGCCGGCAGGAGAATGGCCTCAGGCGCCAGCTGGGCCGATTTCATGAGTCCCATGGCCGAGAAAATACCAAGGGCGCGGGCTTCATAAGTCGATGTTGTGACAACGCCGCGGCCGACGTAGTCACGCAGGCGCGAAAAACGATGCGAGCCGTCGGGCTGGAGAACCGGTTGATGCACGCTGCGCCCACCCACCACCACCGCCTGCCCGCGCAGTTCCGGGTAATGCAGCAGCTCGACCGATGCAAAGAATGCATCCATGTCGAGATGGGCAATACGGCGGGGGATGGATGTGTTCATAGCTGTATGAATATACAGCATGCGGCGGCATGGGGAAACCTGGCAGGCGGCTAGGTAAGGCTTTCAGCCCTGAGGCCGGGCTGCCGCATTTGGTTTTTGGCCAAATTTTCTGGTTGACCGTAGCATTTCCTGAATTGGCGCCGGAACTGGCCGGCGCCGTCCATGAATGTCTTACATTCGTTCCGGCAGGACGTCGCGGAGCATGATGGCGGCGTCGCGGATCATCTTCTCGGTGGTTGCCCAATCGACGCAGCCATCGGTGACCGAGCAGCCGTACTTGAGCTGGCTGAGGTCGGCCGGGATGGACTGGTTGCCGGCTTCGATGTTGGATTCGATCATGACGCCGACCAGCGACTTGTTGCCGAGGCGGACCTGATTGACGATGTCGGCCATGACCAGCGGTTGCAGTTCGGGCTTCTTGAAGCTGTTGGCGTGCGAGCAGTCGACGACGATATTGTGCGGCAGCTTGGCCTTGTCGAGCGCCTGTTCGACCATGGCGATGGAAACCGTGTCGTAGTTCGGCCGGCCATCGCCGCCGCGCAGCACGATGTGGCCGTAGCCGTTGCCCTTGGTGCGGACGACGGCGACCCGGCCCTGGCTGGTCAGGCCGAGGAAGGAGTGCGGCTTGGAGGCGGAGAGGATGGCGTTGACGGCAACGCCGAGGTCGCCGCTGGTGCCGTTCTTGAAACCGACGGGAGTAGACAGACCAGACGACATTTCGCGGTGGGTCTGCGATTCGGTGGTGCGGGCGCCGATGGCGGTCCATGTGATGAGGTCGCCGTAGTATTGCGGCGAATTCGGGTCGAGCGCCTCGGTGCCGGTCGGTACGCCGAGTTCGGCAACCTGGAGCAGGAATTCGCGGGCCTTGGCCATGCCGATGTCGATGCGGAAGCTGTCGTCCATGAACGGGTCGTTGATGTAGCCCTTCCAGCCAACCGTGGTGCGCGGTTTTTCGAAATAGACGCGCATGATCAGTTGCAGGGTATCGCCGACTTCTTCGGAGAGCGCCTTGAGGCGACGGGCGTAATCGAGGCCGGCCACCGGGTCGTGGATGGAGCACGGGCCGACCACGACAAACAGGCGATGGTCCTTGCGGTCGAGGATGTTGCGCAGCAAATGGCGACCGTGGGTGACCGTCTTGGCGGCTTTCTCGGAAAGCGGCAGGCGGGCGTGGATTTCTTCCGGCGTCGGCATTTCGTCGAAGGCGGTGACGTTGATGTTGTCGATGTGATGTGTGGTCATGGTCATTTGCTCAGCTGGCGAATCATGTCTTTGACTGCGACAACCTTGTCGTTCAAGGTCGGGCAGTGGCGTAAAAGAGAAAGTTTATCCTGTCCCGCCAGCTTATAGCTGCGGTCTTTTTGAATCAAATTGATTATCTTGATCGGCTCGATTGGCGCCAGCCGTGCGAATTCCGGGCTGAACTGCAGGGTGATCTGGTCGTTGGTGGCATCGAGTTTCTGGATGCACAGCGGCTTGACGAGCAGACGCAGGCGGTGCGTGGCGAGCAGCGATTGGGCCTGCAGCGGCAGTTCGCCGAAGCGGTCGATCAGTTCTTCCTGCAGGGTGTCGATTTCCTCGGCGCTTTCGCAGTTGGCCAGGCGCTTGTAGAGCGTCAGGCGCTCATGCACGTCGGGGCAGTAGGCGTCGGGCAGCAGGGCCGGGGTGCGTAGGTTGATCTCGGTGCCGATGCCGAGCGGCTGGGTCAGATCGACCGCGGCCAGGTGTTTGCCCTGCTTCAAGGCAGCGACGGCGCGGTTGAGCATGTCGGCATACATGTTGAAGCCGACTTCCTGCATTTCACCCGACTGGTTGTCGCCCAGCACTTCGCCGGCGCCACGGATTTCGAGGTCGTGCATGGCGAGGAAGAAGCCGGAGCCGAGTTCTTCCATGGCCTGGATGGCTTCGAGGCGCATTTTCGCCTGCTTGGTCATGGCCTTTTCGTCCTGCACCAGCAGGTAGGCGTAGGCCTGGTGGTGCGAACGGCCGACGCGGCCGCGCAACTGGTGCAACTGGGCGAGGCCGAATTTCTCGGAACGGTTGATCAGGATGGTGTTGGCGTGCGGATTGTCGATGCCGGTTTCGATGATCGTCGTGCACAGCAGGACGTTGGCGCGCTGGCCGGTGAAGTCGCGCATGACGCGTTCGAGTTCGCGTTCGTTCATCTGGCCGTGGCCGATGACGATGCGCGCTTCGGGCACCAGTTTGGCGAGCTTTTCCTGCATGTTGGCGATGGTGTCGACTTCGTTGTGCAGGAAGTACACCTGGCCACCGCGCTTGAGTTCGCGCAGCACGGCTTCGCGGATGATGCCGTCGGAGAAGTTGGAAACGAAGGTCTTGATGGCCAGGCGCTTTTGCGGCGCGGTGGCGATCACCGAAAAATCGCGCAGTCCTTCCATCGACATCGCCAGCGTGCGCGGAATCGGCGTTGCGGTCAGGGTCAGGACATCGACCTCGGCGCGCATCGATTTGAGCGTTTCCTTCTGGCGCACGCCGAAACGGTGTTCCTCGTCGATGACGACGAGGCCGAGACGGTTGAATTTGACGTCCTTGCCGATCAGCTTGTGGGTGCCGATGATGATGTCAATCTTGCCCTCGGCCAGTTCCTGCAGGGCTTGCGCCGATTCCTTGGCGGTCTTGAAACGGGAAATTTCGGCGATCTTGATCGGCCAGTCGGCGAAACGATCGGTGAAGGTCTGGTGATGCTGTTCGCAGAGCAGGGTGGTCGGGCAGAGGACGGCAACCTGTTTGCCGCCGGCCACCGCGCAGAAGGCGGCACGCAGGGCGACTTCGGTCTTGCCGAAGCCGACGTCGCCGCAGACCAGGCGGTCCATCGGTTTGCCGGAACGCATGTCGTCGATGACGGCGGCGATGGCGGTGGCCTGGTCGTTGGTTTCCTCGAAACCGAAACCGTCGGCGAAAGCCTCGTAATCGGTTTCCTTGAAATCGAAGGCATGGCCCTGGCGGGCGGCGCGGGCGGCATAGAGGGCGAGCAGTTCGGCGGCAGTGTCGCGCGCCTGTTCGGCCGCCTTGCGCTTGGCCTTTTCCCACTGGCCGGAGCCGAGGGTATGCAGCGGGGCACTTTCCGGGTCGGCGCCGGAGTAGCGCGAGATGACGTGCAACTGGGCGACCGGGACGAACAGCTTGGCCTCGTTGGCGTAATGCAGTTCGAGGAATTCCTGCTCGCCGAGGCCGAGGTCCATGCGGACCAGGCCCTGATAGCGGCCGATGCCATGGCTTTCGTGCACGACCGGGTCACCGACCTTGAGTTCAGTGAGGTCTTTCAGCCAGTTGTCGAAGGTGGCTTTCTTGGCCGCTTCGCGCCGGGTGCGGCGGGGTGTGCCGGCGAACAGCTCGGTCTCGGTGATGAAGGCGAGTTTTTCCAGGGCAAAGCCGGCCTGCAAGGGGCCGATGCCGAGGGCCAGTTGCGCCTTGCCGCTCAGGAATGCCGGCAGGTCGGCGCAGGCTTCGGCTTTCAGGCCATGCTCGGCAAACATGGCGGTCAACGTTTCGCGGCGACCGGCGGTTTCGGCCAGCAGCAGCACGCGGCCCTTGAAGCTGGCCAGGTGATTTTTCAGGGCGCCAAGCGGGTCTTCGCTGCGTCGGTCGACGGCAACGTTGGGCAGTTTTCCCGACGCGTTTTCATTTTTGGCCTCAAATGCCAGTCGACCGTAGGATTTGGCGGCCGTGAAGAAGGCTTCGTCGGACAGGAACAGTTCGTCGGGCGGCAGCAGCGGCCGGGCCTTGTCGCCCTGCAGCAGGTTGTAGCGCGAGCGGGTGTCGTTCCAGAAGGCGGCGATGGCGGCCGGCGCGTCGCCGTGGGTGACGAAGACGGCATCCTTGGGCAGGTAGTCGAAGACGCTTGCCGTTTCGTCGAAAAACAGCGGCAGGTAGTACTCGATGCCGGCGCTGGCGATGCCGGTCGAAATGTCCTTGTAGATGCCGGATTTGGCCGGGTCGCCTTCGAAACGCTCGCGGAAGCACTGGCGGAAATGGGTGCGGCCCTTGTCGTCCATGGGGAATTCGCGGGCCGGCAGCAGGCGGACTTCGGGCACCGGATAGACGGTGCGCTGGGTATCGACGTCGAAGGTCTTGATGCTCTCGATTTCGTCGTCGAAGAGGTCAAGCCGGTAGGGCAGTTGCGAGCCCATCGGGAAGAGGTCGATCAGCCCGCCGCGTATCGAGTATTCACCAGGCGAAACGACCTGCGTGACATGGGCGTAGCCAGCCAGCGTGACCTGGCTGCGGAATTTTTCGGCGTCGAGTTTCTGGCCCTTGTTGAAGGCGAAGGTGTAGGCGGCCAGGAAGGCCGGTGGGGCGATGCGGTAAACCGCTGTCGAGGCCGGCACGAGCAGGATGTCGAGTTCGCCCTGGGTAGCGGCCCACAAGGTGGCGAGGCGCTCGGAGACGAGATCCTGGTGCGGCGAGAAATGGTCGTAAGGCAGCGTTTCCCAGTCCGGCAGCAGACGGACGCGCAGGGCCGGGCCGAACCATGGGATTTCATCGAGCAGGCGCTGGGCATCGGCGGCGCTGGCGGTGACGACGGCGAGCAGCTTGCCGGGATTGCGCACGGCGATTTCGGCCAGCGCCAGGGCGTCGGCGGAACCGGCCAAAGGCGGCAGATCGATACGGGCGCCGGCCTTGGGCAGGGCGGGAAGGGAAAGCAGAAACTGGGGAGTGGGCACTCGGGGGAAGGCAGCGTTACGGGGCAGGAATTATAGCGTTATACGCCCTGACGATTCCGTGCCGGTGCTCGCCGTCATCCGGGCAGCAATCGAATTGACCGCAAAAAAATGCCATAAACGTGGGCACCAAGGTTTATGCCCGGAGTCGAATTGCTGGATTCGCGATTCTGAGTAAAAGGAGAAAGCCATGACGACGACCGCTCTGTTGGTCTCTACCCGTAAAGGCGCCTGGATATTCCGCGCTGATGCTAGCCGGACCACCTGGGCTGTCGATGGCCCGCATTTTCTTGGCCAGATCATTAACCATCTGGTGCTCGATCCGCGTGACCAGCTCACCTTGCTGGCCGCGGCAAAAACGGGCCATCTCGGACCGACCATTTTCCGCTCCACGGACTGGGGTGCCCACTGGCAGGAAGCTGCGCAGCCACCGGCTTTTGCCAAAGCGCCCGAGGGCGAAATCGGCCGGGTGGTGGATCACACTTTCTGGCTGACACCGGCGCACCGCAATGAACCCGATGTCTGGTACGCCGGCACTTCGCCGCAAGGCCTGTTCCGTTCGGCCGATGGCGGCGCGACCTGGGCGGCGTTTTCAGGCATCAATGACGACCCGCAATACCGCGCATGGATGGGGAGCGAGAAAGACGGCACGCCCGACGGCCCCAAGCTGCATTCGATCGTTGTCGACCCTCGTGATTCGGGCCATCTGTATTTCGCGATGTCGGGCGGCGGCGTGCACGAGTCGCTTGACGGCGGCGCGACCTGGCGGGTACTCATTTCGGGCCTGAACGTCGTGGACGGCTATGGCTTCGATGCCGCCAACCCCACTTTTCATGATCCGCATTGCCTGCGCTTGTGCCCAAGCAATCCGGATCGCCTCTACCAGCAAAATCACTGCGGTATTTATCGCCTCGACCGGCCGGCCGAGTCCTGGGTTCGCATCGGGAAAAACATGCCAGAGGAAGTCGGCGACATTGGTTTTCCGATGACGGTACACCCGCGCGACGACAAGACGGCCTGGGTCTTTCCGATGGATGGCACCGAGGTGTGGCCGCGGACCAGTCCCGATGGCAAGCCGGCGGTTTACGCGACGCATGATGGCGGCGAAACCTGGCAGCGTCAGGATGCCGGCATGCCGAAGGAGCAAGCGTGGTGGACGGTCAAAAGACAGTCGATGTGCTGCGATAGCCATGATCCGCTGGGACTTTACTTCGGCACGACGAGCGGCGAACTGTGGATGAGTCGTGACGAGGGCCGAAATTGGGAGTGCATTGCCCGTCATTTGCCGGAAATCTACGCGGTGGAAGCGGCCGTCCTGTAGCGGTGCCATGCCATGAAAGTGCTGATTCCGAGCGCCTTGCGCTCATACACCCAAAGTGCCGAGGCCGAAGCCAGCGGATCGACGCTCGGTGAGTTGCTGGTCGGGCTGGATCGGCAGTATCCCGGCATCCGCTTTCGCGTGATTGACGAGCAACATCAGGTGCGCCGCCATATTCGTATTTTCGTCAATGGCATGGCGGCGAACGGGCTGTCGCAGTTGCTGCAGCCCAGCGATGAGGTGGTCATCGTCCAGGCTCTGAGCGGCGGATAAGATAGGAGGGCGGGTCGGAGGGCGGGCCGGAAAAACTCAATGACGGATCGGCTGGCTGGCGTCCAGAACGTTCTGGCTTGCTTCTTCACTGAGTCCGCTGGATTCGGTGAAATAACCGCATAGCGGGCACTTGAAGCCGGGCGGGCAGTCGTGTTCGCGGGCACATTCGGCCTGGGTTTCATCGGTCAGGACTATTTGGCGAACTGCTTCGCACCGGGCAATGGGGGAATCGAAGAAGGACATCGGAGTCTCCTGAATTGTTGTGTACAGTTTCAGTCTAGTCCGGATGCGACCAATTGCCATGGTCATTGCGGAATCCTGCGGTCAACCGGAAAAAAGGTCGAAAAACCAAGTCGCGGCGAGGGTGGCCGGGTCTTCGCCGATGTCCACGGAGCGCATGGCATGACACCCGCCAAGGTGCGATGCGGCCCGCTGGTAGGCGGTTTTGCCGATCAGGTCGGCGGCGTCGAACAGCATGAGCAGCGGCGCGACAAGCAGATCGAGGGCCTGCGCGCCGGCCCGGTCGATCAGCCCGCCATGGCAGGCGACGGCCCTGACCAGCGTATCGCGCTGGGCGGCGGCGCGGATGGCGGCCGGCCCGACGTCACCGCTGGTATAAATGGCCAGCGGCAATGGCTCCATGTCGCCGTCCTGGCGCGTCATGTCGAGGATGTCAATCAGGCGCTGGGTCAGGCGTGGCACGTTTTGCGTGGCGTCGGGGAACTGCACCTCCGAGGCGGTGAGCAGTTCCATGCTCAGGGTAGCGCAGCCGAATTCGGCGAACGATGCAGAAATGGCCGCATCCTCCGCCGCATGATGGGCGCGGGCGATCAGAATCAGGCCGCACGGATTGTCGGGCAGATCGAGCTGGCCGTGCAGCGAGCCGTGCGGGGTGTGCAGGGTGATGAACCGGTTCATGCCGCGAGATGGACGGGTATGCGGTTGGGGCCGAAGGCCTTGCCATCGCGACCGAGCATCTTGCCGAAACGGCCGGCGATGGCGGTCTGGCAATGCGGGCAACGGCCTTCCGGCGTCAGGTCGTAGCGCTGGATGTCGTACCAGTCGCGGACGATCAGGGCGGCGTGGCAACTTGGGCAGAAGGTGGTGCCGCCTTCCGGGTCGTGCACGTTGCCGGTGAAGACGTGGTGCAGGCCGGCCTCGAGGGCGATGCGGCGGGCCTGGATGAGCGTTGCCGGCGGCGTCGGCGGGATGTTGTCCATCTTCCAGTCGGGGTGGAAGGCGGAAAAGTGCAGCGGCACGTCCGGCCCGAGTTCGCGAGCGACCCAGGTGGCCAGTTCATTGATTTCCGGCGCACTGTCGTTCTGGCCGGGGATGAGCAGCGTGGTGATTTCCAGCCAGCAGTCGGTTTCGTGATGGATGTAGGCCAGGATGTCGAGCACCGGTTGCAGGTGGCCGACACAGAGCTTGTGATAGAAGCTCTCGGTAAAGGCCTTGAGATCGACGTTGGCGGCATCCATGACGGCAAAGAATTCACGCGCCGGCTCCGGGTGGATGTAGCCGGCGGTCACGGCAACGTTGCGGATGCCCTGCTCGCGGCAGGCGAGTGCCGTGTCGATGGCGTATTCGGCAAAGATGACCGGGTCGTTGTAGGTGTAGGCGACGGCGTCGGCGCCGTAGCGGCGGGCGGCCGCGGCGATCATCTGTGGGCTGGCGGCATCCATGAGGCGGTCCATGTCCTTCGATTTGGAAATGTCCCAGTTCTGACAGAACTTGCAGGCCAGGTTGCAGCCCGCGGTGCCGAAGGACAGGATGCTGCTGCCCGGGTAGAAGTGGTTGAGCGGTTTTTTCTCGACGGGGTCGATGCAGAAGCCCGAGGAGCGGCCATAGGTCGTCAACTGCATGGCGCCGTTGACCATCTGGCGGACGAAGCAGGCGCCGCGCTGGCCTTCGTGCAACTGGCAATCGCGCGGGCAGAGGTCGCATTGCACGCGGCCGTCGGGCAGGGCGTGCCACCAGCGGCCGGGGAACAGGGATTCGGTGGCGCTCATGGTGCGGCCTCCTTCCATTTCTTGACGGTGTAGCGTTCGAGGCGGACGTCCGAGCCCCAGTAATTGGCCGGCAGCCCGGCCTTCTGCTTGAGGTGGGCCATGAAGCTGGCCGGGCCGGGCAATTGTTCCCAGACCTGCGGCAGGAAAGTCGAACGGCGCTGACCGGCGGTGAAGATCACGCCGTCGATCTCCGGGCGAAGCTGGGCCAGGGCATCGGCCTCGCTGGTGAAAAAGATCGGCTCGGCCGGCGTCAACAACGAAACTTCGACGCGGGTGATCGGCAACTCGTCGGCCGTCAGCGGCGCGAAACGCGGGTCGCGAAAGGCTGCGCCAAGGGCGTTCTCGTGCACGTCCTGCGCCAGCGGTCGCCAGGCTTCGAGGCTGCCGATGCAGCCGCGCAGGTTGCCGTGCTGGGTCAGCGTGACGAAAGTGGCGGCCGGCTTGTGCAATTCAGGATAGTCGTCAGCTGGGCTTTGCGCCTGGCCAAAGCGGGCGGCGATGGCGTTGCGGGCCAGGGTCAGCAGGGTTGCGCCGAGCTCAGCCATGATGGCCGGCCTCGGTGAAGGAAAAGGCGGCGTAGCCGACGACTCGACTCCTGTCACCCGCCGTATCGCCGGAATTACACAGGCCGAGCAGCGTCGGCTTCAGGCCGCGCTGGCGGGCGGCGAGCAGCAGGCCGTTGATCGGGTAGGCGCCGCAGGCTTGTTCGGGATGGATATGGGTATCGAGCTGCATGATGTGCCGGCAGGTTTCGGCGTCGACTTGCTGGGCGGTGGCATAGCCGAGGAAATGCGACAGGTCGGAACTGACGACGATCAGCGTCTCCGGCCCGCCCCAGAGCAAGTCGAGGATTTGGCCAACGGCCTCCGGCGTGGCGTGACCGACGGCCAGCGGAACCAGCGTGAAATGCTCCAGAACGCGCTGCAGGAAAGGCAGGTGCACCTCCAGCGAATGCTCGAAGGCATGAACGTGATCGCTGAAAACGATCTGCGGCAGGTCGGCGATTGCCGCGATGGCCTGGGCGTCGAGCCGGACGGTGCCGAGCGGCGTCGAGAAGGCCTCGGCCTCGGGCAGCGCAATGCCATCGACGGCAACCCGGTGCGTCGGGCCGAGCAGGATCACCCGATGAATATGCTTCGCCCACGGGGCCAGCGTGGCATAGGCCGTGGCCGCCGTCGAACCGGAGTAGACATAGCCCGCATGCGGCACGATCAGGGCCTTGGGCTGGCTGCCGGAAACGGCTTCGGTGTCGGCGAGCAGTTGATCGACGGTAGCCGACAGGGTAGCGGGATCGCCGGGGTAAAAAGCGCCGGCGACGGCGGGAGGACGTGTGTTGATCATGGTCGACTCCTCAAATGATCATCAGCCCGGCCACCATGCCAGCGCCGATGGCGAACAGGCCGGGCAGGGCGTGACGGGCCAGCTTGCCGCCGCCGATGCTGAGCACCAGCCCGATCTTGAAGACCAGGTTGGCGAGCAGGGCGAGGGTGACGGCAATCACGGCATCCCCACTGACCACCTTGTCGAGGTTGAACATGCGCAGGGTGGACAGGACGCTGGCGTCGGCATCGGTCAGGCCCGACACCAGGGCGACGATGTAGAGGCCGCTGCTGCCGGCGATGTCCTGCAGCCAGGCCGAGGCGAGCAGGACGACGGCGTAGAGCAGGCCGAAGGAAACGGCGGTGCGCATTTCAGTCGGGTTCTTGACTTCCGGCATCGGCAAGTCTCCGGCGTCGCTGAGTACTTTCCAGCGATACAGCGCCATGGCCACGCCGGGCACGATGCCGCAGGCGAAAACGATGGCGATCTGGGTGGCCAGGGTGGGGGCGACGACGCTGGCGACCAGCCAGAGGCGGATCATGACCATGACGTTGGCGATCAGGATGACGATGGCCGACATGTGGATGAGGTCGGCATGGTCGCGGGCGTGGCGGGAAAACATCATGGTCGTTGCGGTCGACGAGGCCAATCCGCCAAAAATGCCGAGCAGGGCCGCGCCGTGGCGGGCGCCGACGATGCGCAGGGCGAGGTAGCCGGACAGGGCAAGACCAGAGATCAGGACGACCATGTACCAGACCTGGCGCGGGTTGATCGCGTTGTACGGCCCGAAATCCTCGCTCGGCAAAATGGGCAGGATGACCAGCGAGAGCACGGCAAATTGCAGGATGGAATTGATGTCCTTCGGCGTTGTCCGTTCGCTGAACTGGCGCAATTCGGCCTTGAAATAAAGTAGTACGGTAGTGGTGATGGCGAGCATGACGGCCAGCGTCGAATAGCCGAACCACACGGCGGCACCCAGACCGTAGGTGACGATGATCGCCGCCTCGGAGGTGAAGCCGCGATATTGCTCTTCCTGCTGGGCGGAAAAATTGGAGGCGATCATGGCGCCGGAGATAACGATCAGGCCGGCGGCAAGTACCCAGGGACCGCCGGTTTTTTCGCCGAGCAGGGCAAACAGGCAACCGAGCATGGCGACCAAGGCAAAGGTGCGCAGACCGGCGGCGGCGTCCGGGCGCCGTTCGCGCTCCATGCCGATAAGCAGGCCGATGCCGAGCGCCGTGCCAAAGGCCTCGACGGGGGCTGCCAGTTCCGGGACCACGAAGCTCATGCGAATCCTCTTTTGCGATGGTTCTTAAGTAAAATTAAGCCATGCCACGCCATTACGCAATCGTTCCCGCTGCCGGCAGCGGTTCCCGCTTCGGCAGCGAGAAGCCGAAACAGTATCTCGACCTGCTCGGTCGCCCGCTGATTTTCCACACCTTGAAGGCTTTGACGGCCTGTCCGGACATCGAACGGGTGTGGGTCGTGCTGGCCCCGGATGACCCGTGGTGGCCGCGCTTCGACTGGAGCGAACTCGGTCCCAAGCTCGAAACGGTGCGCTGTGGCGGGGCGACGCGGGCAGAAAGCGTGAGCAACGGTTTGCGTGCCGCGGCGATGGTTGCTACCGACGATGACTGGATTCTCGTGCACGACGCAGCGCGGCCCTGCCTGTCGGCTGCCATGCTCGAGGCGCTGTTCGCCGAGTTGGCCGACGATCCGGTCGGCGGCATCCTCGCCGTGCCGGTTGCCGATACCATCAAGCGGGCCGATGCCGAGCAGCGCGTCGCTGCCACCGAACCGCGCGATGGTTTGTGGCAAGCGCAGACGCCGCAGATGTTTCGCTACGGTCAACTGGAAAAATCGCTCAAAAATGAAATGGCCGTCACCGACGAAGCCGGTGCCATCGAGGCCATGGGCCTCAAGCCGAAACTCGTGCGCGGCGATTCGACCAATCTGAAAGTTACCTATCCGGCCGACCTCGCCTTGGCCGCCATGATTCTGAGGGCTAGAAAATGAATTTCCGCGTCGGGCAGGGCTACGATGTGCACCAACTGGTCGAAGGCCGCAAACTGATCCTTGGTGGCGTCGAGATTCCCCACCCAACCGGCTTGCTCGGCCATTCTGACGCCGATGCGCTGCTTCACGCTATCACCGACGCGCTGCTCGGCGCCGTCGGGCTCGGCGACATCGGCCGGCATTTTCCCGATACCGATCCGCGCTACAAGGGTGCCGACAGCCGCGTCCTGCTCCGCGCCGCCGTCGCCCTGCTGGCCGAACGCGGCTGGCGGCCGGTCAATGTCGACGCGACGCTGATCGCCCAGCAGCCCAAGCTCGCCCCGAATTCCGCGGCGATGGTTGCCAACGTCGCCGCCGATCTCGGCATCGCGGCCGACTGCGTGAACATCAAGGGCAAGACCAACGAGCGCCTCGGCTATCTCGGCCGCGAGGAAGCCATCGAGGCGCAGGCCATCGCGCTGGTGGAACGTGTCGGCTGAACGCCGAACCCAGAAGCAAGCCAAACCGGCCACGGCCAGAGTTTTCTTCGCCCTCTGGCCTGTGCCGGAAGTCGCCGACCGGCTCGGCGACATCGCCCACGACAGTGCCCTGTCGTTCGGCGGCCGCGCCACCCGGCGCGACACCATCCATCTGACGCTGGCCTTTCTCGGCAACGTTCCCGAAGCGCGTCTGCCTGAATTGTCGGCGGCCGCCTGCGAAGTTCGCGCCGAGCCATTCGCCATCAACGTCGACGAGCTCGGTTTCTGGTCGCATAACCATTTGCTGTGGGCTGGATGCCAGGCGCCATCGGCTTCGTTGGCCACGCTTTCGAGGCAATTGCGCCAGGCTCTGGCGCGGGCCGGATTCAGGGTCGGCGGCGAGGGCCGCGATTTCGTGCCCCATGTCACGCTGGTCCGCCGCGTACCGGAGGCAACTGCGCCGTCGGCAAGCCATCCTCTGCCGTCGATTGAATCGCTGACCTGGCACAACGAGCGTTTCGTGCTGGTGCGTTCGACGCTGACCGAACTCGGCTCGTCCTACCGGATTATTGGCGAATTCCCGCTGACCGCAGGCCTCAGGGCCTGATCGGCAGGACCAGGCGAACGAGCAGGCCGCCACCAGGATTGGGCAGCAGATCGAGCCGTCCTTCATGCAGACGGGCGATACGCTCGACGATGGCCAGTCCGAGCCCGGTCCCCGTCGCATCGGTACGGGCGTTCTCGAGCCGGGTGAAGGGGCGTTTCAGGCGTTCGATCTCGTCTGCCGGCACACCGGGACCGCGATCCTTGATTTCCAGCCAAATTTCCCCGTCGACCGTAGCAGCCGACAAAGTGATCTCGCCGCCGCCGTATTTGACGGCGTTGTCGATCAGATTGGTCACGGCGCGGGTGATCGCCTTCGGGCGCAGCACTATTTCCGGCAGCGTCTCGATCACCGCAGTCAGCGCGTGGCCAACGGAGCGCTGACGCTCGGCAATGCTCGACAGCAGGGCGCCAAGATCGGTCGCCACGGCGGCCTCGCCTGACTCCGTTCGGGCGTAATCCATGAACTGGGAAATCACCGCCTCCATCTGCTCGATGTCGGCCACCACAGCCTGACGGGCGCTATCGGCAACACTCATTTCGGCCTCCAGTCGCAGCCGGGTGAGCGGCGTGCGCAGGTCGTGGGAGATGCCGGCCAGCACTTCGGACCTGTCCTTTTCGTGGCGTTCGAGATCGGCAGCCATGGTGTTGAAGGCGACGGCCAGACGACTCAGTTCCTCAGCGCCATCCTCCGGCAGCGGCGCCGGTGTCTGGCCGCGGCCGACCGCCTCGGCCGATCTGGCCATGGCCTTGAGCGGGCGGCTGATGCGCGAGGCGATGAGCCAGGCGACTGCCAGGGCCAGGACCACGGCAAGCAGACCCCAGGCCAGCCAGTGGCGGGCGAAATCGCGCGTCGCCCGCTCGCGCGGCAGGACCAGCCAGTATTCTTCCTCGTCGGCATCGTCGAGGCGGAAACTGACCCAGAAGCCGGGCACGCCGTCGACGCTGGCGGCAATTCGCGTGTGATCGCCGAGGCGGGCGTTCAATTCTCTCTGCAGTAGCCGGAAAAAACGCGAATCGGGCATCGCCTCAATTTTGTCCTCCGGTTCTGCCGGCAGCAGACGAACGCCTTCACGCGTCGAGAATTCGGTGAACAGGCCCAGACGCTTGTCCGGCGCCGCGGCAAACAGCGAGGCGCGGATCAGATTGACGGCCGACGCCGCCAGTTGGGCAATTTCCCGCGCCCGTGGTTCGGCGTCGATGTAGCGAAACAAGCTGAGCCAGCCCGCCGTGGTCAGCAGAACCAGCATGGCGAGCAGCATGAAGGTGCGCGCCAGCAGCGTGCGCGGCATCATTCCTTGGCTGCAGCGCCGTCCGGCACGAAGACGTAGCCGAAGCCCCAGACTGTCTGCAGGTAGCGCGGCTGGGCCGGATCGGCTTCGATGAGTTTGCGCAGGCGGGAAACCTGGACGTCGATGGCGCGGTCGAACGGCCCTTGTTCGCGGCCACGGGCCAGGGTCATGAGCTTGTCGCGCGACAGCGGCTGGCGCGGGTGCTGGAGCAATACCTTGAGCACGGCGAACTCGCCGGTGGTCAGGGCTTGCAATTCGTCCCCGCGGGTCAGCGTGCGGGCGGCGAGATCGACTTCGATGTTGCCGA
This sequence comes from Gammaproteobacteria bacterium, assembly GCA_018828385.1. Classification (GTDB taxonomy): domain Bacteria; phylum Pseudomonadota; class Gammaproteobacteria; order Burkholderiales; family Rhodocyclaceae; genus Azonexus. Next base: position 101,317 of record JAHJVE010000006.1, on the reverse strand, counting down.
AAGTGATCTTTTCCTGGTCGTCTTCCGGCGCGCCGGGCGGCTTGCTGCCCTGGCGGCGCAGGACGGCGTGGATGCGGGCGAGCAGTTCGCGCGGGTTGAAGGGTTTGGGCAGGTAGTCGTCGGCGCCCATTTCGAGGCCGACGATGCGGTCAATCTCGTCGCCCTTGGCGGTCAGCATGATGATCGGCGTCCTGTCCCCCTGGCCGCGCAGGCGGCGGCAGATGGTCAGGCCGTCTTCACCCGGCATCATGAGGTCGAGGACGATCAGGTGGTAGTGCTCGCGGGCGCGCAGCTTGTCCATCTGCAGGCCGTCGGCGGCAGCCTTGACGGCGAAGCCCTGTTCGCCGAGGTAGCGGACGAGCAGGTCACGCAGACGGGCGTCGTCATCGACGACGAGAATGTGTTGGTGTTGTTCGTTCATGCTGGCAAGAATACAGATGGACCTTGTATGGAATGCCGGAAATGGTAACAAGGATTGTCGGAAGGTGGCCGGGAAACATATTCTTACATTTCGAGATGAGCGACCGGCGCCGCCACGTAGACAATGGTGGCATCTGAAACGCCTGTCGTAGCGCCTGCCATGAAACGTCTTTTCGCCCTTGCCGTGTTGCTGCTGAGCCTGCTTGGCTCGGCCGGTGGCGTCTGGGCGCAGGCCGGCTGGCGCGACCTGCCGCCGGAAGAGCGGCGCCAGTTGCGCCAGCAGATGCGCGAGCACTGGCAGCAGGAGCGGTCATTGCGCCGCGATGACGAGCGGCCGCGCTGGCGCGACCTGCCGCCCGATGAGCGGCGCCAACTGCGTGATGACATGCGCGAGCAACGCGCCTGGCACGATGGCGAGTTGCGCAAGCGGCGCGCCGATGGCCGGAGCCGGCGCCGAGATTGAAACCCGGGCCGGCCGCGCCTCCGGTAAAATGCCGGCCCATGCAGATTCTCGCTCTCGAAACATCGACTGAACTTGGCTCCTGTGCGCTCTGGCGCGATGGGGGCGTGTCCGAACGCATCTGCCCGACGGGCCGCTCGCACTCCGAAACCTTGTTGCCGCTCGTCCGCGAGTTGCTGGCCGAAGCGGGCCTCAAGGTCGGCCAGCTCGACGCCATTGCCTTTGGCGTCGGCCCCGGCGCCTTCACCGGTTTGCGCGTCGCCTGCGGCGCGGCGCAGGGGCTGGCGGTGGCCGCCAATCTGCCGCTGGTGCCGGTAAGCAGCCTCGAAACGATGGCGGCGCAAGCCGGCGGCGAGCGCGTGCTGGCCCTGCTCGATGCGCGCATGGGCGAGGTTTATTCGGGCAGCTATCAATTGATCGACGGTGTTTATCGCCTGCTTGGCGAAATTCGCGTTTCCGCCCCGGATGCCGTCTTGCTGCCTGGCGAGCCGGGCTGGGTTGCCTGCGGCAATGCCATCGTCGCCTATCCGGTCCTGGCCGGGCGTCTTGACGCTGCCGGCATCCCTGTCCAAGCCGGCATCCTGCCGACCGCAGCCGCCGTTGTCCGGCTCGCCGCACCGCGCGCTGCCCGTGGCGAGGGCATCGACGCTGCGCTGGCGGCGCCGCTTTACATCCGCGACAAGGTCGCCAAAACGGTGGCCGAACGACTCAGCGAAGGCGGGCGGGCTTAAACCTTGAAACCTCAGTTGACCGCTTATTCATCTCTGGCTGGCCGCATGACTACTAACCTTTGTACCTTCAAGGCGATTCATCAGTTGGGTGCCAGCGCTACGCGGCCGCAGGCACATCTGGTCGGGCGTCCGGCTTTGTCGCTCCTCCTTGCAGGCATGAGCCTGCCGCGTCGTCGCTTCGCGCCGGCCATCCCACCCAGATGCACCATCAGCCGCGTTCAACTGAGGTTTCAAGGTTGAGCGCCTTGAGCATTCCGGCCGAGTTTTTTCCGATGAACGAGCGCGACCTCGATGCGGTGGCGGCGCTTGAAGCGACGCTGCAAACCTTTCCCTGGTCGCGCGGCAATTTTGCTGATTCGCTGACCGCCGGCTACAGCGTCTGGGTGCTGCGCGTCGGCGGCGAGCTGATCGGTTTTTCGGTGGTCATGCGCGTCATCGACGAGGCGCATCTGCTGACCATCGGCATCTGCAAGCGTTACCAGGGGCAGGGCTACGGGGCGCGAATGCTCCGCCATGCCATGGAGTGCGCCCGGCTCGGGGGCGCCAGCAAGTTGTTTCTCGAAGTCCGGCCGTCAAACGAGCGGGCCGTCGAACTCTATCGTCACTTCGGATTTCAGCAGATCGGCCTGCGCAAAGGCTATTATCCGGCGGTGATCGGGCGCGAGGATGCGCTGGTTTTTGACAAGGAATTGGCATGAGTCTGAGCCGCGAGCAGATGCTGGTCGAGATGGGCATTACGCCGATCTGGGTGTTGCGCGATAGCGAGCCGGCAGTTGAAGTTCGCGAGGCTGCGGCCAAACCGGAAACCCGTGCGCCGGCAGCGGAACAAGCGCCTGCCATCGTTCACGAACCCGCCCCGGTTGCCAGGCCGGAGCCCGCTGCTGCACTGCGGCCGATGTCGCCGGTCGATCATCTGAACTGGCCGGAACTGGCCAAACAGGTTGCCGAATGTCGTGCCTGCCCGCTCTGCGAACAACGCAAACAGGCCGTGCTCGGGGTTGGCGATCTCAATCCGGATTGGCTGTTCATCGGCGAAGGTCCGGGCGCCGAGGAGGACGTCAAAGGCGAACCGTTCGTCGGTCAGGCCGGCAAGCTGCTCGACGCCATGCTCGCCTCGCTCGATATTGCGCGTGGCAACCGGGTGTATATCGCCAATGCAGTCAAATGCCGGCCACCCGGCAACCGGACGCCGGAAGCGGCCGAAATCGCGGCCTGCTGGCCTTATCTGGAACGACAGATCGCGCTGCTCAAGCCGAAGATCATCGTCCTGCTCGGCAAGGCGGCCGTCCATGCCGTGCTGCACGACGACAAGTCGCTGGCCTCGCTGCGTGGCAAGCGTTACGAGTACGCCGGGATTCCAATGGTGGTGACATATCACCCGGCCTATCTGCTGCGCAATTTGCCGGACAAGGCGAAGGCCTGGGAAGACCTGTTGTTCGCCCGCCGTTTGCTGCGCGAAGCGGCGGCGCCCGAACTGCCGTTCTAGGCGGCGATAGCGGATTTCATTTTTGGCCGTTTTTCCCGGTTGACCGTGGGAATGCCGGCCGCCGGTCTCAGTGGAACGGCGAATCGTCGAGATGCTGGACGTCGTCCTGCTGCTTCTGGTTCTCGATGTGGCGCTGGCGGATCAGGTACATCAGGCCGCTGACGAACAGCCCGAACAGGGTGACGACCCAGTAGATCGACAGATCCATCTTGACCATCACGTAGTACAGCCCGGTCATGATCAGGATCGAGATGTTTTCGTTGAAGTTCTGGACGGCGATCGAGTGGCCGGCGCCCATCAGGATGTGGCCGCGGTGCTGGAGCAGGGCGTTCATCGGCACGACGAAGAAGCCGGACAGGCCACCGATGAGGATGAGCAGCGGCACGGCCAGCCACAATTCATGCACGAAGTTCATGACCAGCACGATGAGGCCCATGGCGATGCCGAGCGGGATGACGCGGACCGACTTGCGCAGGGTGATGAACTTGGCGGCCATGATGGCGCCGACGGCGACGCCGACGGCGACGACGCCCTGGAGCATCGAGGCTTTCGACAGACCGAGGCCAAGCGCGGTTTCTGACCACTTGATGACGATGAACTGCAGCGTCGCGCCGGCGCCCCAGAACAGCGTGGTGACGGCCAGCGAGATCTGGCCGAGACGGTCGCGCCAGAGCAGCGTCAGGCAGTGATTGAATTCGTGGATCAGGAAGATCGGGTTCTTCTTGAGCGCCTTGTGGTCGACGCCGGTGTCGGGGATGTAGAGATTGAACAGGGCGGCGAAAATGTAGAGCACGGCGACGACCGACAGGGCCATTTCGCCGATGCTGTCGACGCCGGTGTCGATCAGCGGGAAATCAAAGGCGAGCAGGTGCTGGGCGATTTCCGGGCGGATCAGGGTGCCGCCGATGACGACGCCGAGGATGATGGCACCGACGGTCAGACCCTCGATCCAGCCGTTGGCGACGACGAGCAGGCGATGCGGCAGGTATTCGGTCAGGATGCCGTACTTGGCCGGCGAGTAGGCGGCAGCGCCGAGGCCGACGACGGCGTAGGCGAGCAGCGGATGGGCGCCGAAGAACATCATGCTGCAGCCGATGATCTTGATGCCGTTGCTGATCAGCATGACCCGGCCCTTGGGCATCGAGTCAGCGAAGGCGCCGACGAAGGCGGCAAGGACTACGTAGGAAACGGTGAAGAAGGTCTTGAGCAGCGGTTCGTATTCAGCCGGCGCCTGCATCTCGCGCAGGGCGGCGATGGCGGCAATGAGCAGGGCGTTGTCGGCCAGCGCGGAAAAAAACTGCGCGGCCATGATGATGTAGAAGCCGAACGGCACGAAATATTTGTCTCTTATATGACTTTGGGCGAGGTTTATACCACGCTGACGATTCGGCGCAAGGCTTGCGCGGGCGTGGCAGTTGTGCATGGTTGCCTGGCTTTCGGGGCGAATATTCGAGCTTGGATGGCGCGTGTTGCGCTGTGATGACGATGAATCAGCGGCGCGGCGCCGAGGCCCACGGTCAACCGGAAATTTCGCCCAAAATGGAATTGGCCGCCGGAAGCCGGGTGGAATGTGATTGAATATCGGCCGCACCCATTCAGGAGAGAAAACATGGCTGACCGGCGCTTGCAGGTCTTTCATGCCGTTGCAAAACATCTGAGCTTCACGCGGGCGGCCGACGCCTTGTTCATGACGCAGCCGGCCGTCACCTTCCAGATCAAGCAACTCGAAGAGCAGTACGGCACGCGCCTGTTCGAGCGTCGGCACGGCAGCATTTCGCTGACGCCGGCTGGCGAACTGGTGCTCTCCTACGCCGAAAAAATCCTCGCCCTGTCCGATGAAATGGATACCCGTCTGGCCGAAATGACCGGCGAAATGCGCGGGCCGCTGCTCGTCGGCGCCAGCACGACCATCGCCGAATTCATGTTGCCGCGCGTCCTCGGCGAATTCAACGCGGCCTATCCGCAGGTGCGTGCCCGCCTCATCGTCGCCAATTCGGAAAGCATCGAGAGCCGTGTCGCCGAACACACGCTCGATGTCGGTCTCATTGAAGTGCCGGCCAAGCTGTCCGGACTGACCAGCCAGATCTGCTGTGAAGACGAATTGCTGGTCATCTGTGCGCCGGACTATCCGCTGGCCGGCATGCAATCGGTAACGCCGAAAGCGCTGGCCGACTATGAATACATCTCACGCGAGCCGGGCTCGGGCACGCGGGAAATCACCGATGCCTATTTCCTTTCGCACAAGGTGCCGCCGAATAGCCTCAAGACGCAGATGGAACTGGGCAGTCCGGAATCGCTGAAAGGTGTCGCGTCGACCGGACTCGGTTTCGCCATCGTGCCGAAGGCTGTCGTCGCCAAGGAAATCCAGCTCGGCGAGCTGGTCGCCATCCCGCTCAAGCCGCCGCTCAAGCGCAGCCTCTATCTGGTCTTCCAGAAAGATCGTTTCCAGTCCCGGCTGACCGCGACCTTCATCGAATTCACCCGATCCAAACTGAAAGAAATGGCTTCATGAAAACCTCGCGTCCCATTCGCGCGCGCATCGCGCCGGCGGCGATTCTCAGTAACTACCGGCTGGCCAAGAGCCACGCCCCGCAGGCCAAAGCCTGGGCCATCGTCAAGGCCAACGCCTACGGCCACGGCCAGTGGCGCGCCGTCGAAGCGCTGCGCGGTGAAGCCGACGGCTTTGCCCTGCTCGAGGCCGAAAACGCCGTTGCCCTGCGGGAAGCCGGCGTGACGCAACCGATCCTGCTCCTCGAGGGGGTGTTCAGCGTCCGCGATGTGCGGGCCGTCATCGAACATCGGCTGACCTGCGTCGTCCATTGTCTGGAGCAACTCGAGTTACTCGTGCGCAATGGCCAGTTCACGGCGCCGGTTGCGCTCTATCTCAAGCTCAACACCGGCATGAACCGGCTGGGCTTCACGCCGGAAACGCTGGCCAAGGCCTGGGCGATCCTGCACCAGCTACCGCAGGTTGACGTCACGCTGATGACCCATTTCGCCGAAGCCGACGGCGAGCGCGGGGTCGGCGAGCAACTGGCACGCTTTCGGGAAATGGCTGGCGACTGGTCCGGCCCGGTCTGTCTCGCCAACTCGGCGGCCATCCTGCGCCATCCGCAAACGCACGGCGACTGGGTGCGGCCGGGCATCATGCTCTACGGCGCCAGCCCGTTTGCCGAAATCAGCGCCGAGTCGCTCGGTTTGCAACCGGTCATGACGCTGGAGAGCGCCATCATCGGCGTGCAGGATCTGGTGGCCGGCGACCGCGTCGGCTACGGCGGCACTTTCACGGCCGACAAGCCGATGCGCGTCGGCGTCGTCGCCTGCGGTTACGCCGACGGCTACCCGCGTCACGCGCCTAGCGGCACGCCGATTGCCGTCATGGGCAAGCGGACGAAAACGGTCGGCCGCGTCTCGATGGACATGCTGGCCTGCGACCTGACCGATATTCCCGAGGCCGGCATCGGCGCGCCCGTCACGCTGTGGGGCGAAGGCCTCGCCGGCAGCGTGCCGGCCGACGAGGTGGCCAGCGCCGCCGGCACCATCGCCTACGAACTGTTCTGCGCCCTGGCGCCCCGCGTCCCGGTCAGCACGAACGAGAATCCTACGGTCAACCGGAAATAATGGCCAAAATCAAAACAATTTATAGCTGCACCGAATGCGGCGCGACCAGCCCGAAATGGCAAGGCCAGTGCCCAGGCTGCAACAGCTGGAACACACTGGTCGAAACCATCGCCGAAAAGGCGCCGACCAACAGCCGTTTCGAGTCGCTGGCGCCGGCCGCCAGGCTGCAAAACCTCTCCGAAATCGAAGCCCGCGAAGTCGAGCGCATCGCCACCGGCATCGGCGAATTCGACCGGGCGCTCGGCGGCGGCCTGGTCAACGGCGCTGTCGTGCTGATCGGCGGCGACCCCGGCATCGGCAAGAGCACGCTGCTTCTGCAAGCTTTGGCTCACCTCTCGCTCGACAACAAGGTGCTCTACGTCAGTGGCGAAGAATCGGGCGAACAGGTGGCCCTGCGCGCCCGTCGCCTCGGCCTCGACACTCGCCGTCTGCAGCTCATGGCCGAGATCAACCTCGAACGCATCCTCGCCACGCTGCAGGCCGAAAAGCCGGTCGTCGCCGTCATCGACTCGATCCAGACGCTGTGGTCCGACCAACTTTCCAGCGCCCCCGGCTCGGTCGCCCAGGTCCGCGAATGTGCGGCGCAACTGACCCGGCTGGCCAAGCAGGCCGGCATCACGGTGATTCTGGTTGGTCACGTGACGAAGGAGGGCGCCCTGGCCGGGCCGCGCGTGCTTGAACACATCGTCGACACCGTGCTTTATTTCGAGGGCGACACGCATTCGAGCTTCCGCCTGGTGCGCGCCGTCAAGAACCGCTTTGGCGCGGTCAATGAACTCGGCGTCTTTGCCATGACCGAAACCGGCCTCAAGGGCGTCAGCAACCCCTCGGCGCTCTTCCTGTCGCAGCACGGCCAGGACGTGCCCGGCTCCTGCGTGATGGTGACCCAGGAAGGCACGCGGCCGCTGCTCGTCGAAATCCAGGCGCTGGTCGATACCGCGCACGGCAACCCGCGGCGGCTCACTGTCGGCCTCGATCCGCAACGGCTGGCCATGTTGCTGGCGGTCTTGCATCGTCATGCCGGCGTCGTCTGCTTTGACCAGGATGTCTTCGTCAATGCTGTCGGTGGTGTCAAGATCACCGAGCCGGCGGCCGATCTGGCGGTCTTGTTGTCGATAACATCATCGTTAAAAAACAAACCATTACCGTCGAAACTTATAGTCTTCGGTGAAGTTGGTCTGGCCGGAGAAATCCGTCCGGCACCGCGTGGTCAGGAGCGTTTGAAAGAGGCCGCCAAGCTCGGTTTCACCCGCGCCCTGATCCCCGAGGCGAACCGGCCCAAACAGGCCATTGCCGGCATGCAGGTTATCGCTGTCAAACGTGTCGAGGAGGCGGTGGCGCGCATCCGCGAGTTGGAATAAGCTGCCAGCATCATTCCTCCGGAAAACATGTTCAATCTTTCGCGCTATTTCTCGACGGTCAGTTTCATCCTCGTCGTACTCGCGGCCGGGGTTCTCGGGCCGCTCTACCAGAAGCTCTCGCTGCAGCAGATGCAGGATCTGGCCGAGGGCCGCAATCTCGCCATGGCGCAGGTGGTCCAGAACTCCCTGCGCGATTCCATCGAGGCCCTGATGAGTGACTCAGTCGGCCGGGATGCCGACTATCTCCGGCAGTCGGACAAGGCGCGTCGCCTTCAGGCCCAGGTGCTCGAACTGATGCAGGACACGGACATTACCCGGGTAAAGATCTACAACCGCCTGGGCAGCACCGTTTTTTCCACCGATACGACCCAGGTCGGCGAGAGCCGCCTCGACAATCCCGGTTTTCGTTCGGCCATCAGCGGTGCATTGATCAGCAGCCTGACGCATCGGAACAGCCTCGACGGCTTCGAGGGGGCTCCGGCCGAGGTCGATGTCCTGGCCAGCTATATCCCCATCCGCGGCCACGATCAGTCGGTCGAAGGCGTCTTTGAGCTGTACCAGAACGTCACACCCTTCGTCGCCCAATTGCAGCGCAACATGTGGTTGGTTACCGGCGGCGTCGCCCTGGTCTTTGCCGCGCTCTATCTCATGCAGTTTCTCGTCGTCCGCCGCGCCCAGGGCATACTCGAAGACCAGGAAGGGCGGATTGCGGCGGCGCGCGATACGCTGGAAATCCAGGTCGCGGCGCGGACCGACGAACTCAAGCGGACCAATACGCAGCTCGAGGGCGAAATCGTCGAACGCCGACAGGCCCAGAGCAAACTCAACTATCTCGCCTACCACGACCCGCTGACCGGGCTGTCCAACCGCCGCAGCTTCATCGAGCGGCTCGACGAAAGCCTGCGCGAATCGGCCCGGCGCGGTGAGCGGCTGGCCGTGCTGTTCATCGATCTCGACCAGTTCAAGCAGGTCAATGACTCGCTCGGCCACGGCGTTGGCGACGAATTGCTGATTTCCGTCGCGGCGCGACTGTCCGAACATGTCCGCCTGATCGACATGCTGGCCCGGTTGGGCGGCGACGAATTCATCTGCCTCATGGAAGGCGTGCGCGCCGAGGGCGATGTCGAGACCCTGGCCGGCGAGATCATCGCTGCCTTCGAGGCGCCCTTCGTGCTCGGCGATCACGAACTCTTTCTCAGCGCCTCGGTCGGCATCAGCCTGTTCCCCGGCGATGGCGACAGCGTGCTCGACCTCATGCGCAATGCCGATACAGCGATGTATCGGGCCAAGGCGCTGGGGCGCGGCAATTTCCATTTCTATACGCCGGAAATGACGCGTGACGCGCAGGAGCGCATCCGCATGGAAAACCTGCTGCGCCGCGCGCTCGACAACGGCGAACTCTCCGTGCATCTGCAGCCCCAGGTCGAAACCAGCAGCGGCCGGCTGGTCGGTGCCGAAGCGCTGGTCCGCTGGAACAGCCCGGAGCTCGGCCTCGTCATGCCGACCCGCTTCATTCCGCTGGCCGAGGATTCCGGGCTCATCGTCGGGCTCGGCAACTGGGTGCTGCGCGAAACCTGCCGGCAGTTCATGCAATGGCGCGATAGCGGATTCGACCTGCCGCAAGTCTCGGTCAATCTGTCCGTCAAGCAACTGGAACGTCCCGAGTTCATCGATGTCCTGAGCCGGATCCTCGACGATACCGGGATGGATGCGACCAGCCTCAAGCTGGAACTGACCGAATCGGTGGTGATGGCCGTGGCCGATTCATTCACCTTGCTCGAACGCCTGCGCGACCTCGGCATCAGCCTCGCGCTCGACGATTTCGGCACGGGGTACTCGTCGCTGAGCTATCTCAAAATGCTGCCGGTACAGCAGTTGAAAATCGACAAGTCCTTTATCGACGGCATCGGCAAGAATTCCGGCGACGAGGCGATCATCCGCACGGTCATGGAACTGGCGCGCAGCCTCGATTTCGAAGTCGTCGCCGAAGGCGTCGAGACCATCGAGCAATCCGATTTCCTGGCCGGCCTGGGCTGCGAGCAGTTGCAGGGCCATCTGCATGGCAAGGCCGTGCCGGCCCCTGAGTTTCGCGCCCGCTGGTCGCCCCAGCCGTGATCGCCGGGCACGCCTGGCGCACCCTCGGCCGCGAACTGCGCTCGGGCGAATTGCGCCTGCTCTTCGCTGCGCTGGCCATCGCCGTCGCCGCCGTCACGGCGGTCGGCTTCTTCGCCGACCGGGTGCGTCTGGGGCTGGAGCGCGAAGCGCAACAAATGATGGGCGGCGACCTCATTCTCATCGCCGATCATGCCTTGCCGGCCAGCTACACCGCCGAAGCCGGCCGGCGTGGCCTCAAGCTGGCCGAAACCCTGGTCTTTCCGAGCATGGTCATCGGCCCCGAACAGGCGCAACTGGCCGACATCAAGGCCGTCAGCCCGGGCTACCCGCTGCGCGGCCAGGTTGAAATCAGCACGCCGGACGGCCGGGCAAGTCTTCCCGCCGCCGGCGGCCCGGCGCCGGGCTCGGTGTGGCTCGATGAACGACTGTCGGCAGCGCTGCGGGTGATGCCGGGCGGCTCGGTGACGGTTGGCGCCAAAACGCTGCAGGTGGCCGCCATCCTGACCCGCGAGCCGGATCGCGGCGTCAATTTCTTCAGCCTGGCGCCCCGTCTCATGATGCATCTCGACGACATGCCGGGCACCGGCCTGATCCAGCCCGGGGCGCGTGTCCGCTACCGCCTGCTGGTGGCCGGCGAGGCGAGGGCGGTGGCCGGCTTTCAGGCCTGGCTGGCGCCGCGTCTGGAACGCGGCGAGCGGCTCGAAGACGCGCGCAATGCCCGGCCCGAAATCCGCGGCGCACTTGATCGGGCCGAGCGCTTTTTGGGCCTTTCCACGGTGTTGACCGTTGTATTGGCCGCCGTTGCCGCCGCCATGGCGGCGCGCCGCTACATGCAGCGTCACCTCGATGCCTGCGCCGTCATGCGTTGCCTGGGCATGACCCAGGGCGGGCTGCTCCGCCTGCATGGCTGGCTTTTCCTGTGGCTGGCCGGGCTGGCCGCCGTCGTTGGCAGCATGGTCGGCTTTTCTGCCCATTTCGCGCTTATTCACTGGTTGTCCGCCTTGCTCGTTCTCGAATTGCCTGCCCCCGGCTGGTTGCCGCTGGTCGGCGGACTGGCCGTAGCCGGCGTGCTGCTTTTCGGCTTCGCTTTTCCGCCGCTCCTGCAACTGGCCAGCGTGCCAACCCTGCGTGTGCTGCGCCGTGAACTGGGGCCGGCGCGGGCGTCGTCGCTCGGCGCCTACGGGGTCGGTCTGGTCCTGCTCGCCGGGCTGATCATCGGCGTTGCCGGCGATGTCCGGCTCGGCGCCTATGCCGTCGGCGGTTTCGTCGCTGCTCTGGGCGGGTTCTGGATAATCGCCCGGCTGGTCATCGCGGCCATCGCCCGGCTGCGCGGCGGGGCCGGTTTCGGCTGGCGCCAGGGGCTGGCCAGCCTGACCCGCCATGCCGCCTCGAGCGCCGTGCAGATCGTTGCGCTGGCCATCGGCCTCATGGCCATGCTGCTGCTCACGGTGATCCGGGCCGAGTTGCTCGATGCCTGGCAGAAATCCGTGCCGCTCGATGCGCCCAACCGTTTCGTCATCAACATCCAGCCCGAGCAGCGCGAGCCGGTGGCCGCCCTGCTGCGCGCCAGCGGCATCGAGGCGGAATTGCTGCCGATGATCCGCGGCCGCCTGGTGCGGATTGCCGGCAAGGAGGTCAGCCCGGCCAGCTTCCCCGAGGACGAACGCGCCCAGCGCCTGATCGAACGCGAATTCAACCTGTCGTGGCGCGGCGATCTGCCGGTCGGCAACCGGGTCACGGCCGGCCGCTGGTTCGCCCCGGACGAAGCAGGGCAAGGCCTGGCCTCGGTCGAGGAGGGCTTGGCCAAAACCTTGGACATCCGTCTGGGCGACGAACTGGTTTTCATGGTGGCCGGTGTCGAAAAGCGGGTGAAAACGAGCAGCCTGCGCAAGCTGTCTTGGGATTCGATGCGCGTCAATTTCTTCGTGATGACGCCGCCCGGCGTCATCGAGGACGCCCCGGCCAGCTACATCACCAGTTTCCATCTGCCGGCCGAACGGGCCGAGGCGGCGTCCGAACTGGTCCGGCGCTTTCCCGGGCTGACCATGATCGATGTCGGCGCCATCCTGGGGCAGTTGCAGTCCGTTATCGGTCAGGTGGCCGGGGCGATCCAGTTCGTCTTCGTGTTCGCCTTGCTGGCCGGCGGCATCGTGCTTTACTCGGCGCTGCTGACCAGCTTCGACGAGCGCCGCTACGAACTGGCCGTGATGCGCTCGCTGGGCGCCCAGCGGGCACAACTGCGCTTGGCCATGCTGGTCGAGTTGAGCGTCATCGGTAGCGTCGCCGGCCTGATGGCCGCCATCGGCGCCATGCTGCTTGGCCGCATCGTCGGCCAGCAGGCTTTTCAACTCGATTTGGGCTTCGATCTCTGGTTGCCGGTGCTGGCTACGCTGGGTGGCGGCTTGCTGGCGGTGACCATCGGCTGGCTGGCGGTTCGCCAGCTGATCGCCACGCCGCCCTTGCTGGCCTTGCGCAACGGCGCCTAAAACTCGATTTCGGTGATGTTTCGCTGGCCGTTCCGCTCGTAGCGAACGGCTTTGCTCATGCCGTGGATGAGTTCAAGGCCCTGACCGCCGACTGCTACGGTCGACCGGAACTTTTGCCCAATTTCGGAATTGTCGAAAGGCGGCGCTTCGTCTTCGTAGCGCAGGGTCAGGCCGCCATCCTTGCGGCCAAGGGCGAGGCTGACCCGGCCTTCGCTGTCGCCGTGGTGGCCGTGGCTGATGGTGTTGATGAACAGCTCCTCGACGACTAGTTGCAGGCGCAGCGAATCGTCGGCGGCAACGCCCAGGCCCGCCGCCTGTTCAGCCAGGCTGGCCAGCAGCTCGGGAAGCTCGGCATAGCGCGCGCTGACAGAAATGTCCGTAGAATGTGCAGTCATCGAATCTTCAAGGTTTTCGCCATGATTAAAGCACATCGGGTTGCGCTTTGCGCGCTGCTTGCCTTGTCGAGCGGCCCCTCCGCCCTGGCCGCCGAGGCTGCCGGCATGGTCAAGGTCGCCAAGGGCCAGGTCAGCATCGAACGCAACGGCAAGAAATTGCCGGCCGCCGTCGGCAGCCTCGTCGAAGTCGCCGACCGCGTCCGTACCGGCGCCGATGCGTCGGTTGGCGTCACCTTGCGCGACAACACGCTGTTGTCGGCCGGGCCGAATTCGCTGATCGTCATCGAGAAATTTGCTTTCGACAACACCACGCAGGACGGCAACATGTCGATTCGCGTCCGCCAGGGTACGCTCTCCGTGGCCTCGGGGAAGATTGCCAAGCGAACGCCGGAGTCGGTCGATTTCCACACGCCGACCTCGGTCCTTGGAGTGCGCGGTACGGAGTTCGTCATTGAAGTCGAGGGGGCTGGCGATGAATGAATTCAAAGCTTCCCTGGCGCTGGCGGCGCTCCTGATGGTCGGTGGCTGCGCCAGCGAACGTATCGTCCTCCTCCCTTCGGCCGACGGGCGCGCCAGTTCGGTGGTCGTGCGCGACGCCTCCGGCGAGGTGGTGCTGAGTCAGCCCTATGCGGGGGTGAAACGCAGCCTGAACAGCAACACACCCTATCAGTTCGCGCCGGAAGAGGTGCGGGAGCGCTTCGCCCAGGTGCTGTCGGCGCAGCCGCCACGGCCGAGCACCTACGTGCTGTATTTCGAATCCGGTAGCAATGTCCTGACGCCGGAGTCGCAGACAGCGCTGACTACGCTGCGCAAGGAAATCGCCGAACGTCCGGCTTCCGAAGTCATGGTCATCGGCCATACCGACCGCGTTGGCGGCGTGGAAGACAACGACCAGCTGTCGAAAGTCCGGGCCGAAGGCCTGCGTGACCAGCTCATCGAAGCCGGCGTCCAGGCCGACAAAATGGAAGCTGTCGGTCGCGGTGAGCGTGATCCGCTGGTGCCGACCGCCGACGAAGTCGACGAGCCGAGAAACCGCCGCGTCGAAATCAGCGTTCGCTGAGCGGACCGTGCCACTGCATGAGCAGCAAGGTCAGGTCATCGGCCGGCGGATGACCGGCTTCGAACTGGCGCACAGCATCGCGTAGTGCGGTCGCGGTCGTTTCCAGGCCGCTCTGTGTCATGGCCTGAATAGCCGCCTGCAGGCGCGCCAGGCCGAACAGCGCCGCGCCGTTGCTGGCTTCGGTCACGCCGTCGGTGAACAGACAAAGCCGGTCGCCCGGCTGCAATCGAATCCGCTCGGCAAGGTAGGGAAAATCGCCCGCAGCGCACAGGGGCGGGCCACCGCGATTGCTCGTATCGATCTGCGAGAGCCGGCCCTCACGTTCGAGCATCGGCGCGTCGTGACCGGCGCAAACATATTCCAGATCGCCCGACGCCAGATCGAGCACGGCGATGAAGGCGGTAACGAAAAGGCTCTCGGCATTTTCCCGATTCAGTTCCTGCTCGATTTCGCGGACGGCCAGGCCGAGATCGCCCTGTCGTCGCGTCAGCGTCCCGGTCAGTGTTTTCGAGATGGCCATGAACAGGCTGGCCGGCACGCCCTTGCCAGAAACGTCGCCGATGGCCAGGCAAAGTCGTTGTTCGTCGAGCAGGAAGCAGTCGTAGTAATCGCCGCCAACGGCTTGTGCCGGTTCCAGGAGGGCGGCGATGGAAAACTGCGTTTCATCGGCAAAAATCTTTCTCGGGTCCGGCAGCAGCCCCATCTGGATGCGCCGGGCAGCGTCGAGTTCGCCGGCCACCCGGGCCGCCTCTTCGCGGCTGCGCTGCAGCTGGGATTCGGCTTTGCGCCGCCGGCTGTCGGCGGCAATCAGCGTATTGCCGAGGAGCAGGATGAAGACGGGCGCCAGCAGGAGCACCTGGGAGGCGCCATCGAACAACCACTGGCCAGCATAAAAGGCGAGGGTGCCGCCGACGAGCAGGAGCAGGCTGAGGGCGGTAAAGCTGAGAACGGCATAGCGCGGCCGGAGGACCGGTATGGTCGCTATGAGGAGCAGGCCGCCCAGCAGCAGCGTTGATTTTTCAGCCAGCGCCATCCAGTCAGGGCGCTGCAGCGCATGACCGTCGAGCAGGCTTTCGATGACCTGGGCGTGGATATCGATGCCGGGCAGGCTTTCACCGAGCGGGGTGACGATGCGGTCCTGCAGGCCGGTGCTGTTGAAACCGATGATGACGAAACGGGCGTTGAAAATTTCGGGCGGATGCACTCCGGCCAGGACGTCGGCTGCTGACAGATAGTAGTTGGAACTGGCTCGCCCGAAATGGAGCAGGACTTCCCCATTGGCCTGGGTGGGCAGCCGATAGTCGCCGATGCGGATCGCCGTCATGCCCTGCTCTCCGCTTTCGGGTACAACCCCGCCGCCACCGAGTGCCAGGCGGACCATTTCGAGCGGCAGCGACAGAAAGGGCAGCTGGTTGATGGTGGCAACGGTCGGAACTCGGCGTAGCACGCCGCGTTCCGAACTGGTTTGCAGTTTTGCCGGACTGGCATTGATCAGCCCTTCGCCGGCGGCTGATTTTTCGATGAGCGGTCGACTGGCCAGCGCCCCGAGGTATCGCGGCAGGTGCGCTTCCAGGTCGTTGGCCGGGCTGAATTCCGGTAGCGGTCGCGCCGGCTGGGTCGAGCCGGGCAGGGGCGTGCTCAGGCCGATGACGGCCAGGGCGGTGGGGTGGCCGTTGAGGGCGGCAGCCAGTTCCTGGTCGGGGTCGGGCAGCGTGGCCAGCGCATCCGGTGGCAGGTCGGGGAATCGCGCCGAGAGGACCTCGGGGCTATAGCGATCACGTTCGGCAAAAACGATGTCGATGCCCAGCGCCAGCGGCTGACCGGCCTGGATCTTGCGCACGAGCCGGGCGACCAGATCGCGTGACCACGGCCACTGGCCGTGCTTGACGAGGCTCTGGCTGTCGATGCCGACGACGATAACCGGCTCGCTGGTGCGTGCTCTTGGCATTTGCCGCTGGTACTGGTCGAACAGGGCTTCGCGGACGTTGAGCAGTGGCGTGCGCTCGATTTCGCCGAGTGTCAGCAGGCCAACGACCAGGACCAGCAGGGGGAACGCCCGGCCGCGCCCGGCACGGATCGCAGCAAGGAGCAGGCCGGCGAAAGGCCTCACAGGGCGATGGTCAGGCCGTCGTAGGCGGAAATGATCTCGAGCGGAGCCTGGCTGCCCCGGGTTATCTGCTCGAGTCGCCGCGTTTCGGCAACCAGACGGGAGAGTTGCTTGTCGTCATGCACCGGCTCGTGGTGAAACAGCGCCAGCCGCTTGACGGACGCCGCCTGACAGAGCTCGACGCCGACGATGTTGCTGGAGTGGCCCCAGTCGGCTTTGACCGATACCGCTTCGGCCAGCGAGTACATGGCATCGAAGATGACGAGATCGGCCTTGCGGAAGAACTGGCTGAATTCGGCGTGTTCGTCCGGGTTTTCCAGTTGGTGTTCGGAGTCGGTGGAATAGACGACCGTCTTGTCCAGGCTTTCGAAGCGATAGCCGTAGGAGTCGCCGGTGTGCCGCTGTTTCTTCGGCGTTACGTTGATGCACGAGACGTACCGCGGCTGGTCGGGTGTCATCACGTCGAATTCGATCCTGGCCCCGGCCTGGGCGTAATCGACGGGAAAGCTGGGTGACTGCATCTGCAGGCGGACAGCCTGTTCGAGATCGGCATGGCAGCCATGGACGACGATGCGGTTGCCCGGGATGTACATGGGCGCGAAATACGGGAAGCCCATGAGGTGATCCCAGTGCAGATGGGAGATGAAGATGTGGTAGGTCTGCGGATTGGGGATGCCGAAGCGGGCGATCTTGGCCTGGCCGAGCGGCCGGGCGCCGCTGCCCATGTCGCAGATGAAATGGTCGTCGCTGTCGCCGACGATCTCGACGCATGAGGAATTGCCGCCGAAGGTGCCGGCCACGGAAAAGGGCAGTTTGTCGACGAAGTCATCGAGCGCCGCCCGGGTCTTGAAATTCTTGCCGTTGGCCGCGGTCAGGGCGGCGATGATTCTTTCCCGGATGTCGCGGTGGGTCAGCGAAACCGGCAGCGAACCGCGCGTTCCCCAGAACACGACCTGATTCATGAGCCGAGCACCTTGCAGGCGCTATCGACGCTGGCATAGCACGGCACGATCAGGTTGAAGCGGCTGATGGCGAACACCTCCTGGACCAGCGGCTGCAGGGCGGCTATCGCGAAAGCACCTTGTTGCGCCTTGGCGCGACGCGAGGCCATCATGAGGACACGGAGGCCGGCGCTGCTGATGTAATCAACCCCGGCAAAATCGAGCAGGACCGGGGGATGCCCTTGGGCACAGGTTTCGAGCAGGGGATCGAGTGTTTTCGAGAACTCTTCGCTGGTCGTGTGGTCTATGCGTCCGCTGACGGAAACGATCAGGACACCGGCCTGTTCGCGGGTGGGAAGATTCATCATCGCGTAGGGGAGGGCTCTTGGACAAAGGGCAAGTATGCCATGCCCCTAGGCGCTCTCAGGTAAAATATTGCATGGATTCAAATCAGCAAAACACCCGCCCGCTCTTCGCTTACCGCAAATTCTGGGCGCATCGTTTCGGGCCAGCTCCTTTCCTGCCCATGTCGCGCGCCGAGATGGAGTCCTTGGGCTGGGATTCGTGCGACATCATTCTTGTCACCGGCGATGCCTACATCGACCATCCGAGCTTCGGCATGGCCTTGATCGGGCGTTTGCTCGAAGCCCAGGGCTTCCGCGTCGGCATCATTTGCCAGCCGGACTGGAACTCTGCGGTCGACTTCAAAAAACTGGGAAAACCGAATCTGTTCTACGGCGTTACGGCCGGCAACATGGATTCGATGGTCAATCGCTACACGGCTGATCGCAAGATCCGCTCTGATGACGCGTACACGCCGAACGGCGAGCCGAACAAGCGCCCGGATCATGCCGTGACGGTCTACGCCCAGCGCTGCCGCGAGGCGTTTCCCGGTTGCAACGTGGTGATCGGCTCGATCGAGGCCAGCTTGCGTCGCATCGCGCACTACGATTACTGGTCGGACAAGGTCAGGCGCTCGGTTCTGCCCGACTCCAAGGCCGACCTGCTCGTCTTCGGCAATGCCGAGCGGGCCATTGTCGAGATTGCCCATCGCCTGGCCCGGGGCGAAAAAATCAGCGAAATCCGCGATCTGCGTGGGACGGCCTTCATGGTGCCGCGCGGCTGGTTGCCGTCAGCCGAATGGGAGGCCATGGATTCGTCTTCGGTCGACACGCCGGGGCCGCTGGTCAAGCATGCCGACCCATATGCCATGGAAGGCGATTTGAAAAATGAGCAAAATTCCCGGTTGACCGTGGAAGGCAATGCCCACCCGGTCCGCATCGTGTCGCGTACCGAGCGTCTGGCCGCCCGCCAGGACAAGCGTGCCCACACCGCCATTCGCCTGCCGTCCTACGAACAGGTCAAGGACGATCCGGTGTTGTATGCCCACGCCTCGCGCACCTTCCACCTCGAATCCAACCCCGGCAACGCCCGGGCGCTGGTTCAGGGTCATGGCGAACGCGACGTCTGGCTCAATCCGCCGCCCATCCCGCTGAGCACCGAGGAACTCGACGGCGTCTATGAACTGCCCTACGCGCGACGGCCCCATCCGGCCTACGGCGAGGCGAAGATTCCGGCCTGGGAGATGATCCGTTTCTCGGTCAACATCATGCGTGGCTGCTTCGGCGGCTGCACCTTCTGCTCGATTACCGAGCACGAAGGTCGCATCATCCAGAGCCGTTCCGAAGATTCGGTGATCCGCGAAATCGAGGAAATGCGCGACAAGACGCCGGGCTTCACTGGCATCGTCTCCGACCTCGGCGGGCCGACCGCCAACATGTTCCACCTGACCTGCAAGGATCCGAAGATCGAGTCGGCCTGTCGCCGGCTGTCCTGCGTCTATCCGGACATCTGCGAGAACATGAACACCGACCACAGCAAGCTCATCTCGCTGTATCGCAAGGCGCGCACGCTCAAAGGCGTCAAGAAGGTGCTGATCGGCTCCGGCCTGCGCTACGACCTCGCCGTGCGCTCGCCTGAATACATCAAGGAACTGGTCACCCACCACGTCGGCGGTTACCTCAAAATCGCCCCGGAACATACCGAAGAGCGCCCGCTCTCCAAGATGATGAAACCGGGCATTGGCTCCTATGACCGCTTCAAGCAGCTGTTCGACCGCTTCTCGCGCGAAGCCGGCAAGGAGCAGTACCTGATTCCGTACTTCATCGCCGCCCACCCGGGGACGGAAGACGAGGACATGCTCAATCTGGCACTCTGGCTCAAAAAGAATAATTTCCGTCTCGACCAGGTGCAGACCTTCATCCCGACGCCAATGGCCATGGCGACGACGATGTATCACAGCGAGCGCAACCCCCTGCGCAAGGTGACGCGCAGCAGCGAACAGGTCGGCACTGTGCGCAATGGTCGTCAGCGCAAGCTGCACAAAGCCTTCCTGCGCTACCACGACCCGGCCAACTGGCCGTTGTTGCGCGAAGCGCTCAAGGAAATGGGCCGCGCCGATCTGATCGGCAATGGCAAAAAACAACTGATTCCGGCCTGGCAGCCGGCTGGCACGGGTGGCGCACCGGCTGCATCCACCGGGAATAATCGGCGCAGCGGGCCGGTCGTTCGGGCCAGCGTTCAACGTCAGTTGCGGAGCAGGAAAAAATAAGGCGCCTGCATAATTGACGGGTCTGCGGGAACTGACGATACTCTAAAAAAGAGCCGTAATTTCCGTAGCTTCGAGAGTTTTCGCCCGATTTTATTTTTCCCCGCGCGTGGTTTTCGATAGACGGTCGGCATAGGGCCGGTTGGCCGGGGGCGACATGCGCAGAAGACGGGACTACGAGAGGGGAAGTTGCCATGATCGACGGGGAACCGATCGACGGTCCGGTTTCGCCCGGCGCGTTGAACTGTCCCTGTTCGATAGCCTGCCACATCGTTTGTCGTGGGAAGACCAAAAAGCGCAATACTGGACACGCCTGCTTTTCTGCATCCTGGCCCTGATGTACTTCAACTTCGGTGGCGAGGCTCAGGTGCGGTCTTGGGTCAGCCTGCCCATAGTCAATCTGGTGATGACGATTTATGGTCTGGAGATTCTCTTTTTTACCTGGCATGCAACGCGTGTGCCGCATGCACCATGGCGCCAGCGTCTGACCATGTGGGTCGATATCTCTGCCGCTTCATTTGCCGCATTGGCCGACACTACGCTCAGCTCGCCCGGATTCCTCGTGTTTCTCATGGTCATACTCGGCAACGGCATGCGCTACGGCCTCGGGCTTTTTGGTGAGGCCGTAATCGGTAGTCTCGGAGCATCGATCCTCATTGTCTGGCTGCGCCTACCTGACTACCTGGCCATCTTCTCCGTCAGCGCGATCTTTTTCCTAGTCTTTTTTGCCATCGTCGTCCTTTATTCCTATTCATTGACCGCCAAGATCGAGCGGGCACGCCGCAAGCTCTCGCACGAGAGAAATGTCGATGCGCTGACTGGCATGCTCAACCGGCGGGCACTGTTCGAACGTGCTACCGAATTATTCAACTCGCCGGCCGCAAATGGCGGCGAAATCGTCGTGCTCTTCGCCGATCTGGACGGTTTCAAAAGCGTGAACGATACACACGGCCATCACGTTGGCGACAACGTGCTGGTGGCCGTTGCCGAGAGCATTCTCGCCAACGTCCGCGACATTGATCTCGTGGCCCGCTATGGCGGCGACGAGTTCGTCCTCGTTTTGCCGCGCACGTCGCGCCAGGGGGGTGAAATCGTCGCGCAACGGGTACGGCAGGAAATCAACGAATGGGCTAGAAAGAACGCCATCGATTTCAATGTTTCAATCGGTGTTGGCAGCTTTCCTGAGCATGGCAGCGATCTGTCATCGGTTCTGGCCTCTGTCGACAAGGCCATGTATCGCAGCAAGTCCGAAAACGGTCGTGGCGGCATCCTGCATGCCGAAAGGGTTGGCGCGTAATCCTGACGCCGTCGTCGGGCTCTCGGAAATCGTCGTCGGCTCCGGTACACTTCCTGGCTTTCCCACGTCTTACTGCGAGCAGAAACATGACTGATCAGGCCTCCAAACCCACGACCTACGAAAAAATCGGCGGCGAAGCCACCGTTGCCAGGCTGACCGCCCGTTTCTACGAATTGATGGACACCGTTTCCCATTTTGCCGAACTGCGGGCCATGCATCCGGCCGATCTGTCAGGTTCCCGGGACAAGCTCTTCATGTTTCTTTCCGGCTGGTTCGGCGGCCCCGATCTTTTCGTTGAAAAGTTTGGCCATCCCAAACTGCGTGCCCGTCACATGCCGTTCGCTATTGGCGCCAAGGAACGCGATCAATGGGTTGCCTGCATGGCGCTGGCCATGGAGGACGTCGGTCTGAGCGAGGATGTCCGCAAGGTGTTGCTCAATAATTTCTTCAACACCGCCGATTTCATGCGTAATAAAGAAGGATAAAAGCTTCGCCGGGGATGTTGCGGCGCACCATCGGTGATAGAATCACGCCTTTGATTTTTCAGGCCTTCCCATGTCCGCTCGTCCGATCCGCAACATCGCCATCATCGCGCACGTTGACCACGGTAAAACCACCCTGGTCGACCAGCTGCTCCGCCAGTCCGGCACCTTCGCTGCTCACCAACAACTGGTCGAGTGCGTCATGGACTCCAACGACCTGGAAAAAGAGCGTGGCATCACGATTCTTTCCAAGAACACCGCGGTCGAGTATCAGGGCGTTCACATCAATATCGTCGATACGCCGGGACACGCGGACTTCGGTGGTGAAGTCGAGCGCGTGCTCGGCATGGTCGATGGCGTTGTCCTGCTGGTCGATGCTGCCGAAGGCCCGATGCCGCAGACCCGCTTCGTCACCAAGAAGGCGCTGGCTCTCGGCCTGCGCCCGATCGTTCTGGTCAACAAGGTTGACCGAGATGGCGCCGATCCCGATCAGGCCGTCAATCTGACTTTCGACCTGTTCGACAAACTCGGTGCGACCGACGAACAACTCGATTTCCCGATTGTTTACGCTTCCGGCCTCAACGGCTGGGCGGCCATGGAACTCGACCAGCCGCGCGAAAACATGATTCCGCTGTTCGACACGATCCTGCGCCATGTGCCGGCCCCGGACACCGATCTCGAAGCGCCCCTGCAATTGCAGATTACCGCCCTTGATTACTCGTCCTACGTCGGTCGCATCGGCGTCGGCAAGATCAATCGCGGCAAGGTCAAGACCGGCCAGAACGTGCTGGTTATGTTCGGTACCGAAGAAGAAGCGGCCGAACACGAGCGCACCCCGATCAAGGCCAAGATTGGTCAGGTGTTCGGCTACAAGGGCCTGAACAAGATCGAACTCGAAGAAGGTCAAGCTGGCGACATCGTCCAGATTACCGGTATCGAAGATCTGGTCCTCGGCTGTACCGTCACCGATCCGGAACAACCCGAATCCCTGCCCCTGCTCAAGATCGACGAGCCGACGCTGTCCATGCAATTCATGGTCAATACCAGCCCGCTGGCCGGTACCGAAGGCAAGTTCGTCACCAGCCGCCAGATCCGTGATCGCCTGCACAAAGAACTGCTGACCAACATGGCGCTGCGTGTGCATGACACCGGTAACGGCGATGTGTTCGACGTGGCTGGCCGTGGCGAACTGCACCTCGGCATCCTGCTCGAAAACATGCGTCGCGAAGGCTATGAACTGGCCGTCGGTCGCCCGCGCGTCGTCAAGAAGACGATCAACGGCGTCGAGTGCGAGCCGTATGAATTGCTGACGGTTGACGTTGAAGAAGACACCCAGGGCGGCGTCATGGAAAGCCTCGGCATGCGCCGTGGCGACCTGCAGGACATGGTGCCGGACGGTCGCGGTCGCGTCCGTATCGAATATCGCATCCCGGCCCGTGGCCTGATCGGTTTCCAGGGCGAATTCATGAACCTGACCCGCGGCAACGGCCTGATGAGCCACGTCTTCGACGAATACGCTCCGGTCAAGGACGGTACCGTTGCCGAGCGTCGCAACGGCGTGCTGATCTCCCAGGACAACGGCGAAGCCGTCGCCTACGCGCTGTGGAAGCTGCAGGACCGCGGCCGCATGTTCGTGGTGCCGGGCGACAAGCTGTACGAAGGCATGATCATCGGTATCCACAGCCGTGAAAACGACCTCGTGGTTAATCCGATCAAGGGCAAGCAACTGACCAACGTCCGTGCCTCCGGTACCGACGAAGCGGTTCGTCTGGTCCCGGCCGTCCAGCTAAGCCTGGAAGCCGCCGTCGAGTTCATCGAAGAAGACGAACTGGTCGAGCTGACGCCGAAGTCGATTCGTCTGCGCAAACGTTACCTGACCGAAATCGAGCGCAAGCGCGCGGTGCGCGGTCTGTAAGATACGGCGCAAGTCAGTAGCCTCGGCTGTCGGGGGCTGACAGCAAAAAGGCGACCCGTCGGGTCGCCTCTTTTGTGTGCCAAGCCGTATTCCTACGGTCAACCGGAAAAAATGGCCAAAATTGAAATCAGCCGCCGGTCATCGACATGAAGCGGACGACCTGTGGTGCATCCATTTGCTGCGTAAAGTCGTGCCCATAGGGCTTGATGCCCATGCTGTCGACGATTGCTTGGCGCAAGGCAGCATCGTCATCGCTTGCCCTTAGGGCTGGCAGCAGATTCGCCGCATCGTTCTGGCCGAGGCATGGGTAAAGTTCGCCCTTGGCAGTGATCCGCACACGGTTGCAGCTATCGCAGAAATTGTGGCTGTGCGGCGAGATGAATCCAACGCGTGATTCGCTGCCGGGAATGCGCCAATAGCGCGCCGGGCCGCCGGAGTCTTCCGTGGAAGGGATCAGCTCAAAATGGCGCGATAACATTTCGCGCGTTTCTTCGGATGAAATGTAGGTGTTGCTGCGCCCGTGAATTTCGCCCAGCGGCATTTCCTCGATGAACGAAATATCCAGTTCGTTTTCTACGGCAAACCGGACCAGATCGACGAACTCGTCATCGTTGGTGCCACGCATCATCACGGCATTGAGCTTGGTGCGCCGGAATCCGGCCTGGCGGGCCGCTTCGATACCGCGCAGTACCTTGGCCAGATCGCCGATCCGGGTGATTTTTTTGAAGCGCTCCGGGTTCAGGGTGTCCAGGCTGATGTTGATGCGCTTGACGCCGGCCGCCCGTAACGGGGCGGCAAACCGGTCGAGTTGAGAACCGTTGGTGGTGAGCACCAGGTTTTCCAGGCCGGGCAGGGCACCCAGACGCTCGATCAACCACATCGCATCCTTGCGGACCAGCGGCTCGCCGCCGGTTATGCGCAGCTTGGTGACGCCCAGACCAACGAATACTGTCGCCACGCGCAGGCATTCTTCAAGGCTCATGACCTCGTTACGGGGCAGAAAGGTCATTTCCTCCGCCATGCAGTATGTGCAGCGAAAATCGCAGCGGTCGGTAATCGACAGGCGAACATAGCTGATCCGCCGACCATATTTATCGAGCAGCGTCCCTTCGCGATGCATGCCAGGTAACGCGGAAACAGCCGGTTTGAAATCGGCGAGTCCGGACGGCGTTTGTTCTGGGCTGAGGGTTTCGTTGAGCATGGCTGACAAGTTTGTGGTCAATCCGCAAAGTGCGGGCCTGACATCTGCGGCAGATTATCAGGACCTGAGCACGGCTGAACAAGTAGAGAGATCAAAAAACGAAAAGTTCACTGACAATTGTGCCGGGCCGAATCGGCCTTCTCGCCAGCGCTACGGTCGACATTCAATTCGGGCCAAAAACCGCCACCCCGCCGGCATCAAAGAAGTGGCAGGCATGGGCCGGAATGCCCACCGAGATCCGCTCGCCGACGCCGGCGCCGGAACTGCCCGGGGACTTGACGACGAGCGGGGCGCCGCCGGCTTGTTCGACATAAAGATAGCTTTCGCTGCCGAGATGCTCGACAGCCATGATGCGGCCGCTCAGGCTGGCGATGCCGCTTCCGTCGACCTGCAGATGTTCAGGGCGCAGGCCCAGTGTCAGGGACTGGCCGATCGCGGCGTTCCGCATATCGGGCACGGCGACTGGCAGGTGCAAGCCGTTGGCCAGTTCGATGGTGATTTCCCGGTCGCCGACTGCCGCGATGGTGGCCGCCAGGAAATTCATCTGCGGCGAGCCGATGAAGCCGGCCACGAACAGGTTGGCCGGATGGTGGTAAAGCTCGAGCGGGGCGCCGCATTGTTCGATGCGTCCGCCGTTGAGGACGACGATGCGGCTGGCCAGGGTCATCGCCTCGACCTGGTCGTGGGTGACGTAGATCATTGTCGCGTCGAGTTCGCGGTGCAGCTTGGCGATCTCGATGCGCATCTGGACGCGGAGCGCCGCGTCGAGGTTGGAGAGCGGTTCGTCGAAGAGGAAAACCCGTGGCTGGCGGACAATGGCGCGACCGATGGCGACGCGCTGGCGCTGGCCGCCGGAAAGTTCCTTCGGCTTACGTTCGAGCAGATGCTCGATCTGCAGGATGCCGGCTGCCTTGCGCACCCGCTCGTCGATCCCGGCCTTGCCCAGTTTGGCCAGTTTGAGACCGAAGGCCATGTTCTGATAGACGTTCATGTGCGGGTATAGCGCATACGACTGGAAGACCATGGCGATCCCCCGTTCGGCGGGTTTCAGGTCGTTGACCGTCGTACCGTCAAACAGGATGTCGCCATTGCTCGGGTCTTCCAGCCCGGCGATCAGGCGGAGCAGTGTCGATTTGCCGCAACCGGACGGCCCGACGAAGACGACGAATTCCTTGTCGGCGATCTCCAGATCGATGTGCTTGATGACGTCGGTTTTGCCGAAATGTTTGTCGAGTTGGCGCAGGGTGATGGCGGCCATGGGGCTCCTCGGACTAGCCTTTGACGGCCCCGGCGGTCAGGCCGGAGACGATGCGGCGCTGGAAGATCAGCACCAGAATGATCAGCGGCACGGTGACGATGACCGACGCCGCCATGATGTTGCCCCACGGCAGTTCGTGGCTGCTCGCCCCGGAAATCAGGGCGATTGCCACCGGCACCGTGCGCTGGCCGGAGGACAGTGTGAAGGTCAGGGCGAACAGGAATTCGTTCCAGGCGGCGATGAAGGCGAGCAGGCCGGTGGTGACCATGGCCGGCCCCATCAGCGGCAGGAAAATGCGGGTCAGGATGGTGAACGGCCCGGCGCCGTCGACGATGGCCGCATCTTCCAGCTCGCGCGGCAGTTCGCGCATGAAGGTGGTCAGTACCCAGACGGTGAATGGCAGGGTAAAGATCAGGTAGGAGAAGACCAGCGACAGCAGGTTGTCGTAGAGGCCGAGCCCGCGCACCAGTTCGAACATGCCGGAGAGCACGGCGATCTGCGGGAACATCGAAATGCCGAGCACGACGAACTGCAGCGGCGTCCGCCCGCGAAAACTGATCCGCCCCAGGGCAAAGGCGGCGCCGAGGGCGAGGGCCAGCGAAATGAGCACCGTGGTCAGGGCGACGAGCAATGAATTGAGAATGTTCTGGCCGAAAGGTTGCTCGCGAAAGACCGCCGAGTAATTCGACCAGGCCGGGTCGAGCGGCCAGAAATCGGTCGAGAACAGCGCCGAGCCCGATTTCAGCGAGGAGACGACTGCCCAGTAGAACGGAAAGACCGAATAGACGACGATGGCCGCGAGGAAGACGAAAAAGGCGAAGCGCCCGACGAGACGACGGAAGTTACGCATGCTCAATCCTCCCGCCCGACCCGGGCCAGGGTCAGATAAACGATGGTGAACAAGGCGATCAGCAGGAAAAGCAGGGTGGCCGCCGCCGAGCCGTAGCCGACATCCTGAAAATCGACCAGTTGCTGCCGGGCATAGACCGACATCGACATGGTGTCGCGGCTGTTGCCGGTCATCACGTAGATCAGATCGAAAACGCGCAGGGCGTCGAGCAGGCGGAAAATCAGCGCGACGGCCAGCGCCGGCTTGAGCAGCGGCAAGGTGATGCGGAAGAACACCTTGAGCGGATGCACGCCATCGACTGCAGCGCTTTCATAACATTCGCGCGGCAGCATCTGCAGCCCGGCGAGCAGCAGCAAGGCCATGAAAGGCGTGGCTTTCCAGACGTCGACCGCGATGATCGCGGCCAGCGCCAGGTCGGGCGAGGCGGTCCATGCTTGCGGCTCGGCGATCAATCCGGCGGCAAGCAGCAAGTGGTTGATGATGCCGAACACGTCGTTGTACATCCAGCCCCACATCTTGGCTGACACCACGGTGGGGATCGCCCAGGGCACAAGAATGGCGGCGCGCAGCAGGCCGCGGCCAGGAAACCGGGCGTTGAGGGCCAGTGCGATGGCCAGCCCGAGCACGGTTTCGAGGCCGACCGAGACGCCGGCGAAGATCAGCGTGTTGCGCACCGCCTGCCACCAGTCGGGGTCGTCGAACAAATAGTGGTAATTGTCGAGGCCGACGAACTGGGCGGCCGACAATTCGGCCAGGTTGGCATCGGTCAGGCTGAACCACACCGTGCGCAAGAGCGGCCAGCCGGCAACCAGCGCCAGCACCAGCAACAAAGGGGTGACGAAAAGCCAGGCTGAACGGATGCGCTGCCGGGTCAGTGGCGAATTTCGGGTGCTTGGAGCCTGGTGCGGCCCGGCCGTCACCAGCGGCCACCCCGCGACAGACGATCAAGCCGGCGTTGCAGTCCGGCCAGGGCTTCGCCGGCCGGGCGCTGGCCGCTCAGTACATCGCGCACGGTATTGTAGAACTCGGCGCTGACCCGGTTGTACTTGGCGCCGGTCTGCCGCGACGGTCGGGCCACGGCATTGGCGAAGGTCGGGTAAAGCTGGCCGAAGAAGGGGGTGGCGGCCAATACCTCAGCATCCTTGTAGAGGGCTGGCATGGTCGGGTTATATGACCCAGCAATGGCCCGCCGCTTCTGCTCGGCGCGGCTGGTCAGATAACGGACGAGATCGGCCGCCAATTCGGGGTGGGCCGAATAGCGCGAGACGGCCAGATTCCAGCCGCCGAGTACACCGCTATGCTTGCCGGCCGCGCCGCCACTGGGCAAAGCGATGACGCCGACCTTGCCGCGTACCGGGCTGTCGGCGGCGTTGGCCAGCGCCCAGGCATAGGGCCAGTTGCGCATGAACACCGCGTTGCCGCTTTGAAAAACACCGCGGCTTTCTTCCTCGTCGTAATTGAGCACGCCCTGTGGCGCGATCGTACCGATCCAACCGGCCGCCATCTTGAGTGCGGCGACCGCCTGCGGATTGTTGATGCTGGCCTCGCCCTTGGCGCCGACCAGCGTGCCGCCACCGAAGCTGTCCACCCATTCCAGTCCATTGCAGGTCAGGCCCTCGTAGCCCTTGGCCTGAAAGACGAACCCCTGCAGGCGCGGATTGCCGGCGGCCCGTTCTCCGTCCTGAATCCTTTGTGCAGTGGTGGTCAGTTCGGCCCAGGTCTGCGGCGGCGTGGCTTGGTATTTGTCGAGCAGATCCTGTCGGTAATAAAGCACGCCGGCATCGGTGAACCAGGGCAGGGCGACCAGTTTACCCTTGACTGTATTGTTGGCGACGATGGCCGGGAAGTGCTCGGCTATGGCGGTCGGGTCTATGTGTTTTGAGAGGTCGATGAAATGGCCGGCCAGTATGCCCGGCCAGATGATGTCGATCTGGAAAACATCGATTTCCGGCGACTCGGCAGCGAGTATCTGCTGGTAGAGGGCCAGTCGCTCGGTGGCCGAGTTCGGCGTCGAAATCACCTTGACCCGGTTGCCCGTTCGCTTCGCCCAGGCTTCAGTGCCTTCCTTGCATAACTGCAATTCCTGGCCAACAGCGCCGCAGGAAATGGCCAAGGTTTCGGCGTTGACCGTAGCAATCGGCATGGTAGTCAGCAAACCGGCCAGTACCAGCGCCCGGAACCCGGATCGGGTGCATCGCGTGGCGCACTTGCCGGTGATCTTCATGAACTGTCTGTTCATCGTTCGTCTCCCCCATGATCTGGAGCGCCCCGAGCTTGCCAAAGCTGGCAGCCGGGACACGCGCTTCGTTATCATCCGGGGCAGACCATTGCAGGCGTGGCGTGGCCTGCAAGCCCCATACGGAACAGGTGCAACCGGGAAACTGCTGCTGATCCGGTCGTCGGATGGGCTGGAGAGGCTGAGACTTCAAGGCCTCCTCTCCAAAGTATCCCAAAGCATAGCGCCGCCCGTCAAATGTCGGCGGCCTTGCCCGTCGCTTCCAGCCGGGCTGCGCTAACGGCTTTCCACACCATTCGTCGGTTCCGGATTGATCATTTCGAATGCGGTTGATGCCGTGCGGACCATCGGTACGAAACGGGTCTGGTGCTCTACATCATCTGGAATCTTGCGGCCCAGTATCCACGCCGCAATGGCCAGTCCGACCTCGCTGATCGCAAACCAGGCCGGCAATGCTTCCGGGCCGAACGCAGTCATTCCGACCCCGGCGATCAGCGGCCCGACGATGGCGCCGCAGCCATGCATGAGGAGCAAGCCGGCGCTACCGGAGACGACATCTTTCGGATCCAGCCGATCCATCATGCGGGCCACCGCCATCGGGTAAAGGGAGAACGCGAAGCCGCCATAGACGAAGCCCGCGACCGCTGCCACCTTGCCGCCATGCTGACCGGCAAAAAGCAGCAAGATGGCCAGTCCCGCAGCAATCAGCGAGACCACGGTGATCACGTGGGCCCGCTCCAGGCGGTCGGTCATGTAACCGATCGGCCACTGGAAGACGGCGCCGCCGACGATGGTCATGGTCATGAACCAGGCGACACCTTCTGTACTGGCACTAATCTTGTCGGCCCAGACGGCGGCAAGTCCCCAGAAAGCGCCTTGGGCCAGTCCGGAAATCAGCGCAGCGACGACGGCGACCGGCGCCGTATCGTAAAGAAGCCTGAGTTGAAGTGTTGCAACCTGATGAATAACCGGCTGGGTCAGCCGGGTTGCCGAAACCGGCAGCACTGCCATACAAAAACTCAGCGCGGCGATGGCAAAAAGCGTGTGTCCCTCCGGGGTTGCCCAGTTGATGAATTGCTGCGAGAGGGCAAGCGAAGCAAGATTGACCGCCATGTACGCAGCAAATATCTGAGTACGCTGGGCGCTCGGCGCATAGCTGTTCAGCCAGCTCTCGATGGTCGTGTACAGACCGACCATGGCCATCCCGGTCAGCGCCCGCAATAGTCCCCAAACCCAGGGAATCGGCAACAGTTCGTGAAGAAGCACGGCGCCGGCGATAGTGGCGGTAAAGAAGGAAAACGCCCGGACATGCCCGACTCGCCGAATCATCAGCGGCCCAAGATAGGTACCTGCCAAAAAACCGACGAAGTACATCGAACCCAACATGCCAAGTGCGTGAGTGCTGAAACCCTCGATGCCACCCCGCACAGCGAGCAAGGTGCCGAGCAGGCCATTGCCGAGGAGCAGAAAAGCAACCCCGACAAGCAATGCTGCCAGGGGGTAGAGGTGCGATATCAACTGATGTTCCTTTTTGTTCGGCAACCGCGAGTCCGGCTCACTCAGCGGGTGCGGGCTACAGTTTTACCGTCCATTTTCGCGCATGGCGACGAACCGCAGGATGTCGGGGCGAGCGGACGCCGCTCAACTATACCCGGAACAACGCAAGCATGGATTTATGCACTGAAGTCGAAGAAACGGTCACCGTTTGCCATCCGTGAAATCGCGCGCTGCATGCTATTATCATTCGCCAGAAAAACGAGGCTTTTCTTGGCTGCGATTCCGCTACGATGGCCCGGAAAAGCAAAAAGCCCAACCAAATTGGCTGGGCTAAGTGCTTGGTTCTCTGGCTCCCCGACCTGGGCTCGAACCAGGGACCTACGGATTAACAGTCCGGCGCTCTACCGACTGAGCTATCGAGGAACAGAGGCGTGCATTATAGGAGTAGAATCCCCTCGTGTCAAGCGTCTTGTGGTGTTTTAAGAAGAAAATGCGGGTTTATGGATTCCAATTTGGTATATGCAAAAACGCCGACAGGCGATGAGGCTGTTCGTCAGAGCACACGGGTAGTCCAGCGCAATCTGCGCATGGTCTTGGTGCAGGTCGACGGAAAGATGAGTGTTGAGGAGTTGACCGCCAAGATCGGCAATCCTCGGCTGGTTCTGTCTGCGTTGCGTGAACTGGAAGCGGGCGGGTATATCGCACCATCCGTGGACGCCGAGTCGATGCGGGATGAGAGGAGTAAGGCCGAGAAGCAATTGGCAACGCCCGAACCAGCTCCTCCTATGTCACAGTTTTCAACTTTCGGGCCAAAGTCACTGGGAGCCCCCGAGTCAAGACGGGGCCAGAGCGCGGCGAGCAATTTCTCGTCCTTCGGCAAGCCTATTCTTCCGTCACCTTCCATCATCGCGACCGAGACAGCAGTGATAGGCGACAAGCGAGAGCCGGAACTCCAACCCAACCGCCAGGGCACGTCGGCAGGGCGAAAATTGTTGCTTGGGATCTCGGCGCTACTGGCCACTTTTGTCGTCGTGGCTATTTTTTACCCCTATGAGCAGTTCAAGCCGGCGCTCGAGGCTTCGGCGACGCGAATGCTCAAAACCCCCGTAAAAATAGATCTTGTCGGCATCGCTTTATTTCCGAGTCCGGCGCTGAAGCTGACGGGAATTCATCTCGGAGAGTCGGGCGACGGCGATATTGCTGAAATACGCATATTCTCGCCGCATACGCTGTTGGGTGACGCACCATATCAAATAGCAAAAATTGAAATCTCACGCGCCAGATTGCCAGCCAACAGCCTTCTCGCCATGCCAATGTTCATGGGTGATGTGGGAGGCAATCAGGAAGTGGTCGCGCGAAAGCTGGTGATCGAACATTTGCAACTCACACTCGGTGACAGCCTGGCTATAGATGATCTTTTTGGCGATATAACGGTGGGGCAGGATGGGGGGATTGAAAAAGCCACCTTCGAATCAGTAGACCGTAGCGTACTCGTTAACGCACAACCGAATAGTCAGGGGCTCGGTTTGAATATCGAAGGGCGAGCGTGGTCGCCGGCGGGAGGCTTGATTTCGTTTGCCTCGCTTCAGGCCAAGGGAGTCTTGCAGAAAGACAAGTTGCTGATCCAGAACATCGATACCACCTTCCTTGGCGGGATTCTGCGTGGCAACTGGCTTCTCGACTGGAGCAATGGCTTGTCAATGGCGGGGGATGGTACATATAGCCGACTCGATAGCCGCAAGGTAAGTGCAGCTTTTGCACCCTCGTTAATGCTCGAGGGGGATATGAGCGGTTCGCTACGTTTGCGTTCAAGCGGACGTGACTGGGAAGGCTTGTGGAGCAATCTTGAAGCGGTTTTGGTTATGGAAATCACCCGTGGCGCTTTCCACGGTGTAGATCTTGGCGAGGCGGTTCGCCGTGGCGGCGTATCAGAGGTTCGGGGCGGCTTGACCAAGTTTGATCGCCTGCGTTCGACTGTCAATATCAGTCCCGGCCGGGTAGTTGGTCGAGAGATCAAAATGGATGCCGGGACGGTTACCGCGGCAGGGCAATTCAATTCAGCGCGCAACGGGGAGGTTGAGGCCAATATGTCCGTTACGATGCAAACCTCGGTGTCCAGCCAGAATGCGTCAGTTCGTGTTTTTGGCACCTTGCCTGACCTCAACGCAACGACACGGAAATGAAAAAAGGGCGGAACCGAGGTCCCGCCCTTTCATGTTTTGGTTGCTGAACCGATCAGCCCTTGGTGACGGCAGCAATTGCCTTGGCTACGTAATCCAGGTTCTTGGTGTTCAGCGCAGCCAGGCAGATTCGGCCGGTTGACACGGCGTAGATGCCAAACTCGTCACGCATACGATCAACTTGGGCAACGCTAAGTCCGGTGTAGGAGAACATGCCGCGCTGCTGGGCAACGAAGGAGAAGTCCTGTGCGATGCCCTGGGCCTTGATGGCATCGACCAGGCCGGTGCGCATGGCGCGAATGCGATCACGCATGCCGGCGAGTTCGGTTTCCCAAAGCTGGCGCAGTTCTACGGAGGCGAGGACACCGGCAACCAGCGCGCCGCCATGGGTCGGCGGGTTGGAGTAATTGGTGCGGATGACGCGCTTGACTTGCGAAAGAACCCGGGCTGACTCTTCCTTGCTCGAGGTGACGATGGACAGCGCGCCAACACGCTCGCCATACAGCGAGAAGTTCTTGGAGAACGAGCTGGAAGCGAAGAATTGCAGACCAGAAGCGGAGAAAGCACGAACAGCCACAGCGTCCGCATCAATGCCGTCAGCAAAGCCCTGATAGGCCATGTCGAGGAATGGAACCAAGCCGCGTTCCTGGCAGATGCGAACGATTTCGCTCCACTGGGCATCCGTCAGGTCGGCGCCGGTCGGATTGTGGCAGCAGGCATGCAGAAGGATGATGGAGCCGGCGGCCAGGTCGTTCAAGCAGGCTGTCAGGCCGGAAAAATTGACGCTGCGCGTTGCAGCATCGTAGTACGGATAACTTTCAACCACAAAACCGGCAGATTCAAACAGGGCGCGATGATTTTCCCAGGAAGGGTCACTGATATAGACCTTGGCATCCGGGTTGAGGCGCTTCAGATAGTCGGCACCAATTTTCAGTGCCCCTGTGCCACCCAGAGCCTGAGCGGTGATAACCTGACCATTGGCTATCAGGGCAGAATCCTTGCCCAGCAATAGATTTTGAACTGCCTGATTGTAGGCTGGGGAGCCTTCGATCGGCTGGTAGCCGCGCGGCAAGGCTGCTTTCACACGAGCGTCTTCTGCGGCTTTGACGGCGGCCAGCAAAGGAATCTTTCCATTGTCGTCGAAATACACACCAACGCCGAGGTTGACCTTGGTGGTTCGCGCGTCGGCGTTGAAAGCTTCATTCAGGCCGAGGATAGGATCGCGCGGGGCCATTTCCACCGCTGCGAAGATCGAAGAGGACATAGGAACTCCGTGAAATAATACAAACAATGTCCGCGTAGCCGATTTGCTGCGCGACGAAAAAACCGAAGAATTTTAGCATGAGCGAAACCAACAACATCACTCCGGTTGCCTGCTTTGATGGCAGCCCTTTTCGATTGCATCAACCCTTTCCTCCTGCGGGCGATCAGCCAGAGGCGATCAGGCAACTTGTCGAGGGGCTGGAGGATGGCCTGTCATTCCAGACCTTGCTTGGCGTAACCGGCTCCGGGAAGACTTATACGATGGCCAACGTCATCGCCCGCACCGGTCGTCCGGCCCTGGTGCTAGCCCCGAACAAGACACTCGCGGCGCAGTTGTATTCGGAATTTAAGGAATTTTTTCCGGAGAACGCGGTGGAGTACTTCGTTTCGTACTACGACTACTACCAGCCGGAGGCCTATGTTCCGTCACGCGACCTGTTCATCGAGAAAGACAGTTCGATCAACGAACACATCGAGCAAATGCGGCTGTCGGCGACGAAAAGCCTGATCGAGCGGCGGGATGTAGTCATTGTCGCCACGGTTTCCTGTATCTACGGTATCGGTGATCGCGACGAATATCACAACATGATCCTGACCATGCGTGTCGGAGACAGACTGGATCAGCGAGCCATCGTCAAACGCCTCACCGACATGCAGTACGAACGCAACGAGACGGATTTTCATCGCGGCACATTTCGCGTTCGGGGGGACATTATCGATATTTTCCCTGCCGAGCATGCCGAGCACGCCATTCGCGTTTCCCTGTTCGATGATGAGGTTGAGGCTCTGCAGTTTTTCGACCCGCTAACTGGCCATCTTCTGCACAAGGCACTTCGTTTTACCGTGTTCCCAGCGTCCCATTACGTTACGCCGCGTGGCACCGTGCTGCGCGCGATAGAAGCGATAAAGGAAGAGTTGCGCGAACGGATTGACTTCTTTGTCCGGAATAATAAGTTGGTCGAAGCGCAGCGTATTGAGCAACGTACCCGGTTTGACCTTGAAATGCTCGACCAGATTGGCTTCTGCAAGGGCATTGAGAATTACTCAAGACATTTTTCCGGGCGTAAGGCCGGCGAATCGCCACCAACATTGATCGATTATCTGCCGGCAGATGCCTTGATGTTCATTGATGAGTCGCATGTTGGCATTGGACAGGTCGGCGGCATGTACAAGGGTGATCGGTCACGCAAGGAAAATCTTGTGGATTACGGCTTTCGCCTGCCATCTGCCCTGGATAACCGTCCATTGCAATTCGCCGAATTCGAGGCGCATATGCGCCAAACCATCTTCGTCTCGGCCACTCCTGCAGACTATGAGCAACAGCATGCCGGTCAGGTGGTCGAGCAAGTGGTTCGTCCCACCGGCTTGATCGATCCTCAAGTCATCGTTCGACCAGCCTCGACTCAGGTCGATGATTTGCTGGCGGAAATTGGTTTGCGAGTGGCTGTTGGCGAACGGGTGCTGGTCACCACGCTGACCAAGCGCATGTCAGAGGACCTGACGGATTTTCTGGCTGACAACGATATCAAGGTTCGCTACCTGCATTCGGACATCGATACCGTCGAGCGCGTTGAAATCATTCGTGATCTTCGCATCGGTGAGTTCGATGTTCTGGTCGGCATCAATTTGCTGCGCGAAGGACTGGATATTCCGGAGGTGTCTTTGGTGGCAATTCTCGATGCCGACAAGGAGGGGTTTCTTCGTTCAGAACGATCACTCATTCAGACAATCGGACGTGCCGCCCGTCATATTCATGGCACAGCGATTCTCTACGCTGATACGATAACCAAGTCCATGCAGCAAGCGATTGCTGAAACCGGGCGGCGTCGGGAAAAGCAGATTAGCTTCAATCTGGAGCATGGCATCACCCCGCGCGGGGTGTCCAAGAAGATCAAGGACATCATCGATGGGGTTTATGATGCAGAATCGGCCCAGACCGAACGGAAGGCCGCTCAGCAGTTGGCAGTCTACGAGGCTATGGACGAGAAGACAGTGGCCAGGGAAATCAAGCGCCTTGAGAGATCAATGCTGGAGAGCGCGAAGAACCTGGAATTCGAAAAAGCGGCGGCAGCCCGCGACGACCTGTTCCGGTTGAAGGAGCAAGTATTCGGTGTGGCGCGACACGACCCGGATGGAGAGACAAAATGAGCTATCGCGTGCTTCTTGTCTGCATGGGTAATATCTGCAGATCACCGACAGCTGAAGGAGTTTTTAAGTATTTTATAAAAATCAATAATATGGGAAGTAAAGTTGAAGTTGATTCTGCAGGGACGCATGGTTACCATGTGGGCGAAGCGCCAGACTCTCGGACGCAACGGGCAGCAGCAGCAAGGGGCTACAATCTGTCGCAGTTGCGGGCCCGAAAGGTGGCTCGGCAGGATCTCGACTATTTCGACCTGATTTTGGCGATGGACAAGAGCAATCTCGACAATCTGATGCGGATGGCCACGCCTGAGCAGCAAAAGCGCATCGGACTGTTTATGAGCTACTCAAGAAATTTCGATGATGACGAAGTTCCCGACCCATATTACGGTCTGGGTCATGGCTTTGATCTTGTCCTAGACATGGTGGAGGATGCCTCGCAGGGGCTGGTTGAGGAGATAAAGAAGAAGTTGGAAAACGCCTGATTCCGGCAAAAAGAAGGGGCTCCCGTGAGAGCCCCTTCTTTGTCTGGATGGCAAGACCGATTTCCCGGTTATTTCCCGGTTTCAACCATTACTAACGGTTCATTTTCAGCCTGTTCGCTGACCGGCTTCTGCTTTCGTGGACGCCCCAGTTTCACCGGTGGCTCCGCTTGAGCAATGGGGGTTGCAGGAGCTGACGTCTGAACCAGGACGAGTCCGCTTTCAGCCAGGGCAGATTCAATATTCACTGGTTCCTGAATGACGGGAACTGGCTGCGCCATCGTTTTCGGGATTTCCTGAACGTCGACCGTAGCGATTTCTGGCAAGTCTGCTTCCACCGTTGGAGGTGGTGTAACCGGCGCGATTTCTTCAATAACCTCTGCGACTGGTGCCGAGACAGGTGCTTCAGCTTCAGGGGCGGGTACAACAGGCTCGATGACCGGAA
Source organism: Gammaproteobacteria bacterium (assembly GCA_018828385.1). Taxonomy (GTDB): domain Bacteria; phylum Pseudomonadota; class Gammaproteobacteria; order Burkholderiales; family Rhodocyclaceae; genus Azonexus. Next base: position 64,278 of record JAHJVE010000006.1, on the reverse strand, counting down.
TCACAACGACTACTGGTTCGTGGCTGACTGGTTCGGCTGCTACGTTAGTCGGTGCCCCGATTTCGCTGGCCTCAACAACAGTCGTTGCCACGGTTTCTGCCTCGTTGCGACGCTCGCCACGGCCACGGCCACCACGACGACCGCGACGGCGATTTCCTTGCTCCTCACCTGCGGTGTCCTGAGCTTCGTTACCGTTTGGCGGCGCGATTGATCCGGATTGATCCGCAGCTATCATCTGTTGCGTTAGCTTGCTTTCGTTGGTTTCAGCTTGTGGCCGCTCGCTACGCGGCTTCCTCTCGCCGCGTGGGCGTCGTTCCTGGCGCTCGTTTTGGCCAGAGCCAGTCTCGTCGAGCGGCGATTTTTCCACATTGCGCTCGTTGCGATTGCCGCGATCCTTGTTGCGTTCGCTGCGTTCTTCATCGCGCTTGTTGGCATTGCGTCCGCCACGACGGCCATCGCGGTCGCGCCGACCATCGCCGCGGCCTTCGCGCGGCTTTCTGGCTGGCTCTGGAGCAGCCACGGGTTCGACCGCTTTGGCTGGCGAACGGAACCACGAGAATATCTTGGAGAACAGGCCGGTTTCCTGCTGAGCGGATGCCACAGCCGGAGCGTCCGATTTTTCCGGAAGCATGGGCGCCGGTTGATCCGGGGAGATGCCCTTGATAGCGGCTTCCTGGCGTGGTTTGGCCGCTTCCTGCTGGGTGGCCTGCTTGATGGCTTCCTCGATAGGCATGTCGACCATGCGGTATGAGGGCTTCTGCGGGTCATCATGATTCAGGTCGTCGTGACGCAGGCGGGTGATGGTGTGGGCCGGCGTCTCGAGATGGATGTTGGGAATGAGCAGGATGGTGACCCGGTGGCGCAACTCGATCGCCTGGATGTCAGGTCGCTTTTCGTTGAGCAGGAAAGTCGCAACATCGACCGGAACCTGAACGTGTACGGCGCCAGTGTTTTCCTTCATCGCCTCCTCTTCGAGAATGCGCAGGATGTGCAATGCCGCCGATTCGGCCGAGCGAATGTGGCCGGTCCCGGTGCAGCGCGGGCAGGGGATGTAGCTAGTTTCGGCAAGGGCGGGGCGCAGGCGCTGGCGGGACAGTTCCATCAGGCCAAAGCGGCTAATCTTGCCCATCTGAACTCGGGCGCGGTCGAAGCGCAGACCGTCGCGCAGGCGATTTTCGACGTCGCGCTGATTCTTCTGGCTTTCCATGTCGATAAAGTCGATGACGATCAGGCCACCAAGGTCGCGCAGGCGCAATTGGCGGGCCAGTTCGTCGGCTGCTTCCTGATTGGTCTTGAGCGCGGTTTCCTCGATGTCGGAACCCTTGGTCGAGCGACCGGAGTTTACGTCGACGGCGACCAGCGCTTCGGTGTGGTCAATGACGATGGCTCCGCCGGATGGCAGGTTGACCTGGCGGGCAAAAGCGGTTTCGATCTGGTGCTCAATCTGGAAACGCGAGAAGAGCGGAACGTCGTCACGGTAGCGTTTGACCCGATTGACGTTGCCCGGCATGACCGTTCCCATGAAGGCGCGGGCCTGTTCGTAGACTTCATCGGTGTCGATGAGAATTTCACCGATATCGGGTTGGAAGTAATCGCGAATGGCGCGAATGACGAGGCTGCCTTCGAGATAAATAAGGAATGCGCCGCTTTGCTGCTGGGCGGCACCGTCGATGGCGGTCCACAGTTGCAACAGGTAGTTCAGATCCCACTGTAATTCTTCAGCTTGGCGGCCGATGGCTGCTGTTCGGGCAATCAGGCTCATGCCGTTGGGCACTTCAAGCTGATCCATGACATCACGCAGTTCGGCGCGCTCGTCACCATCAACGCGACGGGAAACGCCACCGCCGCGCGGGTTGTTCGGCATCAGTACGAGATAACGGCCGGCTAGAGATACGTAGGTGGTGAGGGCGGCGCCCTTGTTGCCGCGTTCGTCCTTGTCGACCTGGACGATCAGTTCCTGGCCTTCTTTCAGGGCATCCTGAATTCGGGCGCGGCCGGCTTCTGTGCCCGGCTGAAAGTAGGCGCGGGAGACTTCCTTGAAAGGAAGGAAACCGTGGCGGTCGGCACCGTAGTCGACGAAGCAGGCTTCGAGCGACGGTTCGATGCGGGTGATGACACCCTTGTAGATGTTGCTTTTGCGTTGTTCCTTGGCGGCGGATTCAATGTCGAGATCAATCAGTTTTTGACCATCGACAATGGCGACACGGAGTTCTTCCGCCTGTGTCGCATTGAATAGCATGCGTTTCATTATTTTCGGGCTCCAGCGCACAGCAGCACGCTGCAACGAAACGCCCGGGCAGGCAGCGACAGTTTCAGTTATCGGGTTGCGTCATGAGTGATGGTTGGCAAAGGCGATGGTGAATGTGCTGATCAACAAACGGCCGCGTGCTTTTTATTGAAATGCGCGACCTGAAAATTCCTGCAACGGGCAATCCGTGCGTGCTTACAGTGGGCTTATCCATTAACATCACTACTTTTGGTGAGTGAACTTAACCAGTCGTTTTACGTTGGTCTGGCCTGGGCAGTTGGCACAGGTGAGACTACGAGCCTGCCGCTTGGCGGTCGCGCATTAAGCGCAAGGTCACAAACGGTCTGACGGTTCGGCATCTCTTGCAAACCGAGACGTAGAACGCAGGCAGTATATTAGAAAATGACCGGGGTAGGTAACAATTCAGTCACGCACGCAGTGATCGGCGAAGAAGAAGCAGGGCAGCGCCTCGACAACTTTCTGATACGGCGCTGCAAGGGGGTGCCGAAGAGCCATATCTACCGGATTTTGCGGAGTGGCGAAGTACGGGTGAATAGCGGCCGAGTTGATGCGACCTATCGTCTTTGTATTGGCGACAACGTTCGAATTCCGCCTATCCGCATCGCCGAGCGGCCGCAGAATGAGGTTGATGAAGCAGCCAAGGAGCGTATTGATCTGCCCATCATCTATGAAGATGAAGCAATGCTCGTCATCGACAAGCCGGAAGGCATTGCCGTCCATGGTGGCAGCGGCGTCAGTTTTGGTGTCATCGAGGCTTTGCGCCGGCAGCGCCCCCTGGCCAAGTTCCTCGAGCTGGCGCACCGGCTGGATCGGGAAACCTCAGGCGTTCTGTTGGTCGGCAAGAAGCGGCTGGCGCTGACTGCTCTGCACGACATGTTTCGCGAACACGGGGCAGGTGCCGACAAACGCTACCTGGTTCTGGTCAAGGGGCGCTGGATGAACACCACCCAGCACGTCAAGTTGCCGCTCCACAAATACCTGACGGAGGGCGGCGAACGACGTGTTTCGGTCAATCCCGAGGGCAAGGCTTCGCATACGATCTTCCGCTTGCTGGCTCGCTGGCCGGATATGAGTCTGCTTGAGGCTCAGTTGAAAACCGGGCGGACGCACCAGATTCGCGTTCATTTGGCGCATCTCGGTTTTCCTATTCTGGGCGATGAAAAATATGGCGATTTTGCGTTGAACAAGAATCTCAAGCGTGATGGCTTGAAACGTATGGCGTTGCATGCCTGGCGGATGGCTTTTCGCCACCCGCTGACGGCGACTCCGCTAGAGTGCATTGCGCCGCTTCCGGATAGCTTCGCAAGCTATATTGCTACGGTCAACCGGGAAAAAGACCCAGAATTCAAATCAGACAATCTGGAAGAAATACTGAATAAACGATGAAATATGAACTGGTTGTGTTTGACTGGGATGGTACGCTGCTGGATTCGGCTGGCGCCATTGTTCATGCCATCCAGGCGTCGTGCCGTGATCTGGGTCTGCCCGTCCCCGACGACGCCCGTGCTCGCCATGTCATCGGACTGGGATTGACTGACGCCTTGCGCCATGCGGTACCAGACTTGCCGCCGGAAAGTACTCAGGCGATGGTTGAGCGCTATCGTTTTCACTATCTGGCGGGCGACCGCAGCTTGGCACTGTTTGCTGGCGTGCCAGAGATGTTGCAACGCCTGAAGGCGGCTGGGCATATCTTGGCTGTCGCCACTGGCAAAAGCCGGCTTGGACTGGAGCGGGCCCTCGATCATTCGGGTTTGCGCCCGTTATTCCAGTCCTCGCGTTGCGCCGATGAATGTCATTCAAAACCGCATCCGCAAATGCTCCTGGAGTTGATGGCCGAGTTTGGTGCGGCGGCCGAGTCGACGGTCATGATCGGTGACACCTCGCATGACCTGCTGATGGCGACGAATGCCGGCGTCGACAGCCTTGCGGTAACATATGGCGCACATCCGCACGACCACCTTCTGGATCACCGGCCGGCGGCCTGTCTGCATAGCGTTGAGGAACTTGATCGGTGGCTTCGGGACTTCGCCTGATCTGCGCCAGTGAGGAGCTTGCAGAGGGCGGTCGGGGTGTTCGCTTTGCGGTTGATCGCTACGGGCGCCAGGCACCAGCCTTCGTCATCCGGTTTCATGGTAAGGCCTACGCCTATTTGAATGAGTGCGGCCATGTTCCGGCCGAGCTCGACTGGTTGCCTGGCGAATTCTTCGATGATTCCAAGCTATACTTGATTTGCTCGATTCATGGCGCACTTTATGCTCCAGAGTCGGGCAGATGTCTTGGTGGTCGCTGTCAGGGAAAGGGTTTGAAGTCCCTGAAGGTCATCGAGATCAACGGTCAGATTTTTATAGAGCAAGAAAATAATCATGGATAGCCCCCAAACGCCCAACAACGACTCCGCCTGGGAGCGGAAAACCTTGGAAAAATTAGTGTTCGCTGCGCTCGATGAGCAACGGACGCGTCGGCGCTGGGGAATCGCCTTCAAGGCCTTGGGCTTCATTTATTTGCTGGTTGTGCTGATTGCTGTTGTCGATTGGGGTACCGGTGCCGAGCATCAGGAACGTCATACGGCCTTGGTTACGCTGAATGGCGTCATAGAGGCCAAGGGCGAGAGCAATGCTGAAAACATCGTCGCCGCACTGAACAGCGCCTTCGAAGAAAAGAACGTTGCCGGTATCATCCTGCGCATCAATAGTCCGGGCGGTAGCCCGGTTCAGGCCGGGATCATCAATGACGAAATCCGCCGTCTGCGTGGCAAGTATCCGGACAAGCTCCTGTATGCGGTGGTCGAGGACATGTGCGCCTCTGGTGGGTATTACGTCGCGGCAGCGGCCGACAGTATTTACGTCAACAAGGCCAGCATTGTTGGCTCCATCGGCGTGCTGATGGATGGTTTCGGGTTTACTGGCGCCATGGACAAATTAGGCGTCGAACGGCGTCTGCTGACCGCTGGTGAAAACAAGGGATTCCTTGATCCGTTTTCTCCACAGGCGCCGCAGCACAAGGTGCACGCCCAGGCGCTGCTCAACGATATTCACCAGCAATTCATTGATGTCGTCAAAACTGGACGAGGGAAGCGCCTCAAGGAAACCCCGGAAATGTTCTCCGGCCTGATGTGGACAGGGGCTCAGAGCGTGCAACTGGGCCTGGCCGACGATTTTGGTAGCGTCGAGTCGGTGGCGCGCGACGTCATCAAGGCGGATAAGGTGCTTGATTATTCGGTCAAGGACAATATCGCCGAACGTTTCGCCAAGCGCCTCGGCGCCAGTACATTTGCCGGTTTCTGGAAGGGCTTCTCGGAAAGTGCTGCCGGCGTCAGTCTTCGCTGAGACTCAGGCCAGCAGCAAAAAAACCGTTGGACGCCGCTCGATTTCGGGCGGCGTTTGTTTTTTCCAGGCAGCGATCGTGCGCGTCAGCACGGATTCGCCAGGCAAGGTCAGGTCCGTGGCGATAGTCAAGCGAGTGGTTGGCTGACAGGACTGGAGAATTGCCTCAAACATCGCACGGTTGCGGTACGGTGTTTCTATGAAAATCTGCGTCTGCTGGCGTTTTTTTGACTCGGCCTCAAGATCGCGCAACATTTTCGTGCGCTCGGCTTCCTTGGCGGGCAGGTAACCCTGAAATGAGAAGCGTTGCCCGTTAAGCCCGGAAGCCATCAAGGCGAGCAAGAGCGAGGAGGGGCCGATGAGTGGTACGACGCGAATATTCTCGGACTGCGCCAACGCCACCAGATTGGCGCCGGGATCGGCAACAGCCGGGCAACCGGCCTCTGAAAGCAAACCAACATCGTGGCCGGCGCGTAATGGCTCGAGCAGAAAGCTGAGTTCATTTGCTTTGGTGTGCTCGTTCAATTCATGGAGTTGCAATTCCTGCAGCGGTGCGTTGGTGCCAGCGGCCTTCAGGAAGGCGCGCGCGGTTTTTGCCTGCTCGACAATAAAATGCGTCAATGGCCGGATAGTGGTGAGTACATTGGCAGGTAGCGACTCTTGCGGTGCAGTCGGGCCAAGTGGAACGGGGATCAGATAGAGCGTACCAGCCATCAAAGAACCGCCACGCCTTGGGCGCGCAACATGTCGCACAGCGCAATCAGTGGCAACCCCACCAGGGCATTTGGGTCATCGCCACGCATACTGCTCAGGAGCGCGATCCCCAAGCCTTCTGATTTGGCAGATCCGGCACAGTTGTAAGCCGGTTCGCGGGATAAATAATTTTCGATCTCGTGATCACTTAATTGCCTGAAGGTGACCAGCATTGGCACTCCCCGAAGCTGGGTTTCGCCGGTTCTGGCGTTGAGTAGGCAAAGTCCTGTGAAGAAATTAACAGTCTTTCCGGATAGGGCGCGCAACTGCTCAACGGCACGCTCGTGTGTGCCTGGTTTTCCGTATATTTTCCCGTCGACCGCAGCAACCTGATCGCTCCCGATGATCAGTGCGTCGGGATGGAGTGTTGCAACAGCCCTTGCCTTCGCTTCCGAAAGTCGAAGGGCAATCTGCTCGGGTGTTTCTCCGGGGAGAGCGCTTTCGTCCGTTTGAGGGTTCGCAACATCGAACGGTAGGCCGAGGCGGCTGAGCAATTCGCGGCGAAATGGCGAGGTAGAGGCGAGAATGAGATTCTGAGACATGAAAAATCCGTTACAACAAAGCGTTGCGATGATTACTTGAAGCAGCACTTTGTTTTGACTTGGAAAGCCAAAAATAATATCATTCAATGTTTAGGTCGGAACAGTTCAAGATTGAAAAGGATTTCGGACGCTTTTGCTTTTGCCAGAGATGGTCGTGTTCTCGAGGGAACGTTGGCTGTCGCGGATCTTCATCGCCTGCATGATTTGCTGGCAGAGATAGGGGGAGAGGTTACTTTCCGTCTGGCAGGTTTTAAGGGTGATAGCGGAGAACCCATGTTGCATTTGGCGGTATCGGGAGTGCTCCCGCTTGCCTGTCAGCGTTGCCTGGAAGCCGTGCCTTGTGATCTTGATGTCGACAGTCTTCTGGAATTGATTCCTGAGGGTGCCGAGTTGTCGCAAGATGAACTGGAAGACGATACCCGGGATTTTCTGCCGGTGGTACGCGAACTGGATGTGGTCGAGTTGGTTGAGGATGAAATCCTCCTTGATCTGCCGGTGGCGCCGCGGCATGAAAAATGTGGTTTACCTGGCGCTGCCAATGCTGGTGATCGGATCAATCCGTTCGCGAAATTGGCTGGGCTAAAAGGTAAGCCGAACTGATTTTTTTGGAGTAAGAAAATGGCCGTTCAACAGAACAAAAAGTCCCCGTCCAAGCGTGGCATGCATCGCGCTCATGATTTCCTTGTTGCCCCTCCGTTGGCTGTTGAGCCGACTACCGGTGAAGCGCACCTGCGTCACCACATTTCGCCAGCCGGCTTCTATCGGGGCAAAAAAGTCGTCAAGGGCAAGGGCGAGTAATCGTTCAATGAAGGGCAGGCGGTTCGTGACGAGCCGCCTGCCTTTTATTTTGCCATGACAACCCGCATTGCCATTGATTGCATGGGGGGTGACCACGGTCCGTCGGTGACGGTGCCTGCGGCCATTCAGTTTCTTGCGGAGCATCCGTCAGCTAATCTCGTCCTGGTTGGTCAGGAAGATGTTTTGCGTCCGTTGCTCGGCGAGCATGCCAGCGATTCCCGCATTCGGCTCGTTCACGCCTCGGAAGTCGTTGGCATGGACGAGTCGCCGGCGCTCGCGCTGCGCAATAAAAAAGATTCGTCGATGCGTGTCGCTGTCAACCAGATAAAGGAAGGCGCGGCTGATGCCTGTGTTTCCGCCGGTAATACTGGTGCGTTGATGGCGATATCTCGCTTCGTCCTGAAAATGTTGCCGGGAATTGATCGGCCGGCGCTTTGTGGGCCGCTGCCTACGGTCAATGGCCATACGCACATGCTGGATCTTGGTGCGAATGTCGATTGCACCCCGGAACATCTCTTGCAGTTCGGTGTCATGGCAGCGATGCTGGTCGCTGCCATGGAACACAAGGAAGCGCCGACGGTTGGTATCCTCAATATTGGCGAAGAAGAGATCAAAGGTAACGAAGTGGTCAAAGCGGCAGCTGAGTTGTTGCGTGCCTCCGGCCTCAACTTCATCGGCAATGTTGAGGGTGATGGCATCTATCGCGGCGATGCGGATGTCATCGTCTGCGACGGATTTGTTGGCAACGTTGCCCTTAAGACTTCCGAAGGTTTGGCCCAAATGCTGGCCTCGTCGTTACGCAACGAGTTCAAGCGTAACTGGCTAACTAAAATAGCTGCTCTCATTGCAATTTCAGTACTCAATAACTTCAAGAAGCGGTTTGATCATCGTCGCTATAACGGTGCGATCCTGCTCGGCCTCAAGGGCGTTTCGGTCAAAAGCCACGGATCTGCGGACGTGTTGGCTTTTGGTAACGCGATAGCTCGCGCCTACGATGCTGCAGAAAACCGTGTTTTGGAGCGCATTTCCAGCCGGTTGGCGCAAATGTCGCCAACTCCGGCTCCTGTTGTGGAGAATGTCTGAATGTACGCACGCTTGATCGGTACGGGTAGTTATCTCCCTGGCAACCCTGTGACAAATGATGATCTTGCTGCCCGTGGCATAGACACGAACGACGAGTGGATTGTTACCAGAACTGGTATTCGCAGTCGCCATCTTGCCGCTCCTGGTACGACATCCAGCGAACTTGGCTTGATTGCCGCCCAACGGGCGCTGGAAATGTCTGGTGTTTCCGCCGCCGATCTTGACCTGATCATTGTCGCCACGTCGACACCTGACTTCATTTTTCCAAGTACCGCCTGCTTGATCCAGGCAAATCTCGGTAACAAAGGTGCGGCAGCCTTCGACGTGCAAGCGGTATGCGCTGGTTTTACCTACGCTCTAGGTATTGCTGAAAAATTTATTCGTTCAGGTAGCCACAAAAGGGCACTGGTTATCGGTGCGGAAGTCTTTTCGCGCATTCTCGACTGGAACGACCGGGGTACCTGTGTTTTGTTTGGTGATGGTGCTGGCGCGGTCGTGCTGGAAGCATCCGACAAGCCCGGCGTTCTGGCTACCGCAATGCATGCAGATGGCAGCCAGAACGGCATCCTGAACGTTCCAGGCCAGATTTGCGGAGGGCAAGTGACCGGTGATCCTTTCCTGCGTATGGATGGACAGTCCGTCTTCAAATTTGCCGTTCGTGTTCTGGCCGACATTGCTGAAGAGGTTTGTCAGATTGCCGGTATTCAAACTGGTGATGTTGATTGGCTCATTCCCCATCAGGCCAACATTCGCATTATTGAAGCGACGGGAAAGAAACTGGGCGTTGACCGCAACAAAGTGATTGTTACCGTTGACCGTCATGGCAATACCTCGGCAGCCTCCGTACCGCTAGCGCTGGATGAAGCCGTGCGCGATGGACGTATACAGCGTGGCCAGAAAGTATTGGTCGAGGGTGTTGGCGGCGGTTTTACCTGGGGCGCGGCCCTTCTCGAATTCTGAACCAGAGAACGAACTCATGTCTTTTGCATTCGTATTCCCCGGCCAAGGCTCCCAGAGCGTTGGCATGATGGCAGCCTACGGCGACTCCGCAGTCGTTCGTGCAACGTTTGATGAAGCCTCGGCGGCGCTCGGCGATGACCTTTGGGCCATGGTTGCCGACGGTCCGGCTGAAACGCTCACCCAGACAGTCAATACTCAGCCGGTGATGCTGACCGCCGGTATTGCCACCTGGCGTTTGTGGCTGGACAAGGGCGGCAGAACGCCTGCGGTTGTTGCCGGGCACAGCCTTGGCGAATATTCAGCGCTGGTTGCTGCCGGCGTCATTGAATTCAAGGATGCAGTTCCGCTCGTTCGCCTGCGTGCGGCAGCAATGCAGGAAGCAGTGCCGGTCGGTACGGGCGCCATGGCGGCCATTCTTGGTCTGGACAATGCAGGCATCGCCGCCGCTTGTGCCGAAGCTGCGCAGGGCGAAGTAGTCGAACCGGTCAATTTCAATGCCAACGGGCAAACCGTCATTGCCGGGCACAGGACAGCTGTCGAGCGAGCCATGGAAGCTTGTAAGGCTCGCGGTGCCAAGATGGCCAAAGCCCTGCCGGTTTCAGCACCATTTCACTCTTCGCTGATCCGTCCGGCCGCTGACAAGCTTGCGGTACGTCTGGCCGAGCTCACCCTGAATGTTCCGCAAATCCCGGTGATCAACAACGTTGACGTTGCCATCGAAAACGACCCAGGCCAGATCAAGGATGCGCTGATTCGTCAGGCCTACAATCCGGTGCGCTGGGTCGAGACTATCCAGTCGATGGCGGTGCTGGGGATTGCGACTGTCGCAGAATGCGGTCCGGGCAAGGTGCTGGCCGGTTTGACCAAGCGTTGTGCGGATGGTGTGGTCGGTGTCGCCTTGGCCGACGCAGCCTCGATCGAAGCCAATCTTGGCCTGGAGTAATTGATGCTGAACGACAAAATTGCTTTGGTTACAGGCGCCACCCGCGGTATCGGTCGTGCCATCGCTCTGGAATTGGGCAAGCAGGGGGCTACCGTGATCGGTACGGCAACCAGTGATGACGGTGCCGCGAAAATTTCGGCCTATTTGACCGAGGCGGGCATCAAGGGCAAGGGCGTTACGCTGAACGTGTGCGATGTCGCCCAGACCGATTCGGCGCTTGCCGCTATTGCCAAGGAATTCGGCGCCATCACCGTTCTGGTCAATAACGCAGGCATTACCCGCGACAATCTGACCATGCGTATGGGCGACGACGAATGGGATGCGGTTATTGACACCAATCTGAAAGCGGTTTTCCGGCTGTCGCGTGGCGTCATGCGCGGCATGATGAAGGCGCGTTTTGGTCGCATCGTCAATATTTCCTCGGTTGTCGGTTATTCGGGCAATGCCGGGCAGGCCAATTACTGTGCTGCCAAGGCCGGTGTGGCTGGCCTGAGTCGCTCGCTGGCCCGCGAACTTGGTAGTCGCAACATTACGGTCAACTGTGTCGCGCCAGGCTTTATTGCCACCGACATGACGCACGCCTTGACCGAAGAGCAGAAGGTCGCCATGCTGGCGAGCATTCCGCTGGCCCGCGCCGGTACCCCGGAAGATGTGGCCGGTGCCGTCGGCTTCCTGGTTTCGCCTGCCGCCTCATATGTCACGGGAACTACCGTGCATGTGAATGGTGGCATGTTCATGGATTGATTTCGCTAAGCCTCGGCTTTTGGTAGAATCACAACGTTTTTTTTCGTACCCCTGAGGGGAAGGAGTTTTTCTAATGGATAACATCGTAGAGCGCGTCAAGAAGATCGTCGCCGAACAACTGGGCGTGAACGAAGCGGACATCAAGAACGAGTCCTCCTTTGTGGACGATCTGGGCGCGGATTCCCTGGACACCGTTGAACTGGTCATGGCACTGGAAGAGGAATTCGAGACCGAAATCCCCGATGACCAGGCTGAAAAGATCACCACGGTCCAGCAGGCTGTCGATTTCATCCTCGCCAACAAGAAATAATCCAATTCTGGTTGACCCAGGCAAGGCCGGCCCCCATGGCCGGCCTTGCTACTTTTGCTTTCGGAGTGCACCTTGGCACGTCGCAGAGTCGTAATCACCGGTCTGGGCATCGTTAGCCCGGTCGGAAACACCGTCGAAGAAGCCTGGCAGAATATTCTTGCCGGCAAATCCGGTATTGCCGCTGTCACCAAGTTCGACACCACGACCTTCCCGGTTCAGTTCGCCGGCGAGGTCAAGAACTTTGACATTACTCAATATATTTCCGCCAAAGATGCGCGCCGAATGGATGATTTCATTCATTTTGGCCTGGCTGCTGGCATTCAGGCCGTGCGTGATGCTGGCCTGGATAAAGAAAACGTTGTCGATCTGGAACGTGTTGGCGTTGCCATCGGCTCCGGCATTGGCGGCCTGCCGTTGATCGAGGCAACCAAGGACGAATACAACGTCGGTGGCGTTCGTAAAGTGTCGCCGTTCTTCGTTCCCGGTTCGATCATCAACATGATTTCCGGCAACCTGTCGATCCAGTTTGGATTCAAGGGGCCGAATATTGCCTTGGTGTCTGCCTGCACGACCGGCACGCACTCCATTGGCGACGCGGCGCGCATCATCGAATACGGCGACGCCGATGTCATGGTTGCAGGGGGCGCTGAATCCACCGTTTCTCCGTTGGGTATGGGTGGGTTCTGTGCCGCTCGGGCGCTATCGACACGCAACGATGATCCGGCCACGGCCAGTCGGCCCTGGGACAAGGATCGCGACGGTTTTGTGTTGGGTGAGGGCGCAGGCGTCATGGTGCTGGAAGAATACGAGCACGCCAAGGCACGTGGCGCCAGGATCTATGCCGAACTGGTTGGTTACGGCATGAGTGCCGATGCCTATCACATCACCGCGCCGAACATGGATGGCCCGCGCCGCTCCATGGTCAATGCGCTGAAGAACGCCGGTATTCAACCATCTGACGTCCAGTACCTGAACGCTCACGGCACCTCGACGCCGCTCGGCGACAAGAACGAGTCGGATGCCGTCAAGGCTGCTTTTGGAGATCACGCCTACAAGCTGGTGGTCAATTCGACAAAGTCGATGACCGGCCATCTGCTGGGTGGTGCCGGTGGTATCGAGTCCTTGTTTACGGTCCTGGCTATTCATAACCAGATTTCGCCGCCGACGATCAATATTTTCAATCAGGATCCGGAATGCGATCTTGATTACTGTGCCAATGTGGCACGGCCGATGAATATTGAGTACGGGCTGAAGAACAACTTCGGCTTCGGCGGGACCAACGGGTCGCTGGTTTTCAAGCGCATCTAAGCGGGTTCGGCAGGACAACGAACGGTGCAGTTTCCGATAGTCGTCGGACTGCACCGTTCGCGCTTTCTCGATGTCATGCTTCTGTCGGCCCTTATTTTGGCCTGCTCAGCGATACTCTCCTTTGACTGTGCTTCGTCTGTTCAGGGCGGGTTGGTATTCGTTGTCGTGTTGCTGGCAATTCAGGCCTGGCGGGCTCTGACGCCATTAATCGGCTCAATCAGGCTTGAGCGCAGCGGCGAAGTTTTCGTAGCCAAAGCCGGTGAAAACGAGTTTGTCCAGGCAACGCTCAAGCCCGGGGCGACCATTCATCCCTGGTTGACTGTCATCCGCCTGGTAACGGCGGATGATTGTCCGGCGACGATCATTGCTACGGTCGACCGGGAAAATAGAGAAAATTTGAGACGCTTGCGGATGTTTATGCGCTGGCAGGCAAAGTTCAGCGGGGCGAGCGACGACGCTTGAGCACTGTATTTTTCGCCTGCTTGGCCATTTCCGGGTAGTCCCTGGAGAAGTGCAGTCCCCGGCTTTCCCTGCGCTGCATGGCGCAACGAACGATCAAGTCGGCAGTGGCTACGAGGTTACGTAATTCAATCAGGTCATGGCTGACCCGGAAGTTGGCGTAGAACTCCTCGATCTCGCGGCGTAACAAGCCAATGCGGTGCTTGGCTCGCTTCAGGCGCTTGGTTGTGCGGACTATACCGACATAGTCCCACATGAAGCGGCGAAGCTCGTCCCAGTTGTGGGAAATGACCACCTCTTCATCGGCATCGGTCACCCGGCTTTCGTCCCACAGCGGCAAGGTCGGGAATGTCGAGGCATTGCTTGCCAAGATGTCCTTTACTGCAGCTTCAGCAAATACCAGGCATTCAAGCAGCGAGTTCGAGGCCAGCCGGTTTGCGCCATGCAGGCCGGTGCAGGAGGCCTCTCCCGCGACATAGAGTCCGGCAACATCGGTGCGGCCGCGTAAATCGCTGACAATGCCGCCACAGGTGTAGTGCGCCGCCGGCACAACGGGAATGGGATCCTGCGCGATGTCGATGCCGAGTTCCAGGCAACGTGCATGGATATTCGGGAAGTGATTGCGGATGAAATCCTCGCCCTTGTGGGAAATGTCGAGGAAAACGCAATCCAGGCCGCGTTTTTTCATTTCAAAGTCGATGGCGCGCGCCACGATGTCGCGCGGTGCCAGCTCGGCGCGATCATCGTGCTCGGGCATGAAACGGGCACCATCCGGTAGGCGGAGGAGGCCACCTTCCCCGCGCACCGCCTCTGAAATCAGAAAGGATTTGGCTTGCGGGTGATAGAGGCAAGTTGGGTGAAACTGGATGAATTCCATGTTGGCGACACGACAGCCAGCCCGGTAGGCCATGGCAATGCCGTCGCCAGTCGAAGTGTCCGGATTGGTCGTGTAGAGATAGACCTTTCCTGCGCCCCCCGTCGCCAGCAGGGTATTGGGCGCCCCGATGGTAATGACTTCGCCGTCACGGTTGTTCAGGACGTAGGCGCCAAAGCAGCGTTTCTCGCCGGTGCCCAGTTTGTCCCCGGTAATCAGGTCAATGGCGATATGATCTTCCAGGATCGTGATATTGGGGTTGGCGCGAACCTTTTTGGTCAGCGTATCCTGAACGGCATGGCCGGTTGCATCGGCGACGTGAATGACGCGACGGGCGCTATGGCCACCCTCCCGAGTTAGGTGATAGCCGAGATCATCCTTGGTAAAGGGAACGCCTTGCTCGATGAGCCATTCAATGGCATGGCGGCCATTTTCAACAACAAAACGTGTTGCTTTTTCATGGTTCAGCCAGGCACCTGCAATCAACGTATCCTGGATATGTGCCTCGATCGAGTCACGGCTATCGAGAACGGCAGCTATGCCACCCTGAGCCCAGCCGGAAGCGGAGTCTTCGAGGCTGCGCTTGCTAACCAGTGCGACATTGCAATTGGAAGAAGCAAGTCGCAAGGCGGCTGACTGGCCGGCCAATCCGCTGCCGATGATAAGTACGTCAAATTTCTGCACGCTGTTCTCTATAAGAGTAATTTTGCGGCAAATATAGCATGCAGCAAACGATTCATCCGGTTACAGACGGTCACAATTAGGGATAATTACCTATCGGTGCCTTGAAAATGGCTGCGCTATACTTCGGCCATAAAGAAAGCAACAACCAAACCCCAGGGAAAACGAGAGCCATGAGTGAGCGCGAAATCGATCAGGTGCTGGTCGAACGGGCGCAAGGCGGCGACAAACACGCCTTCGACCAATTGGTGAGCAAATACCAGCGCAAGCTGGGGCGTTTGTTGTCGCGCTTTATTCGCGATCCGGCCGAGGTCGAGGATGTCTCGCAGGAAGCTTTCATCAAGGCCTATCGGGCATTGCCGTCATTCAGGGGCGACAGTGCCTTCTATACCTGGCTATACCGTATCGGCATCAATACCGCCAAGAACTACCTGGTATCACAGGGGCGGAGGGCGCCGACCACGACCGAATATGACAATGATGAGGCGGAAACTTTCGACGACGCCTCGCAGCTGCGTGACATTAATACCCCGGAAAGCCTGTTCCTGACCAAGCAGATCGGACAAACGATCAACGCTGCCATGGATGCCCTTCCTGAGGAATTGCGTACCGCCATCGTGCTACGTGAAATCGATGGAATGTCCTATGAGGAAATTGCCGGCATCATGGATTGCCCTATCGGTACGGTGCGTTCCCGAATATTTCGCGCCCGCGAGGCAGTGGCGGCCAAGTTGCGGCCCCTGCTTGACACGGCGTCAGACAAGCGCTGGTAAGCATGAGTCCTGAGCAAACGACCATCAAGGCGGTTGTCCGTAGCCTGGACGGACGGTTCGCCAACGTCGAGGTTGAGCAGGGCGGGTGCGGACGTTGCCACGAAAAAGGCGGGTGCGGCGGCCAGCAACTTACCCAGATGTTTTGCAGCGGCCCCAAAACCCACAGGGTTGAAAACACGCTTGCTGCTGAGGTCGGAGATCGGGTGACAATCGCCATCGCCGCCGGCAGCGTGAGCCGCACTGCCAATTTTGCCTATATTTTGCCGTTGACCGTAGCAATTGCCGGTGCGGCGCTTGGCGCGTCAGTCGGTGGCGATGTTGGCGCCATGATCGGCGCAGGAGTCGGACTCTGTGTCGCATTCCTATACGTTATTGCCCGTTCGCGTCGCAATGCCGGGAATTTGGCTGAACGCCCTCATATCATTTCCCGTTCCTGAATGAATCTCCGGAGGTTATGTCGTCCATGCAACGTCTGATCGTCCTGTTTTCTTTTTGCTTTTTCAGTTCGCTGCTCACGGCTCAGACCCGCGGTCTGCCAGATTTTTCAGAGTTGGCCGAGAAGCAGGGCCCGGCCGTGGTCAATATCAGTACGACTCACGTGGTCCGCGGCCAAGCCCAGATGATGCCGTTTCCATTCGATGAAAACGATCCGGCTTTCGAGTTTTTCAAGCGCTTCATTCCCCGCCATCCGGGCGGTGCCATGCCGCGAGATTTTGAAAACAAGTCGCTGGGTTCAGGCTTTGTCGTCAGTGGCGACGGCTACATCCTGACCAACGCCCATGTTGTCGATGGCGCCGATGAAGTTACGGTTCGCCTGACCGACAAGCGGGAATTCAAGGCGAAGATCATTGGCGCCGACAAGCGAACGGATGTTGCGCTGCTCAAGATCGACGCAATCGATCTTCCCGTCGTCAAACTGGGTGATCCGGCGCAACTCAGGGTCGGCGAATGGGTAGTCGCGATCGGCTCCCCGTTTGGCTTCGAGAATTCCGTAACGGCCGGTATCGTGTCCGCCAAGGGGCGCTCCCTGCCGCAGGAAAACTACGTCCCCTTCATTCAAACTGACGTCGCGATCAACCCGGGAAATTCCGGTGGTCCGCTTTTCAATATGCGCGGCGAGGTAGTCGGCATCAACTCGCAGATATACAGCCGTAGCGGCGGCTATATGGGGGTTTCCTTTGCTATTCCCATCGATGTGGCAATGGAGATCCAGGGGCAGCTACGGGCATCAGGCAAGGTCAGTCGGGGTCGCCTTGGCGTGGTGATTCAGGAAGTCACCAAGGAGCTTGCCGAGTCGCTGGGATTGGGAAAAGCGATGGGGGCCGTGGTCAACTCGGTTGAAAAGGGTGGCCCGGCCGACAAGGCAGGGATCGAGGCTGGCGACGTGATCCTCCGATTCGACGGAAAAGCCATCAACAATTCGGCCGATCTGCCTCGTATGGTGGCTAGCACTCGCCCGGGAACGCGCTCTGTCGTACGACTCTGGCGCAAGGGGGCAAGTCGCGAAATCGGGGTGGTCATCGGCGAAGTGCCTGACGACAAATTAGCCAGCGCCAAGCCGCAACGCGGCAACCGGTCGGTCGAGCAACCGGCCAATCGCCTCGGTCTGGTGGTCAGCGAATTGACGGCAGACCAGAAGCGCGAACTAAAAATGACTTCCGGTTTGCTGATTGAAGATGTTCGTGGTACCAGCGCGCGCACCGACCTGCGTCCCGGCGACATCATCATCGCGCTCATCAGCAAGGGAGCGACGACGGAGGTCAGGACAGTAGAGCAATTCAACAAGCTCCTTTCCCGATTCGACAAGGGGAGCAACATCACGCTGCTGATCCGGCGCGGTGAAATGCAGACCTTCATCACCATCAAGGGCCTCAATGGCAATTGAGCTGACCTTGATGAGCCGTCACTATTGTCACCTCTGTCATGACATGGCGGCGGCATTGGCGCCATTGGCCGAGGAGTTTGGTGCTGTCGTCACAGTGCTCGACGTCGATGCCGATCCAGCCCTTGAAAAACGCTACGACGAATTGGTGCCAGTGCTGCTGCATGGCGAAACAGAGCTATGCCATTACTTTCTGGATGAGGCCAAAACCCGTGAATATTTGGCTGGAATCCGCTAAAATCGGGGGTCTTCTGAAAAGGGAAGGGCGCCGGACAGCGCCCTTTTTTACTGGCATCAATGGATCATATTAGAAACTTCTCGATCATCGCGCATATCGACCACGGCAAATCGACCTTGGCCGATCGCATCATTCACCTTTGTGGCGGCCTTTCTGATCGCGAGATGGAGGCTCAGGTTCTCGATTCGATGGACATCGAGCGCGAGCGCGGTATCACCATCAAGGCGCAGACTGCAGCCCTGAGCTACAAGGCACGTGACGGCAAGGTATACAACCTGAACCTGATCGACACGCCGGGACACGTCGACTTTTCCTACGAAGTCTCGCGCTCATTGTCGGCATGCGAAGGCGCGTTGCTGGTCGTCGACGCCTCGCAGGGCGTCGAAGCGCAGACTGTCGCCAACTGCTACACGGCTCTCGAACTCGATGTCGAAGTCGTGCCGGTGCTCAATAAAATCGATCTGCCATCGGCTGATCCTGACAATGCTCGCCAGGAAATCGAAGACGTGATCGGCATCGATGCTTCCGAGGCGGTGCTCGCTTCGGCCAAGACGGGCCTTGGCGTCGCCGATATTCTGGAAGCCGTGATTGCCAAGGTGCCGCCGCCCAAGGGTGACCTGACGGCGCCCTTGAAGGCACTGATCATTGATTCCTGGTTCGACAACTACGTTGGCGTGGTCATGCTGGTGCGCGTCGTCGACGGCCAGATCCGTTCCAAGGACAAGCTGCATTTCATGGCTACCGGCTCCAACCAGCTATGCGAGCAAGTGGGCGTATTCACCCCGAAGTCGCTGCCACGCGATGCACTGCGCGCCGGCGAAGTCGGCTTCGTGATTGCCGGCATCAAGGAGTTAACCGCTGCCAAGGTCGGAGATACCATTACCCATACCGACCGCAAGGCGAGTGCGGCTTTGCCTGGTTTCAAGGAGATCAAGCCGCAGGTGTTCGCAGGTCTCTATCCGGTTGAGTCCAACCAGTACGACTCGCTGCGCGAATCGCTGGAAAAATTGAAACTCAATGATGCCTCGCTGCAATACGAACCGGAAGTTTCACAAGCGCTCGGCTTTGGCTTTCGTTGTGGCTTCCTTGGGTTGCTGCACATGGAAATCGTTCAGGAACGCCTGGAGCGTGAATTCGATCAGGATCTGATCACCACCGCGCCAACCGTCGTCTATGAAGTTGTCCAGCGGGATGGTAGCGTCATCCAGGTTGAAAATCCGGCCAAATTGCCCGATGTCAGCAAAGTCGAGGAAGTCCGCGAGCCGATCATAACGGCGACTATTTTTGTGCCGCAGGACTATCTCGGGAACGTCATCACGCTGTGCAACCAGAAGCGCGGGAATCAGGTCGACATGCATTACCACGGCCGCCAGGTAAAGTTGGTTTATGAAATGCCGATGGCCGAAGTCGTCATGGATTTCTTCGACAAGTTGAAGTCGTGCTCAAAGGGCTATGCTTCCCTTGATTACGATTTCAAGGAGTATCGCGCCGCCGATGTTGTCAAACTTGACATCCTGATCAACAGCGAGAAGGTCGATGCGTTGTCGCTGATCGTACACCGCTCCAACTCGCAATATCGTGGTCGCGAACTGGCTTCGAAGATGCGCGAACTCATTCCGCGCCAGATGTACGACGTGGCGATCCAGGCCGCAATCGGCTCGCACATCATCGCTCGCGAGAATGTCAAGGCTATGCGCAAGGACGTTCTGGCCAAGTGTTACGGTGGCGACATCTCCCGCAAAAAGAAACTGCTGGAAAAGCAGAAGGCCGGCAAGAAGCGCATGAAGCAGGTCGGTAGTGTCGAAATCCCGCAGGAAGCCTTTCTGGCGGTCCTGCGCGTCGATAGCTGAGAGTAGCGATGAACTTTGCCCTGATTTTATTTGTTCTGCTGGTGATCACCGGTGTCCTGTACGCAATAGATATCCTGAAATTCAGGAAATTGCGCGCGAAGGGTGCTAAGGAACCGCTTTGGGTCGAATGGGGCGCCGGTTTCTTTCCGGTCATCCTGATCGTTTTCGTGCTCCGCTCCTTTCTTTTCGAGCCGTTCAAGATTCCCTCCGGTTCAATGATTCCAACTTTGCTGGTTGGCGATTTCATTCTGGTCAACAAGTTCACCTACGGTATCCGTCTGCCGGTGATAAACAAGAAGATCATCGATATCAACTCGCCGCAACGGGGTGATGTCATGGTTTTTCGCTACCCGGAAAATCCTTCGCTTGATTACATCAAGCGTGTCGTGGGGTTGCCTGGCGACATCGTTTCCTACCAGAACAAGCGACTGACCATCAATGGTCAGCCGGTTGGAACGCAAAAAGTCGATGATTACCTCCACCCGGAGCGACTTTATTATTCCGAGCAATTCCAGGAAAAACTGGGTGACGTCGACCATCGGGCGCTGAACGATGCCGGGGCTCCTGCTTTTATCCCGGATGCAGCACGCTTTCCGTACCGCGAAAATTGCACTTACAATGCTGCTGGCGTTACATGCACAGTGCCGGCCGGTCATTACTTCATGATGGGTGACAATCGCGACAACAGCCGCGATAGTCGCTACTGGGGTTTCGTACCCGAGGCAAACATTGTGGGCAAAGCATTTTTTATCTGGTTGAATTTCAGCGATTTCAGCCGGATCGGTTCATTCAGGTAAGGGGATGTGATGAAAAACCAACGTGGCGTTGCCCTGTCCGGGCTGTTATTTTGGAGCATTGTTCTTATTTTGGTGACAGTGCTGGGTATGAAAGTGGCGCCAACTTTCATCGAGTATCAGAAACTCGTAAAAGACATCAAGGCGACAGCAGCCAAGGCTGGGCCTGAGTCAACTGTTGCTGAAATACGTTCCTCTTTTGACAAGTTCGCGGACATCGACTTGCTTGATATCAAGGGCCGCGATCTGGATATTTCCAAAGATAACGGCCGGATCGTCATCTCCTTCGAGTATGAAAAACGCATCCCGCTTTTCTGGAACGTCGGCCTTGTAATCGACTACAAGGGGTCGACTGCGAATTAAGGCATGACTGCTTCGTCTGTCGCTCGTCAACTTGGTCACTCGTTTTCTGATCCGCTGCTACTGCGGACCGCACTGACCCATCGCAGTTTCGGCACTCCGAATAACGAACGCCTCGAATTCCTCGGCGACGGGATTCTCGATTGCGCGATAGCTGCTGCCTTGTTCCATCGTTTTCCCGATCTCCCCGAGGGCGATCTTTCCCGGTTGCGAGCCAATTTGGTCAATCAGGACGCCTTGCACCAGTTAGCACTGGGCCTGAATATTGGCGGTGCCTTGCGTCTTGGTGAGGGAGAATTGAAAAGCGGTGGAGCGTTGCGTCCTTCAATCCTGGCCGATGCCCTTGAAGCGTTGTTCGGTGCCATCTATCTTGATGCGGGATTTGTGGTGGCCCAGACTGTTATCGACAAGCTCTATGCCCCTTTGCTGGCGACGCTGAAGCCAGGCGAATTTCAGAAGGACGCCAAAACACGTCTGCAGGAGTGGCTGCAGGGGCGGAAGAAGCCGTTGCCACGCTATGAACTTCTGGAAGCCACCGGCGCCGCTCATGAGCAGCGTTTCGAGGTGGCTTGCCAAATCGAATCCCCTTCCTTGCGCACCGTCGGCCATGGCCCAAGCCGGCGAATCGCCGAGCAGGTCGCTGCCGACAAGGCGCTGAAAGAACTGACTGCATGAAAAAATTTCGTTCCGGATACATCGCCATCGTTGGTCGTCCCAATGTTGGAAAATCGACGCTGCTCAACAAGCTGATCGGTGAAAAGATTAGTATCGTCTCGCGCAAGGCGCAGACTACGCGTCACCGGATCACCGGCATTCTGACCAAGGATGACGCGCAATTCGTTTTTGTCGATACGCCCGGTTTTCAGACGAAATACTCCAATGCCCTGAATCGCGCGATGAATCGTGGTGTCACGCAAACCCTGAGCGATGTTGACGTCGTCATCTTCGTCGTCGAGGCCGGGCGTTACGATGCCAAGGACAAGGCTGTGGTTCGCCTGCTGCCCAAGGACAGGCCCGTTATCCTGGTGGTGAACAAGACGGATTTGCTCAAGGACAGGGCTGCCCTCTTGCCTTTTTTGGCTGAAGTATCGGCCGATCACGATTACGCGGCCATCGTGCCGGTCAGTGCGGCCAAGGGCCGACAGACCGACGATTTGCTGAACGAGGCGAAGAAACATCTGCCCAACGACGGCCTGATGTTCCCGGAAGACGATCTGACCGACAAGAGCGAACGTTTCCTCGCCTCCGAATACATCCGCGAAAAGGTCTTTCGCCTGCTTGGCGACGAATTACCTTATGCCACGGCTGTCGAAATCGAACGCTTTGAAACTGAAGGTGATCTGCGCCGGATTTTCGCTGCCATCGTGGTTGACCGTGAGGGCCACAAGGCTATCGTCATCGGCAAGGGCGGCGAACAACTAAAGCGCATTGCCTCAGAAGCACGGCAGGATATGGAGCGCTTGTTCGACGGCAAGGTTTATCTCGAAATCTGGGTCAAGGTAAAGTCCGGCTGGAACGATGACGAACGCCTGCTGAAGAGTCTCGGCTACGAATGAACCTGCGCAGCAAAGTCGACGGCCAGCCGGCTTACGTTCTGCACAGTTATCCCTTTCGGGAAACCAGCCTCATCGTTGAAGTTTTTTCCCGCGATTTCGGGCGGATGGCCTTGCTGGCGCGCGGTGCGCGCCGACCGCGTTCGGCAATTCGCGGTTTGTTGATGGCCTTTCAGCCGCTGGAGCTTGGTTGGGCCGGCAAGGGCGAAGTGCTGACCCTGATGAAGGCAGAGTGGCAGGGCGGACAACCTTTGCTTGCAGGCGAGGCATTGTTCTGCGGCTATTACCTCAACGAGCTACTGATGCACCTGTTGCCGCGCGAAGATGCGCACGAGCAGCTATTTGCCCACTACACCAAAATGCTGGCCCGCCTGGCTGCAGATCCATCGGGTAAAGCTCGTGAGGCAGATTTGCGCAGCTTCGAAAAGGCGCTTTTGCAGGAACTGGGCTATGGCCTGACGCTGAATCACGATAGTGCCGGAGGTCCGATCCAGGCGGAAGCGTT
Source organism: Gammaproteobacteria bacterium (assembly GCA_018828385.1). Classification (GTDB taxonomy): domain Bacteria; phylum Pseudomonadota; class Gammaproteobacteria; order Burkholderiales; family Rhodocyclaceae; genus Azonexus. The sequence goes on along the minus strand of JAHJVE010000006.1, from coordinate 41,276 downwards.
TTACACTTACCGCATGGAACAAGGCCCCGTTCGCCTCGAGCATGACGAGGCGGCTGCTCAGGTTGTCATTGGCAAGACCTTGCTCGATCTTGAGGCCGAGGATTTTTCAGACCCGCGTTCGCGCGTTGAAAGCAAGGCCTTGATGCGCACGCTGATGGCCTATTACCTTGCTGGCAAGGAATTGGAAACACGCAAGATATTCAAGGAGTTGCAAGAATTATGATTGAACTTGGCGTCAATATCGACCACGTGGCGACCATTCGCCAGGCCCGCCGGACTTACGAGCCGGACCCGGTCTGGGGGGCAGTGGAAGCCCATCTTGGCGGGGCGGACGGTATCACCGTCCATCTACGCGAAGATCGTCGCCATATTCAGGATGCTGACGTCCGTCGCTTGCGTGAAACGACCCAGATAAAACTCAATCTCGAAATGGCAGCGACTGATGAAATGGTCGATATTGCCTGTACCCTCAAGCCGGAAATGGCCATGCTGGTTCCCGAAGGTCGCCATGAAGTGACGACTGAAGGTGGCCTTGACATCCTGGCGCAGGAATCGCGATTGAAGGATGTCATCTCCCGTCTCGCCAATGCCGGTATCGTGACCAGCGTATTCATCGATGCCGAGGTGGCGCAAATCGAGGCTGCAGCCCGGATTGGCGCTAGCGTCTGCGAAATCCACACCGGCCCCTATGCGCACGCCTTTTACGACAAAGGCCGCGATGCCGAAGCCTCGGCCGTGCTCGCCGAACTCGACAAAGTCCGCGGGGCAGGACAGGCTGTCCGTCAACTCGGCATGCGGTTCAATGCCGGGCATGCGCTCAATTACTACAACGTTCAGCCCATCGCCAGACTGGCCGGCATACGCGAACTGCACATCGGCCACGCTATCGTCAGCCGCGCCATTTTCGTTGGCCTGCGCGAGGCAGTCCGCGAAATGAAAGCCTTGATGCGCGAAGCAGCCAAGTCGCCCGAATGATCTACGGCATCGGCACCGACATCGTCGCCGTTTCCCGCCTGCGCGGCATGTGGGAGCGACATGGCGACAGGGCACTGGAAAAGCTGCTGGCGCCGAATGAAATCGAGGAATTTGCCAAGGCTGCGGACAAAGGTCGCTTTCTCGCCAAACGTTTCGCCGCCAAGGAGGCCTTCAGCAAGGCACTGGGCACGGGGGTGCGACCACCGGCAACATTGACGGCGATTGCGGTCGGCCATGACGATCTGGGCAAGCCGGAACTGCACTTCCACGGTCAACTGGAAAAAATACTCAAAAACAAAAAACTGATCGCCCATCTTTCGATCAGCGACGAAGCCGAATACGCCGTCGCCTACGTCATTCTGGAGCACGCATGACACATTTGCCGCTCGGCCCGCTGATGATCGACATCGCCGGCACCGAACTGACCGATCTCGACCGCGAACGGCTTTGCCATCCGTTGGTCGGCGGAATCATCCTGTTCTCACGGAACTATGCCGATCCGGAACAGTTATCTGCCTTGACCGCGGCCATTCACGCCCTGCGCACTCCGGCCCTGCTGATTGCCGTCGATCACGAAGGGGGCAGGGTGCAACGCTTCCGCGACGGGTTTGCCCGTTTGCCGGCGATGGCCACCCTCGGAAAACTTTGGGATGAAAATCCCGAAAATGCGCTCGCTGCTGCGCGTCAGGTCGGTTACGTACTGGCCGCTGAACTGCGTGCCCGCGGTGTCGATTACTCCTTCACGCCGGTCCTCGACCTCGACTATGGCCCGTCACGCGTCATCGGCGACCGGGCCTTCCATCGCCAGTCAGCGGCGGTCGTCGCCTTGGCCACCGCTCTTGGCCAAGGTTTGCATCTGGCCGGAATGGGCAGCTGCGGCAAGCATTTTCCCGGGCACGGTTACGTCATTCCCGATTCGCACGTCGAATTGCCGGTCGATGATCGCACCTTCGAGGCAATGCAGGAAGATATCCTTCCCTACCGGAAAATCGCGCTGGATGGAGTCATGGCGGCCCACGTTATTTACAACTGCGTTGACTGTAATACTGCTGTATTTTCAAATAAATGGATTAGTTACTTGAGAAATGACATCAAGTTTAATGGGGTCGTTTTTACCGATGATTTGTCGATGGCCGGGGCCGGCGTGGTCGGTGACATGCTCAGCCGTGTCGAGACCGCCTACAACGCGGGTTGCGACATGCTGCTCGTGTGCAATGCGCCGGATGTCGTCGGCGACGTGCTCGCAAACTGGAAGCCGGCAATCGATCCGGTCCGTGGCCAGCGGATCGAGGCATTGATTCCTCATTCTTCCGCAAAGGACTGGCAAGCGCTGCAATCCGACAGCGCCTATATAGCAGCCCGGCAGACCATCGCAAAACTGATGGCCTGAAATGCATTCGGGCAGCCTAAGCTGCCCGAATCAAACACTGAAGAAGCCGCGGATTACTTGACGCGGTTCTTGTATTCGTCAGTACGGGTGTCGATTTCGATCTTGTCGCCAATGCTGACGAAAGCCGGAACCGGCAGCTCGAAACCGGTAGCCAGCTTGGCCGGCTTCATGACCTTACCCGAAGTGTCGCCCTTGACGGCTGGCTCGGTGTAAATCACCTCGCGCACGACGCTGTTCGGCAGTTCGACGGAAATGGCCTTGCCGTTGTAGAAAACAACTTCGCAAGCCAGCCCGTCTTCCAGATACTTCAGTGCATCAACCATGTTTTCGGCTTCGACTTCGAACTGCTCGTAGTCGGCATCCATGAACACGTACATCGGGTCGGCGAAGTAGGAATAGGTAACCTCCTTCTTGTCGAGGATGACTTGCTCGAACTTGTCGTCAGCCTTGTAAACCGCTTCAGAAGCGGCACCGGTTAACAGGTTCTTGAGTTTCATTTTGACAACAGCGGCATTGCGGCCGGACTTGTTGTATTCGCTCTTCTGAACGACGAGCGGGTCGGCACCGACCATGATGACGTTGCCGGAGCGGAGTTCCATTGCGGTTTTCATTCGGTATTCTCTAAGATCAGAAAAGGAAAAAACGTTAAATTATACCTTGGACGCACAGAACTTGACGAGTGCCGTAGCCAAATCAGGCCTCGTTGCCAGCAATTCAGCCCAATGCCGGTTGTGGCGGGCGATATCGGCCCTGTTGTTGATGAAACCATCCCAGGCAGACGTGACATTGCCACCAAGATTCCAGGCCACGAACATCCTGCGTAGCGCGGATTCTGTCGGCGTATCCAAGCCCTTGCAGTAGCAGTCAAGAAATGCCTCCAGTTTGGCCAGGTGCGCGCCGTCGTCCTGCGGATAAGCCTGCCAGACGAAAGGCTTGCCAGCCCACTGGGCGCGCACGAACGAATCTTCACCCCTGACGAAATTGATGTCGCAGCGCCACAGCAAATGATCGAACTCGTCGATCGGCGTGAACGGAATCGGTTGCACCCGCGTTTTGCCAAGCTGCCATGGCCCAACGCCACCCAAATGCGACTGTACGGCGGCCAACGGTTTGCCTGGCGGAACATGGCATAGAGCCGTAATGCTGGAGTTGCCGAAAGCGTCGAGTAACGCAGCAACCGGCGCCATGTCATAACAGAACAGGCTGATTTCCAGCGGTTTTGTAAGCGGGGCTCCGGATGTTGCCCGGTCTCGCTCAGCAAGCAAGCCCGTTTCCCGCAACAGGCCGCCACTATTTTCAGAAAACCCCGGGAAAAAGAAATATTTAACCAAGGGCAAAGAAGGGTGGGGTGACGCCATACCGTGGCAGCCATCCGCCCAGGACTCCGCCGTCAGGTATTCGAGATTGATCCAGCACGGCTTGCACAAGGACCGACTCATCGCCGCCAAATAGGCAGGCGGGAGTTCGCAGGCGAACGCCTCGATAACGACATCGGCGACCCGGTCGACCGTTGTATTCTCGACCCAGCGCCGAATTTCAACGCCTTGGCAGGACTGCTTTGTCCTTGTCGGAGCGACTGAAGGACACAAGGGTTGCAGGCTGCTCAGATCGTCGACCCACAAACGCACCTCACGGCCATGCTCAGCGACCAGTTGTCTGGCCAGGCGCCAGCAAACCCCGATGTCGCCGAAGTTGTCGATAACCCGGCAAAAGATGTCCCAATGAAGCTGCATGGCCGCCATGCTAACATTCCCGCCATGTCAATATTTCAAGATCCCACCGGCTGTACAGCCTGTCCACGACTGGCTGAGCACCTTGCCAACATTCGTCGACGCGACCCCGATTGGCACGCGCTGCCGGTACCCGCCTTTGGCTCGCTTGATGCAGAACTGCTTGTCGTCGGCCTAGGCCCAGGCGAAAAAGGGGCCAACCGGACCGGTCGCCCCTTTACCGGAGACGTTGCCGGGGAACTGCTCTACCCCGCGTTGCATCGCTTCGGCTTTGCCAGCCAACCAGAGCCGCTGGGGGCCGATCAGTGGGCCAATCCAGCCATGCAGCTGAACAACTGCCGCATAACCAATGCTGTGCGTTGTCTGCCGCCGGCCAACAAACCGATAACGGCTGAAATTCGCCAATGCAACAAGCACTTGAAGAGCGAACTGGCAGCGATGACCAGACTCAAGGTCATCGTCGCTCTGGGGGCCATCGCCCACCAGGCGTTGCTGTGGGCTTACGAGCTCAAACTCAAAGAGTTCACTTTTGGCCACAACATCAGTCATGCATTGCCAGACGGCCGAATTCTCGTCGACAGCTACCATTGTAGTGGCTACAACTGGCGCACTGGCAGGCTTTCCCGCGAGAGCTTCGAGGCCGTGTTCGCCGGGGTCAAGTCCCGCCTCGCCTGACTTCACGCGATGAGTTTTGACGCCAAGGCCTTTCTGGCCACGCTGACCGAATTGCCCGGCGTTTACCGGATGCTGGACGCCGGTGGCGTCGTTTTGTATGTCGGCAAAGCCAAGAACCTCAAGAAGCGGGTTTCGTCGTATTTTCGGGAAAATGTTTCCAGCCCGCGCATCGCGCACATGGTCAGCCAGATCGCCACCGTGGAAACCACGGCAACACGCACCGAAGCTGAAGCGTTGTTGCTTGAAAACAATCTGATCAAGTCGCTTTCACCGCGCTACAACATCCTTTTCCGCGACGACAAGTCCTACCCCTACATCGTCCTGACCAGGGGCGAGTTTCCCCGGCTCGGCTTCTTCCGCGGCAACCCCGATCGCAAGGCCGATTACTTTGGCCCTTATCCGTCAAGTTGGGCAGTTCGCGACAGCATCCATTTGATGCAAAAGATGTTTCGCCTGCGTACCTGTGAAGAGTCCGTATTCGCGAACCGCTCCCGACCATGCCTTCTCTACCAGATCAAACGCTGCAGCGGGCCGTGCGTCGGATTGATCTCGCCGGATGATTACGCAACAGACGTTCAACTGGGTTCCATGTTCCTGCTCGGCAAACAGCAGGAAGTCGCCAAGCGCCTGAATCAGGCGATGGAGGCGGCTTCCGCCCGCCTGGCCTTCGAACAGGCGGCGGTGTATCGGGATCTGATCCAGTCACTGCATCAGGTGCAGGAAAAACAGTTTGTCTCAAGCAGCAAGGGCGAAGACATCGACATCCTGGTCGCCCACAAGGAAGCAGGTCAGCTATGCGTAAACCTGGCAATGGTTCGGGGCGGTCGGCATCTCGGCGACCGGCCATTCTTTCCTGTCAATGCCTGGGAGTCCGAACCGGCCGACGCGTGTGCTGCCTTCATTCGTCAGCACTACGCGGTTCATCCAGCCCCGTCGCGCCTGCTCGTTCATCCCATGCCGACCGAAGATGAGCCGGGTGAAAGCGAAGCCGTGCTAGCCGAACTGGCTGGACGCCCGGTGCCAGTGATTCAGGCGCGCAGCCTTTCCCACAAAGCCTGGGTCAGTATGGCGCTACAGAATGCCAAGCTGGGCATTATCGCGCGCAGTCAGGCGACGGCACAGCAGGAAAAACGACTGGCGGCGCTACAGGAAGCGTTGCAATTACCAGAGCCCATCGTTCGCATCGAGTGTTTCGACATCAGTCATACGATGGGCGAGGCCACTGTCGCCTCCTGCGTGGTCTACCACCAAAACTGCATGAAAAACGCCGACTACCGGCGTTTCAATATTCGTGACATAACACCCGGCGATGACTATGCAGCCATGCGCCAAGCCGTCAGTCGGCGTTATGACGGCATAGCCACAGGGGAGGGCGCAGCGCCTGACCTGATTTTGATCGACGGTGGAAAAGGACAGGTTGCATCCGCCTTTGCCGCGCTTGCCGATCTCGGACTGAGTCATTTGCCGATGATCGGTGTAGCCAAAGGAGAAGGACGCAAGCCGGGCCTCGAATCGCTCATTTTCCCGGATGACCGCGAGTCGTTACAATTGCCGGCGGAACACCCTGCGTTGCACCTGATTCAGGAAATACGCGACGAAGCTCATCGTTTTGCCATCACAGGCCATCGTGCCCGACGTGGAAAAGCCAGAAAAACCTCAACACTGGAAAGTTTGCCGGGCATTGGTCCCGCCCGCCGCAAGGCATTGGTCGCCCGATTTGGCGGCCTGCCCGGCGTCCTTGCCGCCAGCCCCGAACAATTGTCCGAAGTGCAGGGCATCAGCCGGGATATGGCTGAAAAGATATATTCCGCATTACACTGAACCATGCCCTTAAATCTGCCCATCCTGCTGACCTGGCTTCGTATCGTAGCGATACCGCTTTTGATTGCCATCTACTATCTGCCGGCAGACTGGGCAACGCCCCATGAGCGGGACCTTGCTGCAACCGCCATTTTCATCGCCGCCGCCCTGACCGATTGGGCCGATGGCTACCTGGCGCGCAAACTCGACCAGACTTCTGCCTTTGGTGCGTTTTTGGACCCCGTTGCCGACAAACTCATGGTTGCCGCCGCACTGATTGTTCTGGTCGAGCTGGGCAGGACCGATGCCATCGTCGCCACCATCATCATTGGCCGCGAAATCACCATTTCAGCGCTACGTGAATGGATGGCCAAGATCGGTGCCGCCAAAAGTGTCGCTGTCTCAATGCTCGGCAAGATCAAGACGGCAGCGCAAATGCTGGCCATTCCCATCCTTCTTTATTACCAGCCGTTGTTTGGCGCCGATATGCAAAGATTCGGTAACTGGTTGATCTGGATAGCCGCCTTGCTGACGCTCTGGTCAATGGGCTACTACCTGCGCATGGCCTGGCCGGAAATTGCAAAACGAACTGCAGAAAAGTAGGGGGCCAATGTTGACAATTCCCTTGTGTCGCCTATAATGCGCGCTCTGTTTCAGCGCGGCAGTAGCTCAGTTGGTAGAGCGATACCTTGCCAAGGTATAGGTCGAGAGTTCGAGACTCTTCTGCCGCTCCAAGTTATGATCTACAGACTTCTACTGAGGGCTGTAAGTCGTTGAAAAAAGGGGCTTCGGCCCCTTTTTTCATTCCAGCGAGCGCCACGGAAATCCACCCACAGCTACCGTTTTTGAGTGACCAATTGAGGCACAAGAATACGGGTGGGACGGCTACCGGATAGTTGCTGGGGCTGAGCGGGAACCATGACGAGCATAGGGCCTAAGTCATTACTTAGGAGCCTCGAAATGGCACTCTCTGATCTGACCGTCCGGCAGGCAAGAACCACCGGAAAACGCTACACCCTCTCCGATAATGACTGCCTGGGCCTGATGGTCTCTGCTGCCGGCGGTAAGTCGTGGATGTTTCGCTACTACTGGCTGGGCAAGCAAAAACGTATGTCCCTGGGCGGATATCCTGCCCTCAGCTTGCGCGAGGCCCGCGCCGAGCGGGATAAGGCCCAAGCCCTGCTTGCCAGGGGTATTGATCCGCAAATCGAGCGTGACCAGCGCCGGCACGCGGCCAAATTGGCGGGTGAATACACCTTTAGGAACGTTTTTGATGCCTGGGTCGAGCATCGCCGCAAGGAACTCAAGGAAGGCCGCCAGAGCACCCTGTCGCAGATCCTGCGCATCTTCAATAAGGACGTGCTGCCCGCCTTAGGGAAGATGTCGATCTACGACATTCGCCGCCCTCAGCTCCTGGGAGTTCTGGCGGCGATCGAGAAGCGCAAAGCGTTCACTACCGCCGAGAAGGTTCGCACCTGGTTCAACCAGATGTTCCGCTATGCCTTGGTCGTTGCCGAGGGCTTGGAGGTCAACCCTGCTGCTGACCTGGATGTGGTAGCCGAACCCAAGCCCCCGGTGACCCACAATCCCTATCTGCACCTGCCCGAGATGCCCGAGTTCCTTCAGAAGCTTCGGCTCTACACCCCCCGCGGCTGGCAGACCCAGCTTGGTGTGCGGCTGCTGTTGTTAACTGGGGTGCGGACGGGCGAATTGCGGCTGGCCGAGCCTGAGCAGTTCGACCTCGACCGCGGCTTGTGGATCATCCCGCCACAATTCGTCAAGCAGCTCCAGGACGAAATGCGCAAGGCCGGTAAGAGGCCGCAGGACGTGCCGCCCTACATCGTGCCCCTCTCTCTGCAGGCCATCGAGATCGTGCGCTATCTTCTGAGCGTGATGCGGCCGGCGCAGAAGTACTTGTTGGCTCATACCAGCGAACTCAAGAAGCGCATCAGCGAAAATACGCTGAACAAGGCCTTGCAGCTCATGGGCTACGAGGGGCGCCTGACCGGGCACGGCATCCGCGGCACCATCTCGACGGCGCTCAATGAAATCGGCTATCCGAAAATTTGGGTGGATGCACAGCTATCGCACTCCGACCCCAACAAGGTCAGCTCGGCCTACAACCACGCCAAATACGTGGAGCCGAGGCGCCGGATGATGCAGGACTGGGCCGATCGCCTCGACCTGCTCGAACAGGGCGAGATAGAAGCTGCGAGCGCACACCTGACCATCCGCATCGATGGGGTGCCTGCGATGGCAGAAGTGGAAGACGCGGTGGGTACGGCCCTCACCGTGGCCGAACCCCCTGTGCCCGGCGTGCAGTCCCTTGTCGCAACGCCCATTGTCGTCACTTCGAGCAGCGGCGGAATCACGTTCCGGAGACTATCGCATCTGCCGCCGCCTCCGGTGCATGTCCCAGAGCCGGAAGTGTCCGCGATCCAGCGCGAGCGCGAGGAAATGCTGGCTATCTACGAGTCGCCGAACAGCCTGCCGGTCCCGTTGTTCGGCAAGCTGGCCGGGAAGTCCAAGGACCAGATCAACCGCGAACTGAAAGCCGGAAAGTTGCTGGCTATCAGTCTTGGCAATCGGGGACAGCGTGTTCCGGACTGGCAACTGGTGCCGCTCAAACACAGGCTGGCCCAGGTGCTCATGAACCAGTGCCCGCACGCGGATTCTTGGGGACTTTACCGCATGCTGACCCAGCCGCACCCTGACCTGGGCGATCGCGCCGCCATCGATGCGGTCACGCCGACCAACGTGCCGGCGATCGTACGGGTCATCATGGGCGACTACCGGCATCACGAGGATGTGCCCAAGGCCGTCGCCCCGCAGCCCGTCCCGGAAGATGTGCGGCAGAGCGTTCGTAGGCTAGTGGACAGCGCTGTGGTGATCGAGGGAACCTAATCCACGGGTCAGCCTATGGCCGGGATGACGCTTCCGGCCGTAGGCCCATCACCTTGCACCTTCCCCAGCAATCTGTAGCGCTCTACGCTCGAACCGCTTGGCAGCAGAATCGGCTTGCGCGTGGGGCCGTTGGAGGTACGTCACGATATTGTAGGGGCCATCGGTGAGCGGTCGCATGCCGATCCCCCATTGATGGGCACGCTCGATGCGCGATTGCGCGCATACGCCGATGCCGTAGCCGGATGAGACCCACAGCGCCATCATCTCGAATGAAGTTGCAGACAGGATGTTCTCTTGGTCCATCGGCATGAGGGAGGCCAACCTCTCGTCCAGCAAGGGACAAGCCTCCACCCGCCAGCGATAGATTGGATAACCCTGAAGATCTGAGATGGTGAGCTTCGCGTGGTTAACTAAGCGGGACCGCGGTGGTATCGCAACGGCCATGCTTTCGCACCATAGCCTCCGGCTACTCGTCAGGTGATCCCCTGCACCGCTAAGAGATAGTCCCGCGTCGTAGCGGCCCTCCTGCAGGCCCGTCATCAACTCTTGATCCGAAACTTCACGCACGGCCATCGCGACGCCCGGCTCCTGCGCTCGCTGCAGTGCAAGCAGCGCCGACAGCCGTGAAGACGGTACACCTGGCGCTATGGCGACCGTGAAATTCGGGGGCGGACTGATGACGTCATGCATGGATACCCCCAAAGAGGCGGCGGGAGGGGATCGAAAAGACCTACCGACATCATACTAAAGAGATATCTTTAACGTGGTTAAAGATCAGTGATTCCATGACGCTTCTGCGAATGCAGAAGCGCACTATTCGGCCTGGACGGCCCGCCGGAGTAACCACCTATGAGTCCGCACCGGCGTTGGCGTTCGGGCAAGCGGTGCGAGCCGCTCGCCTGGCTCAGGGGATTGCTCAGGATGAGTTCGCGGGCTTGGCGGGGATCGCGCGCTCGCACATGGGCAAGATTGAGCGCGGCGAGCACATGCCGACACTCGCTCTCATTCTAAAAATTTCCCTGGCTCTCAAGATCAGCTCGGCCGAACTGATGAAGGCCACGGAGCGCAACCTCTACCTTCAGGGCGATGCGTGACGCCGGATGTGGCGCAGGCGCCGTAGCTAATCGCTCTTTGGCGAACGCAAACGCTCGATGAAGCGCTCTACGGGTGCGGATAGTCCGCTACCGCCTTCGGGCCGAAGCAGGTAGGTGATGATGACGGCCGAATCGAGCGCCAACGGCCGGATCACCACGTCGGGACGTTGACATGCCGCGATTCGGGTCGCCGTTGCGAAGCCGATGCCGTAACCAGCTCCGACCAACGTGAGCATCATGTCCAGCGACGAGACATGCTCAACGATGGTGGACTCGCGCTCCAGGGGATGTAGCAGCCGGGTCAATTCGCGGCAGTAGCCCTCGCAAAGCTGCGGATCGCACATCACCAGCGGGTAACTCACGAGTTCACGTAGCGACACTTCCTTGTGGGCCAGCAACGGGTGCCGGATCGGCACGGTCACCACCAGCGGGTCCTGCCAGATGGGCTCCGTCACCAGTCCGTCGCCGACGTCCGCGGTGTGTGCGAAACCGATCGCGAAGTTGCCGGATCGCAGCCCCCGCAACTGTTCCGCCAGGGTGACCTCGGAGAGCCGTATTTCGATCTCCGGCTCCTCCTGGCGGCACAGGGCAAGAAGTGCAGACAGCCGCGGGTCGATGGCGCCATCGGAGATGGCGATGCGCACGCTGCCTCTTAGGCCTGCGGCGATCGCCCTGACGTTTTCTCGTGCCTGCTCCAGGTTGGTGAACAGCCGGCGAATGTCCTGAAGGAAGGTGGTGCCCGCTGGCGTCAACCGCGTCCCCCGCCGATCGCGGTCAAAGAGCAGCACCCCCAGCTCGTCTTCCAATTCCTTGATCGTGCGGGACAGCGGCGGCTGCTCGATGTGCAAGCGCTCCGCAGCACGGGTGAAATGCAGCTCTTCGGCGAGAGCCACGAAGCAGCGCAAATGACGAAGTTCCATGGGCACGTCCTTCAGCAATCCTGGTCATTGGGTTGGCCACGGCGCATTGCTGCCGAAGTGCGCTTAGAGGGGGCGAGGTAGTGCTGGGTCCCTCTTCAGGGCGAGGAAAAAGGCCATCGGTGTATCTGAATAAGAATACATATGTTCATGTATTAACTCAAGTCAAGGGCGGTACCAACTGTTTCGGAACGTGACGCCGAAGCCAACCCGCTCAATGCTTGAGCGGCTAAGGCAGTACTGACGCCAAAGTAGCGCGAGCCCACAGAGGGGCTCGCAAGATGTAGGACCGAAGGCGCTCTGCCTTCATGGAAAGGCCCAAATCAGGCCGGGTTGATTTCCAACGAGCCACGGTTGATCTGGTCGCGTTCCATCGACTCGAACAAGGCACCGAAGTTTCCTTCGCCGAAGCCCTCGCGGTAGTTGCCCTTGCGCTCGATGAACTCGAAGAACACCGGGCCAAGCAGCGGCTCGGAGAAAATCTGCAGCAGCAGGCGGGGCTGGCCGCCTTCGGTCGTGCCGTCGAGCAGAATGCCACGCGCCTGCAACTCGGGCACGGGCTGGCCATGGCCGGGCAGGCGCTTTTCCAAGTTTGCGTAATAGATGTCGTTGGGGGCGGTCAGCAGCGGGATACCGGCCATCTGCACGCGGTCGAGCGCATCGAGTAGGTTGTCGCACAGCAGGGCGATGTGCTGGATGCCCTCGCCGCTGAACTGCATCAAGAATTCCTCAATCTGGCCGCCGCCCTGGCGTGCTTCCTCGTTCAGCGGGATGCGGATCAGGCCGTCCGGCGCGCTCATCGCCTTGGAGGCCAGGCCGGTGTACTCGCCGTTGATGTCGAAGTAGCGGATCTCTTGGAAGTTGAAGAACTTCGTGTAGAAGTCGGCCCAGTACGTCATGCGGCCGCGATAGACGTTGTGCGTGAGGTGATCGACGATCGAGAAGCCGTGGCCTGTGGGACGGCGGTCCACACCGGACAGGAACTCGAAGTCGATGTCGTAGATGGACTTGCCGTCCTCGAAGCGATCAATCAGGTACAGCGGCGCGCCGCCGATGCCCTTGATCGCCGGCAGGCGCAACTCCATCGGACCGGTGGGAATATCCATCGGCTGCGCGCCCAGCTCCAGCGCGCGGTGGTAGGCCTTGTGCGAATCCTTGACGCGGAACGCCAACCCGCAGGGGCTGGGGCCGTGCTCCCCTGCGAAATACGCCGCCTGGCTCTTGGGTTCGCGGTTAACGATGAAGTTGATGCCGCCCTGGCGGTAGAGCGACACGTCCTTGGAGCGATGCCGGGCCACCTCGGTGAAGCCGAGCTTCTCGAACAGCGGCTCCAGCACGCCGGGCGTCGGCGAGGCGAACTCGACGAATTCAAAGCCGCACAGGCCCATCGGGTTGTCAAAAAGGTCGGTCATTAGGGGTGTCTCTCTTGGGTTTGGGGTGGAAATCTGGACACCCTAGATGGTAAGAAAAAGCCCACACATCATTTCTGCAAAATAAATTGCAAATAGACTTCCTGACGCCTGATTCATGCGTGGTGAAATAAATGAGCACAGAAATATCCCTTGATGGTACGGATAGACGCCTTCTAGATGCATTGCAACGCAATGGAAGGTCCACCTTCGACGAGTTGGCCGAGCACGCGAGCCTGTCGTCCTCGGCCACGCTGAGGCGGGTGCGCCGCCTCGAAGAGGCTGGCGTCATCGCCGGCTATGTGGCCCTGGTGCATCCAGAACGCATCGGCCTCACGCTCACGGCCTACCTGAACGTGCGACTCGAAAAGCACTCCGACTCGCACAAGCGCAATCCCATGGACGTGTTCCGCGCGTCTGTCCAGAACTGGCCAGAGGTTGTGGAGTGCCATGCGCTGACCGGCGACATGGACTATATGCTGCGGGTGGTCGTCAGGGACATGGCTCACTACTCCCGCTTCGTGCTCGACACGCTGCTCAAGCACCCCAGCGTGCAGGACTGCAAGACCAGCTTCGTGCTGGATCGCGTAAAGAGCACCACGGCCTTGCCCCTATGAGCATTCGGCCGGTTGGTGTGGCGGGGATGCAAATAGCGATTGACCTTCCAACGGTGGCAAGGAGCACACTTCAAACACCCCAACCCGAAAGGAGTTTTCCATGCAATTCCATCTCGAAGACATGACCTGCGGCGGATGCGCCCGCACTGTGACGAAAACGATCCAAACGATCGACCCCAACGCCAAGATCGTCACGGACCCGCCGACCCGCCGTGTCGAGGTCCAGACCTCGGCCTCGCAAGAGCAGATCGCCGCGGCCCTGAGCGAAGCTGGCTTCCCGCCGCGCGCGCAGTAACACCGCGTCGTGGCCGGCCTGCACACAGGACGGCCGATGCGAGCACGTGCGCTGCGCCGTACCTGGCGCGGCGCTCAGTGCATCCCAAGGTAGGCGACCTTGGCCCACATCCACAGGGCCATCGCCACCATCATCAGGTTCTCGGTCAGGGACACGAAGCCCAGCGGCACGTTGCTGTCCCCGCCCACGCAGGCGCACTTGAGTTCCCGGCGATCGACATAGACCGCCTTGAAAACCGACACGGCCCCGACGGTCCCGATGAACAGCGCCAACGGAATCGACACCCACATCCCCACGCCCGCGACCATCAGGACACCTGCGATGGCCTCCGCGAACGGGTAGAAATAGGCATACCGAACCCAGCGCTTGGCCAGCAGGTCGTAGTTGAGGAACATCGTCGCGAAGCCGTCCACGTCCTTGAGCTTCTGCAGCGCCAAGAGACACATGGCAAAGGCCACGAACCACTCTGCCGCCTGAATGCTCCAGAGCTGGCCGAAGGCCGCCCAGCTCGCCGCCAGCGCCATCGCGGCCGCCATGGCGAACAGCGCGATCACAGGGGTGTAGGTCACGGCGTTCTTGTCCTTCACGGACATGCCGAAGAATTTGCGCAGGTCGTCGTAGCCGCCCACGCGCCGCCCGTTTATGAAGACCTGGGGCGTGGTCTCGACGCCATGCTCCTTCTTGAACGCATCCGTCTGCTCGCGGCTCGCCAAGTGTTTGTCCTCGACCTCGTAGCCCTTGCGGTTGAGCAGATCGAGCGACTTCAGCCCGTAGGGGCAGGTATGGCCGGGCATGACCATCCGGTAGAGCGTGGCTTGTTTGGGCGCAGACATGCTGGACTTCTCCTGTGGGACTTTTCATGGGCCGGCCGCAGCGCCGACTATCACGGATTGAAGGACTTTGACGACATTTCCAGCCTAACCGGCGGTGATGCAAGGGGGTGTAGGAATCTGGCTCGCGGGTCGGTCGTCAGGCTGCAATGCCGTCAGTCCTCCATCTACCAGAGCAACCCTGCCGCAGGCCGGTGCGCCTGAGGCAGCACGCAGGCTCCTAGTGGTTCTCCTTGGCATGGTTGATCGTGTACTTGGGGATCTCGACGGTCAGGTCTTCGGTCGCAACGATGGCCTGGCAGCTCAGCCGCGACTGCGCCTCCAGTCCCCAGGCCCTGTCGAGCAGATCGTCCTCGCACTCCTCGACCTCGTTGAGGGAATCGAACCCCTTGCGCACGATGCAGTGACAGGTCGTGCAGGCACAGCTCATGTCGCAGGCATGCTCGATCTCGATGCCGTTGTCCAGCAGGGCCTCGCAGATCGAAGTGCCGGCTGGCACGTTTAGTTCGGCGCCCTCGGGAGCCAGTTCAGGATGGGGCAAGACGGTGATTTTGGGCATATCTCTCCTGGCTGCTCAGTGCGCACGCGGCTTTTTTCCTGCTGCGCTGGCTCGCGCGCGGCGCGGTACGGCGCCGGTGCGCGCTTCGGGCTCGTCGTCACTGGTATCGGGCTGCTCCAGCGTGTGCAAGATCGGGCAGTCGGGCCGTTCATCGCCGGCGCAACACCGGATCAGCGCCTTGAGCGTCGCGGCCATCTCCAGCATGCTCGCGATGCGCCGATCCAACTCGTCGATGTGTTGCTGGGCCAGACGCTTGACGTCAGCACTCTGGCGCGACTTGTCATTCCACAGCCCCAGCAAGTCCGTGATCTCGGCCACCGAGAAGCCGAGGTCGCGCGCACGCCGGATGAAATGCAACCGGTGAACGTCGTCTTGGGTATAGGCGCGGTAGCCCGAATCGGTGCGGTCAGCCGGAGGGATCAGGCCGATCTGCTCGTAGTAGCGGATCATTTTGGCCGAGACCTTCGAGGCCTTGGATGCTTCACCGATGTTCATGGTGTTCCTCCTTTCTCAATGAGCGGTATCCGCCGCCAGCGGCGGCTGGAAGCGGCGCAGGCGCAGCGCGTTGCCGAGCACGAACACGCTGGACAGCGCCATCGCGCCAGCCGCGAAGATCGGCGATAACAGGACGCCATAGGCGGGGTACAGCACGCCAGCGGCCACCGGGATCAGGGCCGTGTTGTAGCCAAACGCCCAGAACAGGTTCTGGCGGATGTTGCCGATGGTCGCCTTGGACAGCGCGATGGCGTTGGGCACGCCCTGCAGGTTGCCCGACATCAGCACTACGTCGGCCGACTCCACCGCCACGTCGGTGCCGGTGCCGATGGCCAGGCCCACGTCGGCCTCGGCCAGCGCCGGGGCGTCGTTGATGCCGTCGCCCACGTAGGCGATCTGGCCGTGGCTGGCTTTCAGCCGGCGCACGGCTTCGACCTTGCCCTCGGGCAGCACTTCGGCCACCACCTCGTCGATGCCCAGTTGCTTGGCGATGGCCTGCGCGGTACGCGCGTTGTCGCCGGTGATCATCGCCACCTTCAGGCCGAGCTGGTGCAGCGCGGCAATGGCCGCGGGCGTGCTGGACTTGATCGGGTCGGCGACGGCGATGATGGCGGCCAGCCGGCCGTCGATCGCGGCGTACAGCGGCGACTTGCCCTCGTTGCCCAGGCGCTCGGCCGTGCGAGCGAAACCGCCCACGTCCAACCCCAGCTCACGCATGAAGCGATCGGCACCGACCTCGACACGCGCGCCGTCCACGGTGGCGCACACGCCCATGCCCGTGACCGAATCGAAGTCTGTCATCGTCGGCAGCGCGATGCCACCTTCCACGGCCGACTCGACGATGGCGCGTGCGATCGGATGCTCCGAGCGCGATTCGACAGCGGCGACCTTCGCCAGCACCTGGTTGCGGTCAAAGCCGTCGGCAATCTCCAGGTCGGTCAGGACCGGGCGGCCCTCGGTCAGCGTGCCGGTCTTGTCCACGGCCACCACCTTGGCGTCCTTGAGCAGTTGCAGGGCTTCACCCTTGCGGAACAGCACGCCCATCTCGGCGCCCCGGCCCGTGCCGACCATGATGGAGGTCGGCGTCGCCAAACCCATGGCGCAAGGGCAGGCAATGATCAGCACCGCCACGGCATTGACCAGCGCGAAGGACAGCGCGGGCGACGGGCCGAACACCAGCCAGACCAGGAAGGTCAGCACCGCGGCCAGCATGACGGCGGGCACGAACCACAGCGTCACCTTGTCCACCACGGCCTGGATCGGCAGCTTGGAACCTTGCGCCTGCTCGACCATGCGGATGATCTGCGCCAGCATGGTCTGACCGCCCACGGCGGTGGCACGCAGCGTCAGCGCACCCTTCTGGTTGACGGTGCCGCCGACCACGGTGCTGCCTTCCGCCTTTTCGACGGGAATCGGCTCGCCGGTGATCATCGACTCGTCCACGAAGCTGCGGCCCTCGGTCACTTCACCATCGACCGGCACGCGCTCGCCGGGGCGCACTTCCACGATGTCGCCCTGCGCCACGTCGTTGATCGGGATGTCCACGATGCGGCCGTCGCGCAGCACGTGCGCCTCCTTAGCCTGCAGGCCGATCAGGCGCTTGATGGCCTCGGAGGTGCGGCCCTTGGCCCGTGCCTCAAGAAAGCGGCCCAGCAGGATCAGCGCCACGATGACGGCTGCCGCCTCGTAGTACACGTTCACCGTGCCGGCCGGCAGCAGACTGGGCGCGAACGTGGCGACCATCGAATAACCGAAGGCCGCGGCCGTGCCGACCGCGACCAGCGAGTTCATGTCGGGACCCAGGCGGAACAGCGCCGGGAAGCCCTTCTCATAGAAGCGCCAGCCCGGAATGGCGAGCACCAGCAGGGTCAGCACGAACTGCAGATACCAGCTCTGCTGGATGCCAATGGTGGAAGCCACCCACTCGTGCATGCCGGGAATCATGTGCGAGCCCATTTCGAGCACGAACACAGGCAGCGCCAGCACGGCGGCCAGGGTCAGGTCGCGCTTGAGTTCGGCGCGCTCGGCGTCCTTTTTCTCGGCAGCTTCCTCGTCGGCCTGCATGCCTGTATCGACCGGGCTGGCCTCGTAGCCGACCTTATCGACAGCAGCAATCAGATCCTGCACGGATGCTACGCCACGCACGGTAGCGCGCTCGGTCGCCAGATTGACCACAGCCTCAGTGACGCCCGGCACCGCCTTGAGCGCCTTCTCGACGCGGCCCACGCACGAAGCGCAGGTCATGCCTCCGATCGCCAGCTCGATGGTGCCCTGAGGCACGTCGTACCCTACCTTCTCGATCGCCTGGATCAGCGCCATGCGATCGACAGGACGGTTCAGGCGAATGTCCGCTCGCTCGGTGGCGAGATTGACAGACACGCTTGCCACGCCCTCGACCTTGACAAGGGCGGCCTCGACTCGGCCGACACAGCTTGCGCAGGTCATGCCCTCGATGGGCAGGCTGATTGCCGCTGCTTGGGCGCCAGCACTACTCGTTGTTGCCATGCTCATGGTGTGCTTCCCATAGTTGAAATTCGACATGGAGGGAGCTTAGGGTTTACCATCGTGGGAAGGTCAAGCGCTTTTTCGGATGCTGTCAGGTTTCAGAAATGACCCGGTGCACGGGGAACGGAGGCCTTGCCTGCCAGGCTCGCACTGGTTCTTTGCTGCGCGCGCCTAAGCGGCCGCTGCCTTGTCAATTCTGAAGGGCGAAAACAGCCATTCGAGGTTAGGAAATATTTTAAAAATGAATACAAGTAAGCCATTCAGTACCCCACCGAAGGGTCCCAGCGCCGATTTGGAATCGCTGTCACAGAATGACGTGACCATCTTGGCTGAGACATTCCGCCTCCTGGGTGACCCGTCCCGGCTGAGAATCATGCTGTGCTGCATGAAAGGCTCTTCCTCGGTCGGGGACATCGCTGAAACCCTCGAACTCTCGCAGTCGCTGGTGAGCCACCACCTGCGGCTGCTGCGCGGTGCTCGCCTGGTCAAGGGCGTGCGCCAGGCCAAACAGATCTTCTATGAGGTGGCGGACAAGCACGTGAACCAGGTGCTGCTGGATATGGCCACCCACATCGCGGAAGACCACAACGACGAGTAACTGTTGGGCATAGCATGCCGTTGCGGCGTGGCCTACGTTCCATGGCGATATGCGCCCCACCGCCCGCAGCTGCGTTCGGTGAGGTGGTTTGGATGCCGCTTCCGATCAATCAGAAGTTGAGCGCGCGCTTGTCCACGGCCAGCGAGGCCTCTTTGAACGTCTCGGAGAGGGTCGGATGGGCAAAGCAGATGCGGGCGATGTCTTCGCTGCTGGCCTTGAACGCCATGGCGATCACGGCCTCGGCCACCAGTTCACTGGCCTGCGGGCCGACCACATGCACGCCGAGTATCTCATCAGTGGCAGGATCGGCGATCACCTTGACGAGGCCCGGCGTGTCGCCCAGCGCACGCGCGCGGCCATTGGCCATGAACGGGAAGGAACCGATTCGATAGGCGGTGCCCTGCTCTTTGAGCTGCTGCTCGGTGCGGCCTACCCAGGCAATCTCTGGGCTGGTGTAGATGACGTTGGGGATCGTATTGAAATCGACGTGACCGTGCTGGCCGGCAATGCGCTCGGCCACTGCGACACCTTCCTCTTCCGCCTTGTGCGCCAACATCGGGCCACGCACCACGTCACCGATGGCCCAGATGCCGGGCACACTGGTGCGGCATTCATCGTCCACCAGCACGGCGCCGCGCTCATCCAGTTGGAGTCCCACGGCGGCCGGATTCAGGCCTTCGGTGTTGGGCACACGGCCGATAGCCACGATCACTTTGTCTGCCTGCAAGGACTGCGTCTGGCCCTGGCTGTCGGTGTAGTGAATAGTCACGCCAGCCTCGGTTGCATTGACTTCGCGAACCTTCGCACCTAGTTCGATCTTCAGGCCTTGCTTGTCGAACGCCTTCTTCGCCTCCTTGGCGATGGCTTGGTCGACGATTGGCAGGAAGCTGGGCAAGCCTTCGAGGATCGTGACATCCGCCCCCAGGCGGCGCCAAACGGAGCCCAGCTCCAGGCCGATCACGCCGGCACCGATGACGGCCAACCGATCGGGCACGGCCGCGATGTCCAGCGCGCCGTCGTTGGAGAGCACGACCCGCTCATCGAACGGTAGGTTGGGGAGTGGCCGCACGTTGGAGCCTGTGGCAACGATGATCTGCTTGCCCACCAAGGTAACAGCCTCATCGGCGGCGACGCTCACCTCGAAGCCACCATCGACAGTCCTGGTGAAAGACGCCAGGCCGTTGAAAAACTGGACCTTGTTTTTGCGGAACAGATAAAGGATGCCTTCGTTGCTGGACTTCACGACCTGATTCTTACGTTCCAACATCGTGGTCACATCCATGCGCAGATCACCCGTGGAGATGCCGTGCGTGCCAAAGTGGTGCTTGGCTTGTTCAAAGTTCTCTGACGACTGCAGTAGCGCTTTCGAAGGGATACAACCGATGTTGTTGCAGGTGCCGCCAGGTGCTGGCTTTCCGTCCTTGTTCTTCCAGGCATCTACACAAGCGACCTTCATGCCTAATTGGGCAGCGCGAATGGCCGCGATGTATCCGCCTGGGCCGGCACCGATAACAATGACGTCGAAATGCATTTCCATGATTTACATCTCCAAAGTTTTTGAGGAAATAGTGAGCGCCTATGTCGCGCCTTTTGTCAGGTGGTCGCCAGATTACAGCTCGTTCCCTGACGATCACGTTGAACACTACGGCAGAACGAACCGGGCGCTCGCGGTATTGCCCCCACGTTCGACTTGGACGACGGCCTTCGTGCCCTTGGCTGCGGCGAAGGTCCCGCTGCCTTCGAGGCGGCTTCCGTCCGCGGCAGGCGTGAGTTGCACCTCCTGCTTTTGTGAGCCGGTCAACAGTGTGAGCTTGGCTTTGGTGTTGCTTACATTGACCTGCTTGCCGTGGTCGCGCAGGTAGAGTTGCGCTGCTGCGGGCTGAACGACCAACTCGTAGTCCACGTCCCGGACTTCGGTCACGACGCCACCATGCAGCGGCTTGTGGTCATGCGCGTGGTCATGGTCGCCTGCGGCGAAGGCGGTGACGGATGCCAGGGCGAGGGCGGTGCCAGCCGTGAGGGAACGAAATCGAACAGACATGAAAGCTCCTATAGGGTTACGGTGGTTGAAATCGGGTGACAGAAGGCGTTGCATCAGAATGCCTCCGCGTCGCGGTCGTCCAGCAGGCGTTCGGCAGGCTTGCGGCCGAACAGCCAGAACATGGCGGGTGTAAGGAAGGTGTCTAGCAGCGTGGAGCTGACCAGCCCCGAGAAGATCACCACCGCGACGGGGTGCAGGATCTCAGTACCGGGTCGGGACGCCTCGAACAGCAGCGGGGCCAGCGCGAAGGCCGTGACCAGCGCGGTCATCAGAACCGGGGAAAGCCGTTCGAGCGAGCCACGCACGATCATCTTCTGGTCGAAGTCCTCGCCCTCCATGCGCATGAGGTTGAGGTAGTGGCTCACCTTCAGGATGCCGTTGCGCACAGAAATACCCGCGAGCGTGATGAAGCCGACCAGGGCGGCCACGGACAACGGCTGGCCAGACAGCCACAGCCCCAACACGGCGCCGACCAGGGCCAATGGAATGTTCACCATGATGAGCGCTGATAGGGCGACCGACTTGTAGCGCGTGTACAACACCACGAACATGAGCGTCAGGGAGACGATGGACAGCAGGCCCACCAGTCGCGAGGCTTCCTCTTGTGCCTGGAACTGGCCGCCCAGCGTGATGAAGTAGCCTTCGGGCAAGCGCACTTCTTGGACGACGCTGCGTATGTCGGCCACTACTTCGGACAGCGGCCGTCCCTGAGCGTTGGCCGACAAAACTATGCGTCGACGGCCATCGTCGCGGCTGACCTGGTTGGGGCCGTCGCTGTCTTCGATGGTGGCAAGGCGCGACAACGGGACCCGACCCATGGGCGTGTCGATGAGGATGCGGCTCAAGCCCTCAATCGACCGCGCCTGCTCGGGCAGGCGAACCACCAGCGCGAAGCGGCGGTTGCCCTCGATGACCTCGGTGATCTTTTCGCCTTCGACCAGGCTTTGCAGCGTGGACAGAATTTGCGGTGCGGCCACGCCGTAGCGTCCCGCCGCCGCATAATCCACGCGGATTTTGATCTGCGGCGCTAGGACCTGCTTTTCGATCTCCAGGTCAGCAAGCCCCGGAATTCCGGCCAGCTTGGCGCGCAGCAGATCCGCCTGCCCGCGCAGGACGTCCAGGTCCTCGCCGAACACCTTGATGGCGATCTGCGAGCGCACCCCCGACAACATGTGGTCGATGCGGTGCGAGATCGGCTGGCCAATGCCGATGGAGCCGGGCAAGTGAGCCAGACGCGAACGGATGTCGGCGGTGATCTCCTCCATGGAGCGCTTTAGCTCCGAGGCGGGCAGCAGGCCCACGTCCAGCTCGCTGACATGCACGCCTTCGGCATGCTCGTCCAGCTCGGCCCGTCCGCTGCGCCGGCCCACGTGCTGCACCTCTGGCACCTGCGCGACCAGCAGCTCGGCTTGCTGGGCAAGCGCCGAAGATTCGGCCAGCGTCACACCGGGATTCAGGCGCAGGCCCACCAGCAACGTTCCTTCATTGAACGGGGGCAGGAACGTGGTCGGGAAGAATGGCACCGCGGCGACAGCCAGTGTGACAGCCACAGCGGCCATGCCAAGGGCGGCACGCGGCCGCTGCAAGACCCGCTGCAGGCCGCCCTGATAGCGCGTCTTCAACCAGGCTAGAAGCCGAGTGTCGCCATGGTCCAGCGTCCTCATCTTGGGCAGCAGGTAGTACGAAAGCACCGGAGTGACCGTCACAGAGACCAGCAGCGAGGCCAGCGTGGAGACGATGAAGGCGATGCCCAGCGGCACGAACAAGCGCCCCTCCATCCCCGGCAGCGCGAACAGGGGCAGGAACACCAGCACAATGATCATCGTGGCGTAGAGAATCGCCGAGCGAACCTCCATCGAGGCCCTGGCAACGATGACCAGGGGCGTCAGCCGGTTCTCAGGGTGGCGGGTGCGGTCCTCCTTGAGCCGCCGCATGATGTTCTCCACATCGACCACAGCATCGTCCACGAGACCGCCGATGGCGATCGCCAGCCCACCGAGCGTCATGGTGTTGATTGATAGGCCGAAATAGTGGAACACCAGCCCGGTCACGAAGATCGAGGCAGGAATCGCGGTCAACGCGATCACCAGGGGGCGCAAAGTGCCCAGGAAGAAGAACAGGATCACCGCCACGAAGACCGATGCGCCGATGAGCTTGCCTTGCAGCGTGCTGATGGACGCCTCGATGAAGTTGGCTTGTCGGAAGGTCACCTGTGGCTCGGCCATGCCAGCCGGCAGTGAGCCCTTCATGTCCGCCAACGCTGACTCGATCGAGCGGGTCAGTGCAATCGTATCGGCCGTGGGCTGCTTTTGGATGCCCAGGATCACGGCTGGCAGGCCCTCGAAGCCTGCATCGCCGCGCTTGATGGCTGGCGCAAACTGAACATCGGCGACCTGGTGGAGCAGGATGGGTTGGCCCGCACGCACCGCGAGAGGCAGGTTACGCAGGTCGTCGAGTCGGGACGTGCGGCCCAGGTTGCGGATCAGGTACTCGCGGCCATTGATCTCCAGGAAGCCGCCGGAAGTGTTCGCGGAGAAGCCCTTGAGAGCCGCATCCAGATCGGACGCAGTCACGCCCAGCTCTGACATTCGCGTGGTGTTGGGCTGGACCTGGAACTGACGGACCTCGCCTCCGATCGGGATGACTTGGGCAACACCAGGTATGGCCATCAGCCGGGGGCGTAGCACCCAGTCCGCGTACTCGCGAGTGTCCATGGCCGACAGCGGCGGGGCTGCGTTCTTCTGCCCTGAGGGCTTGGCACCGATGGGGATTGCAATCTGCATGATCTCGCCCATCACTGAGCTGATTGGCCCCATAGTGGGCGTCACGCCCGGGGCTAGCCCTTCCTCCATGGACGTCAGGCGTTCGGAGACCATCTGGCGCGCCCGGAAGATGTCGGTCTTCCAGTCAAATGTCACGTAGATGAAGGAAAGCCCGGCGCTGGAGACCGAGCGCACGCTTTCGACGCTGGGCAGGCCGTTCATGGCCGTTTCGAGCGGGAACGTGATGAGTTGCTCGACTTCTTCGGCAGCCATGCCGCCAGCCTCCGTCATGAGAGTGACGGTCGGCTTGTTGAGATCGGGAAAGACATCTACCGGCGTGCGCGTCAGGGTGAACGCGCCATACGCCATCAGCACCAGCGCCCCGATGATGACCAGGAGCCGGTTTCGTAAGCTATTTTCGAGAAGCCACTTGAACATGGAATGGTGCCCCTCAACGAACTTGATTGATCAGGGACGCGCCCTCGACAACCACGCGGTCGCCGTCCGCCAGGCCCGAAGTGACAGCGATGGATGCACCATCCAAAGGAGTGATGTTCACGACACGCGGCTCGAAGCGCTCGGCCTGGTCTTTGACCCAGACGATGTTCTGGTTGGCAGGGTTCTTCATCAGCGCACCGGAAGGCACGCGGTAGCCAGGTACCGTCGTCGCCTCTTGCACGAAGACCACCACCGGCATACCGACCGCCAAGCGCGAGAGGCTTTCGCTGGTGCCCTTGAACAGCATGGGCAGGGCCTGCTCGCGCAGGCTGCTGGCGGCACCGACGAAGCTCAGCGGCACCTTCTGACCGCCTACTGCGAGTGCAGCACCGGCCAGGTTCTGTGCCATTGCCGGATCGTAGGCAAGCGCCTCGATGCGCAGTTGGGTCGGATCGACCACCTCAAACACCAGTTCGCGCGCATCCACGACCTGCCCGGCAACTGCGGGGCTGGATGCGATGACGCCGCTGACTGGGGCCTTCAGTACGTCCCTGCCGGCGAGGCCCCCGCTCAAGGCGCGGGCGCGTTCGGTCAGGCTGTTCACTTCGCTTTCGGCTGCTTCGATCTCCTTGCGGGGCACGGTCTCCGACAGCTCGCGCAGCCGGGCCAAGCGCTTCTGCGCGAGCGCTTGGCCCGCACGCAGCTCGGCAACCTGGGCCATCTGGCCTGAGCGCTCCAGCACACCGCTGGCCGGTTCGATGTAGGCCAGCACCTGGCCCTTGCGCACGGATTGGCCGATCTGCGGCAGACCATCCGGCCCGGGCACCAGCCGGCCCATTACCATTGCCTGGACCTTGCCGCCTGTCGTCGGGTCCATGATTACTTTGCCAGCCAGTTCATGGCTGCGGGCCAAGGGCTCCTGCTTGATCAGCTGGGTGCGTACACCGATCTGACGTTGCGACGGTTTCGGAAGAAACACGCTGCCATCAGGCTGGCGCTGGGGGCCATTGGAAGACGCAGCCGGCGCTTCGTCGCCGTGGTCATGGCCGTCGTGAGCGAACGCGGGAGCAGCCAGAGCCAATGCAGCCGCCATGGCCGTCGTCATTAGGAAACGGAAGTTGCGCTTCATGCTGCACCTCGCAGTGCACCGTTGGTGCGTGTACGTCTGCGCAGCGCCCACGCTAGGACACCGACGCCGAGGACTGCGGCACCGCCACCTAGTACGACCACACGGCCGGATGCGACGGCATGCTCGTGTTCGGCGTCTTCGCTATGAACATCGAGAACGCCCGTCAACAGGTCCGATTGGCCCTGCGCAGTAATAGTGGCCATGATTGAGGTCTCGCCATCGGATAGCGGCTCAGTCAGATCGGCCTCGAACTCTCCAACCCCGTGTGAGCTGACCTTTACCTGTTGACCACCCAGCTCGAGGGTCAGCTCGCCATCGGTCACCGGCCGGTTGTCGGCAGCATGGTCGAGGTAGAGTGTGAGACGCTGGCCGTTCAGCACACCCACCAGTTCGAAGTCATCGGAAACTGCGGCAAAGCGCGGAAGCGCGGCCGCTGCGGGGGCAGGAGCGGCTTCGCCATGGTCATGGCCGTCGCCGGCCCACGTTGCGCTACTGCCAAGCAGGAGGCTGGACAAGGCAGCTGCACGCCAGAAAGAGGATTGCGACATTTCTAAGGTTCCAGGATGGTTGAGCGCGCGCCGATCAGCGCGTGCCGGAGATGTCAGTGAAAGTCTCGGTCGGCTGCGGCAGCGTGCCTTGTGCCTGCAACAGGGACGAGATGGCCGCGGCATGCTCCACCTTGGCGAGCAGCGCCGCGCGCTCGGCCTCGGTGGCCTCCTGCTCGATGCGAAGGCGTGTCGGCATGTCCGTCTCGCCCATCGCGAACGACTTTTGGTAGAAGGTGCGCGTTTGTTGGGCTAGTCGCTGGCGCTCCGAAGCGGCCTGCATCTGGGTGCTGGTTGCCAGTTCGCGCGATTGGGCAGTTCGAATTTCCGAGAGTAGCCGGGTGCGCTGGGCCGCGAGTGCCGACTCAGCCTCCAGTGCCTGCGCATTGGCGCTGGACAATTGCTCGGTATGACGGCTACCCGTACCGAAGGGAATGCGCACACCCACCGTGATCGTCTGGTTGTAGCGTTCGCCGTAGCCGCCCCGATCCCGCGTGGTCGCCAGGGTCAGTTCGGGGTTGGCGTACTTCTGATGGGACACCAGTTCCGCAGAGCGGCGGGCCGCCAGCGCCTTGTGCTGCAGTTCCAGCAGCGCAGGGTGGTTACCCAACAACGCGCCGGACGGCTGTGCCGATGCCGGTTGAACTCGGACACCTGACTGCTCCGGCTGCGCGGAATCGGCCTGCGACGGGATACTCTCGATGCCGGTCAGTGCCAACAACGCCTCGCGCTGCGTGATTTCTTCGGCCTGAGCAATGGCCAGGGCACTACGAGCCGACGCCAAGGCGCCATCGGCCTGGTTTCTGTCGGCTTGCGCCAGGTCGCCCGCGCGAACCCGGCGAGCCACATCTTGCGCCAACTCGTCCGCGCTGCGGGTGCGATCCTGCGCCGCCACCAATTCGGCCTGGGCACGCTGCCATGCCCACCATGCCTGGCGAACCTGTCCGGCCGTGCGTAGCTTGGCGGCCAGCATCCGGCTGGATAGCGCGAGGCTTTCCGCGTCCGCCCAGCGTGCCGACGAGGCGCGCTCACCAGGCATCCAAAGGGGAATAGCCACCCCGACTTCATATTCGCGCTGTCCGTTGCGGTTGTTGAACCGATCAGTTTTGGTGGAGGCTTCCAGCGCCATCGGACCTGCCACCCAACTGCCGGCCGTCTCTTGGCGTGCTTGGGCGGCCTGCTGCCAGGCGCCTTCTCCAGCGGCTTCTGGCTGCCGCTGCCAAGCTGACTCCCACAATTGGGCGACCATGTGGCTGTCTGGTCTGGATGGGACGTGAGGGGCGGCTACTGGCTGGGCTAGCACGGTGCCGGCCCAAAGCGTGGATACCGCCCATATCCATCCCTTGCGTATGTCTTTGCGAAGCATTCAATTCTCCATCGGTGTTGCATCAGTACTTACCCCCGGCTGGGTGTTCTCTTTCCGAGCAAGTGCTTGTCGTTGAAAAGCCACTGTTCACTGGCTTAGATATGAACAATTGTATATCTATTCATATGAATGGGAAAGAAAACCTTACATCCTTTGAGCACCAATCGCCTTAGAGAGGGCGTCGGGCGCAAGACATCGAGAGGCGAGGTGGTGCTAATCCACTGCGCAAACAGCTATGCAGACTCCTTGAGCATATCCCCCGGGGGGGGATATGATTGCTGCATGAAAGAGATGCACAAGCACACCAGCCACCCAGATCTCGTGAAACGGCTCAAGCGCGCCGAGGGTCATCTGCGACACGTCATCGGGATGATCGAAGGAGAAGAAACCTGCCTGGACATCGCTCGCCAGCTCGCTGCGGTGGAGAGCGCCGTCACAGCGGCCAAGCGCGTCCTGATCCATGACCACATCGACCACTGCCTATCTCATGATGAGGACTCCGTTCTAGCCGAAATGAAGGCGCTAACCAGACTGCTCTGAGGTCTCTCGATGCTCTCCGTCCTAAAGAACCGCACCTACCGCCACCTGTTCACCGCGCAGGTGATCGCACTCGTCGGCACAGGCCTGATGACGGTAGCGCTCGGCCTACTTGCCTACGAGCTGGCCGGGGCCGATGCAGGTGCGGTGCTCGGGTCGGCGCTGGCTATCAAGATGCTGGCCTATGTGGGAGTCGCTCCAGTCGCACAGGCCTTCGCCGACCAGTTCCCGCGACGGTCATTGCTCGTAGCGCTGGACCTGGTACGAGCGGTTGTCGCGATCTGTTTGCCCTTTGTCACCGAGGTCTGGCAGATCTATCTGCTGATCTTTGTCCTGCAAGCGGCATCCGCCGGCTTCACGCCGACTTTCCAAGCCACTATCCCGGACATCCTTCCCGATGAAGAGGACTACACGAAGGCGCTGTCGCTGTCCCGGCTGGCCTATGACCTGGAAAGCCTGATTTCCCCGATGCTGGCTGCTGCGCTGCTGACCGTCATCAGCTTTCACAACCTGTTCGCGGGAACAGTGCTCGGTTTCCTCGTTTCAGCCGCGCTCGTGGTCAGCGTGCGGTTGCCCACAACTATTCCCGGACCGCGCCGCGGCATTTGGGATCGCACGACCCGCGGCACACGCATCTATCTCGCTACGCCACGCCTGCGGGGCCTGCTGGCGATCAGCTTGGCCGTCTCGGCGGCGGGCGCCATGGTGATCGTGAACACGGTGGTTCTCGTGAAGGCGCGCTTTGGCCTAGGCGAGGTCGAAGTGGCGTCGGCACTGGCGGCATTCGGAGGCGGTTCGATGGTGGCAGCCTTCGTTCTGCCATCCTTACTGGAAAAGGTGGCCGACCGAACCGCGATGCTCACCGGCGCTACCGTACTGGTCGTGGGCACGGGGATCGGCGCACTGCTGCCGAGCTATGCATTGTTGCTGCCGCTGTGGTTGATCATCGGCTTTGGCTACAGCGTGGCGCAAACGCCATCCGGCCGTCTTCTGCGCCGCTCGGCCCATGCCGAGGACCGTCCTGCGATCTTCGCGGCACACTTCGCGCTGTCGCACGCCTGTTGGCTCATCTGCTACCCACTTGCCGGCCGCTTCGGCGCGGTCATGGGCTTGCCATCGACCTTCATTGTCATGTCCCTGGTCGGCTTGGCCGGCGTGGCGCTGACGCTCTGGCTGTGGCCGGCCAGCGACCCTTCTGACGTGGCGCATGACCACCCCAGCTTGCCGCCGGATCACCCTCATTTACGCACACACGCAGACCAAGGCAGGCACCATCACCAGCTGATTCTGGATGACCTGCACCGTATCTGGCCGAAAGGATAGGCACATTTTCTCGTTGCGGCATCACAACGCATGGCTTCGGAGGCTGAGAAGGGTGAGCGAAAATATATCACATGAACACATATTCATGTGTTATATTTCGCCATAGTCAAACACTCAACCAGCAGAGGCGCCCATGTCCCAATCCAATGCACATGACCATGGTCACGACCATGATCACGACCACACCCCCACAGTGACGAGCGCCAACGAGCGCAAGGTTCTGGTTTCCTTCTTCCTGATCTTCGGCTTCATGCTCGTGGAAGCTGTCGGCGGCGTGCTGTCGGGCTCGCTAGCCCTACTTGCCGATGCTGGCCACATGCTGACCGACGCCGTGGCACTTGCCCTGGCTTACGCTGCCTTCCGATTCGGTCGCCGCGCAGCCGACAGCAAACGCACATTCGGTTACCTGCGCTTCGAGGTCATCGCCGGCTTCCTGAACGCCGTGACCCTGTTCGCGATCGTCGCATGGATCGCCTACGAGGCGTGGGAGCGGCTGCAGGCGCCGCCCGTCATCCTCGCCGGCCCGATGATGATCGTCGCCGTGCTCGGCTTACTGATCAACGTCCTCGTGCTGTGGATCATGACCCGCGGCGAAACCGATCACGTCAATGTGAAAGGTGCCATCCTCCACGTGATGGGTGACCTGCTCGGCTCTGTCGGCGCCATCGTTGCAGCGATCGTCATCTACTTCACCGGCTGGACTCCGATCGACCCCATCCTGTCGGTTCTAGTAGCGGCGTTGATTCTGCGCAGCGCCTGGAAGCTCCTGGCCAAGTCGATCCATATCCTGTTGGAGGGTGCGCCAGAGGACGCTTCGCCGGAAAAGGTGGAACAAGGCCTGATGAGCACTGTGCCCGGCCTGGCGGCTGTCAGCCATGTTCACGTGTGGCAACTCACTTCCGGTCGCACGATGGCCACGCTACACGTTCGACCCAACGTGGACGAGGAGGCGCGAGCTGTGGTCAAGCGCGTCGAGGCGGTGCTGCGAGAGCAGTTCAGCATCGAACACGCCACAGTCGGAATCGACTGGAACTCGGAGGCTGACGAGAACATCTGCAGCCTGCAACCCACGACAGGCCGTCAGGACCACAGCGGCCACGACCACAGTGAGCACAATCATGACCATGACCACTCCGCTCCCGGTCACAAGCATTGAGGCCGTGCTAGACGGTTCGCAGTTCACTTGAGGGTTTGAATCCATGACATCCCGCAAAACCACCAGCGCCGCTATTGTGCAATGTTCGACCTCTAACCACGGCACGACCACTGATGTCCTCGCACTATCGCAAAGTGACGTCGCTGTTCTGGCAGAGACCTTCCGCCTGCTGGGCGACCAATCGCGATTGAAAATCCTGTTGCAGTGCATGCGCGGATCGGTCGCAGTGGGCGACATTGCTGGCTCGCTAGACCTGTCGCAGTCCTTGGTCAGCCATCACCTGCGCCTGTTGCGCGGCGCGCGCCTCGTGCGCGGCGAGCGCCAAGCCAAGCACATCTTCTACGGCATTGCCGACCAGCACGTCAGCCAGGTACTCCAGGACATGGCGGTTCACATTTCGGAGGACAGACACGACGATTGACTGAACATGTGAGTGCGCGCCGGCCTACGCCTTCAAGGGGTAGGCTTTTTTTGGCTATCAATCTAGAGAGACACCGGCGCGCCTTGCTGAATGCCTAGAAGACCCCAAGCAAAAAGCACTCTAAAAATAAACACTTGAACATATCTTCATGTGTGTTATTATTTGTCTACGGGGTATCCGAAAGGCGTAAGGACCACGCCATTATTTTTAACGTCAAGGAGTATTGACCATGTCCAAGAAAATTCGCTTTGCTGTTCTGCTTTCCGCACTTTTTGCTGCTGGAGTAAACGCTCAACCGTTCGCCGCAGATATGACACGGCAACAGGTCCAGGAGGATCTGGCTGCTTGGAGGCAATCTGGGCTGGAAGCGTTGTCTCGCGGCGAAAGCGGCCCGGATACGTTCAGCCCTCAATACCAGGCTGCCTTTCAGCGCTACTTGCAATTGACCCAAGGTGATATGTATCAGGCGCCCTCAGCAGGAAAGACTCGTGCTGAAGTGATGGCTGATTTGGAACTGTGGAAAATCTCCGGCATGCACGCGTTCACCTCGCGCGGAATCACCACCGCTTCGCACACCCAAGCCTACCAACAAGCCTACGAGAGCTATCTCCAGCTCAAGCTGGGTGCGGCTTACAAGGCTCCGGTGGCATTGACTCGTGCTCAAGTAAAGAGTGATTTGGCAGATTGGCAGGTTGCGGGAATGGCTGGATTCTGGGCTGGTGAGCAGACGCCTGATACCTATAGTGATGCCTACCGCACCGCATTTGAAACCTACCAGATGCTGCGCAACAAAAAATGACTTAATGGCAGCTGCATAAAGCAGCGGTCGGATGGTTCAGCCAGAAAGAGATTCTTTCTTTTTTTTGAATAAACATACAAACAAGTGTTCATGTGTTTGCATAACATTCCGATCGCTGATTTGTGCGTCCTGCCACGGCGATTACTCAGAGAACCAGGAGATTGATATGTCTTTGGAAACATTGGACGGCACAGGAGCGCAGGACGAACAACTGGGCTTTCGGGTCGAAGGTATGGATTGCGCCAGTTGCGTCGGCAAGATTGAAACAGCGCTTGGTCGAATTGATGGCGTATCAAATGTACAGGTTAATTTTACAAATGAGACGCTGACGTTGACGCGCAGCACAAGTAGCCGAAATACTGCACGCGACATTGCCAAGAAAATCCGGTCCCTGGGCTTCGACGTGCAGGCACTGCCCGCGTCGGAAATGTCCGCAGCACCTGCACCGCGCCATGCGGCCCACGCGCATGACCACGCCGGCTGCGGCGGCCACCATGACCATGGGCATGGCCATGCTCACGGCCATGCCCATGACCACGGTCACGATCACGGGGCCTGCAGCGGGCATGACCATGCGCCGGCCTCTGCCTCCCGTGGAGCACCCAGCACGCCCCCCAACGTGTCCATGCGCGTCGAGGGCATGGACTGCGCCAGTTGCGTCGGCAAGATCGAAACGGCGCTCGCTCGCATGGATGGCGTGTCCGATGCCCGCATAAACTTCACCGCAGAAACGCTGGAATTGACGCTCGCGTCTGGCGGCCCCACGCAGCTCGGCCACATCGAGAAGACCATCAAGAGCCTGGGCTTCGGCGTCTCCGACGTGCGCCGCCATGATGGCTCAGCACCCGCGGCCCCAGCAGCAGCATCGACGGCGCGCCATCAGCGCTGGTGGCAGACGAAGAAAGGCAAGCACGTGCTGGGCCTGGGCGGCCTGATGGGCTCGGCCTACGCGATCGCGCAGTTCGTTCCTGGCTACGCTGAATGGATCTTCGCCGCTGCGGTGATCGCGGGCGTGCTGCCGTTCGCTCGCAAAGCCTTCGCGCTGGCTGTGTCAGGCTCGCCGTTCTCTATCGAAACGCTGATGGTCGTCGCCTCGCTGGGCGCGCTCGTGATAGGCGAGGCCGAGGAAGCTGCTGCCGTGGTGTTCCTGTTCGCGATCGGCGAGCTGCTGGAAAGCGTGGCCGCCGGCCGCGCGCGCGCCGGCATCAAGGCGCTGGCCTCCCTGGTGCCTAAGACGGCGGTACTGCTCGATGCCGCGGGCGGGCAGCGCGAAGTGCCCGCCGCTTCCCTGCGCGTGAGCGACCGCGTGCTGGTGCGCCCTGGTGACCGGGTGCCTGCGGACGGCAAGATCCTCCGCGGTGAAAGCAGCCTGGACGAGTCGCCTATCACCGGCGAGTCCGTACCGCGTCAAAAGGCTATCGGTGCCGACGTGTTCGCCGGCTCCATCAACGTCGATGGCGTGCTCGAAGTACAAGTCGAGAAGACGGCATCGGACAACACCATTTCTCGCATCATCCAACTGGTGGAGCAGGCGCAGTCCTCCAAGGCGCCCACGGCTCGCTTCATCGAAAAGTTCAGCCGCTACTACACCCCTGCCGTCATGGCCATCGCGGCGTTGATCGTGGTGGTTCCGCCACTTGCCATGGGTGGCGACTGGGGTACCTGGCTGTACCGCGGCCTCGCACTGCTGTTGATTGCCTGCCCATGTGCGCTGGTGCTCTCCACACCGGCGGCCATCGCCTCGGGCCTTGCGGTGGCCACGCGACGGGGCCTGCTGATCAAGGGTGGCAACGCGTTGGAAACCATCGGCCGCGTGCGCGCCATTGCCTTCGACAAGACTGGCACGCTGACCGAGGGCAAGCCGCGCATCACCGAGGTCCTGCCCTTCGGGCTGTTCAAGCATCAACAGGTCCTTGCGCTTGCCGCCGCTGTCGAGTCCGGCTCAAACCATCCCTTGGCGAAGGCCATTGTCGCCCATGCCAAGAGCCTGGACGTGGCGATTCCCCAGGCCACGGGCGCATCGGCCATTGCCGGCAAGGCGGTGCGCGCCACCGTGAACGGCAGTGCGCTCGCTGTCGGATCGCCCGCCCATGCGGAACAGACGGCCACGCTGACAGCCGCGCACCGCAGGGAAATCGACAAGCTGGAGGATGGCGGCAAGACCGTGGTGGTCCTGTTCGACGAAGCCAGCAAGAACGTTCTGGGCCTGCTGGCCCTGCGCGACGAGCCCCGCCGCGACGCGCGCGAAGGCGTGGCCCAGCTCAACGCCATGGGCGTGCGCTCGGTCATGCTGACCGGCGACAACCGCCGCACCGCGCAGGCGATCGCCGGCAAGCTGGGCATCGAGTGGGAGGCCGAGCTGCTGCCGCAGGACAAGCTGCGCTTGGTCAACGAGATGAAGCGTGATGCCAAGGTGGCGATGGTCGGCGACGGCATCAACGACGCGCCGGCCCTGGCGACCGCCGACGTGGGTATCGCCATGGGCGGCGGCACGGACGTGGCGCTGGAAACCGCCGATGCCGCGCTGCTCAAGAGCCGCGTCACGGACGTGGCCCACCTGGTGGCCCTGTCGCGGGCGACGATGGCCAACATTCACCAAAACGTCGTATTCGCCATTGGCCTCAAGGGCTTGTTCCTGGTCACCACCGTGTTGGGTATCACCGGCTTGTGGGTTGCCGTGCTGGCCGACACCGGCGCCACGGCCCTGGTCACGCTGAACGCACTGCGCCTGCTGCGCTTCAAGGGCGCGCCGGAGGCCAACCACGGCGACGACGCCGGGCGTCCCACCACCTTGTCCGTGCCGTCTGCCCGCTGAGGCAACAAGAGGGCTTGACCTTGCCGTCGTTGTAACGCCTAGCCTCCACACAAATGTCTGCAGAGCGCTTCGGAAGGGCCGGAGTCCTGCATCCAAGAAAGGGTCACTTCCATGCGTAAAAAAATCAGAATCATTGTGGTGGCAGGCGTCATCGCAGCCGTCGGGGGGATAGCGATCGCTGCCCGCGACGCCAAGGACGAGGGCAAGGCCGCGGCGCCCCCGGCGGGCGCGCCGATGGCGCCGCAGGTGCCCGTGGCCGAGGTCATTACCCGCACGGTCGCGCCATCGGCCGAGTACACCGGCTTCCTGGCCGCGCCCAAGACCGTCGAGCTGCGCTCGCGGGTCGGCGGCGCCGTCGATGCGGTGAGCGTTCCCGAAGGTAGCCTCGTGCGCAAGGGCCAACTGCTGTTCCAGATCGACCCGAGGCCGTTCCAGGTTGCGCTCGACACGGCCGTGGCGCAACTGCGTCAGGCCGAGGTGCTGGCCAGCCAGGCCCAGGCCGACTTTGACCGCGCCGAGCGCCTGGTGGCGACCGGCGCCGTCGCGCGCAAGACCTATGACGATGCCGCCTCCGCACGCAACGCGCGCCAGGCTCAGGTGCAGGCGGCTAAGGCCGCCGTTGCTGCGGCTCAGCTGGACCTGTCCTACGCCCGCGTCACTGCGCCCATCGCCGGGCGCGTCGACCGCGTGCTCGTGACCGAGGGCAACTTGGTCAGCGGTGGCGGCGCCGGCGCGGCCACGCTGCTGACCACGATCGTATCCATCGACCCGTTGCACGTGTACTTCGACATTGATGAGGCCACCTATCTCAACGTCGTCAGCCGCTCGCGGCCCGCTGCGGGCGCCGGTAGCAAGGCTTCGCTGCCCGTGCAGGTCGGGCTGACCACGGACAAGGGTTTCCCGCACAGGGGCGCGCTCGACTTCGTGGGCAACACCATTGACCGAAGCACCGGCACGATCCGCGCGCGCGCCGTTGTGCCCAACCCGGATGGGCGCATGGCACCCGGCATGTTCGCCCGGGCCAAGCTGTCCACCGGCGCGGCGCGCGAGGCCGTCCTGATCGACGATCAGGCCGTGGGCACCGACCAAGGGCGCAACTACGTGCTGGTCGTGGGCGAGAACAACCAGGCCCAGTACCGGCCCATCGAACTGGGGCCGGTGGTGGACGGGCTGCGCGTCATCAACGGCGGCCTGCAGGCCGGTGAGAAGATCATCATCAAGGGCCTCGTGCGCCCCGGCATGGCGGTCACGCCGCGCATGGTGCCCATGCAGGCGCCCGCGGCACCGGCCGCCGGCGCGACCGGCGCGACCAAGGCTGCGGCAAACGCTCCGGCTCCCGCTGCGGCGCCTGCCAAGGCCGGTGGCGCGGACCCCGCCAAGGCTGACGGCGCGGCCGGCTCGGCGGAGGCCCGCAAATGAATTTCCCCCGCTTCTTCATCAACCGGCCGATCTTCGCCATCGTCCTGTCGGTGCTGATGCTGATCGCGGGCGCGATCAGCTATTTCCAGCTCCCCCTGAGCGAGTACCCCCAGGTCACGCCGCCGACGGTGCAGGTCACCGCCAGCTATCCCGGCGCCAACCCGCAGGTGATCGCCGACACCGTGGCATCGCCGCTGGAGCAGGCGGTCAACGGCGTGGAAGGCATGATGTACATGCAGTCCCAGATGTCCACGGACGGGCGGATGGTGCTGACCATCTCGTTCGAGCAGCACATCGACCCCGACGTCGCGCAGATCCAGGTGCAGAACCGCGTCTCACGCGCGCTGCCCCGGTTGCCGCCCGAGGTCCAGCGCATCGGCGTGGTCACCGACAAGACCGCGCCCGATATTCTCATGGTGGTGCATATGCTCTCGCCGGGGGACCGCTACGACCCGCTGTACGTGTCCAACTACGCGATGCTCAACGTGCGCGACGAACTGGCGCGCCTGCCGGGCATCGCCAACGTGATCATCGGCGGTGAAGGCGAGTACGCAATGCGCGTCTGGCTCGACCCCGAGAAGGTCGCATCGCGGGGCATGACCGCCAGCGATGTGGTCGCCGCCATCCGCGAGCAGAACGTGCAGGTCGCAGCCGGCTCGATCGGCCAGCAGCCGAATGCGTCGGCCGCCTTCCAGGTCAGCGTCAATGCGCTGGGGCGCCTGACCACCGAAGAGCAGTTCGGCGACATCGTGATCAAGGCCGGCGCCAACGGCCAGGTGACCCGCCTGCGCGACGTCGCACGCCTGGAACTGGGCTCGGACAACTACACCATGCGCGGCCAGCTCGACGGCGAGAACGCGGTCGGCCTGCAAATCCTGATGACGCCCGGCTCCAATGCCCTGGACACGTCCAGCGCGGTGCGCGCGACGATGGAGCGGCTGCAGGCCAAGTTCCCCGAAGGCATCGAGTACAAGATCGCCTACGACCCCACAGTCTTCGTGCGCGCCTCGCTCCAGTCCGTCGCCGTCACGCTGCTGGAGGCCATCCTCCTGGTGGTGATCGTGGTGGTGCTGTTCCTGCAATCTTGGCGCGCGTCGATCATTCCACTGATCGCCGTGCCGGTCTCGCTGGTCGGCACGTTCGCGGTGATGCACATGTTCGGCTTCTCGCTGAACACGCTGTCGCTGTTTGGCCTCGTGCTCTCCATCGGCATCGTGGTGGATGACGCCATCGTGGTGGTGGAGAACGTGGAGCGCCACATGGCGCTGGGCGAATCGCCCAAGGATGCGGCGCGCAAGGCGATGGATGAAGTGACTGGCCCGATCCTGGCCATCACCTCGGTGCTGGCAGCGGTCTTCATCCCCTCGGCGTTCCTGTCGGGGCTGCAGGGCGAGTTCTATCGCCAGTTCGCGCTGACCATCGCGTTCTCGACCATCCTGTCGGCGATCAACTCGCTTACGCTGTCGCCAGCGCTGGCCGCCATCCTGCTCAAGCCGCACCACGGCGCGGCCAAGCCCGATCGTCTCACGCGCATCATCGACGGCGTGTTCGGCGGCTTCTTCCGCCGCTTCAACCGCTTCTTCGATCGCGCCTCGAATTCCTACGTCGGGGGCGTGCGCCGCGCGGTGCGCGGCAGCGCCATCGTGCTGCTGCTCTACGTCGGCTTCCTGGGCCTGACCTGGCTGGGCTTCCACAAGGTGCCTGCGGGCTTCGTGCCGGCCCAGGACAAGTACTACCTCGTGGGCATCGCCCAGCTTCCGACCGGCGCCTCGCTGGATCGCACCGAGGCGGTCGTCAAGGAGATGACCAAGATCGCACTGGCTGAGCCGGGCGTCGAGAGCGTGGTGGCCTTCCCGGGCCTGTCGGTCAATGGACCGGTGAACCAGCCGAACACCGCGCTGATGTTCGCCATGCTCAAGCCCTTCGATGAGCGCAAGGACCCGTCGCTGTCGGCCTTCGCCATCCAGGGCAAGCTCATGGGCAAGTTCAGCCAGATCCCGGACGGCTTCGTTGGCATCTTCCCGCCGCCGCCGGTGCCGGGCCTGGGTTCGATGGGCGGCTTCAAGCTGCAGATCGAGGACCGGGCGGGCCTGGGTCCCGAGGCGCTTGCGCAGGCACAGGGCCAGATCATGGGCAAGGCCATGCAGGCGCCCGAGCTGGCGAACATGCTCGCCAGCTTCCAGACCAATGCGCCGCAGTTGCAAGTGGACATCGACCGGGTGAAGGCCAAGTCGCAGGGCGTATCGCTGACCGAGGTGTTCGACACCCTGCAGGTCAACCTTGGCTCGCTCTACGTCAACGACTTCAACCGCTTCGGTCGCACCTACCGGGTCATGGCCCAGGCCGATGCGCAGTTCCGCATGCAGGCTGAGGACATAGGCATGCTCAAGGTGCGCAATGCAGCGGGCGACATGATCCCGCTGAGCGCGATCGCGACCATCGAGCGCAGTTCCGGCCCCGACCGGGTGATGCATTACAACGGCTTTCCCTCGGCCGACATCAGCGGCGGGCCAGCGCCGGGCTACTCGTCCGGCCAGGCCACCGCCGCGATTGAGAAGATCGTGAGCGAATCGCTGCCGGACGGTATGACCTACGAATGGACGGACCTGACTTTCCAGGAAAAACGGGTTGGCAACACGGCGATCTACATCTTCGCGCTGGCGGTGCTGCTCGCCTTCCTGTTCCTGGCGGCCCAGTACAACAGTTGGTCGCTGCCGTTCGCTGTGCTGCTGATTGCACCCATGGCGCTGCTCTCGGCGATCGCCGGCGTCTGGCTCTCTGGGGGCGACAACAACATCTTCACGCAGATCGGTTTCGTGGTGCTGGTCGGCCTGGCTGCCAAGAACGCGATCCTGATCGTGGAGTTCGCCCGCGCGAAGGAAAGCGAAGGGGCCGATCCGCTGGCAGCCGTGCTCGAAGCCGCGCGCTTGCGGCTGCGCCCGATCTTGATGACGTCGTTCGCCTTCATCGCTGGCGTGGTGCCGCTGGTGCTGGCCAGCGGTGCGGGCGCCGAGATGCGCCACGCCATGGGCATCGCGGTGTTCGCCGGCATGCTGGGCGTGACGGTATTCGGCCTGGTGCTGACGCCGGTGTTCTACGTTGTGGTGCGCAAGCTGGCGCTGCGCCGCGAAGCGCGCCATGCCCGTGGCGGCATGACCGACCAGCACGCATGACGGCCAGGAGGACATACGACATGAAAACATCTTTCGCATTCACACGACCCGCCAGGACGCTGGCGCCGCTCGCCCTCGCGGCGGCGCTGGCTGGCTGCTCCATGGCACCGAAGTATGACCGGCCCGCAGCGCCGATCGACACGGCCTATCCCTCGGGCGCGGCCTATGTGGAACTGGCGGCCGCGACGCCCGACGACGCTATCACGGCCGAGATCGGTTGGCGGGACTTCTTCCGCGACCCGCTGCTGCAGCAGTTGATTGGCATTTCGCTGGAGAACAACCGCGACATGCACAAAGCCGCGCTCAACGTGGAGGCGGCTCAGGCGCTGTACCGTATCCAGCGTGCCGAGATGCTGCCGAACCTGGGCGTTTCCGCCCGCGGCGCGTCAGAGCGCGTACCGGCCGACCTCAGTACCACGGGGCAAAGCGACGTGCTCCGGCGCTACGACGTGGCCGGGGTGACGGCCGCCTGGGAGCTGGACCTGTGGGGCCGCATCCGCAGCCTCAACGACCGGGCGCTGGCGTCCTACCTGGCCCTCGACGAGACCCGCATCGCCACGCAGATGAGCCTGGTGTCCGAGGTGGCCAGCGCCTACCTCACGCTGCGCGCCGACCAGGAACTGCTGCGCCTGACGAGCGACACCCTCGCCACACAGAAGCGCTCCTATGACCTGACCACCCAACTGGTGGAAGCGGGAAATTCCACGCAGCTCGACCTGCGCCGCGCGGAGATCGCGCTGCGCACCGCCGAGGCCAACCGCGCCGCCTACACGCGGCAGGCGGCCAAGGACCGCAACGCGCTGGTGCTGCTGCTGGGCCAGCCGCTGACGCCGGAGCTGTCCCGGCAGCTTGACGAGGCCGTGGCGCTGCCGGACGACATCGTGCCGACCGACCTGCCGAGCGGCCTGCCGTCCGAACTGCTCGCGCGTCGGCCGGACATCCGCGCCGCCGAGCAGATGCTGATCGGCGCCAACGCCAACATCGGCGCGGCGCGGGCCGCGTTCTTCCCGACGATTAGCCTCACGGGCTCGGCGGGCACGGCCAGCGCTTCGCTGGACGGCCTGTTCGATTCGGGCTCGCGGGCCTGGAGCTTCCTGCCGCAGATCACGCTGCCCATCTTCCGCGGCGGCGCGTTGCGAGCCAATCTGGACGTGGCACAGGTACAAAAGAGGATCGAAATCGCCAACTACGAGAAGTCTATCCAGGCGGCCTTTGCTGAGGTGGCTGACGGCTTGGCGGGCAAGCGCACGCTTGATGAGCAGATCCGCTCGGAGCAGCTCCTGGTAGCGGCTAGCCAGAAAGCCTACCAACTAGCCGAGCAACGCTTCCAGGAAGGCGTGGACGACAACCTCACCTTGCTCGATGCGCAACGCACACAGTACGGTGCGCAGCAGACCCTGGTGCGCACGCGCCTGACGCGGCTGAACAACCTCATCCACCTCTACAAGGCGCTGGGTGGCGGCTGGACTGAGCACACGGTGCAATCGGGCGCCACCGGGCAACCATCCGCCCGGTCGCCGGGATAAGGGCTATGCGCAACGGCGGCGTTCCCCATCGTTGCGCACGGAGAACCGGATGAGGATCGGTGAACTTGCGCGCTTGACGGGCACCCCCCCGGAGAACATTCGGTTCTACGAGCGGGAGGGCCTGTTGCAAGCCCCGGAGCGGTCACGCAACAACTATCGGCGCTATGGCCCGGCCCATGTCGAACGGCTTCACCTGATTCGCAACTACCGTGCCTCGGGAATCGGCCTGGATGACGTGCGCCGCCTACTGGGTTGGGCACATGAGGGGTTCCTGGAACCTGAGCTGCTAAGGCAGGCTGTCCAAGGCCATCTCGCCTGTGTTGAGGAACGCATGGAGCAACTGATCCAGGTGAAAGAGCACCTGCTCGCATTGGCCCTGCACGGTGCTGCTTCCGCCGGGGCTTCCGAGGATGGACCGGCTCGCGATGGTTCGTGAGCATCGCATGTCCATATAACTGAATATATATTCATGCGTGTAATATTTCCGGCCAGACAAACGAATAAGAAAGACGCCCATGACCGACCAGAGCATCACGCGCCGAAACATCGGCGTTCTCACCGCCGCGCAGGCGCTCGGCGGCGCCAGCGCGCCCATCGTGATGTCGCTGGGTGGGCTGGTCGGCCAGCAGCTTGCCAAGAATTCGGCCTGGATCACCTTGCCCGTGAGTCTGTTCGGCCTGGGTCTTGCCATCGGCACCTTGCCTGCCGCCTTCATCATGCGGCGCCATGGCCGCCGCAACGGATACGTGGTGGGGGTCGGCTTCGGCGTGGCCTCGGGCCTGATCGCCGCGTTGGGCATCATGCTGGCCTCGTTCTGGATCTTCTGCGCCGGCACCTTCCTGGCGGGCTTCTACGGCGCGTATGTGCAGAGCTACCGCTTCGCAGCCGCCGACACCGCCGAGGACGCGCTTAAGGCCAAGGCCATTTCCTGGGTCATGGTGGGCGGTCTCGCGGGCGCCATCATCGGGCCGCAGTTGGTGATCTTCACGCGCGATGCGGTAGCGGGCACGCCCTACGTTGGCAGCTTCCTCAG
>JAHJVE010000005.1 GCA_018828385.1 Gammaproteobacteria bacterium | reverse complement strand
GTCGCTTCGCATCAAGGCACCCACACCTATCGGT
Organism: Gammaproteobacteria bacterium; assembly: GCA_018828385.1. Taxonomy (GTDB): domain Bacteria; phylum Pseudomonadota; class Gammaproteobacteria; order Burkholderiales; family Rhodocyclaceae; genus Azonexus. Next base: position 193,111 of record JAHJVE010000005.1, on the reverse strand, counting down.
TGTCCAAATTGTTAAAGAACTTCTTACTCCACCGCGCCGTCGCTTTCGCTTCGTCTGCAGCAGAGAGGCAAGATTATGAAGAACTCCTCTCACCCCGTCAAGCTTTTCAGAAATATTTCTGAAGTACTATCTTCTCAACAAACAACAACATACTTACCTGGTTGCGGGAGCAGGACTTGAACCTGCGACCTTCGGGTTATGAGCCCGACGAGCTGCCAACTGCTCCATCCCGCGTCCGTCAGAAGAGGGCGCATTATCCAGAGAACGATGCAGTGCGTCAAGAACAATCGGAGAAATTAGCGACTATTTGTTCTCAACCCACTCGATCAGCGAATTCCACTGATCAACATCCCTACGATGCTTCGCACGAGGAGGATCAAATACGGTAGCTCCGGCGGCAGCGACGTTTACATAGTTTTGCGTGTTACGCAGGTAGGCAACAATTGGGATATCAAAGTGCTTAAGGAACTCCTCCAACATCCCGGCTGCTCTGGTACGCGGATCTACCCGCATGGCTACTATTCCGACTTTGACTCGCCGACCTCGAACTTCGCTGCGTATCGAGTTAAGAAAATCTTCGGTCGCCGCCATATCGAATACGGAGGGCACCAACGGCACGATGACCTTGTCTACCGTCCGCAGGTATTCAGTCAGCTTATAGCCCTGCAATCCGGCCGGCGCATCCACTACAACCCAGTCTGCCTCTTTGGGCAAATTGAGCGATATTTGATTGCCACCAAAGTAACCTGTAATCGGCGACAACGACTGGTCGCGAAAGGCCATCCAGCGCAGGGAGGACTGCTGGCGATCTAGATCGCACAAGGTGGTTTTTTTCCCTTTGTTTGCGAAGTAGCCGGATAAATTTGTCGCCAGCGTAGTCTTGCCGGCCCCTCCCTTTGGATTTGCAACCAAAACAGCCCGCATAAAACCTCCCTTATATATTTGCAGGGCAATTATATTCGCCACCTCAAAGCGGTCATAGATGCATAGAATGTATGCTTTCTTCCCACCATACTTATCATGGTCACAAAAGTAGCAAGCGATCGTCAGGGCATTCAGTCAATCGAAGTTGGATTTCGGCTATTGGACGTGCTGGCGACAACCAACCGGCCGATGATGTTGCGTGACATCGCAAAAGGTGCGGGCATGCCTGCCGCCAAGGCCCACCGATATATGGTCAGTTTCCTGCGCATCGGCATCGTCGAGCAAGATAGTAGTAGCGGGCGCTATGATCTAGGAGCCTATGCCTTGGAGCTGGGGCTATCCGGACTCGGGCGCCTTGACCCCGTCCGCTTTGCCGGCCCCATTCTTGAAACGCTCTGTGAAAAAATTCAGGAAACGGTTGCCCTTGCCGTCTGGGGAAACCACGGCGCCACCATTGTGCGCATCGTAGATGCCGGCGGGCCGATCACGATCACGCTGCGCGCCGGCACCATTCTGCCGTTATGCAACTCTGCCACGGGCAGAGCATTTGCCGCTTTCTATCGTTCTCCATTTTTAAAGAAAATGCTGGATAGCGAGTTGAAGGAGATCTCAGAAACAAGCAAAACGGCGATCACGACGGTGCGCCGGCAACTTGAGAAAAGTCTCACGGAAATTCGCTCGCACGGGATCAGTCGCGCCTCGGGCAGCCTGACTCCGGGAATCAACGGGTTCAGCGCACCGGTCTTTGATCACACAGGCAGCATGGTTGCAGCTATCACATCCCTTGGCTCCATAGGCGAGTTCAACGTGGAGTGGGACAGCCCTGTAGCCAAGGCCATGCTTGATGCTGCTAAAACGCTGTCTCACCGCCTTGGCCATGGCGGCCCGCTGGCCGACTAAGCCCTGCCGCACCCGGTTCTACCAATATCCGAAGCTGTTGCGCAGATGAAATTCTCCAGCAAGCCCCGTATGCGTAACCCCATAAACAAAAAAGCCACTCCAGAGAGTGGCTTAACTGTTTGATTTTACTGGTGCCCCCGAACGGAATCGAACCGCTACCTGATGATTACAAATCATCAAAAACAGATGATTATCAGCGTTGATACAGATTGATGCCAGCAAACAAAAATCCTTACAACCCTTGCAAATAGGCGTTTTACGCCAATGGACAGATTGCTTTATGTTGATCTGAATTGATACACTCGGGAGCAATGGTGGAGCAATGGATTTAATACACCACTCCATTGCTCCCGATCTCCAAGGGGTATCGTCATGGCTCGCAATACAGAACGACTGCATCTAACGCTTGAACGCATCCGCAAACTGCAACCGCCATCTGGAAACCAAGCGACCTACGCCTTTGACGACGACCCGAAGCAGCTTTGCGTTCGCATCACTCCTGCCGGAGCAAAGTCGTTCGTCTATGCCGGAAAACTGAACGGCACACCACTCCGCATCACCATCGGATCAACTAATGTATGGAACTTGGACGATGCACGCGAAGCTGCACGCCGACTGCAAACGCAGATCGACAAGGGAATCGACCCAAGAGAAGTTGAGCGAGAGAAGACAGCAGCCAAAGCCGCCGCAATTGCTGCCAAAGAAGCAGAGCGAGCTGCAGCAGAGGATAAAAAGCAATACACCCTAGAATCCCTTTGCAATGCTTACTGCGATCACCTCAAAACTAGAGGTAAGGCAGACAGCGCACGACAAGCCGGTTCAATCCTGAAGGTGCATGTATTCGAGGCGTTCCCTGACATCGCCTCCCTTCCTGCCTCCGAGATCGATTCAGACCACGCGGCCACCTTGATTCGGAAAGTTATAGAGCAAGGCAAGGAGCGAACTGCCGGGGTACTTCGCAGCTATCTATCAGCCGCATTCAACGCCGCAAGGAAGGCGCGGTTTGATGCCAAGCTGCCGTCTATCTTTATTGCCTACGGCGTGAAGGACAACCCCGCCGAAATCATCGCCACCATCGCCGTGAAACGCGGCAATAGAACGTTGAACGCTGGCGAACTGAAATCCTATATGGAGGCACTGTCAGAAAATGACCTATCCGATCAGGCTCTCAAGCTAGACCTTTTCTCAGGCGGACAACGTATGGCTCAATTGCTTCGCGCAAAGATAAGTGACTACGACAGAGACAGCAAGATTTTGCGCATCTGGGATGGCAAGGGTAAGCGCACAGCCCCCCGTGAACACCTGCTTCCCCTGGGGCCAATAGCCAGTTCCATTGTAGAGAAGCTGATTTTGCGAGCCAATGAACTAGAAAGAGCTAACGCCATCACGGAAAGTCGTGAGCCAACCTACAGCAATCTATTACTGTTCTCGTCATTCGGCGCAAAACAATTGGCAGGAACCACTCCGGGCAAACGCGTTGCCGCCATTTGCAAAACCATGAATTGTGAAGGATTCAACTTACGCGATATCAGGCGAACTTGCGAAACGATGCTAGCAGGTATGCATATCAGCAAGGACATCCGCGCTCAACTTCTTAGCCACGGCCTTTCCGGCGTACAGGCCGCCCACTACGATCGCCATAGCTACACAAACGAAAAGCGCTCTGCTTTAATTGCATGGGAACAACGATTAAAGCAACTCTTGGTTGGCGAAATGGCACCTACCAAAGCACCAAGAAAAAGAAAAAGCGCAGGTTAGTGCATGCACCTCGGCTCCATACATTCTTAATTCATCGTTGAAAGGTCAAGGTAAGCAGCAGAAAATAGCCTCCAGCCGCGCCGCGTCACCTTGAAATCAGGAGCATCGAAATGCCCACTCGCCCCAATATCTACGACCATATTGCTCGATGTGGGACGCGGGACCAACTGATTAGATCATTTCTAGAATTACCGACATGGACACCAGCCATGGGCGCGCTTTTGGTATCCGGCATCACTCCACCGGCCGGCTGTACAACCATACCCAATGGAGGAATTAGTCTCGACAATCAACCATTGAACATGGCAACTGTGCAATTCGAAAACGCCCGAAAAATATTAAATCAGTGGAACGATTGGATTGAAGATGAGGGCTGCACAATGAGCCACGATTCCCTCACCCCTTATGAATTCTTTATCTGGTGCGACCAAGAGGAGATCGATAACGATTGGCTCCGCCTTCTTCGACACCTTGCCGGCTGCCCGGTGGACGGCTACGTGGCGAGCCTCCCCTCTCCAGTTGAAGTACTCACCTCACTTGCCACGCCTCCGGCTCCCAAAAAACCTGCAAGCGATCCACACTCCTCCCCCCAAGGCGAGGATCAACAGCCGCAATTCTTCGCTAACGCATCGAAATCGAATTCCGTCGCAACTAACTTGAACTCAGAAAGCAGTGAAAGTAAGCATTTGTGCGTGAAACGACTTGGGCTGCCAACACCGGCGATATCCGCGGCTTTTGACGGCATCACAAAATGGGATCATGAAAAATGGTCAAAATGCCTGAATGAAAGAGCCTGGCCTCGCCCTGCAAGAATTAAAGCAGGAAAACAAGGATCGTATGCTGCAATGTGGGACCCAATACGGCTAGCAACACTTGCCATAACAAAGCGGAATGCGACGATGAGTTCCCTTACACAGGCTTTCACAAAAGTGAAAGCCTTAGCTCCGTGGCAAGACGATTGGAAACAATATACCAACGACGACAATTGGTACTCACTCACCAAAACCCGCTCTTAAACCCCGCTTTTTCGACACCCCCAAGCCGAAACCATTCTCCCTACGGCAACTAAAAACCCTGACCTCCTAATTTGAGAAAGCGGGTTTTTAGAATGCGCCCAAAGCATCGGGAGTAAAGAAACGGATATCGCCACTGCGCGATATTCGCAAAGAACTCCTTGATGCGAGCCCTCGCATAACAGCTCAAGGAGACCCAAAAAATGAACACAAAATGCCTTGCGGCATCCGGTTGTAAGCGTCCGCTTACAACCGCGGAATTTGCGGCAAGCAAACTTGTCTTGCCGCAAACAGTTCGCAAGCGCCTTTCACAGACCGGCAGCTACTTCGGGATCAAGCCCATAAAGTTTCCGAACGGTCGACTTGCTTGGCCCCCCGAAGAATAGGCAAGAAGGGGTGAAAAGTCGCCTACCTCATTTTCATTATTTTCAAGAACCGGAAGGAGAAGCGCTGGAGTTGACACCTGCTTTCATTGCATTGCCCTCATTTTCAAAAAGGAGAGATCGCAGCAACCTAAATTAACAACAGGACATGAAACAAGACAAGGGGCCCCTGTCTTGAGTTCATTTAAGCAAGTTCTCGCTACCACTCCATTTCAGGTAGTGGCACCGCATTTATTCTTTCTAGCAAAGGGTCCCACATGTTTACCCAAGTTTCCCCCTCTCTTTCAACGCATACTGCGCCCACTAACATCGGCGCTCAAATGAACGGAAACAACAACGACCACAACTACCCTGTCTATGCATTCCCCGATGTTTTGCGGGATACCATTCTGGAGCTCCAGCGCAATATTCAAGCGCCAATCCCATTAGTTGCCAACTGTGTACTGAACGCAGTTTCGTTAGCTTGCCAACGACTCATTTCTGTCCGCCGTCTCGACCATTTAGTCGCCCCTGTTAGCCTATACACATTTACCGTAGCAGATTCAGGAGAGCGAAAATCAGCAGGAGACGACGCTGTCCTTGAGCCCATCCGATCCTATCAGGAATGCCAGGATAAAGACGTAGCGGAAAAAAACTCGACATATCTCGCCAAGATTCTTGCCTGGAATGCCAAGCAAGAAGTCCTTCTCGCCTCCATTAAGAAAGCATACAAAGCAGGCCATACAACGGAAGATCTTGAGAAACAGCTGGCTGAGCACGGATGCCAAAAACCAGCGAAGCCTAAAAAGACGAAGCTCATTTTTGACAACGTAAGCCCATCCGAGCTCGTGCGCAGCATGTACGACAACTTTGGGCACGCTGCACTCATATCGAATGAAGGGGCAAGTATTCTGAATGGGAAGGCCAGCGATGACCTAGCCTTGCTTTGCGCCATGTGGAGTGGAAGCGATATCCACGTTGATCGTCGTAATCAAAAGTCGATTTCGCTGCGAAACCCTCGACTGACCATCGGGGTGATGGGGCAATTTCAGGTGGTTTATGACTTTGTGCGTCGCAAACACAATGCAGCGCGCAATACAGGCCTATTCTCGAGATGCCTGATGGCATTCCCCCTCTCCACCCAAGGCACTCGTTTCATTCACCAGAGTAATTTGTCATGGTCAAGCACTGAGAAATTCAAGCGTCGTATCGAAGAAATCTTGGAGCAGACCGAAACCCACTGTAGGAGCGAAGGAGAATCTGGGCTGGTTCTTCAGTTTACGCCCGAAGCACGAGCTCGTTGGATTCAAGCCTATAACAATATCGAATTCGAACTAACCCCTGGCGGTTTCCTGTTCGACATTCGAGATTTCGGCTCGAAGGCTGCTGACAATATGGCTCGTATTGCCGCACTCTTTCATTTTTTCAGCAAACAAGAGGGCGACATCTCGGTTGAAACCGTAGAGCGTGCATCTGAGGTGATGAAATGGTACACCTACGAGTTCAAACGTCTTTTCGCAGCGCCGCCCCCGATCCCCCAAAATCAAGCTGATGCCGCTCTGCTGGAGGCATGGTTGCGCAGCTTCTCACATACGCACAAAACCCTGGCTTTCCCAAAGAACGTGGCTCTTCAATCCGGCCCCAATCCGCTTCGCAACAAGAGTCGCCTTAACGCCGCCCTTCAAGTACTCATTTGGCGTTGCGTAGCCCAACTTCAAAAGCAAGGAAAAACGCTGTTCATCGTTTTGAATCCCCACTATTTCCTTGGGCAAGGCGGCAACGGCCAGACTCTTTGACCTAGGGTCATGAACCCAGCCAATGCTGATTTTCAGCATCGAACCATCTGCTAAACCCGATACTTCCGCTACTCGTAGCGGAAATATCGGAAATCGCTTCATATCTTTCCAAGGATCGCCCCGTATTCAAGGGGAGTCAACGCCCCTCAGCGGCCTTGTAGACTGCATTTTTGTCGCGCTTGCCTACGGCGACGACCAGCACGACCAATCGACCATCCTGGACTTCGTAGACGAGCCGGTAGCCGATACTGCGCAGCTTGATTTTGTAGCGATCAGGGTGCCCCGACAACTTGGCGGAGGGTACCCGTGGCTCAACTAAGCGCTCAGCCAGCTTTTTCTTGAACTGAGCCTTGATCGAGCCATCCAGACGCTGCCATTCGGACAAAGCCTCTTCAAGAAACTCAAGCTCATAGCTCATCGATTTTGACCTTCACTCGCTTCTGGCCTGCACGAGCATCCGCAATAGCATTCAATTCCAAATCCTCCAGGCGATCCATCATGCTCTCGAATGCACGAGCCGGAATGCAATAAAAGGCTGGCTCGTTCCTGTTCAGGATCGCCACAGGGAATCCTTCTCCCGCTGCAACCGTACCCATGGGGTTGCGTTTTAGCTCGGAAATGCTTGCTGCCGTTTCAGACAATATTTGGTGGGCCATAACCGCCTCCTGTTCCAGTTCGTACCAATAGTAGCACTTTTAGAAATACCATCTAGAGTGCTTTGAGTAGCATCACTGACAAGTGGTTCCACGCAACTACCTAGATTGTTTTTCGGAGCGCATTCCGCCGATCCAGGTGGTTAGTGCTTGGCACTTAAGCCGAACGACGTTTGCCTTGGTATTCCGACCGCTCCTCTGGCGACATTTTCTTAATTCCGACGGGTCCCAGATGCCGCTCGGGTGGAGCCTCAATCCCTCGATCCTTGTTGCTTCGGTGATCAACTCTTGCTGCATGACCATTCGCTTCGAGAAACTGATTCTGGAGATTAGCCCAGCTTTCGCGCCTAGAAACGAGTTCATTCTTCAGGACACCTGGCTCTCTACCCCCACTGTCTTTTTTGCAACCACCCAGCTCTGGATTCGTCGGGTTGTACCGCTTGAAGTGCTGACTGGGCGTTCGCTCAATCCCATCGGGTTTGCGATCCGAAAACATGATGTGAGCGTGTGGTTGTTTCACTTCACCCAGCGCAGCGATCGGCTCATGTATGGCCAACTGATATGGTTTCCCTGGGAGCTCAGCTTCCACAAACTCTTGCAGTAATGCAATGTGTTGTTCTGGTCTTAGCTCTGCCGGCAATGCAAGTTCCAGCTCTCGATATGCAGCACCATTTTTTCGTTCGTGCTCATCAGCCATATTCCAGAACAATGCCGGATTTCCATCCGCCCAATCAGGAAGATTTCCGTGCTCGGTAGCAATTAGATCCTCTCTCTTTGCAGCACGCCCATGCTTTCCTTCACGGGCAATATAAGCAGCATGCTCAGTGGCCTTGCCTCGCTTGCCGCTTTTGATACTCAGGTGATAACTAGCCATGATATTTCCTCTACATACATGTTTATTGGCAATTGCATTGAACAAATGCAATCATCGGTCGTAGAGAAGAATGACCAGATTTCACTCTAGTAATAAGGGCAGATTCAATCGACATATAAGAAAGGGTAAGTGCGCCTCCCTTATTATCTCTGTCTGCTTAGCTTAGTGAATGCAACTAGCTAATCATCTCTACATACCATAGGTGTATGTAAGAAAATACTTTATCCAATAAAACAACAATGATGCAATAAACAGCATGTCGTCATTCGTCAATTCAGATACAACACAGATGCTGATCACCAATCAGCATCTGTTTAATTGATCTATCCGCCTATACGAATTTCAACCATCGAAGCCAATAACCATAGACTGGTTCGCTTTACCACATGAGAATCATGATTAAGGTCAGACGTAAAAAATCCGCTTCTGATTAGAAAAGCGGATTGTTCTTTTGGCTTTTTAACTATGTCTTTACGACACTTCGGTTTTTCTGCTCCGATCAGATTGCAAAGTCGTCTTTATTCTTACCCTCTAGCCACTTCGGACTACGACCACGTCCAGTCCACTCATTTCCGCTAACTGGATCACGATACTTTGCTTTAACTGGAGAAATCTTACGGGCATTTTTGGTAACGCCTTGAAGATCATTAATGGTAATTCCATATTGAGCCATCAGCGCTTTGACCTGAGCAATTGCTGAGGCCAACTCGTCTTTTCTTACCTTTTCAGCCTGAGCCTGCAGCTCTGCAATCTGTGCTTGGATTTCAGCATAAGTTGCCATGAAAGTTCTCCCTCTTGATGGATCGAACTGCCAGTATATCTGTACCGGAGGGATGCTCCTGCTTTCTAGTAACTCTTGCAGTCTAGACATAGCCACCAGAACATGAGATTGAGTCAAGACTGTAAGAGCCTCCACCAGAATATGCAAATACAGTAGAATCCATAGCTCGACACACCATCTTGATTGCATATGTCTGCCACAAACTGGGCAACTGAACTACTAACCGCTATTTTTCCAGAAATCCGGGTGCTAGATATTGCAAAAGCATCAGGGCAACGTGTCGTGCTTTATTGCGAAATAGGCGATAAAAAATCTAGGTTGGCAACAAAATATGGCTGCCCTCAACAAATAGTTGCGAAGCTGACCGCAAATGTTAGCCACACCGCAATCGCCTACTATGAACGTGAAGTAGAGTTTCTATCGACGACGGAGTCACTTTCGTTTCCAAAACTCTACCACTACAGCCTCATTACGGAAGATCCGAGGACAGAGACACCGCTAAACGCCAAGGTTTTTCTAACAATTGAAGAGTTCTTGGATGGAAAGCCTCTTTCCGCGTGCCCAGAAAAATATAGTGATCCCGAGACTGTAATTGAACTATTGGCGGACCTAGTCACCGCTCTAACGCCGCTTTGGGACCACCCGAAGCGTTTCGTTCATAGAGATCTAAAACCTGACAACATAATCATCAAAACCGATGGTTCTCCAAGCATCATCGATCTTGGAATAGTGCGCGAAGCTGGAGCCACTGGGGTTACAGCAACTGTGTTTCCGCATGGGCCGATGACACCTCGCTACGCAAGCCCAGAGCAAATTGCAAACCTAAAGCGCGATATCTCGTTCAAGAGTGATTTTTTTGCACTTGGCATCATTGCCTACGAACTGCTTGCAAAGAGGCACCCGCTTGTCGAGGGAAATGAGCCCTTTGACGAGACTCTTTCCAAGATGGTAAGTGCGCAGGCATCGCCGCTACATAAGGTAACAAGCGCAAGCGAAGAGTTTTCTGCTGTAATCGGACAAATGATTGAGAAAGCACCCTACAAAAGACAACGAACTATTGAGATGCTGGCCCAGCAAATCGACAATTGCAGAAAGCAGGGAGAACGGATATGAGCTTTTACGTATTTCACCAAGCAGGCCATAACGCCACTTGGAGCGTTGATTCGCTAGAAAGAGACCACACCGCTCAAGGGATAATATTTAGCCCCGTCCATCAATCAGCCGACTCCGTAAAACGACTCAAAACGAAAATTCGCGAATGCTCGCTATTTGACCCGCAGTTTTATCTTCCAAATTCTCAAAAAAACAAGTTTAAACAGTACTCGTTTTTTCCAGAGACAGCCACGGATGGTTTTTCAACCATTGACTACTCAGCAGTAGCTGACCACGCCGCGACTGAATGCGTAAAGTTTCAGATTGAGCAAAATTTCGCTGCAATTGTTATACCAACCCGATATCTTGATCAAATGTACCCAGACTACAGGGAACGACAAGACGCATTCACTGTAGCGCCATTTGTTAAGGCAATTAATAGCTCAGGCTCAAAAAAGGCGGTCTTCCTCACGTTAGCGATTACTCCGCACATGATCGAAGCTGGTGCCTTTCGAACACAACTGCTAAATTGGATAACAAGCTATCCCGAAATAACAGGCGTGTACTTGATCACAACGCTGGATCGGCCAACTAAGCAAATTCAAAGTGATGCTTTCTTGGTTGAGAAAATGACATTCATTCAAGAACTGCAAAGTTCTGGCATGAACGTAGTGCTTGGATATCTGAATACGGAATCTCTTCTGATGACGGTATTCAATAACGCAACACTGACAATAGGAACGTTCGATAACACTCGTATATTCTCAATTGACAAGTTTGTTGCAAATGACGAAGACAAGCGTGGGCCGCGTCCCCGAATTTATCTCAATGGTTTGATGAACTGGGTGCGCTTCGATCAGGCAAAAGCAATTCGCGATGCTCTACCAAAAGTTTGGGCTGAGATATACGAAGAGACTGACTATGGCAACGCCGCATTAACGGCGCCTACAGATCCTCATTTCTCTCAGCCAACTCTTTACAAACATCACCATGTCGCCATCTCTCGACAATTTGACGCGCTAAAGGGAGTTACAGCCTCGGACCGTGTCGAATTGCTAAATGAATGGCTGGATAGCGCTTCTGCCGCCTATCGATCCATCTCAAAGGCAGGTATCGAACTTGACCTACACGGTGCCGGAACACACATCACCCCCTGGAGTAAAGCGCTCAACAGGTTTGCGAAATTAGGCGGCCTCATTTCTTAGTAGGCGCTGCGCAACTAGTGTATTTGCATACCAAAAGCGGAGCTCTGAGCGAGGGCTCCTTAACGTTGGCTTTGCATGAATTTTTGCGTCTCCGACGGTAGCTATCGATGCTAACCCTATATTCAATCTGGAAAATTCTGCCAAATTTCGAAGGGCTGGGGAGACATCTCGATCATCCATAACCACCCATGCTTGGTGCGCAAAATCCCTATACCGAGACGCTTGATAAAGTGCTCGGCGCCAGTTTGTAAGCTTCGTTTCTATAGCGCAAAATTCAGCAACCAAAGCCTTAGGGCTTTCAAGCTTTTTCCAGTGCTTTCTTTCAGTATCAAAGTTACAAAACCCTGCTTCCTCATATGACTTTAGAACTCGCTTTGCTGTTGCCTTTGTGACGCCGACAAACGAAGCAAAATCTTCTGTTGAGCAACCTTCGTCACGGAGCTGCAATAACGCATATGCCCAAGCAGGCTTAATCTCCCCAAGTCTCAGTCTATCTGCCCAATCATCCGTAAGGGTTGCTAATACAACGTCTGCAATCCCATTTGGGGACTCAAATTCTATTTGGCAAAATTTCCCCCCGCTGTCGATGCGAGGTGCCAGAATGTCTAGCAACCGCTTACGGAGTTCTTCTTCGGATTCGAATCGCACAACTAACCTTGTTTCATTTGAGCGGCGAGTTTAGCTAGATCGGACTTTGAAAACTACTGTTTCAGCTATTGGGTTGCTTACCCAAGACATCCAATCATGGCCTTGTCGTGAAATGCCAGCGATCTTGAGTCGCTAAGGGAAATTCACAAAGGACTGTTTCAACGCAGCACGCATTTGGGTTTCGAACTCGCGAGCGAAGAGCTCCGCACTATTTGCGAAATGCGCTGAGCCGACAAGCGTGGAAAGGATGCCCAACGGCATGTCATTTCGAGACTCAGCGTGTCGGCCGGCGCTCTCCGAATCCTGCTCCAACACCTCCATCTGCCTACGCAATACCGACAGACGATCGAATGCTTCATGAGTCCCCCAAAGCTCAGCTAGTGCCCCTGGAGAGTAGGATGAGGCGAGATTTCCAAGCGAAGCCAGCCAGACACTTTTCCCAATTGGTGGAAACGGAAATTTAATCACTGCACGCGCCAGTTTAATGTAGCTCACCGCGCCGTCCGCCTCACGCCACGAGTCGCATGAGGCGATGACCTTGTGCCAATAATCGGACAGCATCGTTCGATTTTGCGCTATCTCAAGCTCAACAATTGCACGTGTTGCAGCAGAGGCTTTCCGGCTCGTTCGCCTTGTTCGAAACAATTCGGCAACTTGCCCCAGTACGAAGCCGAGTATCACGGCACTTAATGTGGTCACTGTGCGGAGTAGTTCAGCATCCATTTACTGATTCGCGCAGTTCCTTGCCAGCTTTGAAATGTGGCACGCACTTTCCGGGCACGCTGACTTTTTCACCCGTTTTTGGATTGCGAGCATTGCGGGGCGATCGATAGTTCAGGTCGAATGCACCAAAACCTCGAATTTCCACTCGATGCCCGCGATGTAACGTGCCAGCAAGCGCACGAAGAATCTCCGTGACTGCCATTTCCGTATCAACTCTCAGAAGTTGTGGAAAGCGCTGGGCCAACACGGTGATGAGTTCAGATCGAGTCATTTCGATTATTTTAACCAAAGATGACGAAGGAGTAGCACAAGCCTTGTGCGGTGGAAACGCACTGGCATCGTCGCCTGATAACGGTCCAGAGTGAAAATATCTCTGTCCGCAGAGGTGGGCATCCATCTGGTTATTTTTTATAGCCAGGCCAGATGCTTTGAAGCACACACCACCTTTCACTGCTGGAGACTGAACATGAATACACCATTTTCCCCTGTAGCCAATCGCCACAACCCGAAGGCGGCTTACACCAAGATCTACAAATGGGTGCTGCGCTTTGGCTCACCCACATTACTGTCATCGAGTTGCGAAAACCCAATCCTGTTGAACTATCAGAGCTTGGCGCAGAGCAATTGCTGGGTAACGATTAGCTACAACAGATCATTTGACTCGTTCTTCCTGAGCGCATCGAATGGGGTTGCGACTCCAGCCGCCAAACTGTCGGAGATCAAGCAATTCTTGGATGCTGCAATGGTTCGCTGCCTGCCGCAACTGGAGTTGGATCCTTCTGACAACGCAGTTTGGACGATGTTACAAATCGAGCTGACAGATACTGAATTGCAGGAATCAGAGATCGAGACAACGTTCAATCGTATTTGCAAGGCAATTGACGATAGCGCAGTGCCGATTCTCTCGATGATTTATGGAGGGCTTTCGGTAGAAGATGCAATCGCTGCTTACGAGAAGGCGCAGGCTGTTTCGCTGGCAAATTGGCGTGCAGCGATTGCGCCATGGACAAGTCGGAGCATAGAACAGGTGATTTACCGCTAATGCTGAGGGGTAAGACAGGGGACAGTAAGCGCCGGAGCGGAACAACCATGTAAGGATGGTACGAAATGGAAGATTTTCTTCCTGACAATTTCTGCCCAAAGGCTTTCAAAAACGTGACTCAGGGGTTCGTCGTTCCGTTAGGTAATGCCCCGGGGTTGAAAAATGAAACGAGACCGACACACAAAAGCCCCCCTGTTATTTCAGTGATTGAAATAGCTCTTTCATGTGCTTGAACTCACCACCAACCCGGTCAAGGGAGAATTGATACATCAATGAGTTCTCTGCGAATTTCTGGCGCTCAACATCCATTTCAACGGTATTTCCGTCAGCCGCAGCCTGAGAAGGAACGTGATATTTCAGGCTTACGGGTGGCGACTGCCAAGAAGAATTGCCCTTCGAATGTCCCGGCGAGGAGGCGTTCAATTGAAGAGGAGGAGATTGCTCGCCACCAGCGGCCTCAGCAATATCAATATCCATCGCTTTGTAGCCAGGGGTGTCAGCGTTGGCGATATTAGACGCAAGAATTTGCTGCCTATAGGCCCTTATTCCGAGCATTTTTTGTTGGAAATCCTCGTTTTTCTTGCCTAAGCCGTTCTCGTTCGCTGGTAAGTGAGATGAATGGGTTGTGCCAAGAGTCAATTTCCCGGCGGGGTCGAGATTGTCGCTTAAGGCAACATTGGCAGCCGCCGAACGTGCGACGGCGTTTTCAAGGATGCTTGAAAATGTTGCCGAGCTTTGAGTTTCACCTGCGTCGGAGATGCGAGGCGCTGCATTTCCAATAAATCCCCCCGGCCTTACCGGGAACAAAGCTGAAATCTCAGACATAGAAACTCGTTGGATGAAATGCGGCCGTGGGAGCTATTGGCTGTGTCCGATTTCCTAAGGGGTACCGCCCACGCATTGCGCTGCCCCTTTGCCTGGGCTGTCAGTGAACAAATGGACGGTAAGGTGAGCATCTCGCCTAATTCAAGACGAAACGTACACTCTGGCCAGGCTTGTCGCCGAGTTTGACTATGGCGACAGCCTTTGTGCCGGCTTGGATCTTGAAGGCTCCTTGGGCACGCAACTGGTTACTTCCTGCTGGCAGCAATTTGGCTTCGGTCTTGTCTGATGCAGACAGCAGCGTTATGGTAGCTGACGCATTCCGGGTATCGACAGGCTGGTCGTGATCGGTCACGTAGAGCGTGAGGGAGTCAGCCTTCGCCACCAACTCGTAGCTGATGTCCTTGATGACCGATACGACGCCACCATGCTGTGGCTTTGCGTCATGGGCGTGGGACTGGCCCGGTTTCTCGGTATGGGCATGGCCCTTATGGTCGTCCGCAGCGGATGCCAGATTGACGAAGCAAGCAAAGAGTACCGTGGAAGGTTTCATGGGAGCTCCATGTCAGTTGATAAATCGGTTAATGAAAATTTGGGTTATCGTCGTGCTCGGATGTGCTGCCGACGTAGGTGCAACCTTCCGGTTGGTGCGCACAGGGTTTTGTTTCGCACTGCAGCGTCGTGTGGACCACCTTGAAGCGGTTAGCTAACACCGTCTGCAAGGCGGGCATCAAAGTTTTCTCGGGGGAGTAGGTCTGGTCGTAAACCACATGCGCGGTCAGGCTGGTCTTGCCGGTCGTCAGCGCCCAGAGATGCAGGTCATGGATGCCGAGTACGCCTGGCACAGCCAGCATGGCCTGCTCCACCTCTCCTAAATCGATGCCCTCGGGCACACCTTCGAGCAGGATGTTCAGACTGTCCTTCAGTAGGATCCAGGTGCGTGGCAAAACCCAGAGGCCAATGGCTACAGCCACAAGTGGATCTACCCAGGACCAGCCGGTTAGCTGAATCACCACCGCGCCCACGATCACGCCGACCGACCCCAGAAGGTCACTCCACACTTCGAGATAGGCTCCCTTTACGTTGAGGCTATTTGACTGTCCCCCGCTCAGCAGGCGGATGCTGATCAGATTGACGATGAGGCCAATACTGGCGACGACGAGCATCCCAACCGAATGGATTTCGGGCGGAGAGGTGAATCGCCGGTATGCCTCAACCAGGATGTAGAGCGCCACGGCAAACAGCAGCATGGCATTGAAGGCTGCCGCCAGAATCTCAAAGCGGTGATAGCCATAGGTTCGGCGACGATCGGCCGGGCGACGGGCAACACGAATGGCCGCCAATGCGATAGCGAGCGCGGCAGTATCGGTCAGCATGTGAGCGGCATCCGAGATGAGGGCCAAACTGCCAGTCAATACGCCGCCAATAACTTCGGCAATTAGAAAACAGCCGGTCAGCGCCAGGGCAAAGCGCAGGGCGCGCTCATTCTCAGTGCTCGGGATGCCGTGTGTGTGGCTTGTACTCATGGGACCCGCCCTTTATCGTTGTGGTGGCAGCGCTTCAATTTTTGTTTCATCGCCTGGAGACGGAACTGAAGGTTTTTTGAATACTTTGGTGTCTTTTGGCGCCGCTCTTCCCGCCAGCAAAACCATCCGTAAAGCACCAGAAAAGTCAGCATCATCCCCAGGCCGAGCATGAGAAGCTGGAATTCAAGGTGGCTGTGGATCAAATGCTTAAACATGAGGAGACGGCACCAAGCTCAGGACTGCTGCGCCTTGCCGCAATTCGGGCAAAACTTAGTGCCCGGGGCGAGGTTCGCATTGCAGTCCGCACAATTGCCGGGCACCAAGGCTGTGCCGCATTGGGCGCAGTAGCGTCCCCCAGGGTTGGTCGCGAAGCCGCACTTCGGGCATGAGGGGCCACCAGCAGCGCTATTGGTTGGCGGCGCTGAATTTGAGGGGTAACTATTCCCCCAGCCATGATGTCCGCTATTCCGTTCGCGGCCATGATGATCTCCGCCATGCGAACCGGCGACTCCTCGCAAGAGTTTTTCAAAAAATCCCATAACAGCCTCCGTAGTTGAGTGGAAGAATGGGTGACCGACGGTTTATGCCGAATCTGGCACGAAGCCCCCGGTCACGAACGGTAAACGCTAGGCCTCAGATGACTCGTCTATCGATTTCGTGAAGTCCTCTTCGTCGGCATCTTTGCCGTGAGCAAGGCGATATAGAAGCGGCAACACGAGAAGCGTCAGCGCTGTCGACGACAGGATTCCACCAATCACCACGGTGGCCAGCGGGCGTTGGACTTCCGCACCGGTACCTGTTGCAATCGCCATGGGGACAAAACCAAGCGAGGCAACCAATGCCGTCATCAGCACAGGACGCAATCGAGTCAGCGCCCCTTCGTGAATGGCATCATCCAAAGAGCGCCCCTCTTCACGTAAATTACGGATGAAGGAAATCATCACCAAGCCGTTCAGTACCGCCACACCGGACAAGGCGATAAAACCGATGCCCGCCGAGATCGAGAGCGGAATGTCCCTTAGCCAGAGTGCGACAATGCCGCCTGTCAGCGCAAACGGAATGCCGGTAAACACCAGCAGCCCATCTTTCACGTTCCCGAACATCGCGAACAGCAGCGTGAATACCAACAGCAAGGCCACGGGCACCACAATTTTGAGACGTTTCGAGGCAGACTCCAGTTGTTCAAAAGTTCCACCCCAGGCCGTCCAGTAGCCGCTCGGAATCTTGACCTCGGCTAGACGGCTCTGAGCCTCCCCAACAAAGGAGCCGATATCTCGTCCCCGAACATTGGCACTAACAACAACGCGACGCTTGCCGTTTTCCCGGCTAACTTGGTTCGGACCCGGTGCGAGCTCAAGACTGGCGACTTCCCCCAATGGGATGTAGGTCGTGCGTACATCCCCTCCGTTGGCAGCAGAAGCCCCCTTCGGCAAAGCAATCGGCAAACGCTTTAGCGATTCGAGATCCGAACGCAGGCTATCCGGCAAACGTACGACAATATCGAAGCGTCGGTCACCTTCAAACATGGTTCCAGCCTCTCGACCACCAATCGCTGTCGAGATCGCATCCTGGACATCACCAATATTGAGTCCGTAGCGCGCCGTTTTCTCCCGGTCAATATTCACGGTCAGCATAGGCAAGCCCGTCGTCTGCTCGATCTTGACCTCGGAAGCGCCTGGGATTTTCTCCAATACAGCGGAAATCTTGCTGGCCGTATCGTTCATAACATCCATGTCATCACCGAATATTTTGATGGCAACATCGCTGCGTACACCGGAGATCAACTCATTGAAACGCAATTGGATCGGTTGGGAAAACTCATAGGTGTTCCCCGGCAGTTTTCCAACGGTCTTTTGGATAGCGGCCAGCAGTTCGTCCCGAGATTTCCGTGGTTCCGGCCATTCCGCTTCAGGTTTCAACATGATGTAGCCATCCGAAATATTGGGTGGCATCGGATCTGAGGCGATTTCGGCCGTCCCGGTTCTCGCGAAAATCCTGTCGATTTCCGGATACTCCGCCTTGAGCCGCTTTTCCAACTGTTGCTGCATAGCCACTGACTGCGAAAGGCTGGTTCCAGGAATACGCAGTGCCTGAATCGCGAAGTCGCCTTCGTTCAGGCTCGGTACGAATTCGCTCCCCATGCGCGTAGCGACCAATCCTGAGAGAAGAACCATGACCGCCGTGAAGACCAGCACCACCGGTTTGTTCGCCATGACGCCAGCCAGAACTGGCTCATACCAGCGCTTGGCTGCCCGCATCAGGAAGTTTTCCTTTTCATCCACCTTTTCCCCAATGAACAGTGCAACGCCTGCGGGAATAAAGGTGACGGAGAGGATCATGGCACCTACGAGCGCGGTGACCACGGTAAAGGCCATGGGGTGGAACATTTTTCCTTCGACGCCGGTGAGCGCGAAGATCGGCAGATAGACGATCATGATGATGAGCTGACCGAATAGCAGCGCTCGGCGAGCCTCTTTCGAAGCGGTAAAGACTTCGTGGAAGCGCTCGGTCCGGGTCAACGGTCGCCCGTGATGTGCCTGGGCATGGGCCAAACGGCGAACACAGTTCTCTACAATGACGACTGCACCATCGATGATGATCCCGAAGTCAAGAGCGCCGAGGCTCATTAGGTTGGCACTAATCTGGTAGGTCACCATCCCCGAAAAGGTAAACAGCATGGAGAGCGGGATCACCATGGCGGTGATTACAGCTGCCCGCATGTTGCCGAGGAACAGGAATAGAATGACGATGACTAGGATCGCCCCTTCCAGAAGGTTCTTCTTGACGGTATTGATCGCTTTGTCCACCAGGACGGTACGGTCATAGACTGTCACTGCCTTGATGCCTTCCGGCAGATTGCGGTTGATTTCGACCATTTTCTGGTCGACCGCCCGTGAGACGGTGCGACTGTTCTCGCCAATCAACATGAACACGGTACCCAGAACGACTTCACGCCCGTTGTCAGTGGCGGCACCTGTACGTAGCTCACGACCGATGCCAACATCGGCCACGTCGCGGATACGGATCGGCACGCCCTGGACATTGCCCAGGATGACGTTACGAATATCCTCGATGCTACGCACTTGGCCAGGAGCACGAATCAGATACTGTTCGCCGCGCTTCTCGATATAACCGGCGCCGACGTTGCTGTTGTTGCGGTCGATGGCGATTACCACGTCCTGAAGTGTCAGGCCGTAGGAAGCCAGCTTTTCCGGGCTGGGTGCTACCTGATACTCTTTGGCAAAGCCACCAATCGAGTTGATTTCAGTCACGCCTGTCACGTTGCGCAGTTGCGGCTTGATGATCCAATCTTGTATTTCGCGCAAATCAGTCGGTGTATAGGGAGTGCCATCCGGCTTTTTGGCGCCGTCCTCTGCTTCTACCGTCCAGAGATATATTTCACCCAGGCCAGTAGAGATGGGCCCCATTGCCGGCGCTATTCCGGCAGGGAGTTTTTCCTTGGCTTCCTGAATCCTCTGATTGACTAGTTGGCGGGCAAAATAGATGTCCGTTCCATCCTTGAAAATCACAGAAACCTGCGACAACCCGTAACGCGACAGGGAGCGAGTCTGCTCCAGGTGAGGCAGGCCGGCCATGACGGTCTCGACCGGAAAGGTCACTCGCTGCTCGACTTCGAGCGGCGAATAGCCCGGCGCTGCCGTATTGATCTGCACTTGAACATTCGTGATATCGGGTACGGCGTCA
Organism: Gammaproteobacteria bacterium; assembly: GCA_018828385.1. Taxonomy (GTDB): domain Bacteria; phylum Pseudomonadota; class Gammaproteobacteria; order Burkholderiales; family Rhodocyclaceae; genus Azonexus. The sequence goes on along the minus strand of JAHJVE010000005.1, from coordinate 173,287 downwards.
ATCGGCAGGCGCTGGTAGTTATAGATTCCCAAGCCAGCCATGCCGAAGACGGCCAATAGAACCAGCCAGCGGTGTTCGATGGCGAGGCGGATGATGCGTTCAAACATGTTGTTCTCCCTCGCCTCAGTGGCTGTGCTCGGCGCTACCCTTGCCGAGTTCCGACTTCAGGACGAAGCTGCCTGACGCTGCATAAGGGGTTCCTGCTTTCATTCCACTAACCACTTCGATGAATTTGCCATCCGAACGGCCCAAGGTCACCGGTTGTGCAACGAAGCCGTCAGGCACCTTGATGAAAACGACGCTCTTGTCACCAATCGTCTGAATGGCGTCGGTTTGAACGCTGACTGGAACTTCGGCTTCACTGGAAACGACTTCGATATTCACGAACAATCCAGGACGCCAAGCCATCTTCGGGTTGGCCAAAGTGACCCGCGCCTTGGCCGTGCGCGTATCCTGTCCGAGCAATGCACCCACGTAGGAGATGCTGCCTTCGGCTTTCGAGTCGAAGGCAGTTGCCTTAACAACAACCTTTTCACCAACCCGGATGACGTTCAGATCTTTGGCAGGAACGACAATCTCCGCCCATACGGAAGACAAGTCGGAAATTGTGAAAATACTGGCATCTTCCTTGACTGCCTCGCCAAGTGCGATGTGTTTTTCCACGACCATGCCGTCGAAAGGTGCGCGGATTTCATAACGATTGAGGCTGCCCGAAACCGTGGCACTGGCACCCAGCGCAATCAACTTTTGCTGGCTGTTAGCAACGGCGATTTCGGCTTCCCTTAAAGTTTGTTGGGCTTGCAGGTAGTCTTGCTCGGCAGAGATCTTTTCTTCCCAGAGCTTCTTCTCACGCTCATAGGTCGATTTGGCGAGCGAAAAACGCTTCTGCGCTGCTAGAAGTTCACTGCGTTGCTCCGAAAGGCCAGTGCTGGCGATCACAGCCAGAACCTGACCGCGCTTGACTGTTTGCCCCAGATTGGCAGGAACACTCTCGACGACTCCGGCAAGACGGGGTACAACATGCGCGGTACGGTCCTCGTTAAACCGGATTTCGCCGGGAAGCTGAGCCGCTGTTTTGATTTTGGCGGGAGTGGCCTTCTGGATACCGATGGCAGCAGCTTTAATTTGCTCGTCCGTTAGCTCGATTTTTCCTTCTTCCCGGGTATCGATGAACAGGAATGGGGTATTTCCCATTAGCACCGATATGGAGGCTTCGAACACATGCGGCTCTGCAATTTGGCTGGTACTTTTCAGGTAGTCTTTCTCGGCTGAAAAGAGGACTTCCTGCTTCTCCCCGCCCGGTCGCGTCAGTGCTACCGAAACTTTTGCCACAGTTGGTGCAAGTGGCTTTCCTTGCTGGAACAACCAGACACGGAAGCCAGGCTCGCCACCATCTTCGGACAACAGCAATTCCAGACCAAAACCATCCTCGGAAAATAATTTGCCACCATGCGGCCCCGACTTTGGTTCAGCCTCATGGTGCTCTGTATCTCCGTGTTCTTTGGCATGGTCGTGTCCATCGACCGCTTTACTGCCATGATGCTCGGCATCGGCATGGCCCTTGGCTTCGGCGTGGCTGGCGTGTTCAGGCTGTTCTCCAGCGGGCTGGGAGGTATTGCCACCCAGTATCCAGGTGCCCGCGACAACTCCGGTCGCCAAGATCACGGCAATGGCGATCCCTTGCTTTTTGGTGAGGTTAAAGGTGTTCTTGTTGAAATTCATTTTCACGACGTGCTCCTACGGACGGCTGGGTACGACAGATGGCATTGAATCGATGGAGCCCAGGAAGCGCTCCAGTTCGGCAGCGGTCCGATGAGCATCGGACAAACTTCTCAGGTATTGGGCTCTCGCCTGAAAGAAGGTGCGTTGGGCATCCAATACTTCCAGAAAACTGAATTTCCCCAGCTCAAATCCTTTGCTGGCGGCCTCATAGGCGCTACGGGCGCCCGGCATGATTTCGCTTTGCAAGGCTTGTGCTTCAACAACCAGGGCTTTTAGACGTTCCTCGTTTTGTGTTACCTCCGTACCCAAACGAACCTCGGTAACACTGAACTCGTCCCGTGCCTTGTCGGCTCGACGCTGCGCCTCAAGCACATTGCCCTGATTACGGTCGAAGATTGGGAAGGGAATTGAGACACCCACAATGGTTTGGTTGCGCCCAAGCTCTTCAACCTTTTTGGATCCCAGGCTGACGGTAACGTCGGGAATTCGGCGAGAGCGCTCCAAGTCCGCGAGAGCAGAAACACGATCGACTTCATGGCGTGCTCTAAGAAGTGCCGGAGATGCATTCAAGCGGCGGGTAATTTCTTCGGTGGAGCGGATCGGCGGCAACAAATCGGTACGCCCTTCGGCCTGTTCGAACCGTGGTGTCGAACTTCCCCAACTTGCGGCCAAACGCTTGCGGGCCGACACCAGTTCGCGTTGTGCCTGATTCAACTCCACTCGTGCCGAGGCTTCCGCGACACGGGCTTTTGTTTCCTCAACCGGCGAGATTTTGCCGGCAGTCACACGTCGTGAAGCCGCCTGGGTAGCGCGTTGGGCCAGGCCGAGCAAGTCCTCGGCCTGTTGAATACGCTCCTGAGCAACCAGAACATCGAAGAAGGCCCCGATCACGGTTGCGCGTATGTCAAGGCGTTTGGCTGCCAGATCGGCTGCTGCTACATCACGGCGCCGCTCGGCAGATGCAATTCGAGCCGAGCGCTTGCCACCAAGCTCGATCCGTTGGCTCAGCTGGATAGTTGTGGTCCGCGTGGCCTTATTCTGCGTATCTTCAACGGAAGTCGAAATTTCCGGATTAGGCAGAACCCCCGCCTGGATCACAGCCCCTTCGACCGCACGCAATTCGTTCGCGGCTGCTGATAATTCCGGGTTGAACGTTAGCGCGAGATCAATGGCCGCCGATAAGGTCAAGGAACCAGATGGTTCCTTGGCGAGCGCAGGTGCAAACGTCGCAACAGACAGCGCGTCCTGCATCTGCGCCGATAGGTTTGTGCTGGCAAGCACTGAGAGTCCGAACAAGGTTCGGAGTAGCAACGTGACAGCAAAATTTCTTGGGTACATCCGATTCTCCAGTGATGAAATACACGTTGGGGAATCGGCGGGGCGCCATCTGACTGACAGAGTGGCACAGCACGCGGCTTAGGCCGCAGCAATTAGATTTGGGAAATGCCCAAGCCCCGCCGATTAGGCGGAGATGGACCAGTTAGGACGCTCAGGCTGTTCGTCTGGTGGGGAAGCCCAAAGCTGGACTGTCCGAAAATGATCAGCAACAGCCCCAACCTTGGGCAGCAAACTGCTGAACGAGGTCAATGCTGCAACACAGCCTGCATGGCAGACTGCGCAATCATTGTCCACATCAGAGACCGAGCCTTTCGCAAGCTTCTCGCCATCCTCGGCTTGATGCTTATGGTCGTGATGACCAAAGTGCTTCGTCGATCCCGTTTCGTGCTGGCAATAGGTCGCTGCCACCGCCCAGGAAATCTGGAGCGGCAAAACAATCAACAGGAAAATAGATAGCCAGCGACGCATGGGATGAATGGTAACAGAACAAAATATGTTTAAGCAGCAAGTCTGCGGGGGGGGGTAACGTATGGAAAGGCGAGTTGCTGATGACCAGGGTTTTCCTGGTCATCGTCCGGTGGGGGCGTGTCCGGAATTTTGTGTAAACGGGGTTTGAGTTAAACGTTGTTCATCCGGTCTTCGAACTGGATAGTAAATCGGGTCAGTGCAGCCTTCCAATCCCGAATGGGCAAGGTCCATTTCTGGCTGATGTTGCGGAGCGCCAGGTAGAACAGTTTCATCAGTGCCTCATCGCTCGGAAACGAACCGCGATTTTTGGTGATTTTTCTCAGGCTCATGTTCACCGACTCAATCGCATTGGTCGTGTAGATGACTTTCCGTATCTCGGGCGGGTAGTCAAAGAACGGCGTGATGCGTGACCAATTCCGGCGCCAGGACTGGCTGATGGGCAGGTAGGCATCGTCCCATTTGTCCTCGAATTCACCGAGCATCTGCTCGGCTTCATCGGCGGTGGCACTGGTGTATATCCGCCGCAGGTCAGCGGCAACGGCCTTGCGCATCTTCCACGAGACATAGTTCAGGCTGTGCCGGACCATATGGACGACGCACAGCTGAACGGCAGCACGCGGATAGACTGCTTCAATGGCCTCCGGAAATCCCTTCAAGCCATCGACGCAGGCAATGAAGACATCCTGTACGCCTCGATTCTTCAATTCCGTCACCACTTGCAGCCAGAATTTTGCGCCTTCCGTCTGGGCAATCCACAGGCCGAGCACTTCCTTCTCACCGGCCAGGTTGAGTCCAATCGCCAGATAGACGGCCTTGACGCGCACGCTGCCATCCCTGACTTTGACGTGGATACAGTCCAGATAGACGATGGGGTAAATGCTGTCCAGCGGCCGTGATTGCCAGGCCTTGGCTTCTTCAATCACGGCATCCGTGACCGATGAAATCAGCGTCGGCGACACCTCCGTGCCGTACATCTCTTCCAGGTGTGACTGGATTTCGCGGACCGTCATGCCTCGGGCGTAAAGCGACAGAATCTTGTCGTCAAAGCCCGTCCAGCGGGTCTGGTGCTTGGGAATCAACTGCGGCTCGAAGGTGCCGTGGCGGTCACGGGGAATTTCTATCGGCAGTTCGCCGAACTCCCCTTTGAGCGTCTTCCTGCTCTTCCCGTTGCGCGTATTGCCGGCAGGATTCTCTACCGGCTCATTCTTGCCGTGGCCGAGGTGGTCGGCCATCTCCGCTTCCAACGCCTTCTCGACCAGCAACTTGGTGAGCTGCTTGAGCAAGCCGTTCTCGCCAATCAGGTCTTCCGGTTTCCGATAGTCAGCCAGCAGGCTGTCCAGCAACTCCTTCGGTACTGCTTTCTTTGCTACGGCCATCATCGCTCCTTGGGGCGCGGCAGTTTCCTGCCAAATGACCGTTTACACAAAAATTCTTACACGCCCAGGCATGGATGGACTTGCCTTGCTGGCTGCCCTGCGTACCAAAAAACATACTCCGGTCTTGATGCTGACCGCGCTGGGTAAAGTGGAAGACCGGGTCAACGGTTTGCAGACCGGCGCCGACGACTATCTGGTCAAGCCGTTTGCTTTTTCGGAGCTGATCGCTCGAATCCAGGGACTGCTGCGCCGCTCGGCACAGCATCAACCGGAAAGCACGTTGAACCGCCTGACATTGCACGATCTTGAAATGGATCTGGCTCGCCGTAAGGTCTCCAGGAACGGTCAGCGTATCGACCTGAGTGCCAAGGAGTTCCTGCTGCTCTCCCTGTTTCTAAGGAAACAAGGCGAGGTGCTATCGCGTACCGAAATTGCCGAGCAGGTTTGGGATATGAATTTCGACAGCAACACCAATGTAGTCGAAGTGTCGATCAAGCGACTTCGAGCCAAGATGGATACGCCATTTGAGACACCGTTGCTGCATACCGTACGAGGCATGGGTTATGTCCTCGAAATGCGCGAATGAAACTCGGCAAACAGATCAATCCGACGCTGAGCGGTCGCCTTATACGCTGGCTCGCCTCATTAAGCTTGGGTGTTCTTGGATGTTTGTGTCTCGGCGTGTTTTTCTCGGTCAAAGTCAATCTTGAAACACAACAGGATCTGCGCCTTGAAAAGCTCAGTACAGCAATTCAGCGCCTGTTTGAAGAAACGCCGGCACACCTACAACCGGGAACACTAGAACATGACCTAGAAGATCTTTTGAAGATCAATCGGGACTTGCATCTCAAGTTACTTGATAGATTGGGTGAGGCTCGTTTCATTTCTACGCCGAGTGCATGGCCGTTAAAAGCGCGCTTTCACTCGCTTGCACTCCCCGACGAAGCTCCGAGAACAAATTTTGCCGTTGCCGAATTGGCGCTCGATACTGCGCCGGACCAGGCAATTCTGGATCGCCTCGCAGACATCCTCTGGGGGGCTGCATTGATCGGCAGTGCTGCGATCACCATGGGCGGTTACCTGATCGTGTATTTTGGGCTGGCCCCCATTCGGACACTGGCTGAGCAAACGCGCAGTCTCGCCATACTTTCCCTCGACAAACGGTTAGAAACTGAGGGGATTCCCGCCGAGCTACAAATTCTTGTCGATCAGTTCAACGATTTGCTAAACCGACTGGAAAAGTCCTACCAGCAGCTCGAAGGGTTCAATGCCAACGTGGCGCACGAATTGAGAACGCCGTTGGCGAATATCATCGCCAGCAGTGAATTGGCCTTGCGTAGCAACGACAAGGATGAAAATCTGCGTGATTGCATCGGTTCGAATCTCGAAGAAATGCACAGGCTCTCGGGCATCGTGAATGACATGCTGTTCCTGTCGCAAGCCGACCGAGGTGCCAAAGCCCGGCGGATGCCCGTTCAAAGCCTTGCCAAACTCTGCGCTGAAGTGGCTGACTACTACGAAGCAGTGCTGATTGAATCCGACCTTCAATGGTCGATTGAGGGTGATGCTTCTGGCTTATTCGACGCTGCATTGCTACGGCGCGTACTGTCCAATCTACTGAATAATGCAGCCCGGTATGCTGATCACGGGAGTGCAATCTTGATCCGGATAGCGCTGGAAGCGGATGGCCAACTCAAGCTCTCGGTGACCAACCGAGGCAAACCGATTCCTGCTGCATGCCTGCCCCATATCTTCAATCGCTTTTTTCGCGCAGACACGTCACGTAGCCACGGCCACCAAAATCATGGACTTGGCCTGGCCATCGTTAGCGCGATTGCGCGGATGCATGACGGGGCGGCATTCGCAATATCCGCCGATGGCGAGACCGAAATAGGCGTACGACTGGCCTGCTGACGGCCTCGCTGCTTTCGTCGATGCAGGCCAACGGGTCTTCAGTCTCTGGTTTGCGGCGCAGAGGTTCGCAACGTTCGCAGGCCGTTAGCGACGACCAGTAGACTGGCGCCCATGTCAGCAAATACCGCCATCCACATCGTGGCATTTCCGAACACCGCGAGCCCGAGAAATACGACCTTGATGCCCAAGGCCAGTGCGATGTTCTGCCAGAGCACGGCGTGTGTCTGGCGGGACAAACGGATGGTTTCCGGGATACGTCGCAAATCGTCGTTCATGATGACCACGTCGGCGGCCTCCATGGCGGTATCGGTGCCGGCAGCGCCCATGGCAACACCGATATCGGCACGTGCCAGGGCGGGCGCATCGTTGATACCGTCGCCGGTCATTGCCGTCGGGCCATAGCGCCCCTGCAGTTCCTCGATAGCAGCCAGCTTGTCCTCCGGCAGCAGGTTGCCTCGTGCATCGTCGATTCCCGCCTGGCGGGCAATACTGGTTGCGGTTGCTACGTTGTCGCCGGTGAGCATGACCGACGTGACACCAAGGCGATGCAGATCGGTAATCGCTTCCCGCGAGCTTTCCTTGATGGTGTCAGCCACCGCGAAGATAGCCAGTACCCGATCCTCGGTAGCCAGCAGAGTGGCGGTTCGCCCTTGACTTTCATGAACGGCAAGACGCGCCTCGATCTCGGGGCTGCACAGTCCACGATCCTCGATCAACCGATGATTACCAAGAATCAATGTATGCCCGTCCAGGCGGGCCTCGATGCCGCGACCGGGAAGCGCAGTGAAGTCGGTGAGGCCGTTTTCCGGCAGGTTCAGGCCGGTGGCGATAGCCTTTGATACGGGATGATCCGAATGGCCGGCCAAGCTGGCGGCCCAGGAAAGAACCTTCGCCTCCAGATCAGTGGAGGACAACACTTCTGTGGCGACCAACCGAGGCTTGCCTTCGGTGATGGTACCGGTCTTGTCCAAGGCGATAGCGCGCAGCTTGCGTGCTTCCTCAAGATAGACGCCACCCTTGATCAGGATGCCGCGCTGAGCGGCCGCAGCTAGTCCGCTGACCACTGTGACCGGGGTTGCAATGACCAGCGCGCAGGGGCAGGCGATCACCAACAGTACCAGTGCCTTGTAAAGCGCCTGTGTCCACGTCCAGTCGAACAACCAGGGGCCGCCAATGGCCACGGCTACGGCCATTACAAAAATTGCCGGCGTATAGATAGCGGCAAAGCGATCCACGAAACGCTGGGTAGGCGCCCGTGTGCCCTGGGCTGCCTCGACGGCATGGATGATGCGGGCCAGGGTCGTGTTGTTGGCGGCCGCCGTTACCTCGAATTCCAGCGTGCTGGTCTCGTTGATGGTGCCGGCGAAGACCGGATCGCCAATCGTCTTGTCCACCGGAATGCTCTCACCGGTAACCGGCGCCTGATTGACCGCGCTGCTGCCTCCAGTTACCCGTCCATCCAGCGGAATTCGGGCGCCAGGCTTGACCCGCGCCAGCGCACCGATGGCAACCTTGTCGGCCGGAGTTTCCTGCCAGGTGCCGTCGCTCTGGCGAGTCTCTGCTGTGTCCGGGGCCAAGGCGAGGAGCCCCTTGATGGCGTTGCGCGCCCGATCGACGGAACGGGCCTCGATTAGTTCGGCGATGGCGTAGAGCGCCATGACCATGGCAGCCTCCGGCCATTGACCGATCAGGAAGGCACCGGTCACGGCGACGCCCATCAGGGCATTCATGTTCAACTGGCCGCGCCGCAATGCGGCCAGTCCCTTGCGATAGGTGGAGAATCCAGAGAAAGCGATGGCAGCTGCTGCCAACGCCATACCCAGCCCCTTGAACGGCAAGGTGTCGGGTGCGAAGAAATCCAAAACCTCGGCCCCGATGGCCAATGCCAGGGCGATCAATGCCTTACTGATCTCGCCGAGACCTGATGGGGTTTCAGCCATCTGTTCATGCTCGATGGGCAGCACTTCAAAACCAAGGTGGCGGATGGCCTGTAACGCACTTTCCTGGACGGACTGCTCGCCATCGATGGTCAGGGTCCGGGCAGCCAGTTCGAAGCGTAGCGACCGAATTCCCTCGATGCCTGCTAGCGCCTTGCGAATATCGTTTTCTTCGTTCGTGCAGTCCATGGCGGGAATCCGAAAAACGCTCGAATTCCCGGAAGAGTTGGATACTGAGACACGCGGCGCTTCCTGAATGGAGGCCGTATCAGTGACACATCTACCTGAACACGCGCAACGTTCAGGCTCATTGGATCGGTGCTTCTCGGCATAGGGGGGCATGGCAATCTCCTTTTCATTGATGCTATTAAAAACCCTTGAGTCGCTACAAGGTCAAGCGGCTACAATGAATCGGTTCAAGGAGAAAGGCATGTTGGAGTTCCTGAAGATATTGGGTCTCTTCGTCGTCACCGCACTGGCCGAAATCATCGGTTGCTATTTGCCTTGGCTGGTGCTGACGCAGGGGCGCCAGCGTTGGCTGCTGATCCCGGCAGCCGTGTCACTGGCTCTGTTTGCCTGGCTGCTTACATTGCATCCGGGCGCCGCCGGTCGCATCTACGCAGCGTATGGCGGTGTCTATGTTGCGGTCGCCTTGTTATGGCTATGGCAGGTCGATGGAATTCCCCTGACCCGTTGGGATTTTCTGGGCAGTGCCGTATGCCTCGGTGGCATGGCCATCATCGCTTTGCAGCCTGGCCGGACGTGATGAGCGAAAGAAGGAGACAGAAATGAAAATCGGCGAACTGGCGCGTTTAGCGGGAAGTAATGTCGAAACGATCCGCTACTACGAGCGGGAAGGACTGTTGCCGAAACCAGGGCGGAGCGAGGGAAATTACCGCATCTACGGGGTAATGCACCAGGAGCGATTGACCTTCATTCGGCACTGTCGTAGCTTGGACATGACACTCGACGAGATTCGGACGCTATTGCGCTTCAAGGAATCACCGGAGGAAAATTGCGGCGAGGTTAACCGCTTGCTGGATGAACACATCGGGCATGTCGTCCGTCGCATCGGTGAACTCCAAGCGCTGGAAAAACAGCTTCTTGAGCTGCGCAGTCGTTGTCCTGATAACCGTCAAGCCTCGACTTGCGGGATTCTTGAAGGCTTGTCGCAATCGGGCATAAGCGCGGAGCCAATGGGAAATCACATTCCAGGGGTACACGGAATGGCGTTACCCCCCTCTACGGACCTGCATGAATAAGCAAGACCGGTGTCTCCTCCTCAATTTCTCTAATTGAACCAATAGGTGTGATCTGGATATACACGAAAGGAAGAGAGCAAACACCATGTTTCCTGGTACCGATGTGCGCTAGAACTACGAGTGAGGCCTTACTCCACTAGGTAACCCTTGTCGACCCCATCCATCTCGAACAAGTGCTCGGTGAGATAGTCTTGGGAGAGTGCCTGTAGAGAGCGGCTATCTAGCGCGTGTAGCTATAGACGACCGCTTGCCGAACGAATGAATCACCTCATCGCTGTTAGATACTCGGTTACCAGTGACAGCGTATTAACGGCAACATAGAGTGGGATTTCGGACTACATTTTGCTCTTCCTCGAGTGATGGCTTCGGCCGAGTCTCTGCCCAGCAAGCCTCAAAAAACCCCAAAAAAAATAACTGCAAAAGGACGAAGGGGCCGCAGCCCCTTCTCTCTATGCAGTACGTTGATCCTCCTACAAGCCGACCCGTACCCCTGCCATGACCATCCCGATATTGCCTTTTCCTAGCGCCGCATCGCTGCCGGACAGGAAGTAATGCTCATAGCCAAGCCGAGCCTCGATAGCCTTGGTCAGCTGATAGCCAATAACCAGCCCCGCCGTTGGGGAGAGCACCATCTTCTTCACCACTGAACTCTGTGCTGAACCACCGACACCTGCGAAATCCAGGCTGTTGTAGATTTCATCCCGCGTGTGCACCGCCGCCAGACCCAGCTTCGGCTGGATGGTCAGGGATTTGATCGGTTCGAAGCGATAGCCGACGTTAGCCCCCAGAGCATTCGCCGTCCTTGTCGTTGCGCCAGTCAGGGCATTCCCACCACCGGTGATGCCATCGTTGGCACTGCGTGACTGGAACTCACCCAGCGTGGCCAGATACACCTCGTACTCGATGCTTCCCTCGTTCCGGAAGAGCGACAGGCGATAGGCCGTATCGGTCTTGTCGTCCGACATGCCGCCGGCCACCTGGGCATTGACAGTATGGGTCTGTAGATTCCAGACATTGCCGTTGTAACCTCCGCCGCTCATGCGAGCCGAAGTTTTCGACCAACCACCGGCCAAGCCCATCGACCATTTGCTACTCCCCCAATCCGTCTGGTTCGGTTTAGCGCCGAAGCTGTAGAGCAATCCCAAGGTAGTAATCGAGGCATCCCGACGAATGGTGCCATTGTCGATGTTGTTGATGGTGTCGACGCTGGCGTGGTGGATCACGGTATGGTCGAGACGGACAGCCACAGCTTCGGTGACTTGGTACTCAAGACCGAGGCCGTAGATCGGCCGGACCACATCCGTGGTACTGGATTCGTTGTTCGGATTCTGGAACAACAAGCCCGGATCGTTCTTGTTTGCCTTCCGGTCCTGATGCCCATACATCAGACCGAGGCGAACATAGGGTGCAAAGCTGCCGATGCGATAGCTACCGAGAACGGAGAGACCCAGGCCTTCGAGACGGGTCTTGCCGTCGACACTGGCGGTGCTGCCACCGCCAGTGACATAGCCGCTGATCTTGCGGGTACCCAAGTTCATGTAGCCCAGCTCGACGGCCAGGTAGTCATTGAGGCGTTCACCGACATAGAGGCCGACAGCCGTAGGTTTGTCTTTCTGTTGCGTGACATTGAGGGAATCCCATTCCATGTCGCGCAGGGTGAAATCGCTGTAGTCGGCCTTCCCTGCACCGATGCCAACATAGGTTTGGGCCAGACCGGACAGCGGCAGGCAGGCGAGCGCCAGGAGGGCGCAGGTAGTCGGTGTTCTCATTTCTCTCCCTTAAGCATTTTGGTTATGTGATCCACTATCGGCCATACACGGCCGATACCGAATCGTTTCACTTCACGTATTTGACGGTGACCGTGCCGGCCAACTTGTTTTTGGCAATCTCGTAGTCAGGATTGAAGGTAGCGAGGTTGTGCAACCCGATACCGACCGCCGCCCCCAGCCCGACCACGGCAGCCGGACTGAAAGTCGCCGCCATCGCCGCAGAGCGGTATTCGGAATAGACACGGCATTTGAGATCCTGTTTTTCCAGTCGCCCTTCGATTTTTTCAACGACAGCGCTGATGTTGGAAACGGCGACGACCTGGAACGACTCGTGGCGCATGGCCAGCGTGTCGAGCTTTTCCAGGGTGAGTTCGTCGGCGGTAAATTTCTGAATATCAATCGACATGCATGGTCCTTTTGGTATGTGACGAGTAACTCGCCGATTACTGATTACGGGGAAACGACCGGACCAGTGACACGGCCCTGCTGCTTCATCCATTTGCCGTAAGCCGCCACACAAACCGTGGTCAGAGCGCCGGCAACGAACGTGATGGCATAACTCGCGAGGGTTTCGAGAGGTGATGGGTTGTTCATCAGAGTTCCTTTAAGTTTTTGCGCGATGAGCAAACGTGATGCAGCACTTACTCTGCTGACATAGGCAAAGCGATGCTAAGTATTCCTTAGTATCGTGTCAATTAAGAAACTAAGAATCTCTTAGGTCAAATCTGGGCCTTGGGATTCATGAATCAATCGACGTATTTCGCACGACGTTTGCGAGAAGCCCGTCAGAAAAGCGGCCTCTCGCAAAAGGCGCTGGGGATCAAAGCAGGCATTGATCAATTCAGTGCTAGTCCGCGCATGAATCAGTATGAAAAGGGCAAGCACCTACCTGATTTGCTAACGGTCGAGCATCTGGCAAACGCAACAGGTGTTCCCATTCCGTTCTTTTTCACACCAGAGGACGAGCTTGCAGAATTGATTGCAGCTTGGGGGCAATTGGAAGCAAATCAGCGGACGTCACTGCTTGAGGCTGCAAAACAACTCCTGCCTATCCCAACACCGCCAGAGCCTTAGCCTCTAGTTTCTGCCCCAGCGTCTTGTTCATTGGCGTATCTGGAATTGTAGAAGCTGCCGAAGGATCGGCATCCGGAGTAGAAGAGAAGAACTCCTCCACTACTGCGCCTCCGTCTTCCTCTCCCTCTTCAAACGCCCCATTTCCCAGACCCAGCTTGGCTACTTGATCCAAGGCTTCCTGATCAAACCCAGCCAGCCGGCGTGCTTCATCTAGTTGCTTGGCCTGCCCCAGCATTTCTTCCGTCGACAACCCTGTCTGCGGCGTGATATCCACGTAGTAGATCGGTGTCCCCAAGCTCTGCCGCGTCGATTTCCCACGCAAGCGCAGTTCCAGCGCCAAGCAGGAAAGCTTGTTTCCCGAGATTGCCTGGAAATATTGCAGCCGTGCACTCAGCGTCCGAATACTGTTGAACCCTGTGGTTCGGAATACGAAGCTCCCAAGCGGATCATCATCACCCAACGCGACATTCAAGCGTCCGTAGGGTTTACAACCGCCCTTTGCCAGCGGACAAGCATCCGGTGACGAGCATGGAAACGACCTGATGCCCTCTTCCGTCTGGCGCTTGCAGTTCTGTCCATCGCCGACACAGAGTGGCCGCCCCGTCGTCCGATCAAACAAGCTGTACTCGGCCCGGAAGTTGAGATAGGGATCGTTGAACAACAAGCGGATCGGAATATTGCGAATCTTGCCGCCCTGTTCCTTGCGCAGGTTTTCATCCAGCGGGTGCGGCAACCAGCCATCCTTGTTCTGAACCTGGCTGGTGATGGTGAATTGATCGTCCTTCTCTGGCAGACGTTTGCCGTTCTTCTCCACCACCTTGCCGATGGAGATTCGTCCCAGTACGGGCGGTGTAATGGCGAGACCTTTCAACATATCGGTGACTCCTGTAAAAAATGCCTTCCGCCTGCACCGCTGGGGTGGCAGGTCGGGAAGGCTGATTGCGTTGATTAAGTGGCTTGTGTGGTTCAGGCGACTAGGAAGCGCCGACTACCCGGTTTGCTCATGGCGTACTGCTGCTGGAATTCGGGGTGATCCTTGAGGAGGCCCGTGACATCGAGCACCACGCTATCCTTGGCTTTCTTCCAGGTGACGCTGCCGGTTTCGAAGTTCGCTCTCGTGGCACTGCCCATGGCTTGCTGCAGGCTTTGCTTGAGTTGCGCCTCCAGCTTCTCGGCCTCGGCGATGCTTTGCCGAACCGACAGCCAATCGGCGAAGGTGGCCGACAGGTTGCGCTCCTCTGTGAAATCGAGGGTCTGGCCATCGTCTGCCGGATAGAGGCAACGTAGCGCCAAGTCAGCCGATTCACTGCCATCGGCCGGTGGCGGCGTATCGCTCTCGACGTAGTGCCAGAAGTGCCGTTCGAGTTCGATCAATCGGGTAATCAAACGCTCATCGCGTTCGACCCGATGGATTTCGAGGTGTTGTCCACCAAGCAATACGGCCACATCGGCGGCTTGCTTGCCGGTGACGGCCAGCTGGTGCATGACCTGGAGTTGAACGTATTCAGGTACGCCGTCCTTCCAGAGCTTTACACCGTTGATACCGGCGGTCTTGCATTCGAGGATTTGTACCTCGCTGGAACCGGTGACTTCGCGGTCAATGTTGGCCAGCATCCAGGGCAGGCTGGGATCGGGATGCTGCAGGACGGCATTGATGCGCCGCACCCGATTGCCGGTGCGTTTGGTGTAGTGCGCTGCGACGATTGGTTCGAGTATGTTCCCCCAGTACATTGGGGACTCTTCATCGTGCGGATCGGCCTTGGGAAGATTGCCATCACGACCGGTCTTCTCCATCCACAGTTCGAGTTGGCTCTTGTAGGGGTTCAAGCCGACGGCTGTTGCTGCATCCGAACTACCGATGCCTTGCTTGCGAACGGCCAGCCAATCCTCGCGTGGCAGTTCCTTGGTCTTGACCAGTTTGAGTGCTGGACGATGCTTGATCGGACTGACACTGGATAAGGCGTGTGGTTGCATGCTTTGATTCCTTCCAGAAATGCAAAATGCCCAGTCAGCCAACAAGCTGAACTGGGCATATGCGGGGGATGAATGATGAAACGCGGATTCAGGAATTGATCAGGCGACGAGTTGCAGGGCCGTATCGAGGGCGCGTTGCTTGAGGACGGCCCCCTGACCGAACCAGGCGGAATCCATGCGGTACTCGGTGCTACGGGCACGGCGTTCGTGGTCGACGTACTCGGTGACAGCATTGAGCAGGCCCCAGGCGGTGCCTTTGGCTGCTTCGAGTTCCGCCCCTTTGCCCTGGCCGTCGTAGAGAGCTTGCACCCGTTTCAGGGCTCGTTCGTTGGCGAGCCCGGACGATTCAAGAGCGCCGTGCTGGACATCGCACAGTACGCGCAGGAAGTAGTTCATGGCTTCATGGCTCTTCACCTTGCGCTCGGCCAGTGTCTTCATTCGGTACATGAACCCATCCCATTGCGAGACAGAGATACCGAGTTGCTGTTTGACGGCTTGCGGATCGAAGCGAGTATTGTGCGGCACCTTGATCGCCTGACTGGCACCATTCACGGCAATGGTCAGGGTGTTGTTGCAGACGACGCGGACGGTCGTCGGGGTTGCCGTGGTGGCGAGTGTTCCGTCACACGAGGTGGCCAACAACAAATAGCCATTGACCTGATCATTGCCCTTCAAGGCAGTCGATTGACCGGTCTTAGCCAATGCCCAGAACTTCTTGCCACCTTTCAATACACCAGCCGTCTCCAACTGGTAGCCGGAAACGTCAGTGAGATCGCGATAGAACTCGAGAACTTCTTTGGGTTGAACAACCTGATAGCGCTGCGAGACGACAGACAGGGCTTCCTTGGTATCCGAGCGATAGAGGACTTTCTGCTCTTCGAAGGAATGGATGCTACCCAGACTGCCGATGCTGTCAGCCATGAAGCGGACCGGGGATTCCTGGATGGTCCAGTCCATGCCTGCGGATTTGGCCCAGACTTCGATGGGTTGTTTGGCTGGAAGACGATTGCCGAGGCCATGCCAGGGTTCGGCGCCGACATAGGCCATTTGTTGGACGAGGTGTGCCATGAGATTTCCTTTCGGGAATGAATGGGCGCAGCCGCTCCGCCGGGTGCACGGCAGAGACGGGAGGCGTTGAATCAATGGGAGAGAAAGACGAGAACTGCGATGCCGTCCGTTGCAGACGGCAGAGGTCGAGCAAGCCGATCAGTAGCTGGGTGGCTCGGATACGGTGAGACTAAAGCAGTGGCCGCATGCAAGGCAGCGGTAGTTGTCGAGGATGCGACGGTCGACGAGTTCGCCCAACCGGGCACCGGACAGGCCACCGGCCGTGCCGCCAACCACGGCGCCGAAGAGCGCACCGAGGACACCGCCGAAGACCATGCCAGGCGGACCGGCGACGATGCCGACGGTCATGCCGATTTCGATTCCGGACAGACTACCGGTGGCACCACCAACACAGCCGCCGACCGTGCCGATCAGGCCGGCAGTCTTTCGGGCGCGATTGCGGGTGGTGATACGTGCAGAGTGACAGTTTGGGCATTGAATGTTCATTCTCTGACTCCTGTAGATGGAAAGGACGAACGAAATCAACGAACACCATTTCTGGCACTCGCTGATTTGAACGTAATGAGGAGTTAGGTACTGAGGCCAGCTGCTTGACTCTGGCCAATCTGCCATGTTTTGCGACAGACGATCACCTTCTCAAGAAGGTGATATGTGATTGAAAAAAACTAAAATCCACGGGATATTGCGTGGGATCACTCAGCATGATCATTTCAAGCCATACATTCCCGGCTCACAAAACTGGCCTCGGAGATAGTCAGAAAACGCGGGCACTTCCCTGCGAAGGAGTGGCATGCAAATACTTCCAGCCCTACTCCACCCCAAGTTATCATGCTGAATTGATTAACAGGTGATCGGTATAGTGTTGATCGCCACAGGAGCAACCAAGGAGCAACGGACAATGAAAAACAAAAAAGCCACTCCGAAGAATGGCCTAAATGCTTGATTTTACTGGTGCCCCCGAACGGAATCGAACCGCTACCTGATGATTACAAATCAACTGCACGACCTTCATGCTACGGGGGCCCGAGCAATGGGGCGCGATTATAGCTTGAACATGCAAATTTCGACATGAGCACACTCACCAATCCCTTCGAAATCGCCCGGGAAACGCTGCGACTGCTGGCGGCGCGCCGCATTCCGCCTTCACCGGAGAATTATCAGACGCTCTATCACGAAATTGCCGGAACCAAGCCCGCAGGCGGATCGTTTCCGGAAACCCAGTTGCGGTCGCTCGCCGCCGCACTACCCAAATCCTCGCCCGACCAGTTGCGACTGGCCCGGCAACTCGACGAAGCCGTCAAGGCGGCCAACTGGGATGACTACAAAAAACATCTTGCCGATTTCGTCGCCGGCCTTGTCGACTCCCAAAAACTCGCTTGGTCGGAGCTGATCGCCGATCTGTTGCGCCAGTGGGATGCCAAGCACACCGGACTAACCTCTGCCCGCAAACGTGAGTCGCTCGAACACGTATTAACGAGCAACGCAGCGAACCCTGACACCCTGTTCACGCGGCTGCAGAGCCTGTTGCGGTCATGGGGACAAGGCAAGGACGCCGAACCGGTCGCCGCGGCCGAAACAGCCAATTCAGAAATTGCCCCAAATTCCGGGTTGACCGTAGCAACAGGCGATTTGCTGCCCGAACTACGCGAGTTGTTCGCCTTCACCCTCGAAACGGCGATGGCCACCCAGTTGCTCGAAAGCCCGCAGCTATCTACCGATGCCAAGGCCCTGGCCAAGGACATCCGCAGCGCCGTCAGCCCTGCCCAATTGCAGGAATTCCTCACCCGGCTGAAACGCTTCGCCTTCAAGCTCGAACTGCTGGCCGAAGACCAGACCGAATTGCGCCACAGCCTCCTCGGCCTGCTCCGCCTGTTGGTCGGCAACATCACCGACCTAGTCCTCGATGACCACTGGTTGCACGGGCAGATTGAAGTAGTCCGGGAAATAATCGACAAACCCCTCTCCCAGCATGCACTCGATGACGCCGAGCGACGGCTCAAGGAAGTCCTCTATAAGCAAAGCCAGCTCAAAGCCAGCCTGTCCGAAGCTCGTGATGCCATCAAGAGCATGCTGGCCGGCTTCGTCGATCACCTTGCCGACTTCGCAGAGGCGACTTCCGACTACCACGACAAAATTGAAAGCTGCGCCGGGAAAATCAGTTCAGCCACAGATATTTCCGAACTGGAAAGCGTGCTTGGTGAAGTCATGCGCGAAACCAGGACGATTCAGATCAACGCTCAGCGCTCAAGGGACGAGCTACGGTCAACCCAACAAAAGGTTCAAGAATCGGAAGCGCGGATCAGCGAACTCGAACGCGAACTCGAAACCACCAGCGACCTCGTCCGCCACGACCAACTAACCGGCGTCCTCAACCGCCGCGGACTGGAGGAAATCTTCACCAAGGAAGCAGCGCGGGCAAGCCGCCACGAAACCTCGCTATGCGTGGCATTGATCGACATCGACAATTTCAAGAAACTCAACGACTCGATGGGGCACGACACCGGCGATGAAGCACTCATTCACCTCGCCACCATCTGCCGCGAAACACTGCGCCCACAAGACACCGTCGCGCGTTACGGCGGAGAGGAGTTCATCATCCTCCTGCCAGACACGCCGCTGAATGATGCGGCAAGCGCCCTCACCCGCCTGCAGCGCGAACTGACCAAGAAATTCTTCCTGCATGGCAATGAGAAGGTGCTGATTACCTTCAGCGCAGGGGTGACCCAGATGCTGACTGATGACAATCAAGCCTCTGTTATCAAGCGGGCCGATGAAGCGATGTATCAGGCAAAGCAGACAGGAAAAAACAGGGTGATCAGCCTATGAAAGCAGTTATCCTTGCCGGGGGGCTTGGCACCCGGATTAGTGAAGAATCACATCTCAAGCCCAAACCCATGATTGAAATTGGCGGAAAGCCGATCATCTGGCATATTTTGAAAATTTATTCCGCACACGGAATAAACGACTTCGTCATTTGTCTTGGCTACAAGGGCTATGTCGTCAAGGAATACTTCGCCAACTACTTCCTGCACAACTCCAACGTCACTTTCGACCTAAGGAACAACCAAATGGAGGTGCACCAGCGGCACACCGAGCCTTGGAAAGTGACACTGGTCGACACCGGCGAACACACCCAAACAGGTGGCCGACTTCGGCGGATCAAGGATTTTCTAGTTCCTGACGAGCCTTTCTGTTTCACTTATGGTGACGGGGTTGCAGACATCGACGTCACTGCGCAGGTGGCCTTTCACAAGCGCCACGGACTGGCTGCAACGGTTTGCGCAGTAACCCCTCCCGGGCGATTTGGTGCGCTCGAAATCGACGGATTTCAGGTCAGTCGTTTCCAAGAAAAGCCGTTCGGCCAGGGTGGCCTGATCAACGGAGGCTTTTTTGTTCTGCAACCGGAAGTCGTCGACCTGATCGAGGATGACAGCCAACCGTGGGAAGCCGAACCAATGCGGAACCTAGCCAGTCGCGGCGAATTAGCCGCATGGATGCACGAAGGCTTCTGGCAACCGATGGACACGCTGCGCGACAAGATGCATCTTGAAGAACTCTGGCAACAAGGCAAAGCCCCCTGGAAAACATGGTAGACAGACAGTTCTGGCACGGACGACGGGTTTTTCTGACAGGACACACCGGCTTCAAAGGTAGCTGGCTGTCGCTCTGGCTGGACAAACTCGGCGCCGAACTCAGTGGTTTCGCTCTGGCACCACCAACTTCCCCGGCACTCTACGACGTCGCACGGGTAGGCGAATGTATCTCCTCCACCATAGGCGACATTCGCGATGCCGCCCAATTAGCCGACGCGATGCACGGTGCGGCGCCGGAAATCCTGTTTCATCTTGCCGCCCAGCCGCTGGTCGGCGAAGGGTACCGCGACCCAGTCGGGACCTACGCAACGAACGTGATGGGTACGGTCAACGTTCTGGAGGCTGCGAGATTCCTACCCAGTCTACGCGCCATCGTGATTGTTACCACCGACAAGTGCTACGCCAACCACGAGACTGGCCGAGCCTTTAAGGAATCCGACCCCCTGGGTGGTCACGACCCCTATAGCAGCAGCAAGGCCTGTACCGAACTGGTCGGCCATGCTTATCGCCAATCCTTCCTGAATCAGAACGGTATCCGTCTAGCCACGGCTCGGGCTGGCAACGTCATCGGCGGCGGCGACTGGGCTGTCAACCGGCTGCTACCCGATCTCCTGCGCGCCTTCGCTCGAGGCGAGACTGCCCAGTTGCGCCATCCGCTAGCCATTCGCCCCTGGCAACACGTTCTGGACCCACTCTGCGGATACCTCATGCTCGCGGAGAGGTTATGTGCGGGATCGGAAGCTGAGCGGGCCTGGAACTTCGGTCCGGCACCCGCAGACTGTGTCACCACCGGCGAGCTTGCCACACGGCTGGCAACAGCCTGGGGCCCGCAGGCCAGTTGGTCTCCCGACACGGCAGCAGACTTTCCGCACGAAGCAACCCTGCTGAGTCTCGACGCCTGTGGCGCAAAAAATCTTCTCAAGTGGCGCCCGGAATGGCCGTTGACAGTGGCCATTGAGCAAACTGCCAAGTGGCATCAGGCCTGGCTTGCCGGAGATGACATGCAAGCGTTCTGCCGCCGGCAAATCACCGAATACGCAAAATGAAACAATGACTTTAAACGAAGAACGACAAGAGATACTGCAACGGGTTCGCGCTTACGCCTCGCGCGCGACAGGAACGCCGGAGTTCGACCCCGGCCGGAGCATCATTCCACCATCCGGCAAAGTGCTGGGACCGGATGAGTTTGCCAATCTGGTTGATGCTGCACTGGACGGCTGGCTGACCACCGGGCGCTTTAATGCCGCGTTCGAGAAAAAACTGGGCGAGTTTCTTGGCGTCCCGCACGTCCTTACCTGCAACTCCGGCTCGAGTGCCAACTTGCTGGCCTTGACGGCACTGACTTCGCCGCAACTCGGCGAGCGTGCGCTGCGGCCCGGAGACGAGGTGATAACTGCCGCAGCGGGCTTCCCGACAACCGTCAATCCGATCCTGCAAAACGGCCTGACCCCCGTCTTTGTCGACTCTGAAATCCCCACCTACAACCCGTCGCCAGCCAGCATTGAAGCAGCCATCACTCCGCATACCCGGGCCATCATGCTCGCGCACACACTGGGCAATCCGTTCGACGCTCATGCCTTGCGTGAACTGGCAGACCGCCACGGACTGTGGCTGATTGAGGACTGTTGCGACGCCCTGGGTTCAAAACTCAACGGGCGTATGGTTGGCACGTTCGGACACGTCGGCACGCTCTCCTTCTACCCGGCGCACCACATCACCATGGGCGAAGGTGGAGCCGTTTTCACGGTCGACCCGAAATTAAGGCAAATTCTGGAATCCTTCCGTGACTGGGGCCGCGATTGCTGGTGCGCCCCCGGTTGCGATAACACCTGCGGCAAGCGCTTCGACTGGCAACACGGCGAACTGCCAGCCGGCTACGACCACAAATACGTCTATTCGCATCTCGGCTACAACCTGAAGATCACCGACATGCAGGCTGCCGTCGGGCTTGCCCAACTGGAACGCGTTGGCAGCTTCATCGCCACACGCAAACGCAATTTCGCCGATTTATTGAGTCAACTGTCTGGTTTGCAGGACTTCCTGGTTCTCCCGGAAGCTACATCTGGCAGCGACCCATCCTGGTTCGGATTCCCGCTAACGTTGCGTGACGAGGCGCCGTTCGACCGCGTCACGCTGTTGCGCTACCTCGACCAGCACAAAATCGGTACGCGCCTGCTGTTTGCCGGCAACCTGACGCGCCAACCGTACATGGCCGGCCGACAATACCGTGTCGCCGGCGCATTAGACAACGCCGACCGCATCATGAAAAACACCTTCTGGCTTGGGATTCACCCGGCGCTGGACCCGAACATGATCTCCTATGTCGCTGACCGGATCAGAACCTTTATCGGGGTAGATTTCGCATGACCGGTCACCTGCGCGTTGCCGATTACATTGCACAGCGCTGCGCTGAAGCCGGTGCCCGGCATGTGTTTCTGGTTACTGGCGGCGGTGCAATGCACCTGAACGATGCCTTTGGTCGCCATCCACAGCTTTCGCCGATCTGTTTCCACCACGAGCAGGCAGCAGCCATGGCGGCTGAAGGTCATTACCGTACCTCGCACCGCCTTGCCGTACTCAACGTGACCACCGGACCAGGTGGAATCAACGCATTGAACGGCGTCTATGGCGCCTATGTCGACTCCATCGCCATGCTCGTCGTTTCAGGGCAAGTCAAGCGCGAAACCTACCTCCGGAACTACCCGCAGCCCTTGCGGCAACTGGGTGACCAGGAAGTCGACATCGTCAGCATGGCGCGCCCAGTCACCAAGTACGCCACGACAGTTCAGAACCCATGCGAAATTCGGCGCGTCATGGACAAGGCGATATTCCTGGCCACACACGGTCGCCCAGGCCCGGTCTGGATAGACGTTCCGGTGGACGTCCAAAGCACGCAAATCGATCCAGCCAACCTGGCCGGCTGGGATAGCGCTGATCACGAGAGTCTGCTCGAAGATCCCGGACTCTGCCCAAATACCCGCGCTTGGCTGGAGCGACAGCCGGCGACAAATTTTGAAACACCCCTGAACGCCTTGCTTGCCGCCCTAACGGCGGCCAAGCGGCCGGTGCTGATGGCGGGTACCGGCATCCGCCTGTCTGGTATGCAGGACGCCTTCATCACCCTGTGCGCCCGACTAGGAATACCCGTGGTTACCGGCTGGAACGCCCACGACACCCTGACCGACGACAACCCCTGCTATACCGGCCGCCCCGGTACCGTTGGCGACCGCGCCGGTAACTTCACTGTCCAGAATGCAGACCTGCTGATCGTACTTGGCTGCCGCCTGAATATCCGCCAGATCAGTTACAACTGGAAAAGCTTCGCCGCCGGCGCCCGCAAGTTCATGGTCGATATCGATGCCGCCGAAATGGACAAGCCAACGCTGTCTATCGACCACAAGATCCACGCCGACCTGGCCGACTTCATCCCGGCACTGCTCAAGCACCTCGATGGCTACACGCCCGCCAGGGAACACCAAGACTACCTTGGCTGGTGCCGCGACCGGGTTAGCCGCTACCCCGTCGTAAGCACGGCACAAAGAACAAAAAACCGGCCGCTCAACCCCTACTATTTTATCGAACTGCTGTTTGCCAAGCTGGATCCGGATGCCGTGGTTGTCACCGGCAACGGTTCTGCCTGCGTCATGGGCTTCCAGGCAGCTCGCCTGCGGGCCGGGCAGCGTCTATTTACCAACTCCGGCGATGCCTCGATGGGATACGACTTGCCGGCGGCAATCGGCGCCTGTATCGCACGCAACCGGCAACGGGTGATCTGCCTAGCCGGCGACGGCAGCCTGATGATGAACCTTCAGGAGTTGCAAACCCTCGTCGGTTATCAGCTACCCGTCAAGGTCATCGTCCTGAACAACGCCGGGTACCTCTCCATCCGCCAAACCCAGTCTGCCTACTTCCAGGACAACATGTTCGGCATTGGCCCGGAAAACGGCGTCAGCCTGCCCGATTTTGTCGCCGTGGCGCAAGCGCTAGGACTGCCCGCGCACCGCGTCGCCAGCGCGGAAGACTGGCTGGCGCAAGAAACTGAAGACTTGCTTGCTGCCCCGGGACCGGCGCTCATAGAGGTCATTGTCGACCCCGCGCAAGGATTTTCTCCAAAACTGGCCTCAAGAAAACTCCCGGATGGGTCGATGAGTACACCAGCGCTGGATGACATGTCTCCGTTTCTGGATAGAGATGAGCTTGCAGCAAGCCGTTTCTCAGACTGAGGACTCATGTACTCAACAATTGTCTACGACCTCGATGGAACGCTGATCGATAGCGCGGCGACGGTGGCAACGCTGCTGAATGACCTGCGAGCCGAACGCACATTGCTGCCGCTGAACAGGGATGATTTGACGCCGTGGCTCAGTATTGGTGGCAAGGGCATGGTTGCTGCGGCACTTAGCATTGCTGAGGACGAGGCACATGGCTATCTCGATGTCTTCCGTGCTCGTTATTTAGCGCTACCAACCGATCCGGCAACGCTCTACCCTGACGTGCACAAAACATTATCAACACTGAAATCCAGAGGCTTTCGGCTTGGCCTTTGCACCAATAAGCCAAGGCAGCTTACCGACAAAATCCTCGCCGAAACGGGGCTTGACGCATATTTTGAAGCCGTCTGTGCAGGTCTCGACTTGCCCACCTGTAAACCCCATCCGGATAACCTGCATGCATGCTTGAATGAATTGGACAGCCCCCCGGAAGAAACGCTCCTCGTCGGCGACAGTTGCGTTGATCAAGCCTTGGCCAAGGCTTGCGGCACCGGATTTGTATTCTTCAGCGGTGGCTATGATGACGGTGTTTGTCAGGAAAACTGCACCCTAACAATTCAGCACCATGCTGAGATATTCACCCTGATCCCAATCCAGTAAAGGTTCCATCATGAATGTTTGCGAACGCAAAATGCTGAGTTTGCTCAAGGCACTCAAGAACGATTTTGGCTGTGTTGCGGTCAAAGCAGAGTTTGAAGCAGAAGGAACTCGCGTGGACGAACTGCTTCGCCTCATGGAGATCGCCCGCAAAGCCGATTTGAAAATCGGACTGAAGATCGGCGGTTGCGAAGCGATGCGCGATCTCATCGAGAGCAAGCAATTTGGCGTGGAGTACATCATTGCTCCGATGGTCGAAACTCCATACGCATTGAGCAAATTCATTCAGGCCAAGGACCACGTCTATACCCAGGATGAGCAGATTGACACTGAATTTCTTTTCAACATGGAGACCCACACGACCTTCACGTCGGTTGCCGAAATGTCCGAAATGGCAGTAGCCGGTGGCTTGGCTGGCATCGTCTTGGGGCGTGTCGACTTTGTTGGTTCGTTGGGCTGGGGCCGCGAAGCAGTCAACTCCCCCGGCATGGCAGAGTTTTGTCAGATAGCTGCCCAGCACTGCCATGACAAGCATCTTGACCTTGTCATTGGCGGTGGCGTATCGGCCGATGCACTCCCGTTTCTGACGGAGGTCCGCAAAACGCATTTGACGCGCTTCGAGACGCGCAAGGTTATTTTCGGCGCCAACGCCCTGGACATCTCTGAAATCCGTGAAGGCCTGCGCGTGGCGGTGCATTTCGAACTTTTGTGGCTGCAGAACAAGCGTGATTACCATGGCTTCATCCATCGGGAAGACAATGCCCGAATCGAGATGCTTGAAAAGCGCTGGCAAGTGCTATCCGAAACCATACCGAATTACTGACATCCCCCAACAAAGGCATCCGTCGTGAGCGAAAAAAGCATTGCCGCCGTCATCCAGCCGCGCATCCACTCTGCAGCCAAGGTTCCCTTGGAAGATCAAGTGCCGTTGAGCACGCCGTTCTCAGTCCATATCGACGTCTGTAGTGTCTGCAACTACAAATGCAGCTTCTGCTTTCAGGCAGACAGCCACGCAATGAAAGCCGTTGGCCTGAAACGCGGCATGATGTCGCTCAGCCTGTTCAAGAAGATCGTCGACGACCTCAAGGCTTTCGATCAAAAAATCAAGAAGATCAAGATTGGCAACCACGGCGAACCCACCCTGCATCCGGATCTACCGGCGATGATTCGCTATGCCCGCGACAGTGGCACCGCCGAAATCATCGAACTGTTCACCAACGCCTCCCAACTTGAGCCCGAACTAAACAGGGCGCTGATCGACAGTGGCCTCCAACGCATCAACATTTCGCTCGAAGGCTTGTCAGACGAACGTTATCAACAGGTTGCCGGCATCAAGCAAAGTTTCTCAGCGATTGTTGAAGGGGTCAGACATCTTTATTCCATTCGCGGCGACTGCAAGATCTACGTCAAGATTGCGGATCAGACCAGCGCGCTATCTAGCAATATCACGCACAAGTTCGTCCTGAGCGATGCCGAGCGCGAATACTTTTACGACACCTTCGGCAATATTTGCGACGAGATCTTCATCGAGAAGGTTGTCCCGCAGTGGGCCGAGGTACAGCTTGACAAGCAAAATCAGGTCTCGGAAACCGGCATGTATGCCCAGAAGGTCAATGTAGACAAGGATGTCTGTCCCTTTATCTTCATGTACCTGCATTTCAATTGTGACGGCACTACGAGCCCCTGCACACTGGACTGGCCACGCAAGGTCGTTATCGGCAATGTCGAGCAGCAGTCGGTCAAGGAAATCTGGAATGGCCAGCAATTGCGGGCACTTCAGGTCGCAATGCTCGAAGGCAAGCGTTGCGACATCAACTTTTGCAAGAACTGCACCGCTCCCGTCGTTTGCGTCGAGGAAGATCTCGACCCGCACAAGACCAGCTTGCTGGAAAAGATTCGCCCCCTGCTCGCTGAGGTATCGCGTTGATGAAAATATTGATTCTTGGTTCCAACGGTTTCATTGGCAGGAACCTGGTGCATTACCTGACTACCCGCAGCTACAAGGTTCTCGCGCCGAAACGCGCCGAGCTTGACCTGCTCGACCAAGAGGCGACTGAAGCCTATCTGCGCGAACAGCATCCCGACGTGGTGATCAACAGTGCAATCAACATCCACTCGGCTGAAGCCAACCTCAACATCTACTACAACCTCGAACGCTGTGCGGCCCACTTTGGTCGACTGATCAACATCGGTTCGGGTGCCGAATATGCGGCCCGCTTCTACACGCCCCTGATGGCGGAGTCCTATTTTGGCAGCAACATTCCGGCTGATACTTATGGCATTTCCAAGTTCTGCATCGCCAAGGATATCGAGCGCTCACCCCACGACTTCGTCAATCTTCGGGTTTTCGCCATCTTCGGCGAGCACGAGGACCATAGCCGGCGCTTTATCTCGAACAATATCTGCGCCGCGATCCGCAATGGGACAATCACCGTCAATCGCAATTCGATCTTTGATTATCTCGATGTTCAGGATTTCGTCAGAATCATCGAAAAATTTCTGACCTTGCCGACCGCATTCAAGTCCTACAACGTCTGCACAGCAACCCAGCGCAGCCTGACCGATCTGGCGGGCGTCATTGACCGCGAAAGTGGTCGCGATAACACCCTGACTATCGTGAACAGCGATATCTATTCGACCTACACTGGCGACAACCAGCGCCTGCTCAATGCCATCGGCGATTTCCGTTTCACCCCGATCGAGGACTCCGTCAAGCGCCTGTTCGCGTGGTACGAAACGGAATTTGCTACAGGCAGAATTGCATGAATATCGGACAGGCAGAACTGCTGACGCAACTTGCCGGCAAGCCGGTTCTGATCTGGGGCGCCCGAATGACCGGACTGGGGCTGGTACGCCTGTGCAGGACACATGGCATCGAAATCAAGGGCTTTATCGATTCTGATCCGGCTTTTTCCGGCAAGCAGATCGCCGGACTCCCCTGCCATCCGCCTGCGGATTTGCCTGAAATCCACGCCCAGCATCCCACACTGAAGATCGTTGTCGCCGCATCGACGAAGGAACAGGAAATCAACCAACTGTTGTTGCAGTACGGCATTTCAGCAAACAACTTTATCAACTACTCACGTTACTGCGATCTGTTTTACACCGTCGATGTCATGGGCACCTGCAATCTCAAGTGCCTTTCCTGCGCCCATGGCGCCGGTGGCGAACAATATCCGCGCGGGCTGATGACGCTCGACGCCTACCAGCAAGTCATCGACAAGATAGTTGCAGAAAACGATCTGGTAACGCACATCAGCCTGTACAGCTGGGGCGAACCCTTTCTCAACCCATCGCTGCCAGAGATGGTGGCCTACTTGCACCAACACGGCATTGCCGCTGCGCTATCGAGCAATCTCTCGCTCAAAAACGAGGCCCTGTTGCACAAGGTAATGCGCGAGAACCCCGAATACCTGAAAGTCTCGCTGTCCGGGTTTTACCCTGATGCCTACAACGACACGCATAGCGGTGGCGACATCCATCTGGTCCGCTCCAATATGCTGCGGCTCAGGTATTACATCGACAAATACCGCCTCGACACCGTGGTCGATGTGAACTATCACCTGTACAACAACAACAACCGCCGAAATCTGGACAAGATGCGGGAGTTTTGTGACGAACTCGGTTTCTTCCTGTCGACCACCTACGCCTTGGTAATGCCCCTCGAACGCGTCATCGAAAAGCTGGAAGGGCGCCCTAGTCCGACGACGCTGGCGCTGGAAGACAAGCTGCTTGTTAGCGTCAAGGAGGGCATTGCGGCTGCCACGGTCAACGGCAAAAATGGGCAAAATTCAGAAGCGGGATGCCCCTTTCTGGAGAACCAGACCATCATTAACTGGGATCTCAGCGTGCCGGTTTGTTGCACGACCTTCAACCGTGGTCCGAATATCGTCGCTGATAACTTCCTGGCGGCCAGCAAGGCAGAAATCAGCACCGCCAAACAACAAGCTGCGATTTGTGAAACCTGCCAGCGCCATAGTCTCCCAGCCTACAATCTCGGCCTGAACCGCAGCCGCTGGGAGGCCATAGCGGCAACCAAGCCCAGCTTCGACGCCCCGCTCGAATCATGATCCCCACGGCCACTGCCGCAACACCCCACTGCCGTTTGTGTCGTCAGCCCCTGGCGATTGCTGACGCCATTTCCATCGGCCCCTTTCCCAAGGCGGCGCAATACTATCCCGAGCCCGACGAATTCGCCGCTGACCAAGGCGTCGTGCTGCAAATTGCCGAATGCCCAGGCTGCGGCTTGACGCAATTGATGAACGAACCGGTCGACTATTACAAACAGGTCATCACTGCAGCGTCGTTATCCCCCGTCGTCCGCGAACAGCGGTTGGCGCTGTTCAAGCAACTTCGCAAAGAGTTCACCGAACAACCCCGCGCCATGGAAATAGGTTGCGCCAGCGGAGAAAATCTGCCCCTGCTGCGAGAAGTCGGTTATGTCGCCAGCGGTATCGAGTTTTCGCCACCGCGAACGGAAGCCTTGGCGATGCCGGACGGTGTGGCGAATCGCTACCTCCTCGACCTTGGCTCCGAAGAGTATGACCAATACGACTTGTTGATCTCGTTCAACTATCTGGAACATCAGCCAGATGCCAGGGCATTTCTGCAAAAATGCCATGCCTTGCTGACCGATGACGGCAAACTGCTGCTAACGGTACCCAACCTCGACTTTCTGCTGACCAGCCAGTCGGCCCACGAATTCGTTGCCGACCATCTGGTGTACTTCACTGCAGACAGTCTCGAAACCGCCTTGCGGCTGACCGGCTTTTCGTTGATAGATATACAAATCATCAACAACCAGTACGACATCCAGATCATTGCCCAAAAGCGCGGCGTGGGTGCCATCGCAAGCAGCAAATCGGCGCTCGACACACTGGTTGCCCGCTTCAACGAAACATTGCGGAACTTTACCGACCGTGGCCAGAAAGTTGCCGTATGGGGTGCAGGGCACCGCACGCTCGCCCTGCTTTCGCTATCGGAATACCACCGGATCGAATGCATCATCGACTCGGCGAAATTCAAGCATCACAAATTTGCGCCAATATCTCATCTCAGGATACTGCCGCCGGAAACCCTGCTGACCCCAGGCTGCAACATCGACGTCGTTCTGGTCATGGTCCCCGGGATTTACCCGAAGGAAGTTATCGCCACGATTAACGCCTTGCCAGTTCATTACCATGCAGAGCAGTTTCCCCCCGATGCGTAATTGCCGGGCACACGGCAAACGACCATTTGGAAACAAGCAGTAGCAGGACAAAAAACAACAGGAGCCCCCCCGATGGTCAGTGCGCCCAGAAAAAAACTACTCTTTCTCGTCCCCGTCCATATTTCGTACGAGTCCTACGTCTCGCCCCCCAAAAATGCGCGGACAGTCCTCAAGAACGGGCGCATCCTGAATAGCCTGGCCACTGACCTGCCGCTCGGACTGCTCTCAATGTCCGCCTACCTGAAAAAACATTACGAGCTCGACGTCAGACTGGTCGATTTCAACGTTGAAGTCAGCGCCTTGAATGACTTCGATTTTCCCAACTTTGCATCATTTGCCATGCACTACCTGACGGAAAATTTCGATGCCGACTTCACACCAGACATCATCGGCATTTCCAGCCTGTTCAGCCCTTCCTATCAGAACTTCATCGAACTAGGGCAGACCATAAAAACTATCTGGCCAGAAGCCTTTCTCGTCGGCGGCGGCAATATCCCGACGAACTCCTACCAGCACATTCACCGGACAGGTGGCTTCCGCTTCTATGACGCGCTGTGTTTCGGCGAAGGAGAAAAACCGATGTTGGGTCTCATTGGTGCTGACTCCCCGGATGACTACGCCAACCGGTCCGAATCCTGGATTACGGCCCGGAAGCTGGACGATTTCTTCGTTCCCAAGCATGACTTTATCGTCGATCTGGATGAAATCCCCTTTTACGATTACGCCCTCTGCGATCACGGACGACATAGCCTGAACCCAGTCATGACATCCTATGCTGCCCACTCGGACAGCATGGGCTACCACATCATGACCTCGCGTGGCTGCCCCTTCCATTGCACATTCTGTGCTTCGCACCAGGTTCATGGGCGGAAAATGCGTTACCACTCGACCGAGCGCGTATTTGCGGATATCCATCGCCTGGTCGACGAATACGCGGCAAGAACCTTGATTTTTCAGGACGACCATTTCATGGCGGACAAGGGAAGAGTCTTGAAAATTCTCGAGTTCATCGAACAGGAAAAGCTGAATGCTATCTTCCAAAATGGTCTGACGCTTTACTCGCTAGATTACGAAACCCTGTCTGCCTTCAAGCGTGCGGGGGTCAACCAGCTCGTGCTCCCGATCGAAAGCGGCAGCGAAAAAGTCCTTAAGCACCAGATGAAAAAGCCGCTCAAGATGAGCATTTCAAGACAAGTCGCCAAGGATTGCCGCAAACTGGGCATCTACTCCAATGCCAACGTGCTCATCGGTCTCCCCGGTGAAACTTGCCAGGATATTGAGGAGGCACGACTCAATTTGCGAAGCATTCCGGCAAACTGGTACCACGTCGTCTGTGCCAGCCCTGTTGTCGGCAGCGAAATACACAAGATCGCCTCGGAAATGGGCTATATTTCCGGCGATGTCCTGGGGGCTGACTATCGGATTGCCGTTATTAACACCCCGGACTTCAGTGCCGACTACATTCAGGACATGCAATATGTTTTCAATCTCGAACTGAACTTTCTGTACAACAGCGATTTGCGCCTGGGCAATCTATCACTCGCGGAAACCGGGTTTCGCAACGTCCTTAACCTGCGACCGGATCACCTGATGGCCAATCTCTGCTTGGCTTACGTGCACGCAAAACGGGGGGACGACGACAATGCCGCCGACTGTCTGGCCAAGTGCCATCATTACCACGGTACAGGTGGCTGGGAAAAATACCTGAAGATCATGGACTTGAGCGTACCGCCATCAATTGATGACATCATCGTAACCGTTGAGCAGAAATGGGCTCATTAGCATGAAAAAAATCCTTCTGACCGGGTCCGAAGGCTTCGTCGGTCGCAATCTGCTGGAAGTGCTGCGCCAACGCAACGATTTTGTACTTTGTTCTCCGAGGCAATGTGACGTCGATCTGACGGACAGTGCCGATGTCGCCCGGTGCGTAGACGCCTTCCACCCTGACCTGATTATCCATTCGGCAACCTCGAATACAGTTGGCAAGGGTTACGACAGCAACGTATGCGAACAGAATCTTCGCATGTTCTTCAATCTATTGCGCCACCGACCGCAAGGCTGCCTTATTTATACGCTCTGCAGTGGATCGAGTTACAACCGCGAGAACTGGGCCGAGAAAATGACCGAGGATTACCTGGGCGTTCATATTCCAGCGGACAGCCAAGGATTCTCAAAATTCGTCATTGCCAGCTACGCAAAACATCTCGAGGACGTGGTCACCTTGCGATTATTTGGCATTTTCGGCAAATACGAGGATTATCGGTACAAGTTCATCTCCAATACGATTACCAAACGTCTTGCCGGCCTGGATGTGACGCTGTTCAGAGATGCCATTTATGACTACCTGGACGTAACCGATTTTTGCAACATTATCGAGCAACTATTCGACCGAAACGTGCGCACTGGCGATTTTAATGTAACACCAGATGATTCGATCAAACTGTCGCAAGTCATTGAAACAGTAGATCATTGCTTGGGAATCAACAAAGGCTATCAAATCGCAAACCCTGGTCTTGGAAAAACCTATACGGGTTGCAATAAAAAACTCTGCGCAATACTCGACAACTTCCAATTCTCACCAATCGAAGTATCCATCCGGCGACTGGTCAGCCATTACACAAACAACAGACAGGAAATCGATTGCGAATCATTGAAGCAGGACCAATTGTTGCAATACGCAAAATCGATTAATAGCCCATGATCTCAAGCACGATGTACGAAGACTTTTCCCTTCTGGCCGCAGAAAATGAAAATTACGCATTTTTGCAGGGTAAACGGCTTTACATCACGGGTGCCACGGGTCAGATCGCCTGGTATCTCATCCGCTTCATATCTTTTCTCATCGACTCCGGAGATTTGCAATGTCAGCTAAGCGCTCACGTTCGCAGCCAAGAGCGCCTTAGAGAGAAATATCCCGATCACGGGTCCCTACCCTGTCAATTCGTGGTCGCGGAAGATGCGGCTGAGCATTTGGCAAAACACCCTTACGACGTGCTCATTCATTGCGCTAGCAAAGCCAGCCCCAAACATTTCGCAGCAACGCCTGTCGACGTCATGGAGGCCAATGGAATTGTCACTCAAAGGCTCCTCGAGCAACTGCGCCTGTACAACCCGGCATGTCAATTCGTATACCTCAGCACCACCGGTGTGACCGGCTTCATCCCCGATGAACAACGCCCGACATCTGAATCGGATTACGGCCCCCTCAGTTGTACGGACTTGGGAAACTGCTATTTGGAATCGAAGCGTTTTGGCGAAATGCTTTGCTTGGCCTATTTCCGCCAATATGGAATACCCACTCTCGT
This sequence comes from Gammaproteobacteria bacterium, assembly GCA_018828385.1. Lineage (GTDB taxonomy): Bacteria > Pseudomonadota > Gammaproteobacteria > Burkholderiales > Rhodocyclaceae > Azonexus. Next base: position 140,410 of record JAHJVE010000005.1, on the reverse strand, counting down.
TATACGCCCCTCGATTACTTATGGCCCAGGGTTCGATTTGGACGATGGACGCTCATATGCAGACTTTGTCCGTTCCCTGCTTTTGAAAAAGCCGATCAAACTCACAAGCGACGGTAGTGCAATCCGAAACTTCCTATACATTACCGATTTTATTTCCGGGCTATTGCTTGTTCTGAACAAAGCCCCATCGGGATCGGTATTCAATGTGGCGTCGCCCCACCCTGTAAGTATCCTCGAACTCGCAACCCTGCTCAACGATTCTGGACTTGGTGAATCTCTGGGCCCAGTAGCGCATGCACCGCCAGATGAAAACCCGATGATGCGGGTTGACTTTAAAAGCACAAACGCATCAGTCGACCAATTGAGCGGGTTGGGCTGGCAGCAAAAAACCCCCGTTCTCGAGGGATTTAAAAAAACAATATTGCATTATATGGAACAACAATCATGACCATTGACGAACTCAAAAAATCTTTTTCCGATGGACATATTGGAAAGCCAGAATTTATCGAAACCGCTTATGAAAAACTCCATAAAACTCTGTTCGATTACGCGTCCCACATTAACAATGTCGACATCAAGGAAATCTGCATTGACGGAACCGGCGTCATATTTACGATCAGAAGTACCGGCGTCAAGGTTCGTTGCCAGTTCGGCGACCATCGATCCCCCCCCATTGAAACGTTCAATTTTTCCGATTTCGAACCCGCCGAATCGCGGATGATGGAAAAAATGTTTGATGGCCACAAGACTTTTTACGACATTGGAGCGAATATTGGATGGCATTCGCTCAATATTTCTGCCAAGTCACGAAATGCCAATTTTTATTGTTTCGAACCTATTCCAAAAACTTACGGGCAACTCAAAGAGAACATCCGTCTCAATTGCGCGGACAAAATATCGGCTTTTAATATTGCACTTTCCGACAAAGTCGGCGAGCAGAAGTTTTACTACTATACCGCCTGCTCCGGAAACGCATCTGCGGCCAACCTATCTGATCGCGCTGACATCGATGAAATTGTTTGCCAACAGACAACGCTTGACACATTTATTAACGATAACTCATTACCTCCTCCCGACTTCATTAAATGCGACGTTGAGGGCGCGGAGCTAATGGTCATTAAAGGCGGCTTAAACACTATAAAAAAACACCGTCCAATCATAATGGCCGAAATCCTCAGAAAATGGTCATCGAAATTTAATTATGACCCAAACGATATATTTCAGCTACTCCATGATGCTGGCTATCTCGCCTTTACGACGGATGGCACAGATCTCTTTGAATTTGAAAAAATGACCGATGCCACCAAGGAAACCAACTTTTTCTTTTTGCATTCAAACCAGCACAAAAAACTAATACATAAATACAAGAACCAAACAAAGCAATAATAACCCGAACAATCTTTGGCATATTCCGCTTAAAAAAATAAATGAAGCCTATACAAACCACTGACAACTTCTGCTTTTCGGCAAATCGTCCACGGTCCATAAGTCAAAGTGCCGGTATACCGTTTTATATATTTGCCCCAGACTACCGAGAGACATCAGGTGGCATTCGAGTTTTACATTATCTATGCCACATATTGAACGAATTAGGGGAAGAGGCATATATACTCAATGCAAAAGAAGTATCAAAAACTCTACGCACCCCCCAACTAACTTTTGCAAAGCTTGAAGAACATTATGCTTCAGGTAGAAACCCAGTAACCGTCTATCCCGAAATCATTCATGCAAACCCAGCCAGCACTCCGGTAGTTGTTCGCTGGTTACTGAATGTTCCCGGTCACTTGGGTAAGCCCATCGAATTCGAAGAAAAAGACCTTATATTCTTTTATGAGGCTTGGTGCCTCCCCAAGGGTAAAGAAGGCTTACCGCTTTTTATTCATCCGGTGGTCGATGCCGTCTTTAATAACGCAGACAATCCTGAAGACTCCAATCGGGAATTTGAGTGTTACTACGCCAACAAATACCATCTTGGCCGAAAACCCATTTTGTCTGAACACAGGAACTTGGTCAGCTTAGGCCAAGAAATTAAGCGCACGCCAGAAGAAATTGCAGGGATTTTGCGCAAAGCCAAGGTGCTCTATTGTTATGAGCCGTCGGGAATCATCAGTGAAGCACAAGCTTGCGGCTGCCCTGTGCTGTTGATTCAATCCCACTATTTCCCCCTCCCATCGGACGACACCCATCATCGTATTCCTGGTCTCGCAATTTATGGAGAAGAAAATGCGTACGAAAAGGCGTTAAATACCCTTCACTTGATTACTGAACGCCATTCTCGAAACCGCGCCGACTCTTGGGAAATGGCAATTCAGCTCATCCAGAAAGTGTACGAGGCCCAATGCAACCTAGAAGAGAATGGCAAGCCGCTCCAAAATAATGGCCAAAAACTATGGGCATTGAGCAAGGATGAACGGGGATCCGCTTTAGATCAGCTCAGGGAGTTTTATTTAGATAGCGGTCTTTATTTCAAAGATATAAACAGCTTAGAACCGCTGGATCCGAGTCTTGAACAAAGCTATGCACGCCAATCACCTGTCTCCAAAAGCCAACTTGACCGTGTGCACCAAGCCTGGCTTGCTCAGCGAGTATTTCTTGAGACAGACACCAAATTCCTTGAAAGCAAATTAGCTGATCGCAATAATCCAACAATCAAACAGAACTTTCATTTCTTCATCCGTCTTCCCCCTGGTTTCGAAAACAAGCTGGCAGATACCCTCGACAGCCTCGGTCTTCAAGTCAATGAAGATTGGCACCTCGATGTAGTCAGTACCATACCCAGCCCGGACGGATTGGATGAGGTGCCCAATATTGGCTGGCATACGCTATCCGAAGGCGAGGAGTTCAAGTACACGATCGATGTTCTGGCAAAGGCTAGTCCATACAACTGGCTAATCGAAATTCCGGCTGGCGCCAAACTAGATATCCTGTATCTGTGGCGCCTGGGCAAGGAGATCGTCAAATATCCGGAGGCGAGAGCCTTCTTTGTCGATGATGATTGCTGCGACGACACGGGCTACCGGCGCGCTCCACGTTTCAAACCGGGTACGAATCCGGCATATTTGCAATCAACGGATTTAGCTGGACCGCTTTGTGTCCGCAAGGATGTCTGGCTCGAAAGCGGCGGAGCGGGAGAACGGAATGGAAGCCCTTGGTTCAGCCAATTGTTACGGATATCCGGCAGATTTGGTTGGCAAGACATAAGGCACATTCCCGACCAGCTTGTTACATATCCGAATACCTTCCCAAGCGATACCGACTCTTGCCAAACAGCCTTGCTTGACCATCTTAAGGACAGCGGCATCGAAGGAGAGATTATCAATGTCACAGGACAAAGCTGGAACATCCGCTATCCGTTAAAGAAATCGCCTCGGGTAACGATATCAGTCCTTTCTAATGGGCATCTCGAACTGCTTTCACGCTGCCTTGAAAGCATCGTTCAGGTCACCCGCTACCCCGACTACACAATACATATCGTTGTCAACGAGGTATCGGATGACCCCGACCTCGATCAGTGGTTAAAGGAAATCAAGGGGCTATCTACATCTCCGATAGTGCAGGTCATTCTCGCTGCATCTGACGCAAATCATGCCGCGCGTTGCAATACTGCCATCTCATCCTCTGAAACCGACCTTGCACTCCTCGTTAGAGAGGAAACTGTTATCGTTCAGGACAGTTGGCTCGACGAACTTGTTCGTACCGTCCAACAAGAAGATATCGTCGCGACATCGCCTCTTCACCACAACCCTGGCGATGCACGAGTTTTGGAATGCGGCACCATCCTTGGCCAGCCAGGCCTGATCGACACTCCGAGGCTAGGAACCCACAAGCTCGGCGAGAGCGGCTATCTTGACAACCTCAAGGTCGCACAGGATGCCAGCACCCTACCCTCGACGTGTTTGTTGATTCGCAAAAATGCTTATCAAGAAGCAGGCGGAATGGATGAAATTGTTCTTGGTGACTATCTAGCCGATACCGATCTATGCCTCAAGTTACGCCGCAACAAGCAACGCTTGATCCTCCAGCCGCGGGCCGGAATCGTATACGGTGGAAAATCTTACCAGTACGACGTAATGCACCGATTGAAATCGACCGAGGCAAAAATCGGTGCGAACAGGGCTTTCCATCAGCGCTGGGGCAAGGCTTGCTCGGTGGACCCATATTGGAACCCCAATCTATCCTTGGCAGATTCGATTCCAACGCCCGAAACAGAATTTCGCCCGCAATGGCAATATTTGCCATCCGACGTTCCGCGGATACTGGCACATGCCCTAGCAAACGGACAGGGGGATTTCCGGATCACGTCCCCCCTAAGCGCAATACGTAAAGCGGGACTGGCACAAGAATGTATTTGGTTACAAAAGTTGGGAATAAAGCCGCGCTACAACACCTTGGCCGAAATAGCACAAATGGCGCCAAGTTCTGTCGTCGTTCAGAACTATATCCACAACATATCGCTGGAAACGCTCGAAGAGTGGAGTTCGTCGCAATTCCGCCCGTTCGTCGTCTATGCGCTTGACGATCTCATAAACGACATGGACAAGAGCAATCCCTTCCGCAAGCACATTCCGCCGAATGCCCGCTCACGCCTCAAATACGCCTTGGCTCGCTGCGACCGGCTAGTTGTGTCCACTGACTTTCTGGCCGAGAGTTACCAACATCTTATTCGGGACATACGAGTGGTGCCGAATCGACTAGAGAAAGATATCTGGCTTCCACTCGACTGCCTCAAACGCACCGGTAAGAAACCGCGCATTGGCTGGGCTGGCGGCTCAACTCACCAGGGCGATCTGATCCTGCTCAAGGAAATCATCGAGCAGACACGCGACGAAGCCGACTGGATATTCTTTGGCATGTGCCCAGACGAAATCCGCCCGCTCCTCACCGAATTTCATGATCTCGTCCCTTTCGCCGAATACCCAAAATACTTCGCTTCGCTCAATCTCGATATCGCCGTCGCGCCGCTGGCGCAAACGCCATTCAACCAAGGCAAAAGCAACTTGCGCCTGCTGGAGTATGGCAGCTTGGGCATTCCGGTCGTCTGTACCGACATCGACCCGTATCAAAATAGTCCGGCCTGTCGCGTCGCCAATACGGCAAAGGCATGGACCGCTGCCCTACGCGAGAGAATCCACGATGCAGAGGGTCGAGAAAGGGAAGGCGCAGCAATGCGCGATTGGGTGCACCAACGATTTCTGCTTGAAGATCACCTCGAGGAATGGTTATACGCCCATCTTCCGGATCAAAACGGCAAAAAGTCCATTAACTAAAAATTTTTCCTAAAGTTTTGCCGGCCAATGTCGTAAAGGAATTTGTCAGCGAAGAAATCGCCGTACAGACGGGGTAGCAGAAAGACTTCAAGTCAGTAAGCGCCCCAGGTACTTTCTACTTCAGGAGAAGCAAAATGGCACAAATCAACACCAACAACTACTCGCTCAACGCACAAAAGAATCTGGCCAAAAACTCTCTTGGCCTTTCTTCAGCTCTTGAACGACTGTCCTCCGGTCTGCGCGTCAATTCCGCCAAGGATGACGCCTCCGGCCTCGCCTCCGGCGTACAAATCAATGCAGCAGCGCGTATCACCAATGTAAAAATCCGCGCGCTTGGTGACGACATTTCTTCCGCCCAGATTGCGGACGGTGCGTTGGCTGTTGTTGGTGACATCATGTCGCGTATTATTGAGTTGAACAACGGGACCAACTCTGCAGCCACATCGGCGGAACGCAACTTGCTTTCGGCACAAGCCACCACAGTGCAAACTGAAGCCAACGCGGCGATCGCCGTTTTCGGCGGAACCACTTTCACTTCTGTCGCAGTAGCAGGAACTGAAAACGCCAGTAGCTCCCTCCAGACCGTCACAAATGCACGGATCACACAAGGTGCGACGATCAACAATGCTCAGTTTGCCATCCAGGCAAAGCAGGCTGCCTACGAAAATCAGAAGGCTGCGGAAAGCCGCATCATGGATGCCGACTTTGCCCAGGAAACCTCCAACCTGTCGCGCTTCCAGATTCTCCAGCAAGCTGGTACCGCGATGGTCGCTCAGGCCAACGCCATCCCGCAAAACGTGCTGACCCTGTTGCGTTAATAGGCTGCTGCCTCAATTTCGAAAATAGGTGCGGTGGCTTCGAAAAGGCCGCCGCACCTTTGTCGTTAGGAGCAGAAAATGAACATCGATATGATCAGTAACGCGAGTTCGCTACCAAGAGTCGCTGTGCCGGAGGTTACGGCCCCCCAGACACGCCAGGCTGGCGTTCAGGCCAAGGCTCCAGAACCGGCAAAGCCCACTCAAGTGGCGGAGAGTCAAGTCAGCAAATCACCTGACAAACAGGAGGTCAAGCAAGCCGTTGCGAAGATCGCGGAGTTCGTATCACCTAGGCAAGCTGAACTCAGTTTTTCGATTGACGACGAATCTGGCTCGCAAATTGTTAAGATCATGGATACCCAGACCAAGCAGATCATCCGGCAGTTTCCGTCGGAAGAAGCCGTGGCGATTGCTCACGCGCTGGACAAACTGCAGGGTCTATTGATCAAGGACAAGGCGTAACAACGGGAAGAGGGAATCACGATGGCAACCTCCAGTTCTCTAGGCATCGGCACCGGTATCGATTTGAATACCATGCTGACCAGCATCATCAATGCCGAGCGAGCGCCGATCACTGCGCTGGATACCAAGATTTCGGCGGCAAACAACAAGATTTCCCTCTACGGCACCCTCAAATCGAAGCTCGACGCATTACAAACCGCTGCAGATACCTTGCAGTATCCGTCGCGGCTTTCGGCGTTGAGCGCCGCGTCAGGCGACACGACTGTGCTCGGCGCAAGCGCCGACTACACGGCATCTATTGGGAGTTATGCTGCGGAAGTGACGCAACTGGCCAGCGCGCAAAAGAGCTTTACGACCGCCTATACGACGGGTACCACGTTTGGCCCGGGAGACCTGAACTTTACCGTTGGCGGTGTCGCTGCGGCAACCATTAGTCTGACCAGTGCCAGTTCTTCCTTGCAGGACGTCAGTGACGCCATCAACAGCGCAAAAGTCGGCGTAACGAGTACCGTCATCACCGACTCGACCGGTAAGCAGCGGATGGTATTGACAGGGGATAAATCGGGCGCGAGCAACGATTTCTCACTGACATCAAGCTTGACGGCATCGGGTGGCCAGGACTCAATAGCGGCGTTTGATACCATAGCAACCCCGGGTTTGAATCGAACAATTGCTCAAGATGCCACGATGACAATCGACGGCATCGAAGTCAATTCAAGCACAAACACCTTCTCCAATGTCGCAGGACTGACGTTGACCGCAGTCAAGCTGGGTACGTCGAACGTCACCGTACAAAACGACAGTTCGAAGATCACCACGGCGGCGCAAGCTTTCGTTGACGCCTATAACGCTGTTGTCTCATTGATAAAAAGCAACAGCAGCTATGACGTAACGACTAAAACTGGCCAGGCCTTTAGCGGCGATGCCACGGCAAGCTCAGTCCTCAATAGCCTGGGCAGCGCCAGAACGACCGTTCCGAGCGAGCTTGCCAGCGCCAATCTGACAACACTCTCTGCACTCGGGATTAGCATCCAGACAAGCGGTCAGTTGAAACTCGACACTACAGTACTAAGCTCTGCAATAAGCACCTCTGCTACCGATGTTGTCCAGGCGCTCAATGCCTATGGCAAATCTTTCAGCACAGCTGCAACTGACTTGCTGGCTGGCAACGGGGCGGTTTCCAATCGCATTAACAGCCTCACGTCGTCCGTCAGTCGCTTCAAGGACAACCAGGCTGCATTGGAGGTCCGCGTCAGCCTGGTCGAGAAACGCTATCGCTTACAATTCACGGCCCTCGACAAACTGGTTAGCTCAATGCAAACCACGAGCAGCTATCTGACGCAGCAATTAACGATACTTCAGAATTCGAGCTGAGCATAACCCCCGCTTCGCTCGTCCTTGTTAAGATACGTTTCCCCACAATTTGATCGCGAATTCATGTTTTCAAGCCCTATTGCCTCGTACAAACAGATCAGTATCGAGTCGGACGTGCGTGGCGCTGATCCGCATCGACTGATCGTGCTGTTGTTCGATGGCGCCGAAAGCGCTTTGCAGCAAGCTCAGACCAGGCTCGCAGCCAACGATTTCAAGGGCAAATCGGATTCGCTGATGAAGGCCATTGACATCATCCTCAGCGGCCTGTCTGCCAGCCTGGACACCGAACAGGGTGGCGATTTGGCGCAAAACCTCAAGGCACTTTACGACTACATGGCCTCACGCCTGATTCACGCGAACGTCCATAAAGACGCCAATGCCATTCGTGAAGTTCAAGGCCTGCTCGGAGAAATCGCCTCTGCCTGGCGTGAAATCGGCGTAGCCGGGAGACAGAGCCCTGACCAACAAACCTAGCCAGGAAAATATCCTTTTGCAGCTCACCCAAGGGCTGCATGCCTTGCTGGATATTGCCGAAAACGGTGAGTGGGAAAAAGTTGATGGTCTTCTTCAGGATTTGCTGCGGACGATGGAGACAGTCCGTTCATCAAACTATCGCAACCTGGCAACGCCCGACATCCGCAAGCAAGTTCAGGAAGTTTTGCGGCTTCTGGACTCCGCCCTCTTGGTTTGCTCGGAACGCAAAGATCAAATCGCCCCGCTGGTTAACGCGTTTGCGAATGCCATAGCGCCCCCGGCAAAACCATGATCCCGCCGGACGTTGCCAGCAGTCTGCGGTTGGTAATACCTGACACTGGCGCACTGCAGAATCAGCAGACAGCGCCCGTTCCTGCCGCGCAACGCGTCGCCGACGTACTCAGCAACGCAGTTCCGGGCCAGCGCCTCCTGGCTGAAATCCAGGCCCTGCTACCGAACGGTACTTATCGGGCAATTGTCGCCCAGCGCGACATCACACTGGCCCTGCCTTTTTCGGCAAAACCTGGCGACACACTCGAACTTGAAGTTGCTGAAAGCGATGGCAAACTCATTCTGGCCTTCGTTGCCAATCGTTCCTCGGGCAAGACTGCCGCCAGCCTTCCCGAATCGGTCAGCACTTCCCTGAGCACAGCCGGCAAGGTCATCGGCAACCTGCTCACGCCGCTCGAAGGCGAAGGGAAGCAGGCACCCCCCGCCGCCCTCAACCGTAGCCAGCCACTGGTCGAAACCATGCCCAAAACCGGTGCCGAGCTGGCCCCCGTATTGAAGCAGGCACTCACTCAGAGCGGCATGTTTTACGAGGCGCACCAAGCACGCTGGGTGAGCGGCCAGTTGCCAACAGCCGCGCTGCTTCAGGAGCCGCAGGGAAAACTCTCGCCGGCACCGGCGAATGCCCCGGAATTCATCAATCGCAGCTCAAATTTCCTTCCCGGCAGCAACCTTGCCCCGGACAGCGCCCCGGATGCGATGCTTCGCATGCAGTCATCGCCAGCCGCCTCCGGCGGATTAGCCCATGTGCCTCCAGGAGCGATCGCCAACAAATCAGTGCCCGAAGGTATCAATCCTACGGTCAACCGGAATTTTGGCGATATTTTGAAAGGGGCGCCGCTCGACCGCAGCGCTACGCCGACAACTTCGACACCGCAGCCCCCGGCGCTCCCGACATCCGCCCCGAACACCACCGCTACGCCGCCGACTCCCACCGTCCCTAACGAAAACCCGGTCCCACGGGAGCTGGTTTCGCTGGTTCAGCAACAGCTGAACGGTCTGGCGACCCAGAATTTTGTCTGGCAAGGTCAAGTCTGGCCCGGCCAGCCGATGTGGTGGGAAATTTCCGGCGATACCGATGACGCTCAGACCTCACCGGATGGCGATTCAGCCAGGCCCTGGCAGACCCGGTTAAAACTCGACCTGCCGGCCCTTGGCGGCATCGATGTCACCTTGCGGCTGGGCGCAGGCGGCGCCTTGGCCGTTTCAGTCAGCACCGAAAAACCAGCCAGCGAAGCCAAGCTGCGCGACAGCACCCAGGCGCTGCGCGAGCAACTGGAAGCCGCCGGGCTGACACTCACCCAACTCCGCGTCGATCATGGCCAAGCCGGGGAATGAAGCTACCCGCGAGGCAGTCGCTCTGGCCTACAGCCAGACCGATGCAGCGCCACGCGTCGTCGCCAAAGGCAAGGGGCTGATTGCCGAACAGATCATCGCCCGCGCCAGGGAACATGGCATTTATGTTCATGAATCGCCAGAGCTCGTCGCCCTGTTAACTCAGGTGGATATTGACGAGCGCATCCCACCCCAGTTATACATGGCTGTCGCCGAACTTCTAGCCTGGCTGTATCGGCTTGAACACGGCAGCCCGGCCGCCCAGATCGGCCTGCCCACTCAACCTCCACCTTGATTCAGGCTTCATGACCCTCGTTCAAAACGAAGTTTCGGTCCCCGTTTTCGAAATTGACCAACCCGCCACCTACGGCAAATACCTCATCCACAACCGCGCTGAAATCCTTGTTCATCTGCGCGCCTTGCTCAAACATCACACCCTGATCACCGTCTATCTGGGTGACGGCGAGGCCTTTTTTCTCTCGACCCTGTTGTCGCTCGATGAACAAGCAGGCCAACTGGTTCTTGATGGCTCGAACCACGCTGCGAGCAACGATGCCGCCCTCAAGGCCACACGCATCACGCTGACCGCGCCGCTGGAACGCGTCAAAATCCAGATTCGCCTAAATGGCCTCGCGCTGGCCAGCATCGACGACAAAAAAGCCCTGATCGCCCCGTTGCCGGCTTCTATCCTTCGCCTGCAACGTCGGGAATTCTTCCGCGTCGAAATGCCTCACCTGACGCCGCTGCGCTGCAAACTGGCCGTCACCAATCCAGCCGGAGGACACAGCGTCGTCGACTACCCGCTTTTTGACCTCAGCGGTGGAGGCCTGAGCTTGCTTGGCCCCATCGGGGACGCCGACCTGTTTTCGCTCGGTACACTGTTCCACGACTGCCGCCTGGAAATTCCCGGCGAAAGCGTGCTGTCGGTCAATCTGCGGGTATGCGAAGTACTGAAAACAGAAACGTTCAATGGCGAACAACAGTTGCGCCTTGGCTGCGAATTCGTCAGCCTGCCAGGCACCCGCCTGGCCTTCATCGAGCGCTACATCACCCGACAGGAGCGTGAGCACAAGTTGCGCTCATCAGGATTGAACTAGAAAGCCGCTCAAACCTGGATGTTCATCACGTCCTGATAAGCCGTGACCAATTTGTTGCGCACCTGAACCATTTCCTGGAAGGAAACGCTGGCGGTCTGGAGCGCGATCATTACTTCGTGGAGGTTCTGGGTGGTATCACCGGCGGCAAGTTTTTCAGCCATTCCGTCAGCCTGCTGCTGGGTCTGGTTAACCTTGTCGATCGACGATTTCAGTACCTGTGCGAAATCCACCCCACCAGCCGTGCCCGTAGCGGCGCTCTCGGCCGGTTTGCCGGATGCCTGCGCGGCGGTGGAACGCAGCACGCTCAACATTTGCTCAATACCTTGGGTGTCCATAACCAGCTCCTTAATCCTGCCTTCTTACAAGCAATAGTCAGGCCAACTTCAATCCTTGAAATATCCTTCATCCCTGTACTGCTGCAACTTGTAGCGCAAGGTCCGCTCCGAAATCCCCAGACGTTCGATGGCCAGTTTTCGGGAGCCCCCCATTTCAGCCAGCGTCCTAAGGATATGGTCGCGCTCAAGATCCTTCATATTATCGGCTCTTTTTTCGGCTTCGGGGACCGCGGATTCGGCAGTTGTCCGCCGCGGCTCACCCGCCGGGACCGGCGCCAAATTAAGGTGCTCGATGCCAATTTCCGGTCCGGTCGACAGGATCAGCGCGCGCTGGATCACATTTTCCAGCTCCCGCACATTGCCCGGCCAGGCATGGTGCGCCAGAGCCTCTTCTGCCTGCGCACCGAATCCGACGCCATTTCGACCAAAACGTCCGCCATGTTCGACGAGAAAATAGCGCGCGATGGGCACGATATCGAGTCTTCGCTCACGCAGTGGCGGAATGGCTACCGGAAATACATTGAGCCGGTAATATAGATCCTCGCGAAAGACACCCTTGGCAACAGCCTCGGCCATGTCGCGGTTTGAGGTGGCAACGATGCGGATATTCAGCGGCACCGGCTTCTTGCCCCCCACCCGCTCGACCTCACGTTCCTGCAGGACGCGGAGCAGCTTGGCCTGGAGCCCCAAGGGCATTTCGGTGACTTCGTCGAGAAGCAGAGTGCCATCCTGAGCCTGCTCGAACTTGCCCGCCTGGGCTTGCTGCGCACCTGTAAAGGCGCCCTTCTCGTAACCGAACAGCGTCGCCTCAAGCAGGCTATCCGGGATTGCCGCGCAGTTGATGGCGACAAATGGCCCATCGCGACGAGCCGACTGCCGATGGATGAAGCGAGCGACCACTTCCTTGCCAACCCCCGATTCTCCTGTAAGCAGAACCGTAGCATCGGTCTGCGCCACACGCTGTGCGATGGCGAACAATTCCCGACTGGCTGGATCGATGGCGACGACGCCCGCCGCATCATCGGTTTCCGGCAATTCATATTTATTGATATGAGCGAGCAGAGCCTTGGGCTCGAAAGGCTTGAGCAAAAAGTCACAGGCACCCGAGCGCATGGCATCAACGGCCTTGTCCACCTCGGCATACGCTGTCATGAGCACCACCGGAAGATGTGGCAGGCGCCCCCTGATTTCCTTGAGCAAGGTAATGCCGTCCATCGGCATCATGCGCACATCGCTGACGACAATCGAAAAAGCCTGCTCGCCCAACACTTTCAATGCCGCCTCGCCACCGTCTACCGCCACATAAGGGCGGCCGGCGAGTTCGAGGGTGTCGCCAATCGCCTCGCGCAGGCTGGGATCATCTTCAACAACAAGAATGGGCAAACTGTGTTCAGCCATGGTTTTCAACTTCGCTCTCTGCCGGCGCAACCGGCAAGGTAATGACAAATTCGGCACCGTCGCCAGGCTCCGAAAACAGTTCTATCGTTCCGCCGTGCGCCCTCGCCACGCCGAGCGCAATGGCCAGTCCCAGACCGGTCCCCTGCCCCTTGGTGGTAAAAAACGGCTCGAAGATGCGCGCCTGCATTTCCCGCGAAATGCCGGGGCCACCGTCGTGCACGCTGACCGCCACCAGATCGCCGCGTCGTTTGCCGGACAGGCAAATTTTGCCGCCCGTTGCCGTCGCCTGCATGGCATTCTCCAGCAAATTGACGAGCGCACCGAACAAGGCCTTGCGACTGCCGACAAGAACCGCAGCCTCACACGCATCGTCGAGCACAAATTCAAGACCGTGCTCACGCATCAGCGGCTCGACGGTTTGTGCGGCTTCGCTCAACAGGTCGGAAACCGGAATGACATCCCGCCCGATGCTCTCGCCCCGCGCGAAGAGCAGCACGTCCTGAATCAGTCGCTCCAGGCGCCGCAACTGTCCGTTCGCTTTCTCCGAGAACTTGGCGCGGGCCTCGTCGGAAACCCCCGCCTCGCCCAGATTGGAGGTATAGAGCAGCGCGGCGGCCAAAGGCGTGCGCAGTTGATGGGCCAACGACGCGGCCATTTCGCCCATGGCGGCAAGACGCTGGCTCCGCTCCAATTCGGTTTTCATCCGGTGCGCGGCCGTCACGTCGTGGATGAGCAGAATCTTTCCGCCGGCCGACGGCAGGGCACTTTCGCCGATCGATAAACGACTTTCCCCATGCAACCACTCGCCGACCGCCATAGTTGGCTCGAGGCTGGCCCGGACGACATCACCCCAATGCTGCGCCACCATGTCAGCGCCAAAAATGGCCATGGCTGCAGGGTTGACCGCCACCACGATAGCCGACGAATCAAGCAGCACAACGCCAGCCGGCAAGGCATCAAGCAAGGACGACAGGCGCTCGGAAAGTGCTTCCTTTTCCTGGTATTGCCGACGCAACTCGCCATTGGCCAATGCCAGCTCTTCAGTCAAGGATGCGGCGCGTACCTGCAGGGCTTCATAGGCCTGGGTCAGTTCGGCCGAGACCTGATTGAACATGGCGAATGCCCGTTGCAATTCGGCCGTCTTGGTGTCGGAATCAGGGGTCAAAGGATTGCTCAGTGCGGCAAGATAGAAAAAAGAAAGGGCGAATTCAGCGCGGGTAATAGTAGAATATTTCTAGGATAATTTGGCTTCTCGATTGATTCTTCTTCTGTTTCACCGCATTTTGACCGGCTATTGATGGCAGCAACGACTGAGACGACCGCAGGAAACGCACCGGCAGGAAACCCGCTGGAGCGTCTGCGCGACGCCTTCAACCGGCTCGGCAGTCAGCAGAAACTCATTTTCATGGTGGCTACCGCCGCCCTGATCGCAATCATCATCGGCACCATACTGTGGAGCCGGCAGCCCGACTGGAAGATTCTTTTCTCGAATCTCAATGAAAAGGACGGCGGCTCCATCGTTGCTGTTCTCGAACAACAGAACATCCCTCACCGCTATAGCGACAATGGCGCCTTGCAGGTTCCCGCCGACCGCGTGCACGACATTCGCCTGAAACTAGCCTCGCAGGGGCTGCCGCGTGGCGGCATGGTGGGTTTCGAATTGATGGAAAACCAGAAATTCGGTATCAGCCAGTTTGCCGAACAGGTCAATTACCAGCGCGGCCTGGAAGGCGAACTGGCCCGTACCATCCAGTCGATTGGCGCCGTGCAGTCGGCCCGCGTTCATCTGGCCATCCCCAAGCCGTCTGTGTTCGTTCGCGAAGAACAAAAGCCGACCGCATCGGTCATGCTCAACGTCTATCCTGGACGCACACTGGACGGCGGGCAGATCGCCGGCATCACCCACTTGGTTTCGTCCAGCGTACCGCAGTTGCCCGCCGCCAACGTCACGGTCATCGACCAGAGCGGCACCCTCCTTTCGCAGTTGAAAAGCAAGCTGACCGAGGCCGGCCTCGATGCCACCCAGGTCAAGTATGTCCGTGACATCGAGAGCAGCATCATCAGGCGCATCGAGGACATTCTGAAGCCCATGCTCGGCAGCGAAAACTTCAAGGTCCAGGTCGCCGCCGACATCGATTTCTCCCAGAGCGAACAAACCGCCGAGAGCTATCGCCCCAACAATACGCCGGAAACGACAGCGGTGCGCAGCCGCCAGACCACTGAATCGGCCAGCATCAACCAGGCCTCCGGCGGCGTACCAGGCGCCCTGACCAACCAGCCGCCGGTACCGGCCACCGCGCCGCTGACCCAACCGGCCACCGGCAATTCCAACGGTCAACCGGGAAAAACGGGCGAAATTCAAGGCCGGCTCGAGGCCGCCGGCGTCACCGCACCACTCAATTCCGTGGGCCAACCGCTCAACACCAACAAGAACGCGACGGTCAATTTTGAAGTAGACAGAACCATTCGCCATACCAAACAGGGCATGGGGGATATCCGGCGCCTGTCCGCCGCAGTCGTCATCAATCATCGCAAGGAAATCGACAAGAACGGCCAGCCCGTAAACAAGCCGGTTCCCGATGCGGAAATGAAACAGATCAACGAACTGGTCCGCCAGGCAATGGGCTTCAACAATGAGCGCGGCGACTCGATCTCCGTTGCCAATGCGCCCTTCACCGCAGATGAAAAGGTCGACACCTCGCTGCCGCTCTGGAAGGATCCGGAAAATATCTCCTACGCCAAGGACATCCTGAAATACCTAGTGATTGGCCTGATCGTTGCCTTCCTCTTCCTAAAGATCATCCAGCCGTCGCTGAAAACGATGTTCCCGTCTGCGGCCGAGCGCCGCGCCGCAGCCACTGCCGAGGGTGTTGCAGGTGCTGCGGGCCATGTGCGGATTTCAGGCGTCGATGGAGATCAGGAAGATCAGGTTCGTATCGATCATTACGCCAACAAGGTACAAAAAGCACGCGACCTCGCGCAGGCGGACCCGAAGGCAGTAGCCAACATCATTAAGGACTGGATGGGCGCCAATGCCTCCTAGCGCTGACGACGGCCTCGAAAAAAGTGCCACGCTGCTGATTGCCCTCGGCGAGGACCACGCAGCCGAAGTACTGAAACACCTTGGGCCGCGCGAGGTGCAAAAACTTGGTCATGCCATGGCCTTGCTCAAGAGCGTGCCGCGGACGACGGTCGAAGGCGTTCTCGACGAATTCCACAACAACGCCGAAGAACATGCTGCCGTACACGTCGATACCGACAACTACATCCGCTCCGTGCTGACCAAGGCGCTTGGCGACGACAAGGCATCGAACCTCATTTCCCGCATCCTGCAAGGCGGCGAGACTTCGGGGATCGAGGGCCTCAAGTGGATGGACGCAACAACCGTTGCCGACCTGATCAAAAACGAACACCCACAGATTATCGCGACCATACTGGTCCATCTGGAACACGACCATTCCAGCGAAATCCTCAATCACTTCACCGAGCGCCTGCGCAATGACGTGGTATTGCGCATCGCCACCCTGGAGGGGATTCAGCCATCCGCCTTGCGCGAACTGAACGAGGCGATGATGCGCATCCTGTCCGGCTCGACCAGCGTCAAGCGGACAGCGATGGGCGGCATTCGCACGGTCGCCGAGATTCTCAACTTCATCGGCACGGCCAATGAAACCTCGGTCGTTGACGCCATCCGGGAATACGACCCGGATCTGGCGCAAAAAATTCTCGATGAGATGTTCGTCTTCGAGAATCTCATGGACATCGACGATCGTTCCATCCAGCTCATTTTGCGCGAAGTTCAGTCCGACTCTCTCATCCTCGCCCTCAAGGGGGCATCGCCGGAACTCCGCGAGAAGATTTTCAAGAACATGTCGCAACGGGCTGCCGAAATGCTGCGCGAAGACCTCGAATCGAAGGGTCCGGTACGACTCTCCGAAGTCGAAGGCGAGCAAAAGGAAATCCTCAAGGTTGTGCGCCGTCTGGCCGACGAAGGACAAATCGTCCTCGGCGGCGCCGGCGGCGAACAAATGGTCTAGGCAAAATGCCCGGCAGCGTCATCCCCAAAGACAAGCTCACCAGCTATCAACGCTGGAGTATCGGTTCTCTCGATGCCCAGCCGGCAACAGGCAGCCAACCCCCCTCCGTTTCGCCAGACAAGGCCGAGCGTACAGCGCCGCCCCCTGTCTCCGGCCCAGCAGAACCCGAGCCAGCGCAGGCCCAGAACAGCGCCGAAGAACTTGAACGCATCCGCGAAGAAGCGCGGGCCGATGGGCACAGCCTTGGCTACAGCGAAGGACTGGAGGCCGGGCGCCAGGCCATGGCAGCGACAGCGGCAGAAACAACGGCCTACTTTGCCGAACTCGTGGGCAACCTGCAGACTTCACTGGCCCATCTCGACCAGCATGTCGCCGACCAGGTACTCAACCTCGCCCTCGAAGTAGCGGCGCAGGTCCTGCGCGGCGCAATCAGCACCCGACCCGAGCTTCTTTTGCCGGTCATTCGCGAAGCAATCAGCGCCTTGCCGCTCCATCATGCGCATGTCGTCATTCGCATGAACCCGGCAGACGCCCCGGTGATTCGCGAACAGATCGGCGATCAACTATCGCAGACCGGCGCACAAATCATCGACGATCCCGAGGTTTCGCCCGGTGGTTGCATACTGGTAGCTGGTGCCAGCGAAGTCGATGCGACGATAGAAACACGCTGGCGCCGGGTTCTGGAGTCCATCGGCGTCGCCCCATCAGAATGGATGAACCGACTTTGAACGCTGTTCCCGACCACGTCGGGCGCTGGCAGCATTTCCTCGAGGGCTGTCAGCTTGCCGCCGCCTCGGCTCAGCCGCTCTGGCCAGCTGGCCGGCTGACCCGCATTAATGGCCTGGTCATGGAGGCCTCGGGACTGAAACTGCCGCTCGGTAGCTCCTGCCATATATTTCCGGCTAGTGGCGCCCCCGTCGAAGCCGAGGTGGTCGGTTTCGCCGGGGAGAAGTTGTACCTCATGCCATCCGATGATGTCTTCGGACTGGCGCCGGGGGCCAGGGTGATTGCCTGCGACCCACCGAATCCTGCCCCCCGGGTCGATTTTCCGGTCAAACGCAAACGCCGTGCTATTGATCGCGCCAAGCAGGGCCCGGTTGGCGACGAGTTGCTGGGCAGAGTACTCGACGGCCTTGGCCGTCCTCTGGACAACAAGGGACCACTGCGCTCGAACCTGACCCGCCCACTGCAGAGCCGCCCGATCAACCCGATGACGCGGGCGGCCATCGAGCATCCCCTCGATGTCGGCATTCGCTCGATCAATGCCCTGCTCACAGTGGGTCGCGGTCAGCGCATGGGCCTGTTCGCCGGTTCCGGCGTCGGCAAATCGGTGCTGCTTGGCATGATGGCCCGCTATACCGAAGCCGAAGTCATCGTCGTCGGCCTGATCGGCGAACGCGGCCGCGAGGTAAAGGAGTTCATCGAACAAATTCTCGGCGAAGAAGGCATGCGCCGGGCCGTAGTGGTTGCCGCGCCGGCCGATACCGGACCCCTCATGCGCCTGCAGGGCGCGGCCTATGCGACGACCATCGCCGAGTATTTCCGCGACCAGGGAAAACAGGTTCTCCTGATCATGGACTCCCTGACCCGTTACGCCATGGCCCAGCGGGAAATCGCCCTGGCCATCGGCGAGCCGCCGGCCACCAGAGGCTATCCGCCTTCGGTATTTGCCCGCCTGCCGCAACTCGTCGAGCGGGCAGGCAACGGCCCGGAAGGCGGCGGGTCGATGACCGCCTTCTATACTGTTCTGGCCGAAGGCGATGACCAGCAGGACCCGATTGCCGATGCCGCGCGGGCCATTCTCGATGGTCACATCGTGCTCTCCCGCACGCTGGCCGATGCCGGACATTACCCGGCCATCGATATCGAGCAATCGATTAGCCGCGCTATGGTCAACCTGATCGAACCGGCCCAACTCGACCAGATTCGCCGCTTCAAGGTCCTTTTTGCCCGTTACCAGCGATCGCGCGACCTGATATCGGTTGGCGCCTACGCCCCGGGTTCGGACCCCGTTCTCGATCAAGCCATCAACCTGTATCCGCGCATGGAAGCCTTTCTTCAGCAACAACTGACCGAGCAGTCCGACTTCGCGAGCAGCGTCAGCGCGCTTTCCACGCTTTTCCCGTAAGCCATGGCCAACAAATTCTCCCTGCAGCCCCTGCTCGAACTCATGCAAAGCCGAACGGATGAAGCGACCCGGCAATTGGGTCACCTGATCGCTGCCGAGCAAAGTGCGCGTAGCCGCCTGCAGATGCTGGAGGAATATCGGGCCGACTATGCGGTCAAATTACGCGAAGCCTGTCAGCAGGGCCTGACGCCATTGGCGCTGCGCAACTATCAGGATTTTCTTGCCCGCATTGACGAAGCGATCAGCCAGCAAACACAGGCCGTTCGCCACTCTGAGCAGAACACGGCACATGGCCAGGAAAACTGGAAAGAACAAAACAAGCGGCTGAAAGCCATTGACACCCTCTCGCTACGGCACGAAGTGCGAGAGAAGGCAATCGACAACAAGCAGCAACAGAAAATCCAGGAAGAACACACGGCTCGCAAATACGCCGTTCGCAACGACGAAGAAGGCGAATAAATCCAGGCACATGCCTTGCTTACCTTGACAACATCTCCATGCAACTCAAGGTCAGATCATGAGCATTTCGGCAGTTTCCACTTTGATTGCTGCCAGCGGCGGCAAAGCAGCCCTGCCTGGCCTCGGAGACCTTCTGACCGATTCCGGCGTGCCGCTCGATTTCGCCGCACTTCTTGCCGAGCAACTTCCGACCGCAGGTCAGGCAGAGCCAAGCTTGCTGCCAGGCGAAGCCACGCCAGCCTCTCTCAAGCCCGGGTATGACTTGCAAGCTCAACTAGCCACGCAGGCAAG
Organism: Gammaproteobacteria bacterium; assembly: GCA_018828385.1. GTDB lineage: Bacteria > Pseudomonadota > Gammaproteobacteria > Burkholderiales > Rhodocyclaceae > Azonexus. Next base: position 120,650 of record JAHJVE010000005.1, on the reverse strand, counting down.
CCCGGCGCCGGACAGCGGGACGCTACCCATCATTGAAAAGCAGGTCGCTCCTCGTCAGGGTACCGAAGAACGTGCCGAGGACATCCTGGCTGCCCTCTCAAGCCCCACTCAACCAGCCGAAACCTTTGGGCTGCCAACGAACACAACCATCACCGAAGCCAACAGCAAAAAGAAAACCGACGACAAGGATCCAAAGGCGCTCCCGCTCCCCGACCCGACCCAAAGCGATCCTGGCTTGGCCGCGCAGTACATTGCCCCCCAGATTGCTACGCCGGTTCAAAATCGCCTCCCGGATCAGGTCGACCGTGAGAAACCAAGCATTTCCGAGCGAACAAGCAAAGCTGACAATGCCAAGACGACAGCCGAGGATGGCCGTCCGACACTGCCGCAGCGAGCCAATACGGAGCTGCCCAGCGCAGCCCCGGCTCTGCCGCCTGCCGCGCAGGCAGCGAAAGCCGGCGAGCCCCGGATCATTCCCCGCTCCGACAACGCCAATGCGGCAATTCTTGCCGGCGACGCGAACCCCGGCAATAGCGGCAACACGCCGGCCTTCGTGACGGCACTTGCCGCCACCGGTGCCGCCAGCGCCGCGGCCCCCTCCACGGCGCCAGCCCAGTCGCCGACCATCCACACCGCACTTGGTTCGCCGAACTGGAGCCAGGATTTTGGTAGCCGTATCGTCTGGCTTGCCAAGAACGACCAGCAGGTTGCCCAAATCAGCATCAATCCGCCACAACTGGGTCCGGTGCAGATTTCCATTTCGCTCAGTGGCGACGTCGCAACCACCTCGTTCGCCTCGCCCCACGCCGAAGTCAGGCAGGCCATTCAGGACTCGCTGCCCCAGCTTCGTGAGATGTTCTCGACGGCCGGCATCAGTCTCGGTGAGGCCAATGTCGGCAGCCAGTTGCCGTCACAGAACCGCGAAGCGGCTTTTCAATTTGCCAATGAGGCCCGCACCACCAGGGAAACCGCTATACTTTCGCCCGATAGTCACGCAAGCTCCGCCCCTTCCGGAACACCTGTTCAGCGCGGTCGGGGTTTGGTTGACCTGTTTGCGTAACCGGATTTCATGATTGACTAGAGAGGGAGAGACAATGGCCAAGGATGCCAAGCCAGCCGAAGAAGGGGCCGAAGCCCCCCCCAAAAAAAGCAAAAAACTGCTGATCATCATCCTCGCCGTCGTTCTGCTGTTGGTCCTGGCGGGCGGGGGCGCCGCCTATATGCTGCTCAAGCCGGATCATGCCGAGGGCGACGAAGAAACAGCCGACGAAGCAGCCAAGCCGGCCAAAAAGAAAGACAAGGAAATGCATCCGGTCTTCATCAACCTTGATGCGTTTACCGTCAACCTCGTTCCGGAAGCCGGCGATCAATATCTTCAGGTCGTGCTGTCCCTGGAGGTCGAAGACGTGGCGGCTGAGCCTGAAATCAAGGCCAAGATGCCGAAGATTCGCAACAACCTGACCCTCTTGCTGTCGTCGAAGAAGGCGTCCGAGCTGTTGCCCAAGGAAGGCAAGGAGCAATTGGCGGAAGCGCTAAAGCATGAAATCAACTCCATTGTCGAAACGCCCGTGAAGAAAAAGAAAGCTGCAGCCGAAACGCCCGATGGCCCGGTCACGGCCGTTCTCTTCACTTCATTCATTATCCAGTAAGGATCCATGGCGGGAGATTTCCTATCCCAGGACGAGGTTGATGCCCTACTCAAGGGCGTCACCGGCGAGACCGACGAGCCCGACGATAGTTCGGGCGAAGGCGGCGGGATACGTTCGTACAACCTCGGCACCCAGGAACGGATCGTCCGGGGACGGATGCCGACGCTGGAACTGGTCAACGAGCGCTTCGCGCGCTATTTGCGTATCGGCCTGTTCAACTACATGCACCGCAATGCGGAGATCTCGGTAGGTCCGATCCGTGTTCAGAAATACAGCGAGTTCATTCGCAATCTCGTCGTCCCGACCAACCTGAATCTGGTCATTGCCAAGCCCTTGCGCGGCACAGCCCTGTTCGTGTTCGATCCGAACCTGGTATTTCTCGTTGTCGACAATATGTTCGGCGGTGACGGGCGCTTTCACACCCGCGTCGAAGGGCGTGATTTCACGGCCACCGAACAGCGCATCATCCAGGGCTTGCTGAACGTCGTTTTCACCGAGTACAGCAAATCCTGGAAGCCGGTCTACGACATCAATTTCGAGTACATCCGCTCGGAAATGAACTCGCAGTTTGCCAACATCGCAACGCCCTCGGAAATCGTTGTCTCAACGACTTTCACGCTGGAATTCGGCGGCGCCACGGCTGACATGCACATCTGCTTTCCGTATTCGATGCTTGAGCCAATCCGCGACCTGCTCTACAGCACGATGCAAAGTGACCAGCTGTCCACCGACAAGCGCTGGATCGGTACGCTGCGCAAGCAGTTGCAGGGTGCTGAAGTGGAGATTGTCGCCCATCTGGGCACCGGCAAAATTTCGCTGCGCGAAATCCTCAATCTCAAGGAGGGTGACGTCATCCCCCTGAACCTGTCGCCGCGCATCGAGGCGCTGGTGGATAGCGTGCCCCTCATGGAATGTTCCTATGGCCAGCAAAATGGCCAGTACGCACTTAAAGTCGAGCGATTCATCGCTGCTTCGCCCGACGCACCGCCCGGGGAACCGGCGATGGGAGAGAAAAATGGCTGACGATATCGAAAATACAGAAACCCCGGCCGAAGACGCCGGCCAGATCAGCGAGGACGACTGGGCTGCCGCCATGGCGGAACAGGTCGTCAGCGATGGCGCCGCGGCCACCGCCCAACCGGCCGACATCTTCCCGTCTTTCTCGGCGCCGCTAGGCCAGGGCGGGATCATGAACGAACTCGACATGATTCTCGACATCCCAGTCCAGATCACTGTCGAGCTGGGCCGGACCAAGATCACCATCAAGAACCTGCTGCAGCTGGCTCACGGTTCGGTCGTCGAACTCGACGCCATGGCCGGGGAGCCGATGGACGTTCTGGTCAATGGCACGCTCATCGCCCAAGGCGAAGTCGTGGTCGTCAATGACAAGTTCGGTATCCGCCTGACCGACATCATCACGCCCTCGGAGCGCATGCGTAAGCTCAACCGCTAACCGCCCTCCGGCGCAGTCGTTGCCGCCCCTGGGCCGGCTTTCATTTTTGGCCTTTTTTTCCGGTTGACCGTAGCAACGCCGATTTTCGGGTTTGGGTTTAAGATAGCGCCCTGACTCCTTCCAAACGCGACTCCTGACTTGCTGCGCCTACTCATTCCCCTGCTGCTGCCGCTCTCCGCGTGGGCTAGCGATGCCACCAACCCGGGCATTCCGGCCGCTACCTACCTGCAGGCAACCCTGGCCCTCGTCCTCATTATCGGACTGCTTTTCGGCACCGCCTGGCTGGCCCGCAAACTGTCCGGCGGCAAGGGTTTTGGCCGAGGTGGCATGAAGATCGTCGGTGGCGTGGCACTCGGCCCGCGCGAACGTATCGTGCTGGTTGAAGTCGGCGAAACCTGGCTGGTCATCGGCATTGTTCCCGGACAGATCCGTACACTGCATCAACTCCCCAAGGGCGTTCCCCTCGAAGCTGAATCGGCGCCCGGCCACCCCGAAGCACCGTTCGCCCAGTGGCTCAAATCGATCAAGGAACGCCAGAACAATGCTTAGGCGCGTGATCCTCGGGTTCAGCCTGCTGCTGCCCCCGATCATGGCCCTGGCTCAGGTCGGCGGACTGCCTTCGGTCACCAGCACACCGACCGGCGGTGGCGGGACGACCTACAGCCTGACCATCCAGACGCTGCTCTTCCTCACGGCGCTGACCTTCCTGCCGGCCGCGGTGCTGATGATGACCAGTTTCACCCGCATCATCATCGTTCTCTCGCTGCTTCGCCATGCCATGGGCACCCAGACCTCGCCACCCAACCAGATACTGGTCGGCCTGGCGCTATTCCTGACCTTCTTCGTCATGTCGCCGACGCTCGACAAGGTCTATACCGACGCCTATCTGCCGCTTTCGGAAAACAAGATCAACATCGTCCAGGCCGGCGAGCGCGCCGCCGTCCCCATGCGCAGCTTCATGCTGCGCCAGACCCGCGAAGCCGACATCGCCATGCTCGCCAATGTGGCCAGGGCCGGCAAGTTCGAAAAGCCTGAAGACATCCCCCTGCGCGTCCTGATTCCGGCTTTCGTCATCAGCGAGCTCAAAACCGCCTTCCAGATCGGCTTCATCATTTTCATCCCCTTCCTGATCATCGACATGGTCGTCGCGAGCCTGTTGATGTCGATGGGCATGATGATGATGTCGCCGGTCATGGTCGCCCTGCCGTTCAAGTTGATGCTCTTCGTCCTCGTTGATGGCTGGCATCTGGTCATCGGCTCGCTGGTCAAAAGTTTTAGCACATGACTCCCGGCGTCGTCATGGAAATTGGCCGCCAGGCCATTGAAGTCACGCTGCTCATGGCGGCGCCGGCCCTGCTCTCGGCCCTGGTTGTCGGTTTGATCATCAGCATTTTTCAGGCAGCAACCCAGCTCAACGAAGCGACCCTGCAATTCGTCCCGAAACTGGTTGTCATGTTCCTCGTCCTGATGCTCGCCGGCCCCTGGATGCTGCAATACATGATCGACTACATCCAGCGCCTGTTCGAGAGCATTCCACAATTGATCGGCTGACATGCTCAGCATAACGACGGCACAACTCGATGCCTGGATTGTTGCCTTCGCCTATCCGCTGACCCGGATCCTGGCCTTCATCGCCACCTCACCGCTGTGGGGTTCGGCCGGCATCCCCCGTCGCACCCGCCTCATTCTCGGTATCGGTATCGCCATCGCCATCGTTCCAGCCCTGCCGCCGATGCCGACAGTTGCCCCGGGCTCGCTGGCCGGCCTGTGGATCATGGCGCAGCAGATGCTGATCGGCATCGGCATGGGCTTCGCTGCCCGCGTGGTCTTCGCCGCCGTCGACCTGGCCGGCGAATTCATCGGAGCACAAATGGGACTGGGCTTCGCCACCGCCTACGACCCGTTGAGTTCGTCACAAACACCCGTCATCGGCGAATTCATTGGTCTCGTCAGTTTCCTGCTGTTTCTCTCACTGAATGGCCATCTGATGTACGTTGCCACGCTGGCACAAAGCTTTTACGCCATACCTGTCAGCCCTGCGCCCTTGGCCGCCGGGAGCTGGCTGAATATCGTCGAACTCGGATCAAAGATGTTTTCGGTCGGGGTGTTGCTCTCGCTCCCCGTGGTTGTCGCGCTGATGATCACCAACATCGCGCTCGCCGTTCTTACCCGGGCGGCCCCTCAACTGAATATTTTTGCGCTGGGCTTCCCGCTCACGATGATCGGAGGCTTCATCGCACTGGCCATCAGCATGAATTACCTGGCCATCCCGTTACAGTCGCTTTACGAATATGCGCTCAACGCCATACTGGGATTTGCCGTACCCGCCCCTCAGTAGCGCTCATTCATCTTGTACGAATCGGCTTCCTGACGCTGAACCAGGCGTATCGTCCCTTCGGCCATGCGCCGGGCGCCAATGGTCTGCGAGTCAATTCCCTCGGTGTATTCCAGGATCTGATAGCTGGCAAACCCGTTCTCGTATTGCAACTGACTGGCGCGCCGCTTGAGGATCTGAACCGACTCACCGGCCCCTCCGGTATGGTAGCGCTTCATCTTCATGGAGAAACGATAGACATCCGGCGACAGCCTTGACTCCTCGATCTCCCAGTTGGGTGCCAGCGGATCGTAAACCAGATAAATCGCCGCACCGACCACGGCAACCGTCGCCAGCGACGACAGGCTAATCCCGGTTTTTGCCGTAAGCTGGATAGTCTCGTTCGGAATCAGCGGAGAAGTCCCGCAGCCAGCCAGACAAACTGCTGCGACCAGCGAGGCACCAAGCTTTTTCATAGGTAATTGAAGAGGGACATCTGGCTGACTTGCTTGAAGGTCAGTTGGGCCGCCTCAAGGACCACTTTCTGATTCGCCATGTCGGAAACCGCTTGGGTGTAATCGAGATTCTGAAGTCTGCCAATATCGGTCTGGTACTGCAGATCGCGATCTGAGCCAGCATTAGTCAGATTCTCCAACTCAAGCCGCCGCGCGCCAACCGAGGTCTGTGTAGTAATCACGTGAAGATAAGCCTGATCCAGATTCTCGCGAATCGATGTCATCTGATTCTTGAACGCGGCCCGTGTCGCCGGCGTGCTGGTCACATTGGCGCTGAGCGCCTTGATCATGCTGTCGATGGTCGTGAACAGGTCCTGATTGCTTGCCGGCTGGACCGTGAAAGTGTCACCGGCAGCGGGAGTTCCGGAAATTTTTATCTTGATCTGCTGTGCCGCCGGGCCCAAGACGACATCCGATCCATCGGTATATGTCTGACCGGTCAGCGAGGGCGTGGCCGAGCCATTGACATAGACGTCGTACACACCGGGCGCAGTAAAAGTAAGCTGATACGTGGAGTCGTCATATCCGGAAATGACCGACGAAGTACCGATAACGCCCGCCCCGGTATTGCCTGCGCCGGCTGCAAACTCAAACGATCCGTTGCCTTGCGGAATACGCATGAAGACATCGCTGCCCGCCTCGGATACCCCCATCGTCCGTCCCGTCTCCACTTGCAACTGGCGGCGACCGTCATCGCCGTGATAGGTCGTGGTTCGGTTTCCCGGCGAGCCGGTGACGGCAAACGGGGTTGTCGCCCCCCTGAGTCCGGCAAAAATATGCTGCCCCAGTGCATCGCTGCCGTTCGCCAGTCCCAGCAACTGGGCAAAATCCTCATTGATCTCAAAAGAAATTGCCTGACGCGACGTATCGCTGATATTCGGATTATCTGCTTCAGCCGCCCGGACCATCACATTTGAAATCAGATCGCCGACGGTCCTCAAGTTGCTTTCCAGTTCCGACAACTGACTCGCCGCATTCCCCTGGTTATCAAGGAACTGCTTATTTATCGATTGTCGCTGACTGATCTCCAGCGCTTGCGCGGCAGCAACCGGATCATCGGACGGGGTGAGAATACGGCGCCCGGTCGACATCTGGTTTTGTAGTTTGTACACATTGGTCTGCAACTGCAGCATGTTCTGCGTCGCGGTATCGAACATCATCGAGGTACTTATGCGCATGATGTCATTCCTTAATTGGTGATGGAGAGAAGCGTATCAAACAGCTTCGATGCGATATCGAGCGACTTTGCCGATGCCTGGTAGGCCTGCTGATAGCGGATAAGGTTGGCTGCTTCCTCATCAAGATTGACACCGGAAACCGCCGAACGCGCCAACTCATTCTGTTTGAGAAGCGCTTGCTGGGCCTCGCCACTGACCTTGACCTGGCGGGTTACCGAACCAACGCCGCTGACCAGGCTGGCATAACCCCCCTGATAGCTAGCCTTGCCACCTTCCATCGTATTTTGTGTCTGCAATGCCGCCAGCTTGACTATGTTGCGGCTATCAGAGACACCCGAGAAATTTCTGTCGATGGTAAAGGTGTCGCCATTGGCCGGCGTCCCGGAAATATCAACAGCAATTCCATTGTAGGTAATGCGCGTCAGTTCCGCCCCCGCATTCGAACGATTGATTGGGCTGGCGGCAATCGCTAACGTCGTTCCATCAGCATAGGTCGCGCTGACCGTTCCCGAGGCCGGAAAACCGAAGGTAAATGCGTCACCTGCCTGGCTATAAGAAAACACCTTCGGCACATTGGCCAAGGAGTAGCCTGTCGTCACGGTTCCCTGGCTAACCGCCAAGGAACCGGTGTTTGCCAACCCCAATGTGGTGATGCTCGGTGCGGCAGCGGCGATCCGCTTCACATCGGCCGCCACCGACGAATTGATCTGAAAATTTCGGGCCGCATCGCGGGTTGGCTCGATGAGGTAATTGACGTTCGCAGTTGGCGTGGCGCCATTGATACTGAAACCTTCGCCAGTAATCAGACCATTCAACGTCGCAACCGCCCCGGCCCCGCTAAGCGTGCTCCAAGTCTTTCCATCAGTCTGGCGCGTCAGCGTCAGGTTGGTTCCATCGTCAAGCAAGAGATAGTCGCTGCCCGTCAAATTTGTCTGGAAATTTCCCGTTGCCGGATCACCGGTCGGCGCCAGGAAACTGGCCGTCACGACATTGGCGGTGGCGCTGCTAGCCAGCACTTTCGGCTGCGATATTTCGAAAAAATTTGCCTGGAATCCCGCCGTCGCAGAAGTCTGGTTCAGCCCTTCCAAATCCTGCCCCAGCGCATGCTGGGCATTGAAGGTCAAAGCGAGCGACGCTGCGATCTGCCCTAAGGTGTTTGAGACGTCGTCGAGTGAATTGGCGCGGAATTTCATCAAGCCACCAAGAGCCCCGCCTTCGATCAGCGACTCCGACAACTCCTGAACCGCCCCGGATTGTCCGCGCAAGCCGACCACGATCCGTTCGGGATCGGAGCTTGAGGTAATCGGAACCAGTTGGTTGACGACCGAACCGACGACCAGTTGCTGGCCATTACCGACAAATACGTTGAAATTGCCAATCGAATCTTCGACGGTCGTCACTCGCACATGCTTGTTCAGATCCGCGACCAACTGATCGCGCAAATCGAGCAAATCGTTGGGCGGCTGGCTGGTAGCCGCTTCAGCACGCGTAATCTGGCCATTGACCTCGGCCAGTTGCTGGGCATAGACATTGATCAGCTCGATTTCCCCGGCGATCTCGCCATTGACGCTATCGTACATCTCGCCAAGACGGCTTGACATTGCCGAGAAGCGACCAGCCAGGGCTTCGGCCGAAGACAGCATGCTTTGGCGGGCCGACACGAGAGACGGGTTGGCGGCCACCTGCTGCACGCCGGTAAAGAAATCCTGCATGGCGGGAGCCAAACCCGAACTCGGGTCACCCAGCATGTTGTCGATTTGGCTCAGCTTGGCCAGCTGTGTAGCAGATTCGGAAGCCGTGGCCTGAGCAGCAAAGGTTTGTGCCGTCAGATATTTATCGTAGGCACGGCGAACGGTATCAACCGTGGTGCCGCTGCCGAAATAGCCGGAGCCGGTCAGCCGGGGGATGCCTGCCGACTGCTGAATATACTGGCGGCTGTAGCCGGGAGTATTGGCATTGGCGATATTGTGCTGGGTCGCTTCAAGCCCCAGCTGCGCCGCATGGATCCCGGTGATCCCGATTGAAAGCATTCCACTGCTCATAGCAATTCCTTTACTCTACAGCCTCATTAACGGCCGTGAACCCAAAACATTGAGTACGGATCAACCGATAAGTGCCTGGCGCAGGGTCGGACCATTGATGATGCGCGAGAGCTTGTCAGCGTACATCGGGTCAGTGGCATAGCCTGCTTGCTGTAAACGTCGAGCAAACTCTGTGCCATCCTGCGAGCCGATCACCTCGGAGTAACGCGGGCTATTGCGCAGCAAATTGGCGTAGTCGCGAAAGCCTTCTTCGTAGGAAGCGTAGGCACGGAAACGTTCAACCGTCCGGGTCGGCTGGCCATTGACATACTCGGTGGTGGTCGCTTCGACGGTGTCGCCCGTCCAGTTCTTCCCGGCCTTGATGCCGAACAGGTTGAAGCTGTTCGTCCCGTCTGCCTTGCGGATTTCGCCCTGACCCCAGCCGCTCTCAAGCGCCGAATGGCCAATCAGAAATACGGGTGGAATTCCGGTTGACCGTGAGGCCTCGACCGCATGCGGCCAGACGCGATTGACAAACTCGCGGGACGACGCCGGCGGCTCCTGACTAACCGTTGGGGTCACAGCCCCCTTGGCGCCATACGATGCCGAGGTTGGCAAGTTGCCGAGCACCGGTCTGTGCTGAAGGTGACTGACATCGGAAACGGCAAGCGGCAAATCCTTGGCGGCAGCAGTTGCCGGCGCCAGCAAATCCGCCTGCCCTTTGGCGGAATCCAGATGCTGCCCCAATTGCTGTTCAATCAGCCGGGCAAACCCGATGCCGCCACGGCTAGACGCCATGTTTTGCGCCATCTGCTGATCCAGCATGCCGGTGTAGAAGCGCGACTGGTCGCTGTTGAGCAGCCCATCCTGCGGCGTTGCATCGCGCATGCTCTTCATGACCATTTGCAGGAATAGTGCCTCGAACTGCTGGGCGGCGGCTTTCAGACCTTGCTTTGGATCTTTTTGAAACTGGGCACGGATGTCCTGTGAACCCTGAACATCGAAGGCCGCGCGGTTCGGCGTATCCTGAATTTTCATTGGCGTCTTCAGCGCTCAGATGACTTCAAGTTCTGCCCGCAACGCCCCGGCTGCCTTCATGGCCTGGAGGATGGCCAGCAGATCAAGGGGATTGGCGCCCAGTGCATTGAGCGCCCTGACCACGTCGGCCAGATTGGCCCCGGCCTTGACGTTCATGAGGCTGCCATTGCCTTGGGAAACCTGGATATCCGCCTGTTTTCCGGTGGCCGGATTAGCCGCATCGACGACGACCGAAAGGCTGCCATGCGCCACGGCGCAAGGATCAAGCGTGACCTTCTGGTTCATGACGACCGAACCGGTCCGCGGGTTGATGACAACCAGAGCGGAACCGACCACGGACTTGACTTCCAGACTCTCCAGGCGGCCAAGGAAGGCCACCCGCGCATCCATTTCATCCGGCGCACGCACGGCAATCCGCCGGCCATCGACGGCGCGTGCGGTCCCCGGTTGCGTTGCCTTGTTGATCGCCTCAACCACGTTAAGGGCAGTTCCGAAGTCGGTGCTATCGAGTTCGTAGTAAATAAAGCCGCCCTGGCCGACGGCCGTTGGCACGTCGCGCTCGATCGTCGCCCCGGCCGGGACTCTGCCCGCCGAAAGGTGGTTCACCGCAATCTTGGAGCCGCCGGATGAGGCACCAACGCCACCAACCAGAATATTGCCCTGGGCGATGGCATAAATCTGCCCGTCGCCGCCTTTCAACTGGGTCATGAGCAGCGTGCCGCCGCGCAGGCTCTTGGCGTTACCCATGGACGACACCGTGATGTCGATTGTCTGACCGGGCTTTGAAAATGGCGGCATGACGGCCGTTACCATGACGGCAGCGACGTTCTTCAACTGGAGTTTGGTCGCCTGCTCTGTCGTCAGATTGATGCCGAGTTGCGACAGCATGTTGCCCATGGCCTGCGTCGTGAATGGTGTCTGCGTCGTCTGGTCGCCGGTGTTATCGAGGCCGACCACCAGGCCATAGCCAATCAACTGGTTATTGCGCACCCCTTGAATCGAGGCAATGTCCTTGAGGCGCTCGGCAAATGCCGGCTGGCCGCAAAGCGGCAGAAGGCAAGCGGCCAAGATTGCCGCCTGCCGGAACCAATTGCCGCCAAATGTCTTCATGTTCCGTCTCCGCCTGAATATTCCCTAGAATGGCAGAACATTAAGGAAGAATCGTGCCATCCAGCCCATGATCTGGCCTTCGCTGATCTGGCCGGCCGATTTGTACTCGATGCGCGCGTCGGCCACCTTGGAAGACTCGACCGTATTCGAGAAATCAACAAAGCTGGGATTGATCACCCCGGAAATGCGGATGAACTCCTGCTCCTCGCCAATCGCCAGTTGCTTTTCCCCGGAAACCAGCAAGTTGCCGTTCGGCATGACGTCGATGACCGTCACCGTGATATTGCCGTTAAAAACGTTGTTATTGGCCGCCGAACCCTTGCCGCTGAAAGCGGTCGAGCTCGTCGCCCCCAAATTCAAGCCGAGCAAGCCTTTTCCGGGCAAGCCCGACAGCGTGCTGACCGAGGCCTTCTGCGAATTTGATTTATCCAGCTTGTTGGCGTTGGCTGCAGACGCCGTCGTACTTTCGGAAATCTTGATCGTGATCGTATCGCCAACATAGCGGGCCCGGCGGTCTTCAAACAACGGGCGGCTGTAGCCGGCCTGATAAATCGCGCCGTTGCCATTGACCGGCTCAAGACGGGCCACCGGGCGGGCCGACATCGGCTGATGCACGTTGGTCGGCGGCGTTGTCGCGCAAGCGCTGGTCAATACCACAGCCAGCAAGGCCAGACGTTTCATGATGTCACCTCACAACTGGGTCAGGCGCCCGAGCATTGCATCGGAGGTCGACACCACCTTCGAATTCAGTTCGTAGGCGCGCTGGGTCTGAATCATCGTGACGAGTTCTTCGGCCACATTGACGTTGGACGTTTCAACATAGCCCTGATTGGTGGCCCCGGCGCCATTGGTTCCCGGCGTATTGGGCGTCGGCGTTCCGCTCGCGGCGGTTTCCAGGAAGAGATTCTGGCCGACCGCCTGCAGGCCACCGTTGTTGACGAATGTTGCCAGCTGGATCGAGCCGATCTGCGTCGCCGCCGCCGTTCCGGCCTGAGTCACCGTCACGGTACCATCGGTACCAATCGACACCGACAGCGCATTGGCGGGAATCGTGATGTTGGGCTGTAACGGGTAACCGTCAGCCGTCACGATCTGCCCCTGGTTGTCGCGCTGGAACGAGCCATCTCGGGTGTACCCAGTCGTCCCGTCCGGCAACAGTATCTGGAAAAAACCCTCGCCCTGAACGGCGACATCGAGTGTGTTGTCGGTTTTCTGCAGATTACCCTGGGTGTACAGGCGAGCCGTCGCTACCGGGCGAGCCCCAGCCCCGAGCTGCAGCCCGGTCGGAATCTGCGATTGCTGCGACGACTGGGCGCCAGGCTGGCGCAGGTTTTGATAGAGCAGATCCTCGAAAACCGCGCGGGAACGCTTGTAACCGTTCGTTCCGACATTGGCCAGATTGTTGGCGATGACGTCGAGCTGGGTTTGCTGGGCATCGAGGCCGGTTCGGGCTATCCACAGGGAACGGATCATGATTGGGTCCTATCAGGCATTCAATGAAAGCAATTGGTCGGCGCGCTGAGCGTTGGTATCGGCGGTTTGCAGCATCTTGATCTGCATCTCGAACTGACGGGAGAGACTGATCAAATTGACCATGGCATCGGTCACATTGACGTTGCTCCCCTCGAGAGAACCCGGCGCTACGCGAACCGTTGCGTCGACTTCCGCGGGCTGGCCGCTACGCAGGCGAAAAAGGCCGTCGGCGCCACGCACGAGATCGGCCTCAGGGGGATTCACCAGTTTCAGACGCCCGATTGCGTTGGCGTTGTTTGGCGTGCCGAAGGCGGGAATAACCGAAATCGTCCCGTCCTGCGCTATTTCAATATTGTTGTCAGGCGGTACGTTGATCGGCCCACCATCGCCGACCACGGGATAACCGCTCTTGGTCTGCAGCAGCCCGGTCACGTCGACATCCAGGCTGCCGGCGCGCGTGTAGGCCTCACTGCCATCCGGCAACTGCACGGCCAACCAGCCACGCCCCTGAACCGAAACGTCAAGGTTGCGGCCGGTGAACATCACCGGGCCTTCGCTGAAAACGTCGCTGACGGACGCGTCGACCACAAAGGCCCGGGTCGGCATGGCATCGCTCAGGATCGGCACCGCCCGGAAGCGGTGCTCCTGCGCCTTGAAACCGACGGTGCTGGCGTTGGCGAGGTTGTTGGCCGTGCCGGCCTGCTGCATGAAGACATGCTTGGCACCGGTCATGGCGGTATATATCAGGCGATCCACGGTCGACTCGAAAAAAGATCAAAAATCGAAATTAACGGATATTGACCAGCGTCTGCAGAATCTGGTCCTGCGTCTTGATCGATTGCGCGCTCGCCTGGTAGTTACGTTGCTGCACAATCAGATTGACCAGTTCCGCCGTCAGGTCGACGTTCGATTCTTCGATGGCCGATGCCTGCAGCACGCCGAAAATACCGGTATTCGGATTGCCTGGCGTCGGCTGCCCCGAATCGGCCGTTTCCGACCACTGGTTGTTACCAATCGAGGAGAGACCGTTCGGATTACGGAAGTTGAACAGCGCCACCTGACCAATATCCCGCGTCTGACCGTTGTCGTAGCGGGCCTGAACGATGCCGTCCTTGGAAACACTGACGCCGGCGAGGTTGCCCGGGGCAAAACCATTCTGCGTCAGATCATTGACGGCAAACGGGCTGCCGAACTGGGTCATGTTCGAGACGTCGATATCAAAAGTCAGCGGTGTTACGGCACCCGTGGCTACGGTGTAGCTTTTGGTTATCGAACCAGCTGAAGTCAGTACGCCAGACGAGTTGAAGGTTACCCCACCGGCCGTTTCAGCGACGGTTGGCGCATTTCCATCCATGCGGGTGTACAAGGTCCACTGATTCGGTGTCGCCGTCTTCAAGAAATAGTAGGACAGAGTGTGGGGGTTACCCAACGAGTCGTAGACCGTCATGGCCGTCGAACTGTTGTAGGTATCCGGATCTGCCGGATCGAATGGAGTTTGCGCCGGCTGCGCCTGACGCGAGTCGAGGTTGGCCGTCACCCCTGCCGTGCTGGTCGGATTCGGTGTCCCCGTAACGAAATCGACCTTGAGCTGATCGGTCGGCGGCTGTTGCGGAATACTGCCGGTCGAATCGGCAAGCACCCCCAGCAGTTTCCGGTTCTGGTCATTGATGATGAAGCCATCCTTGTCCAGGTGGAACTGGCCGTTACGCGAATAGCTGACCGATCCATTCTGGGTCAATCCGAAGAAGCCGGTGCCGTTAATGGCGATATCCAGCGGGTTGTTGGTCGCCGTGATGTTGCCCTGCGTATATTGCTGTAGGACACCGCTCAGCGTGCTACCGATACCGATCTGCGAACCGCCGCCGCCCTGCAGGGAGGCACCATAGACATCGGCGAAGTGGGTTGCCGAAGACTTGAAGCCGACGGTCGAGGCATTGGCGATGTTGTTACCAGCAACGTCCAGTGCCTTGGAGGAGGAATTCAGACCGCTCAAACCTTGTTGGAATGCCATGATGTGCTCCTAGACTCAATCTCAAAAAATCTGTTCGACTGCACCGAAATCAACCAGGCCGGTGCCCGGTATTTCAAGCTGGAAGCCGTTCTGCCCTCTAACGAGAGCAGATACCGTGCCAACCTCCAACGCGGTTGTCGTCACCTTGTTGCCCCCCTGCGTGGCCTGCACTGCGAATTGATAGCTGCCGTTGGCCAAACGGTTTCCGTCAGCACCGTTGCCATCCCAGACAAAATTGATCACCCCGGCCTCTTGCGCCCCCAGGTCCTCCTGCGCCACCTTGACGCCATTGGCGTCGCTGATCACGATGCTGACCTTGTCCGCATCGCCATCCAACTTCACGCCGCCCAGCGCGCCGTTGTCGCCCAGCGGCAGAGAATTGCCGGCGGCAAGGACATTTTTGCCGACCAGCGAAGAGGACTGCATGGAAAGCGCGTCGCTGTAGGAGGTCAGCAGCTTTTGCATGGTGGTGTTCAGGCTGTCGATACCCTTGACGGTATTGATCTGCGCCAGCTGACTGGTAATTTCCGCGTTGTCCATGGGATTCAACGGATCCTGGTTCTGCATCTGAGTAACCAGCATGGTCAGGAAACGGTCGCCCAGCTGGTCGGCCGTGCTTGTCGTAGCACTTTTGCTTTCCGAAAGTTGCTGTAAAACCGAGTTGACCGTAGGAGTACTTGTAACGCCACTCATGATTCTTCTCCTTATTGACCGATCTGCAGCGTGCGCAGCATCATCGTCTTTGCAGTATTCATGACCTCGACATTCGTCTGATATGAGCGCGAGGCGGAAATCATGTTGGTCATTTCTTCGACCACATTGACATTGGGGAAGGTGACATAGCCTTTTTCATCGGCCGCCGGATTCTTGGGGTCATACACAACGCGCGGAGGAGAGGCATCATCGACCACCTGGCGCACCCGGACGCCCTTGGAAATCTCCCCGGCACCACCCATCGGCGTCGCCTCGAACACCACCTGTTTGGCCCTGTACGGCTGTCCGTCTGACGATACGATACTGTCAGCATTGGCCAGATTGGAGGCCACAGCGTTGAGGCGCATCGACTGCGCAGTCATCGCACTCGACGACACCTGAAAGACGTTAAACAGGCTCATTCAATCTCTCCTTAGCTCTGCGTCGAGGCCATCGCACTGCGCAGCCCCTGGAACTTGTTGCTGATCAACTGGGCAAGAATCTGGTACTGAAGCGCGTTATCGGTAATCTGGGCACGCTCAACATCCATATCGACCGTATTGCCATCAACCGCCGATTGGGTTTCAGTCCGGTATTGAAGGGGGCCGCTACCGCCCATTCCGCTTCCCGACTGATGGGCACCCGATGTCAACGCCATGCTCAACGCCCCATTATCAGCACGCCCCGTCAAGGCATTCTGCATGGCTGACCTGAAATCAAAATCTCTGGCCTTGTAGTTCGGTGTATCAGCGTTGGCGATATTGGATGCCAAGACCTGATGGCGCTGGGTACGCAAATCGAGCGCTTTGCTTAATACCGAAAAATGTTGTGCGATGTTTGACATGCCGGACTCCAACAGTTGTTGGAGCATAAAAAGCACACTTCATGCCACGGATAAATAGATGCGCCAAACCTCCTCATTAGGGCAAAATGCTGACATGCAGCCCCGTCTCTTCGCCCTTCTTTTCCTGCTTCTCCATTGCCTGCTCGCTCAGGCGGCAGACTCGGCAAGCATTCTCGCCACAGCGGAGCAGCACATCCGTCTGCAGACGAAAAGCCTTTCCGGCAAGACAAGCATTTCGATGGGGAAAATTGATGCGAGCAAACTTCCCCCATGCTCGGTATTCGAAGCTTTCACACCGCAGGGCAGCAAGATCGTCGGCCGGACACACGTTGGGGTTCGCTGCCTTTCGCCAAATAGCTGGACCGTTCTTGTGCCGGCTCAAATTGCCGTAGCCGGCAACTATGTCACGACCAGCCGACCACTTATTGCCGGTCAGGTAATCGTTGCATCAGATCTGGTCACACTTAGCGGCGACGTCTCCCATCTCCCAACAGGCGTCGTCAGCGACCCATCAGCCATTATCGGAAAGACACTGCGCAACTCCCTGGGCGCCGGACAAACCATAAGAACCAATCAACTCGCCGCGCCGGTCGTCATTCATCAGGGCCAGACAGTCAGGGTAATATCCAGCGGAAACGGATTCTCGGTCCGCGCCGAAGGTAAAGCCATCAATAATGCAACCATCGGCCAGCAAACGCAGGTACGGATGAATTCTGGTCAAACCATAACTGGCACAGCACGTGCTGATGGCAGTGTGGAAATAGATTTTTAAAGCTAAAGTTTTGTCATTGGCGGCCGATATACCGTCTGAGATCAAAAAGTATTGCGAGCCACATCATGAAAATCGACAACACATACAAACCAGTTACTGCGCCCATTACCAATCGGCCAGCAGCCCGCTCGCCCCAGGAAGCGTCGCCAAACGCCGAATCAGTGAGTCTTAGCCAACTTGCCGGCACTATTCAGGGCGCCGACAAGCCACCGGTTAACGCAGCACGCATTCAGGAAATCAAGGACGCCATCTCGCAAGGCCGCTTCAAGGTCAATCCGGAGGCAATTGCCGACGGACTGATTCAGTCTGCGCGCGACCTGCTAGATTCGCAGCGCAAGGCTTGATGAACACGGTTGCAGCACTGTTAAAGCGTGAGACTGAACTGGTGGCACGCTTCAAAAGTACGCTATTGCGTGAGCAGGAGGTTTTGCGTTCAGGCAACACCGACGGATTGACTGAATTAAGCAAGGAAAAGCTCTCGCTGGTCGACAGCCTGAATCAAACGGGCGCAGAACGCTCCCGCATTCTTTCGTCACCAGGTGAAGCACCGATCGACATGCAGGCATGGCTGTCAGCGCACCCAAAGGAAACCGAGGCAGCCGTGCTTTGGGATGGCTTGCTGGCAGCAGCGCGGGATGCCCGTAACTTGAACGATTTGAATGGGAGCCTGATCAATGCGCTGCACCAAAAAACCAGTGAAGCACTTTTCGTTCTGACCCACGGCCAAGAAGATCAGTCGCTATACAGCAGCAGCGGACAATCCGCTCTGAACACAGGCAGCCGAATCATTGATTCGGCCTGACCACAACGCTCAGACAGATCACCGAACGGGGGCCTTGGGCGCCTCATTAATCTCGGTTGGCTCTTCTGGGCGATTTGAATCAATCAGGATACTTACACGGCGATTTCTGGCTCGCCCCTCTGGCGTAGTATTGGTTTCCACAGGGCGGGTTTCTCCATAGCCAATTGCAGTCAATCGTTCGGCCCCCACTCCTCCATCATTAAACAGCCGGAGAACAGTCGTAGCCCGCATGGCTGACAATTCCCAATTTGACGGGAATTGGGACGTAGAAATCGGGACATTATCAGTGTGTCCCTCAATGGTTATCGGATAGTCGGTATTCGCAAGAACCTGCGCGATAACTCCCATGGCACTTATTGAAGCAGGCTGAAGCCTTGCTTGGCCGGCAGGAAAAAGCACACTATCGTTGATTTCGATGGTCACACCACGACTGGTCTCAAGCAGCCTGACCTTTCCCGCTGCAACCAACGGTTGGAGCGCGGCCATGATATCACCAGCCACATTTTTCATTTTTTGCCGTTGCTCAGTCTTTCTAGACTCGGCTTTAGCGGTTTCGGGCGCCTTGTCGACTTTGATAACGGGACGGGGCGGCATGGGAAGCGCCCCCTGAATCACAGCGATCGGCTGCCCGCCCGGTTCGCCGGTTTTATTATTAAATGCATTGGTCAGAGAATTCGATAGAACCTTGTACTTGCCCTCATTCACTGATGAGACAGCGTACATGACCACAAAAAATGCGAACAACAGCGTTATGAAATCGGCGTAGGAAACCAGCCAGCGTTCGTGGTTTTCGTGCTCCTCCTCACGGCGCTTGCGTGCCATCAGTGAAGATAGCCCTTGAGGCGCCCCTCGATGATTCGGGGGTTGTCGCCAACCGCTATGCCGACCAAACCGTCGACAAGCATCTCCCGCGCTGACACCATGCGCATCACGTAATACTTCAGCTTGGCAGCGATGGGAAGGTATACCAGGTTGGCGAGGCCGACACCGTAGATTGTCGCAACAAAGGCAACAGCGATCCCGCCACCAAGCTTCGTCGGATCAGATAGGTTTTCCATGACATGAATGAGTCCCATCACCGCGCCGAGAATGCCTATCGTCGGAGAATAGCCACCCGCCGCATCCCAAATTTTTGCTGACTGGCGCCACTCATCTTCAAATGTTCCAATTTCGACTTCGAGCAATTCCCGGATTCGCTCAGGGTCAGCGCCATCTACCAGGAGTTGCAGCCCCTTTCGAGCAAACTCATCCTTAATTCCCGGAATATAGTTTTCAAGCGCAAGCAGCCCCTCGCGGCGGGACATCTGACTCCAATTGAGAATCTGTTCAATTTGACGCTTCTGCTCTATAACAGGGGGAATCCAAACCCACTTCGCCATCTTCATTCCCCGCTTGAAGATGTGAATTGGACTCTGCAACAACACCGCCCCCAAAGTGCCTCCGAGGACGATCAAGAGGGCTGTAGGCTGAACCAGAGAGCCAATACTTCCACCTTCAAGATACTGGCCACCAATGATTGCCACAATGCTTATCGCGAGGCCGGCGAGGCTGATCTTATCCACCGGTTATCTCCTTGCGATGTTTCTTGGCCGCTGGCCGCTCGCCGACTATCCGGCTACGTAGTCGAGCAATAGCCTGAGTGTGCAACTGACAAACGCGGGATTCAGTCACTCCCATAACTTCGCCGATTTCGCGCAAATTCAAATCTTGCTCGTAATACAAAGCCATCATCAATTTTTCACGTTCTGGCAGCATGCTGATAGCCAGCACCAATTGCTCCTTGACACCCTGATTTTCCAGAATGCTCACAGGATCGGAATCGTTATCGGTTAAGTGCCGCTCGAGAAAATCCTCGTCATCCGCACCTGAAAAATCCTCGTAATAAACGATCTGATGACCACGCGCGTCCTGCAAGGTCTTTTGGTAATCAGCCAAAGACATACCTAACGCTTCGGCCAGCTCTTTTTCGGACGGCGCACGCCCATGTTCGTGCTCAAGCAGGTTGATTGTTGTTTCGATACGCCGCAACTCTCGACGCAAATTACGTGGCAGCCAATCGTTTTCCCTGAGGCCATCGAGCATTGCGCCTCTGACCCGCTGTGTCGCATAGGTTTCAAACTGTGCGCCAAATCCTTCTTGGTAGCGATCAATTGCGTCAAGTAACCCAAGCATCCCGTTTTGGACGAGATCATCAAACTGCACGCTGGGCGGCAGTCGTGCCATAAGATGATAGGCAATACGCTTCACCAACGGCATGAAGCGCTGAACCAACTGTTCCCTATCTGGCTGCCCGGCAGCGGTATACATCAAGCTCGCAATACATTTGGGGTTATGCGTTGACTCAAGTGTAGCAGTTGCTGCATAAATTGACCGACGCCACCAGCCTCGCTTTCACTACGCTGCCAGTAAAGCATATCCGAAGCGATATCCCGGAATGCTGCCGCCGCCAAAGAGTCTGGCGCCTGAACTAGGACAGGCCGGCAAAGTTGAGCCGCCTGACGCAAGGCTTCATCAAGTGGTATAGCTCCAGCATAATCAAGTCGAGCAACACCGCGTTGCGCGGCAACTTGGGCAATATTCTCAAAAATTGAACGCGCATCTGACTGACTGCGAACCTTGTTTACCAGAATACGGAAATGCTTTCGTGAAAATGCATGGCTTACTTTTTTGATCAACGAGTACGCCTCGGTTATCGAGGCACTACTCCCGGAGAGAACGACTACAGCCTCTTGGGACACCAACCCAAACGGTGAAAAGCCATTTGGATGAGCCACACTCGCATCGACAAGAATAACGTCAATTGGTCTCTCCAAGCCGGACATTGCATTGAGCAAAGTCTGCTGCTGCGGCAAAGATAGGCGCCCCAATTTTCTTGCCGCTCGCGCTGCAGGGAGAACTCGCAAACCAAGCATAGGTTGAAGCAAGACTTGCGAGAGCGGCATTTCGCGTTGAACCACATTCAGGAGATCGTGCCTCGAGTTCATGCCATACATAGAGGCGATATCATCACCAGCAACATGTTCATCGATGATCAGGACCTCTTTACCAAGCCGCGCAAGCGCCA
Organism: Gammaproteobacteria bacterium; assembly: GCA_018828385.1. Taxonomy (GTDB): domain Bacteria; phylum Pseudomonadota; class Gammaproteobacteria; order Burkholderiales; family Rhodocyclaceae; genus Azonexus. Next base: position 99,713 of record JAHJVE010000005.1, on the reverse strand, counting down.
CGCCTATATTTGCCACGGCGACACTACGTCCGACGCCGTCACATCCGGCCACAAAAGTGATTACCTGCAATTGTGGGCAGCCCCCCAACATGCGACGCAATCCTGCTGCCTGATCAACACAAAAGTCAGCCACGACGACCTCCGGCAGCTACTAGGCCGGCACTCGCCATCATCAATCCAGGCTCGAGACCATCGTACTTGTGAGGTGAGGCTTCTGGCACATCCTTGAATGCGCGATGAAGCAAATAACTGCGATTTGGCAGATGCAAGTCTTCAGGGACTCGCTGCCCGTTCGATACATACTGGAGCTTGAGTCCATGGCGCATGATCACATCCAGGACCGTCGCCAGACTGGCAGCCTCGTCAATCTTGGTCAAAATGCATCCCGCCAACGAATCTCCAGCATATGCACGAACGACATCATCCAGTGTATCCCCGCGTGATGTCGAGTTGAGCAACAACAAGCGCTGAACATCGCAACCGGCAAGCATATCCGTCAACTCAGGAACCAGCTTATCTCGCTGGCTCATTCCCATCGTATCGATCAAGACCATGTGCTTGTGCTTCAGCTCTGCCAGCGTCTGCCGAAGTTCGTTGGCATCTTTGACCAAATGAACCGAAACCCCAAGGATTCGGCCATAGATGCGTAGTTGCTCATGAGCGCCAATCCGATATCCATCGGTAGTAACAAGAGCCACTTTGCTAGGGCCATGGCGCAAAACACAACGCGCGGCAAGCTTTGCAGTCGTTGTCGTTTTTCCTACACCTGTCGGACCAACCAGAGCGTAGACACCACCTCGGTCCACGATATCGTTTTCGTTTCCAATTGTAAGCAACGACCGGTCCGCAGCCCCCTTCACCCAAGCCATTGCCTCCGGTCCGGTCATTTCTCGCGGCAAGTCAAAAAGCAGTTCACGGGAAAATTGGGGTGAGAAGCCAGCATCCAGCATCTGGCGTAGGATATCCGTTTTCACGGGCTCGGTTCGAGCGGATTCACCCCACGCGAAACCAGCCAGATGCTGCTCAACAATCTTGCGTAATGATCGAATTTCGTCCATCACCTCCATGGGCACTACTTCCGCATCCGGTCGGCGAGCCTCGCTCTTTGCTGTAGCTGAAGGTGAACTAGTTGCGCCACTTGGTGCCATTCGCGTATCACATGCCCCTGGAGAACCTGGATGGCTGGTTTCCAAATGTCGCAATGCCCCGGTTCTCGGAATTCCCGCATTGACTGGCGTCGTTGATGACTTGTTGGCAGGAGACGGACGAGGAGCGGACGATGAAGAAGAAACAACGGTAGGCTGAGGTGGCTGAGAAATCCTAGCTCGCGCCGAACTCAGCACTACGCGATAGTCATCTTCCTGAAGACTGTCTGGCGAATGCCTTTCCGATTTGGCGCCTTCACCAACAGGCGTGGGAACGATCATTGCCATGTCGCGCGCTGCTACGGCCATAATCTCTACGCCGCCCGGCACCCCGCGATTCGAAAGAATGATCGCGTCATTCCCCAGGGTTTCCTTGACCTTGCGCAAGGCGTCTCTTGCATTTGCCGCAATGAATTTTCTGACGTTCATGTTCTACCTCCGATGATCGAGGTCACCTTAATAATTCGGGTTTCAGGTACTTCGTTGTGGGACAGCACCTTTAACTGAGGAACGGTACGCCGCAGGAATCTGGACAGTAATAGGCGCAAACTTCCTGGAACCAGCAACACAGCCGGCAAGCCTAAGCCTTCCTGACGACTGGCGGCCAGCCCTGTTTCGCGTAACAACGTATCGGCAAGCCCAGGTTCAAAACTAGTGTTTTCGGACCCACCAGCCACGGCTTGTGAAAGAAGGCGCTCCAAAGTTGGATCAAGCGACATGACCTGCATTTCGCTACTACCGGGGAACAATTGCTGAGCAATTGCCCGCCCCAAGGCTATACGCACCTGGCTCGACAGATCATCGGCATTCTGAGTACGCGTGGCGTGGTCGGCAACAGTCTCTATGATGGTCCGCATATCCCGTATATGGACCCCCTCTTCTAGCATCGCTTGAAGGACTTTTTGCAGCGTACCTAGCGGCAAAATCTTGGGCACCAAATCCTCGACCAGCTTTGGCATTTCCTTGGCAAGATGATCCAGGAGTTGCTGTACCTCCTGGCGCCCCAGTAGCTCCCCTGCGTGCGTCAGGATCAAGTGATTGAGGTGCGTGGCGACCACGGTCGAGGCATCTACCACGGTATAGCCATAGGCCTGCGCCTGCTCTCGCTGACTCTGATCGATCCAGACAGCGGGCAGCCCAAACGCTGGATCTTTGGTCACCGTACCGTTTAATGTCCCCGCAACGCGCCCCGGATTGATGGCCATCAGTTGCCCTGCGTAAGCCTCGCCTTGCCCAACCTCTACGCCCTTGAGCAGAATTCGGTAAGCATTAGGCTTCAATTCCAAGTTGTCGCGAATATGAACAGGGGAAACAAGAAAACCGACTTCCTGCGCAAACTTTTTTCGGATGCCACGAATACGACGGAGCAACTCCCCGTCCTGCGACTTGTCGACCAATGGTATCAAGCGATAACCGACCTCTAAACCAAGCACATCGAGTGGAGCCACATCTCCCCAAGTTGCCTCCAGGGCCTCCTGAACTGGCGCTGGCGCGACTTTTACTGGCGCTTCGACAATGCGCCTTTCCTTCTCCATCATCCGCCAGGCCATCCAGCCCATGCCTGAGGCCAACATCAGGAAAACCAGATTTGGCATACCAGGAATCATTCCGAGGAAGCCGACGATCGCACCGGTAATTCCAATTACCTTGGCACTTCTGAACATCTGCCCGACAACCTGCTGGCCGATATCGCGATCATCCGACACCCTCGTGACAACCATGCCCGCGGCAATAGAAATGATCAACCCAGGAATTTGTGCTACTAGGCCATCGCCAATGGTCAGCAAGGTATAATTTTTTGCTGCCTGAGCTAACTCCATATTGTGCTGAAGGACACCGACAATCAGCCCCCCCACAACATTTAGTAGCATGATGATGATTCCCGCCACGGCGTCGCCACGTACAAACTTTGACGCACCATCCATCGAACCGAAAAATTCGGCCTCGCGAGATATTTCGGAACGACGCCGGCGGGCATCCTCTTCGCCAATCAGTCCGGCATTGAGGTCAGCGTCGATCGCCATCTGCTTCCCCGGCATCGCATCAAGCGTGAAGCGCGCCGAAACCTCTGCTACCCGGCCCGCGCCCTTGGTAATCACCACAAAATTGATGACCACAAGGATCATAAAAACAAGGATTCCGACAGCAAAATTCCCGCCAACCATGAAATGCCCGAATGCCTCGATCACTTTTCCGGCAGCATCCGGCCCCGTATGCCCCTCTAGCATAACCACTCGCGTCGAAGCGACATTCAGTGAGAGCCGAAGCAAGGTTGTAACCAGCAAAACCGTCGGGAAAACCGAGAATTCCAAGGTCTTTTGCGTGTTGACCGCAACAAGCAGGACCAGCACTGATATGGCAATATTGAACGTAAAGAGCAGATCCAGAACAAAAGCCGGAAGCGGCAACACCATCATTGCCAAAATCGCCAAAATAAGTACTGGCGCAGCAAGCTGAGGAGCATTCATCCGTGCGATATAACCCTGCAGTCCCAGTGACGAGGTCGCCATTTACACCCCCACCGGAACCAGCTCGGGCGGCACAGGCAAGTCACGTGGCGGCGCCGGATACACCCCCCCTGCCTGACGCCAGTTCGCGAGCTGGTAGATGTACGCAAGGACCTCTGCAACCGCACCGTACAGAGTCGAGGGAATTTCCGAATCAAGCTCGGCATGCTTGTAAAGAGCTCGCGCGAGCGGCGGCGCCTCCATGATCGGCACTCCATTCTCGTGGGCCACTTCTCGTATCTTCAATGCCACCGCCCCCGCCCCCTTGGCCACTACCTTGGGAGCAGCCATGCCCGTCCGATAGGCCAGCGCCACGGCAAAATGGGTCGGATTGGTAACCACCACATTGGCCGTGGGAACCGCAGCCATCATGCGCTTTCGCGCAGCTTGCATCTGCAGACTCCGGATGCGCCCCTTGACGTGCGGATCACCCATCATTTCCTTCATTTCCTGCTTGACCTCGTCCTTGGTCATCTTCAATTTATCGAAGTATTGCCACAACTGGAAAGGAACATCTGCAGCAACAACCAACAACAGCGCCGCAGCCATCATCAAGAAGGAAAAGGAAACCAGATTCCCCGCATGTACAAGCCCAGCTTCAAGTGACTCGCTCAGCAAACCGAATATTTCATCACGCTGACTCCAGATCAGCCCAACAGCCACACCGCCCAGCAATCCGGCTTTCAGCACAGCCTTGCCCAACTCCATTAAGCTATTCCAGGAAAACATCCGACCAAAACCGGTAAGCGGATTAAGCCGATTGAAATCCGGAGCTATCGCCTGGGGTGAAAACACCCAAGCATTCAGGAAAAATGGTGGCATGACTGCCGCCAGAAGAAGCAAACCAAGCAAGGGAGAAAAAGCAAATAACGCATCACCCGAAATCTCCGCCAAGCGCGGCAGCATCAGACTCGGCTCACGCATGACCTGCGACTCGATCGAGAAGCTTTTTTCTACGATCGCCATAGAGCGCCGCATGAACCAGCCGCCCATCATCCAGAAAGTTGCGGCAGCGACGATCAGAACAAGAAAAGTACCAAGTTCGCGGGAATGGGGAACCTGCCCCTTCTCCCGGGCTTGCTCGATTCGCCTACTTGTAGGCTCTTCTGTTTTCTCGAGGTCGCTATCTTCGGCCATAGCCATCTTTGGTTTACGTTATGGCTATTATAGGAAAAAACCAGAAAAATTATATAGGTACGTAAGTTTATTTAATCTGTTTCTCAGATGCCATCCGCAACCCCATGACAACAGAGTAAACACCCAAAAAGAAAAGAGGGGGCAACGCCCCCTCTCAACTCGTTGACTGAAAACAAGAATCAGGCGAAGTCTAGCGCCCGAACCGCAGACCCAAAATCGGAATGCTGACCAAGGTCGGAAAGCAACTCCTTCATATCCAAAATCAAAACAATCTGCCCGTTGGAAAGGGTCGTAACGCCCGCCACCCCCTTGGGACGGAAATCCTCCAGGGATTTGATCACCGCATCGTCTCGTCCGGCGAAACTATCAACCGCCAGAATAAAACTCCGTTCCGCAGTCTGCATGAACACCCCGTACTCCGGATATCGCTCAAGCGGCCAGCCAAGGAGGCGGGCCAAGGTAATTACCGGCAAAACCTCACCTCGAACCACTAGGGTTTCTTTGCCACCAACCTCCTGGATCTTGCTCTGCTCGATAGGCAATATTTCGCGCACAAGCGACAACGGAAGTGCGAATGGTTGGTCGCCCAGTAGTACTAGCAATACTGGCAATATCGCCAGCGTTAACGGCAACGAAATAATAAAGACAGACCCTTTGCCCGGCTCCGAGCGAATCTCTATAGAACCATTGAGCTTCTGGATGTTGGTCTTCACGACATCCATACCGACACCTCGACCCGACACATCGGAAATCTGGGTTTTTGTCGAAAAGCCGGGCATGAATATCAAGTTGAGACTTTGGCGCTCATCGAGCGTGTTCGCCTCCTCTTCGGAAATCAAACCTTTTTCCGTCGCTTTGGCGCGAATACGCTCAGCATTCATCCCTTTGCCATCGTCGGCGATGATCAAGACTATGTGATCCCCCTCCTGACGCGCCTCAAGACGAACCAGACTCTTGGGTGGCTTGCCGGCAGCCTGACGCTCCTCCGGCATTTCCACGCCGTGATCAACCGCATTACGAATCAGGTGAATTAGCGGATCCGCGAGATCTTCAATCATTGTCTTGTCGACTTCTGTCTCCTCACCAGCGAGAACCAGTTCAACATCCTTGCCCAACTGGCGAGCAAGATCGCGGGCAATCCTTGGATATTTCTGGAAAAGTCGACCGATCGGCTGCATCCTGGTCTTCATGACCGAATTCTGCAAATCCGACACTAGCAAATCGAGTTGGCTTACAGCTTGATCCAGCGCATGCAGCGTTTCAGAGTCGTTTTTCCCAGCCAAAATATCGGCTCGCAAACTGGTCAGCCGGTTTTTAGTGAGGCCGATTTCACCAGAAAGGTTCAAGACCTGATCCAGGCGAGAGGTATCGACACGGATGGTATTTTCGCGGCCGCGCTCCTCAGCCCGCCGCGCAGACGTTGGCTGACCGCCAGGCCTGTCCGTTGCCCGCCGGCCAAATGCGGCAGCCCCACCCGAGGGAGCAACCGTAGCCGGAGTAACAGCAGCCTCGACTATCGCAGCTTCGGCTTTAGTAATCACCTCACTCTGAGCTGGAGCAACAGAAGGCACCTCACCAGTCACCGCGGCATGCAAGGCGCTCCAGTCGGGCTCACTAAGCTCAGATGCAGGCGCCTGTGAAACACTAGTCGCATGCTGCGCCGGCTCGGGAACGTTAGCTGGCACTACGCCCCCCCCACTCAAAACCCCTTTCAACGCGGCAATCACTGCCGGATCGGCGGGCTGTGGCTGAACAAACTGACTCAACTCACCAAACATTTCACGGACGCCCTTGGTGGCATCCATTATGACATCCATCAATTCTGCGGTAAGCTCGAGTTCGCCATTACGTAACCTGTCGAACAGATTTTCGGTGAGGTGACATAGCGTCACCAACTCTGTAGCGTTAAGAAAACCCGCGCCACCTTTGACGGTGTGAAACCCTCGAAAAATGTCGTTCAGCAAGGCACGGTCATCAGGCATCTTTTCGAGATCAACAAGCTTGTTGTCAACGTCAGACAACAGGTCGTTGGCCTCCTGCAAGAAATCCTGCAGCAGATCTTCCATTCCGCCAAAGTCACTCATTTTTGTCCCCCTCAGAAACCGAGGCTATCCAGCAGGTCATCAACCTGCTCCTGGTTGACCACAACATCGGTGCGCCCTTCGGCGTTAATTACCGGACCGTTCATCAAATTAGCCACTTCTTCTGTGCGCTTTGTTTCTGGTAACACCTCAATTAGAACCGTCATCAATCCAGACTCAAGCTCATGAGCCAGGCCGACAATTTTTTTGATCACCTGCCCAGTCAGATCCTGAAAATCCTGCGCCATCATGATTTCAGTTAATTGCGCATGCGTTGCACGGGTCTTATCGGGGAGTTGCTGATTCAGGAACAGTCGCGTATCGGCCGCCAACAGCTTGAATTCAGCAGTACTCATTTCGTTGGCAAAAACTTGGTCCCAGCGCTGCCCCAAATCCTGAGCACCGCTCTCCATTTCGTCGATCAAGGGATTGGCAATATCGGTGGCATTGAGAACACGGCATGCTGCCTGTTCAGTCAAATTGGCGACATAAGCAAGACGGTCCTTGGCATCAGGAAGCGCTGAGACTGTCTTCTCAATCAATTTATCGTAGCCCAGCATCCCCAAGGTGTCATGAAGGGCGCGCGCCATGTGCCCTATTCGATTGAAGACAGCCTCCTGTTGCGCCCACCCGTCCGCAGAGGCCATCACGGGCTCCGCGACATGGTCGGCGGCGGCGTGGTCAAGCTCGGTCTTCGCGGCAACACTGTCGAACAACGCTTGCAGATCGTCACTATCGGAATCAGACGAAGCTGCTGAGCCCTGGCCCCCTATTGGCGGGACAACAGGTTGCGCCGGAGCGGGCACAGCACTCGCTGCAATTGAGTCAAAGAGGGCTTCAAGATCATCGGAATCGTTATTGGCAGACATGGCTCCCCCTTACGCCTGACCCATTTTTTCGAAAATCTTGTTCAGCTTTTCCGAAAGCGTTCCCGCGGTAAACGGCTTGACAATGTAACCACTAGCTCCTGCTTGAGCGGCAGCGATGATATTTTCCTTCTTGGCTTCCGCTGTGATCATCAATACGGGCAGATGCTTAAGATTCGGTGTCGCCCGGATGGATTGCAAAAGGGTCAGGCCATCCATGTTGGGCATATTCCAGTCAGTCACTACGAACTCAAATCCACCACCCTGCAGCTTCTGCAGCGCAATGGCGCCATCCTCGGCCTCATCAACATTCGTGAAACCAAGCTCTTTCAAGAGATTTCGAACAATTCGACGCATGGTGGAGAAGTCGTCCACCACAAGAAATTTCATTTTGGGATCAGCTGCCATGCAGTACTCCGGAAACTTGGGTTGTTATCGTTCAATCAACGGACGCAACGTATCAGCAAGCGCTTCAGCGTCAAATTTTGCGACATAGGCGTCTACACCTACCGACTTACCCATGGCGCGATTTGCCTCAGAGGAAAGCGAGGAGTGCATAACCACCGGAACGCCTTCGAAACGCGAGTCGGACTTGATGTTCTTGGTCAGGACATAACCATCCATTTCCGGCATTTCGGCATCGACCAAAACAAGGCGAATGTCTTGACGAATGTCGGTCCCCATCTGCATTGCGTGGGCTGCAATCCCCTGAAGACGCGTCCAGGCCTCCATACCATTGGTCGCATGCTTGTGGCGCACACCAAGCTTATCGAGAACCTCTGCAATTTTGCGCCGTGCGACGATAGAGTCATCCACGAAAAACACGCTGGTATCCGGCGCAACCTTGGCTGGCTGGATATCAACAATCATGGCCTCACCGAATGCATTGGCGAGAATCTGCTCGACATCGAGAATTGACACCAACCCGCCACTTTCCAGTTCGATGACTGCTGTGATCAGCCCCTGGTTAGTCGCCAGAACACTTTCCGGAGCCTTCACCCGCTCCCAGTCCACCCGGATGATGCGATCGACATCATGCACGAGAAAGCCCAAGGTCCGCTTGGAATATTCGGCCACCATCATCGTTTTACCGAGGCCTGCAGGCGCATCCAGATGCATGAACGGCGCCAGTGACAGAACTGGAATAACGTTGCCACGGAGGGAAATTAATCCTTCAACCCCTCGCGGCATATTGGGGGTCTTGGTGATGTGCGGCGTCCTGCCAACCTCACGAACCTTGAATACGTTAATGCCAAAAATTTCACGCGTTCCTAACGTGAACAGCAAAATTTCCATCTTGTTGGAACCGGCCAGGCGTGTCCGAGCGTCGACACTATCAAGCAGGTTTTTGTTTTCAACGAGTTCCATCGCCAACTCCCGCTATATCTCAGGCCACACGAACCGGCACAGTTTCAACTCCCAGTCGCCGGGCCAATGTTTCAGACAGACGCAAGGGTTCAAACTTTGGCACATATTCGTCTACGCCAACCGACGCCCCCAACTTTTGATTGGACATCCCTGACAGCGACGAGTGCATGATCACGGGTATCCCGTTGAACCGTGGATCGGACTTTATCTTTTTGGTCAGTATGTAACCGTCCATTTCCGGCATTTCGATATCGGTAAGTATCAGGCTGATCATCGATGAAGCTGGCTTGCCAACTGACTGTGCGTAAGTCGCGACTTTCTCCATTTCTTCCCACATCTGGCGGCCATTTACTGCCGAGATTCCCCTGACCCCCATGGCAGCAAGTGTGCGCTCGATCTGCTTGCGGGCTACGCTGGAGTCATCACAATAGAAAACCGTGCTATCCGGCTTGTCTACCACAACAACGCCGCGATACATGATCTCGTTGTCGATGCTGGTAGTTTCGGAAAGCACCTTCTCGACATCCATCATCATGACAAGACGGTTGTCTTCCAGTTCCGTGACCGCCGTCACCAACCCCCCAGTCTGCGAGGTCAGCATTTCCGGCGGAACTCGCATCTTGCTCCAGTCCAGGCGGAGGATCGTATCGACGCCTTCGACCAGGAAGCCCTGGGTGTGGCCGTTATATTCCGTCACGATCATGATTTCGCGCGGCGTTTCAGGCGATATTCCAGAGTATTTGGCGAGATCAATGACCGGCACCAGCGCCCCGCGCAGACTCACCATGCCCTCGACAGAGGACGGCATATCGGGCGCCGCAGTAATAACCGGGGTACGCATGACCTCACGAACCTTGAAAACATTGATCCCGTAAGTTTCGCGGCGCCCCGTGCGCTGATCCAAGCCGAGAAAGAACAGAAGTATCTCAAGCTTGTTGGTGCCCGCTAATTTGGTTCGTGCGTCGATATTCTTCAATAATTCTGACATTGCCATCCTCTCGCATGCTGCGCATCCGGCCCGCCCCGAAAATCAGAAGCCGACCAAGCGTCGCTTCCATTTCTGGCTCCACCGGGAAATGAACTTGCCACCAGCACCATTTGGGTGCCCACCCCACTGTCCATTTACGGCCTAGAACACCGAGCATTTAGGAAATTTGGAATAATTTACCAAAATTAGCAATATCTAGCACCTGTTTTACGTTACCCCTTACCCCGACTAGTGCTACTTCCTTGTTGGCACCACCCAATTTATCTCGCAACATCAGTAACATACCGAGCGCCGAACTATCGAGATAGTCGACACCGGCGAAATCGACGGCAACAGACTGAACGGTCGAATCAGCAATGAGGGGCTCATAGGCGGCGCGGAATTCACGGTGAGTATTGAAATCAAAACGACCAACGAGTTTGAGAGTTACCTTGCCGGATTCATTGAGAACACTTGCCTGCATTTGTTTTCCTATCCCTAAAAAGTCAAATCAGGTCCTAGTTTAATCCTTTGACCACCGGCAACAAGCCCGACAGGGGCCGTTATACGCAAATCGCACCGATCACGCGCCGGGCCATCTCTCCCAGCGGACACTGCTCTTCAACGGCGCCGATCAGAAATGCTTCGCGTGGCATACCGTACACAACGCAGCTTGCTTCGTCCTGACCGAACGTGCGCGCCCCGGCCTGGCGCAGGCGCAACAATCCTTGAGCCCCATCCTTACCCATGCCGGTCAGAATAACGCCGACCGCCTTGCGCCCAACCAGGGTAGCGGCTGAATCAAACAGCACATCAACCGATGGGCGATGACGATTGACGGGCGGCGTCGGGGCCAACTCGGTGAGAAAACCGGAAGCTCCCCGCCGAATCAGCAAATGTGAATGTCCAGGAGCAACATAGACCGTACCCGGCTCGATCTTCTCATTGCCTTGCGCCTCAATGACGTGTGGTGCGCACAGGGTGTCCAGGCGACGGGCAAATGAGGCGGTAAAGGATTCCGGCATATGCTGGACGATCATGATGGGCGGACAATCGGCGGGAATGCCCAGCAAAAATTCCTTGATTGCCTCGGTGCCACCGGTCGAGGCGCCAACAAAAATAACCTTTCCGCTGGAAGAGTGACCATTTTTGGCTGGCGCCGGTGACGACGGCGCAGCGGTGGAGGAACTCATTAAAGGACGCAAGCGCGCACCTTTGGCCGCGCGGATTTTTTCGACCAGATCCTCTGCATAGCTTTCCATACTCCTGCCACCGTCAGTCCGTGGCTTGCCAATAAAATCGATAGCGCCCAATTCAAGGGCCTTGAGCGTTGTCTCGGAACCAGATCCAGTAAATGACGAAACCATGACAACCGGCATCGGCCTCAAGCGCATCAGGCGCTCGAGAAACTCCAGGCCGTCCATTTTCGGCATCTGGACATCCAGGGTCAGGACGTCCGGATTGAACAACTTGATCATTTCGCGGGCGGTCTGGGCATCCGGAGCCGCCCCCACCACCTCCATATCCGGCGCCAAGCTGATCAGTTGGCTCAACAGACCGCGCATTAAGGCCGAATCATCAACAACCAGGACTCGAGTTTTCATCGGTATCTATTGAGTTGGATTTCAAAATTGGCGCTTTTTCCCGGTTGACCGTATCAAACGAACAACTCGACATCGCCTTCAATGGCTGAACCGCTCAGGCGTGCCTTGTAATCGCTTTCGCGGCTGAACAAGGTGGTGTTGTGGACCCGGTGCAACTTCTTGACCAAAACACGTCCCGTGTGCGGAAAATAATAGACTTTCCGCGGATATGAATCCAGCAAGTCCTTGGCCACCACCGGGATCTTTTCTACTTTCAGGAAGTCGAGGACGAACTCGGCATTTTTCGCCCCCACGTTGCTGCTCGCCAGGCTGGCCAGCACGGCGCCACCACCGAAAACCTTGGCCTCGAGACGGTTGCGCCGCGCGCCTAATTTGAGCAGGTGATTGATCAGCACCTCCATGGCATAGGTACCATAACGCGCCGAGGTTCCCGACGGACTACGCCCGCCATCGTCGGGCAGCATGAAATGATTCATTCCGCCAACGCCCGAGTCGGCATCCCGAATACAGGCTGCGACGCATGAGCCAAGGACCGTCACGAGCAGGGCGTCCTGGTCGGACACGAAGTATTCCCCCGGCAATATTTTGGCGGCCTCAAGGCCGAACTTCCGATCGAAGTATCGGTTGGTGGCGAGCGGCTCATCGTAGGCGTGTTGCACTTGGCCCCTTCGCTATCGGGCGCGCGCCAGGGCATAAACCGTCTTGCCCTGGGATTTGAAAAGGTCCGCCGCGTGCAGAAAACTCTCCGAATGACCTGCAAACATCAGTCCATCAGGCTGCATCATCGGGGCGAAGCGCGACAAAATCTTGTACTGCGTCGGCTTGTCGAAATAAATCATGACATTCCGACAGAAGATGACATCCAGTGGCCCCCTGACCGAATAATTCGTATCCAGCAGGTTGATCCTCTGAAATGCGATCATCCGTTTCAGCTCTGGGCGAACCGAGACAAAACCTTCCTGGCTACCGGTCCCTCGTAAAAAGAATTTGCGCAGGCGCTCCGGCGAGAGCTTTTCTACCCGCTCGATCGGATAAACCCCTTTTTCGGCAGTGGCCAACACATTGGTGTCGAGATCGGAGGCGATGATCGATATGTGCGACACATCCGCGCCAAAGGTCTCAGCCACGGTGATTGCGATCGAATACGGCTCCTCACCCGTTGACGCTGCAGAGCACCAGACGCGGACCGGTCGTTTGGTGCCAAGCTTGCGCAGGTGATCGGCAAAAATCGGAAAGTGATGCGGCTCGCGGAAAAACGAAGTCAGGTTGGTTGTCAGCGAATTGACGAAGCGCTCCCACTCGTCGCCCCCATTGCGCTCAAGCCCGTCAAGATAGGCTGCGAAAGAGGGCATGCCGGTAGCCCGCAGACGACGTGCCAGGCGCGAATACACCATGTCCTGTTTGACCGGCGATAGCGAGATGCCGGCATGCTGATAGATCAGTTTGCGGACACGCTCGAAATCAGCGCTCGAAAACGCAAACTCCCGGGCGCTTCCGTCTCGAGCATGCAGGATCGCTGACAACGATGAACTCAAGCCCGCAACGGGCTGAGGCGAGGGATTTCGTGAATCGGCCATGGCTAGAACTCTTCCCACTCATCGTCTAGACTGAGCGCAGGGGGTTTTGGGGCGCCGCCCTGCCGCTCGCTATTCGTTGCTTTGGCGACTTCCCGCTGGAGGCGAGGGGCTGGCGAAGCCAGGCGGGGCGCTTCCCGGCCCTCGGCAATCCGGAAAACGGCGACCGTCTGCGCCAACTGATGCGCCTGCTCTTCCAGGCTCTCCGCTGCGGCCGCCGCCTGCTCAACCAACGCCGCATTCTGCTGAGTGACCTCGTCCATCTGGCTCACGGCCCGACAGACCTGCTCGATACCCGCACTTTGCTCATTGCTAGCATCGGCAATATCGCCCATGATTTTGGCCACACGCTTGATGCTGGAAACCACCTCCGCCATGGTCCGCCCAGCCTGATCAACCAGTTTGTTGCCAACTTCCACCTTGTCCACCGAATCAGAGATCAAGCCCTTGATTTCCTTCGCGGCAGCAGCACTACGCTGCGCCAGATTACGCACTTCGGTAGCGACCACGGCGAAACCGCGCCCCTGTTCGCCGGCCCGCGCGGCTTCGACTGCAGCATTGAGGGCAAGGATATTGGTCTGGAAGGCAATTCCGTCAATCACGCCGATGATGTCAGCGATCTTGCTGCTCGATTGATGTATGGCGCTCATCGTATTGACCACCTGCCCGACCACTTCGCCGCCCTTGTCGGCCACCCGCTGCGCGGCGCCGGCCAGTTCGTTCGCCTGGCGTGCGTTGTCAGCGTTCTGTTTGACCGTGCTAGTCAGCTGTTCCATGCTCGAGGCAGTTTCTTCAAGGCTACTTGCCTGCTGCTCCGTTCGCCCCGACAGGTCCTGGTTGCCCGAGGCAATTTCCCTGGCGGCAGTATTGATCGTTTGTGCCGACACTTGAATGTCGCCAACCAGATTGCGGAGCTTGGTTACGGTCTCGTTGGCATCATCACGCAAGCGCCCAAACGTCCCATCATAGGAACTGTTCACGGTCTGGGTGAGGTCACCATCAGCAACTCTAGACAACAGGTTGGCAATCTCGCCGATCGCCGAACCACTCGTTTCAACCAGACTGTTGATGCCAGTACCGAGCTCCTTGTAGAAGCCCTCCAGCGATGACGTATCGAGCCGCGCATCAAGATCCCCGGCCGAGGCCTGCGCGACGAGCGCCGCCACCGAGCGCTGGGCATTCAACTCTGCCGTGCGATCGACCCATTCGCCCACCGTACCAAGCCGTTCGCCACGCTCGTTGATGATCGGGTTGGTAATGATGTTGTAAATCCGATGACCGATATTGAGTTCGCCCTGCCGGGTTGTCTGCAGTTCGCGCAGGCTTTTCAACGCAGCCTCCGGATCCTGATAAAAGCCGCCGATATTGCTGCCAATAAACCCGTCGACCGTGAAATCCGGCTGCTGCTCGCGCAGCCCCGGCTCGATCTGGCGCAGGGTCGTTAACAACCCCTTGTTGGCATAGATCACCGTGCCATCATCATCGGCAATCCGCAGATTGGCCGAAACACAGTCCAGGGCAATGCGGATACGCAGATTGTCATCGGCAATTCGCTGTGTCTCGGCCACATTGAAGCCCTGCTGCATTTGCATTGACTGAAGCCCCTGCAGGACTTGCCCAACCTCATCATTCCCCCCTACGTCCAGAGGTGTATCGTAACGCCCCTCGGCCAGGTCGTTGAACAAAGGCAGGACTTTTTGCTGGAGTGGCTTGACGATCAGCCTGGCTATCAACTGATAAAGAAAGACCGCCAGTAGCAGCGCCAGAATCAAGCCACCCACCATGACATAGCGCGCCACCTGATTGGACAAGGCGTGAAATTCATCGAGGTAAGTTCCACCGGCAATCAACCATTTGGCATCAGACAGTGTATCGAACACCACGATTTTTTCCCGGGCTATTGTTTCTCCCAGTTCGGTATTGAGCCATGGATAGCTGATCTCGCCCTGGCCGCGCTCCAGCATTTCACGAATGAACTCGCGCCCCGCGGCATCCTTGGCGCCAAGGATGTTGTTTCCCTCTTTGGCTGGATGCACGAGAAGCGTCCCGAAATCCTTGCCCTGGCTGGCATCGAGTACGTAGTAGTAACCCGTCTCGCCGACCTTCAGAGAGCGAATCTGCTTTTTGAGCGCATCAAGCTCAGTCGAAATATCGAGTCCGATGAAGGTGGCACCTATCACCGCACCGGTCTTGGCAAAAATTGGCGTATAACTCGTAAAAAAGGCTTTTCCAAACAGATTGGCACGCCCGACATAGGGTTTCCCGGCCAATAACTCGGCCAGTGCCGGATGATTCTTGGCCAGGGTGGTACCAACGGCGCGTTCGCCGTTCTCTCTTTTAAGCGATGTCGATATCCGCAGAAAATCGTCGCCACGGCGCATAAAAATGGTGGATACCGCACCGGTTTTTTCGGTGAAACGATCGACCATCTGGAACTCGCCATTGAGGATGCCCCCTTTCGCCAGTCGTAACACGGACTGATCCTCGGCGCCCTCCAGAACAATCTCGTCATCAAAAGACAAGGCGAAGCCGCGGTTCAACTGAATCGCCTCCTTGCGAAGCCCAGTAAGGCTCGTCTCTACCATGGCCTTGATGAGCTCCACGTCCTTTTTCAGACCTTCACGCCCCTGGGTATCAAGCAGTGCGGCCACGTGGTTTCCGAGCAACTGGGTTGCCCCGCCGAGAATAATGCCGAAGCCGACCAACATGCCGAGCACGATTTTCCGGGATGACGAAGCGTTGGACCACCAGCGACGCAGATAGCCGCCTACCCCTGCGCCAACCACGTTGCCGTGGTAAATTTCTTTTCCACCCCCACGCTTTTCGCGTATCTCGGCGTAGACGGTTTCGGCCGCAGAGATTTGCTGCCGGCTCGCTTTGCGGCGGACAGACATATAACCGACCACCACACCTTTTTCACGCAGCGGCGTAGCGCTGGCCAGAACCCAGTAATAGTCACCGTTCTTGCAGCGATTCTTGACCAATCCGGTCCATGGGCGATCATCCTTGAGATCCCTCCACAGATCGGCAAAGGCCTCTGACGGCATGTCCGGATGGCGCACTATATTGTGCGGCTGGCCGATCAGCTCCGATTCAGAGAAACCGCTGATATCGATGAATGCCTTGTTAACGTAGGTAATCTGACCCTTCAGGTCGGTCTTGGAAACGATGAGGGTGTCTTCATCCAGTTCGACTTCCACCTTGGTCACAGGCTGGTTATTTCGCATTGTTTTAGTCCCTATGCCTTAGGCTCTGTCAATCTAGAACTCTTCCCATTCGTCTTCATCCGGTGCCGCAAGCGCTTGCAACTTAACGGATGAAACGTTTTTGGAAGCAGCCGAAGCCAGCTGTCTGGGAGCACCACTTTTATCTCCTCTGCGCATACTTTCCAGCAAACCGATTACCCGGGCCGAGCGGTTGGCGAACTCACCACTAATCTGTGCCTTGGCACCATCGACGTTGCCCGCCAATTGGGTACGAATTACCTCAGCTGCACAGCGATGGAATCCGGCATGCTCATCCTTCAGCTCTGTATATTTGGCATTACCGCTCAAAGTGCGGCCGTCGCCATGAATCCAGCAGCCAAGTGCGCACTGGTCATCGCGACCGACCAGCGCGGGATCAAGCTGCTCTCCACCCCCTGCTACGTAATCAAGCAGCCGTTGCTTCCACTTGCCATGGGCGGCAATCGCCCCATTGAAATCCAGACCGGCAAGAGCTGACTGCCCTTGAACGACAAGACTCCCGGAAAGACGGAATATGGCAACCGATTCGGCCAGATTGCGCGCCTGTTCTTCAAGGCTTTCTGCAGCAGCAGCAGCCTGTTCAACCAGCGCCGCATTTTGTTGCGTCATTTCATCCATCTGGCTTACCGCCAATCCGACCTGCTCAATCCCCGCGGTCTGTTCCCGGCTGGCGTATGAAATATCCGACATGATTTTGGCAACCCGCTGGATGCTCGCCACGACCTCACCCATGGTTTGCCCGGCTTGATCAACTAAACGCCCCCCCGTTTGCACCTTGTCTACAGAGTCGGAAATCAACGCCTTGATTTCCTTGGCCGCCGCCGCACTCCGCTGGGCAAGATTCCGTACTTCGGTTGCCACCACTGCAAAACCACGGCCCTGCTCGCCGGCCCGAGCCGCTTCGACCGCTGCGTTGAGGGCGAGGATATTGGTCTGGAAGGCGATTCCGTCGATAACGCTGATAATGTCCGAAATTTTGTTCGAAGCCAGATGAATCGCCCCCATGGTCTCCACCACCTGGCCAACTACCAGCCCCCCCCGTTCGGCCACCTGCTGGGCACTGCCGGCCAATTCGCTGGCCTTGCGCGCGTTATCAGCATTCTGTTTGACCGTGCTGGTCAGTTCTTCCATGCTGGAAGCCGTCTCTTCTAGATTGCTGGCTTGCTGCTCCGTTCGACCGGACAGATCCTGGTTGCCGCTGGCAATCTCCTGCGCCGCCGTATTGATGGCATCGGTCGCATTCTTGATCGAAAAAATGATCTCCTGAAGGTTGTCGACCGTAACATTCGCGTCGTCCTTCAGTTGCCCAAGGACCCCCTGATAGTCAGTATCGATTTTTTGGGTCAGGTCGCCTTGGGAGAGGCGCGTCAACATGGCCCCGACATCAGTCAATGCCCGGCTGTTCACCTCAAGGAGATCGTTTATACCGGTCGATATCTGACGGAAGAAGCCATTCATTTCTTGGGCATCGATACGACGAGAAAAATCGCCGGAAGCCGCCGCTGCGATAATGCCGCTAACCTCCTCCTCTATTGCCACCTCCGCGGTGCGGTCAGCCCATTCGACCACGGTTCCGAGACGCTCATTCAATTCGTTGACGATGGGACTAGCCACCAGATTAAAAGTCCGTCCTCCAACCACGATCTGCGAGCGGTGCATACCCTTGAGCCCGGCAAGCAGATTGCGCTGATGAGCAGCATTCTTGTGATAGATGTCGAAGTTCGAACCGACGATCGAATTGACCCGGAACGCAGGCAAATCCCTACGAATATCGGCCTCGGCGGCACGCATCATGCCGTGCGCAGCTGCATTGCAGTAAATGATCACACCGTCGGGGTCGGCGACCATCACACTGTTCGATGACACATCCAGAGCCACCTTGATACGCAGCGCTTCATTGGCCACCTTGTGCTCAGCCTCGGTACGCGCCTTGAGGCCTGCCTGCATGCTACTGAGTGCATTCATCAACCTCGCAGGCTCATCGCCGCCACTGAGATCAATACTGTTATCCAGATTACCGGAGGCAACCGCGTCGGCCACATCAACCGCCGCATCCAACGGCCCCGTAATCTGTCTAGTCACCCAGATGCCGGCAGGAATCATGATGATCAATGCAAAACCGATCAACAGAAGCATGGTGGTTTGAACGCGCGCCTTGACAGCCTCAATCTCAGCCACATCGCCTCGGTTATTCTCTTTTTGCAATTGAAGCATTTCGTCAACGGCATCGAACCAGACCTGCATTTTGGGACGGAAGCTGTTGAAAAAATGCGCCTCAATCTCCGGCTGACTCCCCGCCCTGACCAGAGAAAACATCTGCGCTATCGATGCCTCGGCATCTTTTCTCGCGCCCAAAATGCGCTCGAAAACCTCCTTCGCACCAGCCGAATCCAATGTTCCGCCAATCTGACTTTCCGAAGCCAAGTAAGCACGGAGATCAGCCTCAACCTTTTTCTGCTCAGCCTGCTGTTTTTCGGTTTCCTCATGAATCAGGGCGGTTCGCACATGTCTGCCAATCAACAGATTGCGCGTCTCCATGTCAAAAACCAGCTCCGTCTTCTTGATGTTGCCATTGGCAATATGATCGACTTTCGCACCAATCGCATTCAGACTAAACAGGGCAATCGCGACAATGGCGATCATCATCGCCAACGCGCCGACCGTCGTCATGATCAGGCGAGTGCCAATTTTGAAGTGTCGTAAATTCAACATACAGAGCCTCCTGAAACAGGGCGGTGCGTTATTCGCTGGCCGAATCAATAAGCGCCATCTCGGCGCTGATCATCAGGCGTTCGATATCAGTCACGATCATCATGCGACTGTCGACCGTTGCCAGGCCAATGATGTACTTGGTATCGAACGTTCCTGAAAAATCGGGCGCCTGACGAATCTGCGAACGCGTCAGCGAAAACACATCGGAGACGCTGTCGACCACGGCACCAATCACGCGCCCGGCAACATTGAGGATAACCACCACGGTAAAGGGCGTGTACTCGACCTTCCCGAGATTGAACTTGATACGCAAATCGACGATGGGAACAATGATGCCTCGCAGGTTGATCACGCCTTTGATGAATGGCGGCGCATTGGCGATCAACGTCGGCTGCTCGTACCCACGAATTTCCTGAACCTTGAGAATATCGATTGCATACTCCTCGCTACCCAGGGTAAAGGTCAGGAACTCACTGGCAACCAAGTCGTCATCATTTACCGCGCCACCACCGTGGGTCATCGCTTCCATCTCTTGCTCCTCAGTTCAACTGTCAGCCTGCTTTTTGCAGACTGGTTTTTGCCATTCCCGCGATGGCCGAGACATCCAGGATGAGTGCCACATGACCGTCACCCATGATGGTCGCGCCGGAAATCCCTGGCACGCGGCGATAGTTTGCTTCCAGACTCTTGATGACTACCTGATGCTGCCCAATCAAGGCGTCGACAAAGAGCGCCGCATGAATGCCATCGGCATCAATCACAACCATGATGCCTTGCGAGAAATCGTTCGATTGCGCCCTAATATTGAATAATTCGTGCAAGACCACAACCGGCAAAAACTCGCCGCGAACCTGAATGACTCGCGCCTGATTGGACAAGGTCTTGATGTCACCGACTTTTGGCTGAAATGACTCGACCACATAAGAAAGCGGCAATATGTAAGTCTGGTCGCCAACGGCGATCGACATGCCATCGAGAATGGCAAGCGTCAGCGGCAAGCGAACCGTCATCCGTGTTCCCACGCCCAACATGGATTCAATCTCTACACGACCTCCCATCGACTGAATGTTGCGGCGGACGACATCCATCCCCACGCCGCGCCCAGACACATCGGTGACCTGGTCGGCTGTCGAGAAACCGGCTTCGAAGATCAGATTGAACACTTCAGAATCGGTCATCTGGTCGGATACCAGGAGCCCACGTTCGCGAGCCTTGGCCAGTATCTTGTTACGCGGCAAACCAGCGCCGTCATCACCGACCTCGATGACAATGCTTCCACCTTGATGGTAGGCCTTCAGGGTAATCGTCCCGACAGGACTCTTACCGGCGGCTATTCTCGTCTCCGGCAACTCTATGCCGTGATCAAGACTATTGCGTATCAGGTGAGTCAGTGGATCAGCGATACGCTCGATCAACCCTTTGTCCAGCTCAGTTGTTTCACCGGATGTTTTGAGCTCGACCTGTTTGCCAAGCTTGCTCGAAAGATCACGAACAACGCGGGGAAAACGCGAAAACACGAAGGAAATCTGCATCATCCGGATGGACATAACCGATTCCTGCAGGTCTCGGGTATTTCTTTCGAGTTGGGCCAAGCCGTTGATCAAGCGCTCAGGCGCACCTTCCTGAATCTGTGCCGCCGTCTGTAGGAGCATTGCCTGTGTGATGACCAGTTCACCGACCAGATTGATCAACTGGTCAACTTTCTCGACGCTGACACGAATAGAAGACTCAGTAGCCGCGGCAGTGCCCTGCTGAGACTTTGTGGCACGCGCAGGCAAAGCAGCAGACTTGGCTTCTACTGCACCGGGGATAGAGATAATACGCGCAGGAGTGACCGGCTCAATTGCTTCCACTGGTGCAGACGGGGGAGCTAGCGGCTCAAAAAAGCCGAACCCATCCCCTTCCTCGGCAGCGTGCTGCGCTGGCACCGTTGGCGGCAAAGGCGTAAAGAATCCGTAGCCATCGCCGTCCTCGCCCAATGCTGCGGGAACTGCTGGAATACTCCCATCGACCTGCGGTAGTGGCGCGAAGAATCCATAAGACTCATCTATGGGCGCGGGTAGCTCGACTGCAGAAGCACAGTCTGTCGAGCTACCCATTGGCGAAAAGAAACCATATTCCGGGTCGGTTTCCGGAGCTCCAGGTGAATTGTCAAAAAAACCAAAGTCGCCGTCAACATCGTCAGCAACAGTCTCTTCAACGACACGCCAAGCACCGTTTTCTGCAATGAAGTCAATCTGGTCGGCAAATGACTCCTGTCCAGCGTCGGTAACCAGACGAAGCTGCCAGTAGCCAACGCTGTTCATATCCGATGCAGGCTGATTCAGGATCTCCAGATTCCCGAATGAACGTAACTCGGCGAGAAGATTGGCAAGGCCATTGCCTTTTGCCGAGACATCCGTCGGAACAAACTGGATATCGAAGGCCCGCTTGCCGACCGGCACATTTAGACCAACTACCGCAGCACCCTTCTCCTCCGCGGAATGCAATGGAGGGCCAACCGGCACCGACTCGTCAGCTGACAAATTACGCAGCCGGGCACAAATCGATGCTACTGCCTGGGGATCTACCTGCCCTCTACCTTGGTGAGCTTCGAGCATATCGCGCAGAAGATCACCGGACTCCAGAAAAGCATCAACCATGTCCGCCCGCAATCCCAATTCTTGCTTGCGAATACGATCCAGCAAGTTTTCCAGGATATGGGTCGTTTCAGCCAGATCAGTAAAACCGAAGGTTCCAGCGCTCCCCTTGATCGAGTGTGCGGCACGAAAAATGGCGTTGAGCTGCTCGGAATCCGGATTGTCGATATCCAGTTCAAGCAACAGCCCTTCCATGGTCGCCAAGTGTTCCGCCGATTCCTCAAAAAACACCTGGTAGAACTGACTCATGTCGATAGTCATACCACCCCCTGGTTTCTGCTCCGCACAGACCGGAAACCGAAAATTGAATGCAAAAGACCCGCTCTATTACAGGTCTGCCGGCTTCACTTAACCGATCACCTTGCGTACGACTTCAATCAATTTCTGGGGATCGAAAGGCTTGACCAACCACCCGGTAGCACCGGCAGCCCGGCCTTGGGACTTCATCGCATCCGAAGACTCGGTGGTCAGCATCAGAATGGGGGTCGATGCATACTGCGGCATCCCGCGAAGGCTCTTGATCAAGGTCAGCCCATCCATACGCGGCATGTTCTGGTCGGTCAACACGAGATTGACACCCCTGGCCTTGGCCTTATCGAGGCCATCCTGCCCGTCGACGGCCTCAACCACGTCGTACCCGGCACTTTTCAGGGTAAAAGACACCATCTGGCGGATGGATGCGGAATCGTCAACTGCAAGAATGGTTTTTGCCATTTTTTCCTCGTGAATAACTCAGAACAACTCAACTCCACTGCTGGCGGAGCAGTTATGAATAATAGGATTATTGTCCAATTTTTGGGAAACAGCACCCATTTTTTGCGAAATATGGTCAACGTGCCAACACGGCGATCAATGCGACATCAACTGAACTTCCGATCTTGCACAGCACTGCTGCCAAGCTTACGTAGCGTGCCAGTCGGTCAGCCGGCAACACCATTACCGCCCACAGGCAGCTTCAACCCCTCAGGCAACGAGCTCTCTCCATCAAGCTCGGCTTCAGGCCCGTCTTCCTGGAGAATGGCCATCTCTGTTTTGCGATTCAGGACGACAATGCTGATCCTCCGGTTGACCGAATTTAGTGGATCGTTTTTGTCAAAAAGGACAGTGGAGGCAAGGCCGACAACACGTATGACCTTGCTATCGTCCATCCCCCCAACGACCAGTTCTCGCCGGGAAGCGTTAGCACGGTTAGCCGAAAGCTCCCAGTTTGAAAACCCCTTTTCACCACCGGAAAACTGGGATGCGTCAGTATGCCCGGCCAGACTTATCCTATTCGTTACCCCGTTTAGCGCCTTGCCGATCTGGCGCAGAATATCTCGCGTGTAGGGTTTCAGATCAGCGCTACTGGAGTCGAACATCGGACGATTTTGCTCGTCGATGATCTGGATACGCAGCCCCTCAGAGGTTATATCAAGCAACATCTGCTTCTTGAATTGAGCGAGTTGCGGGCTTTGTTCAATCATTTTTTCGATCTCGGCCTTCAGACTTTCCAGGCGCTCACGCTCCTTGCGTCGGAACTCTGCCTGCGCCTCCTTTGAAAAGGAGGTGGATTTTTTTGCCTCGACATCACCACGTTTGACCTGCCCGGCCTGACGCGTCAAATCCTTGCCCCCACCCTGCAACACGCTGGTCGCATCACCGGAGCCATTACCACCCTGCATGGAAACCTTCAGGGGATTCTGAAAATGATCGGCAATACCCTGTAGATCGCCCTTGGCCGTCGAACCAAGCAGCCACATCAGCAAGAAGAAAGCCATCATCGCCGTCACAAAGTCGGCGTAGGCAATTTTCCAAGCACCGCCATGGGCGCCGCCCGCAACGACCTTTTTGCGCTTGATAATTATGGGGCGGGTGGAGTCGTCACTCATCGTTTTTTTCTAAAGGCTGCCAACGGGCTATTTGCCTTTGCGGGCCTTCAACTCTTCTTCAAGCTCGATAAAACTTGGCCGTTCGTGCGCCCCCAGTGTCTTCCGACCGAATTCGATGGCCACCTGTGGCGCGTAACCAGACATCGAGGCCAAAAGCACCATCTTGATGGTCTTGTAAATGGTCGCACCTTCGTGCGCCTTTTGCTCCAGTAGCTTGGCGACTGGTTCGACGAAGCCGTAGGAAATCAGGATACCCAGGAAGGTTCCAACCAAGGCGCCGCCAATCATCTTGCCAAGAACAGCCGGTGGGCTACCAACCGACCCCATCACATTCACTACCCCCATCACGGCGACCACAATACCGAAGGCGGGAACAGCGCCGGCCATGCTAGCCACGACATGTCCGGGCTCGGCGGCCTCGTGATGATGAGTTTCGAGTTCGACATCCATCAGACTTTCAATTTCGACGGTATTCAGGTTTCCGCCAACCATCATCCGGAGGTAGTCACAGGTGAACTCCATGACATGGTGATCGTGCACAAGATTCGGATATTTGCTGAAAATCGGGCTGGCTTCGGGATTTTCGATGTCGCCCTCAATGGACATCAACCCTTCCTTCCGCACTTTGCCAAGGATCTCGAAAAGCATGGCCAAGGCGTCGATGTAGAACGCCTTGTTGTATTTCGAGCCTTTGAGGATACCTGGGACGGCGCCAATCGTCGCCTTGATGATCTTGATGTCATTGGCCGCGACGAAGTAACCGATGGTCAAGCCGACAATCGCGACATACTCGGTCGGCACCCAGAGCGCGAGGAGGCTCCCATGCAGCGCATACGTTCCCAGCGCCGAGGCCAGAATGATGACGTAACCAACAATCAAAAACATGCAAAGCCCCCTGTCACACCGGCAATAGCCAGCGCAAATCCGCCCAGTAACTGGTTTTCGCTATTGTAGCCACTTGAATTGCTTGAGTGCAAAGAAAGAGGGAGAACGAGCTCGCCTTACTCTCGGCATGGGATGAATCCCCGGTGGTAGACTGGGGCGCAATCAAACGCTGACAATTGACCATGATTCGATACTGCAAACAGTGTGGCGCACCTGTCACTTTTTCCATACCGCCAGGCGACTCGCTACCCAGACACGTCTGCCATGCGTGTGGGCACATCCACTATGAAAATCCCCGTTTGGTCGTCGGGTGTGTAGCCGAATGGGATGGCCGGATCCTGCTTTGCCGGCGCGCCATTGAACCTCGACTTGGCCTCTGGACACTTCCTGCCGGCTTCATGGAGAACGGTGAAACCGCAGCACAGGCAGCCATTCGTGAAACACACGAAGAAGCAGGGGCGAATATTCTGATCGATGGTCCGTTCGCCATGATCAGCATCGCTCACATCAACCAGGTCCATTTGTTCTATCGTGGCCGTATGGCTACCCCCCATTTTTACGCCGGCGAGGAAAGCCTTGAGGTCGGCCTGTACCATACGGAACAAATCCCCTGGAATGAGCTGGCCTTTCTTAGTGTTAGCTTGTGTCTCGAGCGCTACCTGGCCGACCGCGCACTAGGCACCTACAGATTTCATGAAGCGGAGCTTCCGGCGCCATAGGGTCTCTCAACCCACATCCTTCATCCGACCGACAAAGAAACAGTCAAAACCCCGTCGAGTTTATCGTCAGGCACCACAGCCAAACTTGGCGCTTTCAACCATTTCGAGCACCCGACGATCAAAAATATTGCTCAAGGGAGGGGCGACCGAGCCTACATCGCCGGAATACGTGACCTCCACGGTCAACTGGAAAAAACGGCCAATATTAAAATGCGTTGATATTGGCATAAGAGGCAGGATCGATTTTCTAAAGACAGTTACTGATTCCTCGTTGGACGTCCTTGTTTCTAGACCTTGAACGCCATTAATACCTATCCGCAAAGGCCAAGCCTGAACCAGCATGCATCATATGTCACTGCTCTTCACGCAAAAACAAACCCCCGAGTAGCAGAGCCAATCGAGGGCTTGTGACCAGTCATCGCTCAGCGAGCGATATAACGCAAACAGTGTTACTTGCCAGCCTTACGCGCATCCTCATCCATCTTGTTCGAGTACATCTTGCCCATTACAGCACCGATGATCAGAACTCCGACGATCACTGCAAAGCTCATCAGACCAAAATCACTACTAAACAAAAGTTCCCACGCCATATGTCACCTCCCAGTAACAAATTAAAAACCTTACTACTTTCCCGATCGCGCCATCAGGCGCAACGGTTCCAACGAATCAGCTTGCCATTCACCTTGAAGCCGCCATTTAGCGGCAGGATCCTCAATCGACACAAGCCAACGCCCTGAAACATCCGCGGCAAGCGTGCCGCTGTAAAATCCGGGCCCTTCCATGCTCATCTTAATCAACTGATCCTGTCCCGCACGCGTCGGATGCGCCAGCTTCAGAACTATTTCGGAAGGCAACCCAGCATCGCTATCGGCACGCAGCAACAGCCGTAAATTTGAGCCGGAACGCATTACATCGCCCTGCAACCCAAGATTTCCCGCCTGATGGTCTCGCTGCAGGCTCTGGTTCACTGCAAGCCCCTGCTTGTAATAATCATCACTTACCAAACCATCATTACTCACAACAGCCAGCCACAAAGTGACAAAACCGGCAACAATCACGACTCCCGGCCCAGCCATCAAAAACCAAGGCCAGCGCTCTTTGTACCAAGGTCGATTGTCATTATTCAATGTCATTAAATTACTCATGTCAGGGCATCAAGAATGAGGCCTTTTCGTGAACCGCAATTTTGTCGTGGTTCTGGGCCTTGATATCAAAATAAATGGTGTTCGCGCCGTTTTTCCCGGACTCCGGGGGAACGCGAACGACGATAGTGACTTCATGGTTCTCCGCACTGCCAACTTGGACGATACGGTCACCGACAATCTCCGCCCCTTCCAGCCCCTGAACAGACAACGTATAACGCTTGGGCACCTCGGTGGTATTCATGATTTTCAGGTTGTATACGTTTTCAATTCGCCCATCTTCAGCCTCTCTCGCCAAAAGAGAACGGTCGCGAATAACATCAACCTTCAGTGGCACGCGAACTGCCAATGACCATACAGCAGTTACGGTTATAGCCATCAGAATTACTGTGTAAAGCACGATACGCGGGCGAATAAGATGCTTAACCACCTCCTTGGAGGAGAAGTGCTTCGCCAGTGCGTTTTCTGTAGTATAGCGGATAAGACCACGGGGCAAACCCAGCTTGTCCATGACGGGATCGCACACATCGATACATGCGCCGCAACCGATACACTCATATTGCTGTCCCTTGCGAATATCTATACCTGCCGGGCAAACCACCACGCATAATCCGCAATCCACACAATCGCCAAGGCCCGACTCATTGACATCGACCGCCTTCTTGCGAGGACCACGCGGCTCTCCTCGCTCCGGATCGTAGGTAATAATCAATGTATCCGGATCGAACATGACTCCTTGAAAACGCGCATAGGGGCACATATATTTGCAGACCTGTTCGCGGAGAAAGCCCGCCTGCATATAACAGAAGCCACCATAGAAGAAAGTCCAGAACAGTTCCCATCCTGAAAAATCAAACGGAAAGGTCGCCAGCAGTTCGCTCACAGGGGTGAAATACGCCACCAGCGTAACCCCAGTCCACAGCGAGATCAGCAACCAAACCGCGTGCTTCAGCGCCTTTAGACGGAACTTTCTCGCCGTCATCGGCCCCTTGTCCAACTTCATTCGGGCAGAACGATCCCCTTCGATCCTGTTTTCGATCCACATGAATATCTCGGCATACACAGTCTGGGGACAGGCGTACCCACAGAACAGGCGCCCTGCTATCGCGGTAAACAAGAACAAGGCATAGGCAGAAACAATCAGCAGTAATGCCAAGTAGAAAACATCCTGAGGCCACAAGACCAAGCCAAACAAATAGAATTTTCGTTCAACCAAATGGAGCAGCACGGCCTGACGGCCATTCCACTCTAGCCAGGGCATGCAATAGAAAAACATTTGGGTGACCCAGACTAGGATCCAGCGCCAATTGTTCCACCACCCCTTGACGTCACGGACATATACTTTTTTGTGCTTTTCGTAAAAAGACACTTCCGCCTTCGGATCAGCAGATTTGGTATGGGGTCTGTTGCTGGAGGGTTCCATCATTATCTTATCCGTATCTAAATTGCGCTGAACGAGCATTGCTCGGCGCTAGTTCAACGCAATTTAGATACAAATCAGTTTATTGATGCCGAAATAAAAACGGGGCGGCCTAGCCGCCCCGTACATGTCAATTACTTGGCGCCTTGGCTCAGGCTAATCACGTAAGCTGACAGCAGATGCACCTTGGCTTCACCCAGGAATTCCTTCCAGGCAGGCATCTGGTTCTGACGCCCCTTGGTGATCGTTTCGGTAATGGTCGCTTCAGAAGAACCATACAACCAAGTCTTATCAGTCAGGTTGGGAGCACCAACAGCGTGCATGCCATGAGCATCCATGCCATGACAACCAACGCAACCGGCAGATTCAAAGGTTTCCTTGCCCTTGGCAGCGCGGACGGAATCGTTCGGCAGACCAGACAGCGAGCGGACGAAGTTGGCCAAATCCTTGATGCTATCAGCACCCAACTGCTCATGCGGAGGCATCACACCCATACGACCATTCGAAATGGTTTCCTTGATCTGATCCGGTTCGCCGCCATATTGCCAGTCGGAGTCGGTCAGATTCGGGAAGCCCTTGGCACCACGAGCATCAGCACCATGGCACTGCATGCAGTAGGTCAGGAACAGGCGCTTGCCCATTTCCATAGCCTGCTTGTCGCCGGCCACAGCCTTGACATCCATGGCCATGAACTTGTCAAACAATGGCTTAACCGTAGCATCCATCTTCTCGACTTCAGCCTTGTGCTGGCCACCTGATGTCCAACCCAGCATGCCCTTGTAGTTACCCAGCCCCGGATACAGAGCCAAGTAAACCAGTGCAAAGATGACGGTGATCACAAACATCCAACTCCACCATTTCGGCATTGGATTGTTGTATTCCTCGAGGGTTTCATCCCAAACGTGCCCCATGGTCTTTCCGGGGGTAAACGTCGCCTTTCCCTGCACAATCAGGAGTACCGCGCAAGCAAGAATACTTGCAAGCACGATAACAACTACGTACAGGTTCCAAAAATCGCTAACGAAATCGCTCATTTGCTTTCCTTTTTTCAGCGGGGGTGCGACGGCTTTGACGCCTCACCCTGATCATCATGCTCCGCGAACGGCAAGTTGGCAGCTTCATCAAACCCCTTCTTGCTACCCTTGCCGTAGGCCCACCCCACGATCCCCAGGAAGCAGAGCAACCCGACAACCGTAACGATGGAACGCAGATCGTTGATGTCCATGGCTATTACTTGACGTTCTTCAGAGCCGTACCCATGCCCTGCAGGTAGGCAATCAGGACATCAAGTTCGGTCTTATCGCCGATAGCCGCCTTGGCACCCTTGATCTCTTCGTCAGAGTAGGTAGGAATACCGCGGACATTTGCGTAGGTACGCATGACCTGCATCTTCTTCTCGATATCGGCGCCAACCGTATCCTTGGCCTTGTTGCCTGCCAGGAAGGCAAACGCGGGCATATTGGACTCAGGCACCACATCGCGAGGATTCATCAGGTGTGCGCGCTGCCACTCGTCAGAGTAGCGACCGCCAACACGATGCAGATCAGGACCGGTACGCTTGGAACCCCACTGGAATGGATGATCATAAACGTACTCGCCGGCAACGGAGTAGTGACCGTAGCGCTCGGTTTCGGCACGGAACGGACGAATCATTTGCGAATGGCAGTTGTAGCAGCCTTCGCGGAGATAAACGTCACGGCCAGCAAGACGCACAGCGTCATACGGCTTCGTGCCTTCGACTGGCGTAGTGGTGGATTTCTGGAAGAACAGTGGAACGATCTCCAGCAAACCACCCCAGATCACAACCAACAACGTAAGAACGATAAGGAGCGTTACGCTCTTTTCAATTTGTTCATGCTTGAGCATTGTTATTCCCCCTAATCAGGCGTGATGACCAACCGGAACGATCACCGGCGTGTCCTTGGTGCTACCGCCAGCCATGGTCTTGAACATGTTGTAAGCCATGATCAACATACCGGACAGGAAGAGGACACCACCCAACCAACGGATTGCCCAGAACGGATAGGAACCCTTGACGGACTCGACGAAGCTGTAAGCCAGCGTACCGTCGGCATTTACTGCGCGCCACATCAAGCCCTGCATCACGCCGGAAATCCAGGTCGAAGCGATATAAAGCACGGTACCGATCGTGGCAATCCAGAAGTGGGTCGTCATCAGCTTGGTGCTATACATCTCAGTCTTACCAAAGAGCTTCGGCAGCAGGTAGTACATGGAACCGATGGAAACCATCGCCACCCAGCCAAGAGCACCGGAGTGAACGTGACCGACAGTCCAGTCCGTGTAGTGCGACAAGGCATTGACAGTTTTGATCGACATCATCGGACCTTCGAACGTAGACATACCGTAGAAGGACAGCGAGGTGATCAGGAACTTCAGAATGGGGTCGTCGCGCAGCTTATGCCAGGCACCCGACAGGGTCATGATGCCGTTGATCATGCCCCCCCAGGACGGAGCCAACAGAATCAGAGAGAAGATCATACCGACGGACTGCGTCCAGTCAGGCAGCGCTGTGTAGTGCAGATGGTGCGGGCCCGCCCACATGTACGTAAAGATCAGCGCCCAGAAGTGGACCACAGACAAACGGTAGGAGTAAACCGGCCGACCAGCCTGTTTCGGCACAAAGTAATACATCATGCCGAGGAAGCCAGCGGTCAGGAAGAAGCCCACAGCGTTGTGACCATACCACCACTGAATCATCGCGTCCTGCACACCGGCGTATGCAGAGTAGGACTTCAGGAAGGAAACAGGCAGTGCCGCGCTGTTACCCAAATGCAACAGAGCGACAGCAATGATCATTGCACCGAAGAACCAGTTCGCCACATAGATGTGAGAAACGGTGCGTTTGCCGATGGTACCGAAGAAAACAATTGCGTACGAAACCCAGACCAGCGTGATCAGGATGTCGATCGGCCATTCCAGTTCGGCATACTCCTTACCTTGGGTAATACCCAATGGCAAGCTGATAGCGGCCAACAAAATAACAAGCTGCCAACCCCAGAAAGTAAATGGAATTAGCGGACCACCCCACAAACGGGTGTGCCCAGTGCGCTGAACGCACCAGTAAGACGTTGCAAACAGAGCACAGCCACCAAACGCAAAAATAACTGCGTTGGTATGCAGCGGGCGCAGACGACCAAAGTGCAGGAAGCCAATATTCAGCTCCGGCCAGACCAACTGCGCAGCAATGATGACACCGACCAGCATGCCAACAATGCCCCAAATAACAGTCATGACAGCGAATTGCCGTACGACTTTGTCGTTATATGTGGTTTTCGTTCCAGACATGAACCCACCTCTCGTAAAGAAAAAACGGAATGCCCACCTCCCTGAACCCAAGGGGACACATGGAAAGCGATGGTATTCTAGTTCAGGGCGTGCGTTTTGACCTAGATCAACCTACCTATTATCTAAGGCAGATAGTCCGAAATATGTAGTCGTAGCAAGACGCGCGGGAAACGTGGACAAAAAAAGGGTGCGTCGTAACGCACCCCAACCCCAACAGAGAAATACAGCGAGGCATTTGCCTCGCAACGGCGTAATTCTGCCAAGCAGGATCATCCTAAGCGTTGACGCAGGTCAACTATTGACGGGTTTGTTGGCTTCCTCGTCGTTCTTGGGTGGCGTCGGCTGATCTTCGTCCATCAGGACGCGAAAGCCGGGCCCCTCGAGATCATCGAACTGGCCGCTGCGCACCGACCACCAGAAGGCCACGGCGATCCCGAAAACCAGGAGGACCGAAACCGGAATAAGCAGGTAGACACTTTCCATCAATCTGTCTCCACGCGCTGAATGCGCAGCGAATTGAGGACGACCAGTAAAGAACTGGCCGACATGCCGATGCCGGCGATCCACGGAGTTACATACCCGGCAATGGCCAATGGCAAGGCTACGAAATTGTACGCGAAGGACCACCAGAGGTTCTGGCGAATCACATCCAGCGTTTTGCGGGCCCGCCGCAAGCCATGACGCAGGTGGTCGAGATTCTCAGAAAGCAGGATGAAGTCGGATTGCGTCCTGGCCAGTTGGGCACCGCCGCCCATGGCCACCGAGACCTGTGCCTGGGCCAGCACAGGGGCGTCGTTGACGCCATCACCCAACATGGCGACGACGGCACCTTCCGCCTGAAGCCCGGTAACACAATCGTGCTTGCCCTGGGGAGTCACACCGGCCCGCACATCGGCGATACCGAGCTTATCGGCAACGCGCTGGGCAACCGCCGGGGCATCGCCCGTGAGCAGGATGACTTTTTTGCCAGCGGCGCGAAGCTCGGCAATCAGTGCTGCTGACTCCTGGCGCAACTCGTCGCCGATTCTGAACAGTGCCAGACAGCCGTCTTCATCGGCAAGAACGACCACCGTGTCGCCGCTTTCCAGCCAGTCGGCGGCTGTATCCGGCAATTTGCCGGCACTCAGGGCCAGCGCGTAATCGGGACGGCCGATACGGCAGCGACGGCCGCCGACGATCGCCTCCATGCCCTGACCCGGCTCACTCACGGCGGCGGAGGTTGCGGGCAACTGCTCGCCGGCGGCCTGACGCAGCGCGCTGGCCACCGGATGCTCGGAGGCGTGTTCGAGGGCGGCGGCGATCGCCAGACAGTCCTCCCGACTCGTAGCTGCAGCAGGAAAAACGTCAACCAGATGCATGCGCCCGGTAGTCAAAGTGCCTGTTTTATCGAAGACGAAATGCGTTGCCCTGGCCAGCGTTTCGATGGCATGGCCACGCGTGACGAGCAGGCCATCCTTGGCCAGAGCGCCAGCCGAGACGGTCAGCGCGATGGGCGTTGCCAACGACAGGGCGCAAGGACAGGTGACGACCAGCACCGATACGGTGATCCACAGCGCTTTCGATGGATCGGCGAAATACCAGCCGACGGCGACCAATACCGCCACGGCCAGCAAGACCGCGACGAAATAGCTGGCAATGCGATCAGCCAGGACGACGATTTTCGGCTTTTCCGCCGCCGCCCGTTCCATCAACTGGATGATGGCCGACAGACGCGTTTCTTCGCCGACGCGCTCGACCTGAACGACGAGCGGACTCTCGGCATTGATCGAGCCCCCGGTTACCGCCTCGCCGGGAGCCTTCGGCACTGGCTTGCTTTCGCCGGTGAGCAGGGCCTCGTTGGCGCAACTGATGCCTTCGATGACCCTTCCGTCGGCCGGCACGACGTCCCCAGCCCGGACCATGATGTAGTCGCCGGGACGCAAATCGGCGACGACACATTGCTCGGTCTCACGGTCAACCGGAAACTTGGCCATTTTTTGGGCAAAGGCCGGGAGCAGCCTGGCCAGCGCCTCGGTCACGCTGACGGCCTTCTGGCGCGCCGTCATTTCAAGATAGCGGCCGCCGAGCAGGAAAAAAATGAACATCGTGACCGAATCGAAATAGACCTCGCCGGACTGCATAAAGGTTGCCCAGCAACTGGCCACGAACGCTGTGCCGACGCCCAGCGCCACCGGCACGTCCATGCCGACGCGACGCAGTTTGATGTCGCGCCAGGCGTTGCGGAAGAACGGCGCCGAGGAATAGAAGATGACGGGCAGGGTGAGCAACATGCTGGCCCAGCGCATGAGGCTTTCGATATCCGGCGCCATTTCACCGTCGGCGATATACACGGGGTAGGCATACATCATGACCTGCATCATGCCGAAGCCGGCAACCCACAGACGCCACATCGCATCGCGCCGCTCCTTGCGGGAGATTTCCTCGTTCTTGGCGGCGTCGTAAGGGTAGGCGCGATAGCCGATGGCGGCGACCGCACCGAGGATGTCGGAAAGCTTGATCCGGGATTCATCCCAGCGCACGCGCGCGCGGCGGGTCGTGTAGTTGATGGTGACGGCAGTTACCCCCGGCAACCGGCCGACATGCTGCTCGTTGAGCCAGATACACGCGGCGCAGGTAATACCTTCGAGGAGGAGCGAGGCTTCCCGCTCGTTTTGCCCCAGTTCCTTGACGAAACTTTTCTGGAACTCGGCATGGTCGTACATGACCAGTTGTTCGAGAATCGCCGGCATGGCTTCGCGCGGCGACTCGGGCATCGCATCGCGGCTGCGATAATAATCGGCCAGGCCGTTGTCGACGATCGACTGAGCCACCGCCTGGCAGCCGAAACAGCACATGGCCCGCGGCTCCCCGCCGACCGTCACCGACAGATCGACATCATCGGGAATGGGCAGGCCACAGTGATAACAGGAAGCGGGAGGCATACGAACAAAAAAGGCACCGAAGTGCCTTTGGATCTAGGACGGGTCCGCAGTATAGATTATTTGACCCCCATCCGGATGGCACCGTCCAGACGAATCACTTCACCATTCAGATAGGCATTCTGGACGATATGGGTGACCAGCGCCGCGTACTCGGCCGGCTTACCCATGCGCGTCGGGAACGGCACCATCTTGTTCAGCGAATCCTGCACCTCAGGGGGCATGCCGAGCAGCATCGGCGTTTCCATGATGCCAGGTGCAATGGTCATGCAGCGGATGCCGCTGCGCGCCAGTTCGCGGGCGACCGGCAAGGTCAGGGCGACGATGCCGCCCTTCGAAGCGGCGTAGGCGGCCTGCCCGAGTTGGCCTTCATAGGCAGCGACGGAGGCGGTATTGACGATGACGCCGCGCTCGCCGCCAGCATCCGGCTCATGTTTCATCATTGCATCCGCGGCCAGACGGATCATGTTGAAGGTGCCGACCAGATTGATGTTGATGACCTTGGCGAAACTCTCGAGGCGGTGCGGTCCTTCCTTGCCGAGTACCTTTTCGGCCGGGGCCACGCCGGCGCAATTAACCAGGCCATGCAGCGCACCGAATTTTGAAATTGCCGTATTTATCGCGTTGACCGCAGAAGTCTCGTTGGCCACATCAGTTTCGACAAAACAGGCGCCAGCGCCCAATTCTGCCGCCAACTTTTCGCCGGCCTCGCGATTGAGGTCGACCAGCACGACCTTCGCCCCCGCCCCGGCCAAAGCCGATGCTGTCGCCGCCCCCAGGCCAGAGCCGGCGCCGGTTACCAGAAATACCTTATCCTTGATTTGCATTGCCACAGTCTCCTGAATATCGATCGCTTTTCCAGACGGTACCGTATGGAAAACGACCACATATTACTCCTCGACGGGTCGATCGAAAATGGCATCCGCTTCTGCCCCCTCTCGCCATGGTGCTATGATCGATCAATACTTTGATCCGACGAGGCAATCCGATCATGTCCGAACAGGCCGCATCCGACAGAAACAAGCCGACCGTACTCGTCATCGACCCCTCAGCCGGCAATCGGGCGCTGATTTGCGAGTGTCTTCGCCAACTGCCTGAAGTCCGCACCATCGCCACGGGTGATGCCGAGCAAGCCTTGCAGATGTTTCGCGAAATTCAGCCCGACATGGTTCTACTCGACACCACCCAGCAGGACACCAACGGCATCGAACTGACGCAAAGAATCCGCGCCTGGGAGCTTTCCAGAATCGAAACAGGCATTTCGCCGTGGACGCCGATCGTTTTCCTCTCCTCGGTTACCGACGAGGACACGCTGGCCCGGGGCATTCTGGCTGGCGGCGACGACTTCCTGTCCAAGCCGGTTTCGGAGGTCGTCCTGCTCGCCAAGGTTCGTGCCCTGCTGCGTATTTCGACCCGGCAGCAGGAAATCTGCGAAGTCCATCGTCAGCTCAAGGAAATCGCCATTCTCGACAGCCTGACGGGCATCCCCAACCGGCGCCACTTCGACGACACGCTGCTCGTCGAATGGAAGCGCTGCATCCGCAACGAGGCGCCGCTCAGCATCGTCCTCAGCGACGTCGATTTCTTCAAGCAATTCAACGACATCTACGGTCACCAGGCGGGCGATCACTGCCTCCGGGCGGTGGCCAATTCGCTCAGCGAATCACTCTTTCGCGTCGAGGACTGCGTCGCCCGCTATGGCGGCGAGGAATTCGTCGCCATCCTGCCCGGCACCGATGCCGAAGGCGCCTACGCGGTGGCCGAACGCATGCGCCAATCGGCCCGGGACCTGCGCATCCCGCACGAGCGCGGCATCGACGGCCGCGTCTCCTGCAGCTTCGGCGTCGCCAGCACCCAGCCGAGCATCGACACCGCCCCGCAGCTACTGGTCAGGACGGCCGATAGCAGCCTGTACGCCGCAAAAAGCGCCGGGCGCAACCGGGTCGAACTCAATCGCGAGTAGCAAAAAAAGCCCCGGAATTGCTTCCGGGGCTAACCGAGGTACTGCAGAGAGAGACGGTTGCCGTCAGGCGTATGTCGGGGCGAAGGCCGCTTCGGGATTGGCGGCCGGGCCCTTGTCGGTCCAGTACGGCGAAAGTTTGCGCAGTTGGGCGACGATGGGCGGCACCGCTTCGATGACGCGGTCGATTTCCTCTTCGGTGTTGTAGACCGACAGCGAGAAGCGGATCGTGCCGTGCGCGGCGGTGTAGGGGATGCCCATGGCGCGCATCACGTGCGATGGTTCGAGCGAGCCCGAGGTGCAGGCCGAGCCGGAACTACAGGCAATGCCAACCTTGTTGAGGAGGAGCAGGATGGCCTCGCCCTCGATGTATTCGAAGGCGATGTTGGCGGTATTGGGCAGGCGATTGCTCGGATCACCGGTGACGAAGGCGTGGGTAACCTGGCTCAGGATGCCCTTTTCCAGCTTGTCGCGCAGGCGGCGGACTTCGGTATTCTCGACGTCCATTTTCTGCTGGGCGAGTTCGCAGGCCATGCCGAGGGCGACAATGGAGGCCGAGTTCTCGGTGCCGGCGCGACGACCGCGTTCCTGATGACCGCCACGGAGTAGCGGACGGAAGCGGCAGCCACGGCGCAAGTAGAGTACGCCGATGCCCTTCGGGGCGTGCAGCTTGTGGCCGGACAACGAAAGCATGTCGATCTTGGTGTTCTTGAGATCGATGGGAATCTTGCCGACGGCCTGCACGGCGTCGGTGTGGAACATGATGCCCTTGGCGGCGGCCATTTCGGCCATCTCGACGACCGGGAAGATGGTGCCCGTTTCGTTGTTGGCCCACATTGCCGAAACGATGGCGACGCGGTCATGGAGCAGCGACTTGTATTCGTCCAGGTCGATGCGGCCCTTCTTGTCCACCTTGAGCTTGTGGACGATATAGCCTTCTTTCTCGAGCCAGTCGCACAGGGTCAGGATGGCCGGGTGCTCGACGTTGGTGGTGATCACCGTGTTGCGGTCGGGCTGGGCCTTGAGGGCGGAGAGGATGGCGGTCGAGTCGGACTCGGTGCCGCAGGAGGTGAAGATGATTTCCGAGTCATGCTCGGCGCCGAGCAGCGCCTGAACCTGACTGCGGGCCTTCTTCAGCGCCTTGCCGACTTCACTGCCAAAGGCGTGAATCGACGAGGCGTTGCCGAAATGCTCTGTGAAGAACGGCAGCATGGCTTCGACCACCGCGGGATCGACCCGCGTCGTGGCGTTGTTGTCGAGATAGATCGGTTTCATGGCGCAGTCCTCGGTTTCTCTGTTGAGGTTGGGATGATTTCGAATTTGGCCGTTTTTTCCAGTTGACCGTAGCAGTCTCGATCAGGCCTCTACGGGCATGTGCGACGACGGCAGAACCTGCACCAGCTCACCCAGCACTTCGATCATCTTCTGCTGGATGCCGCCAAGGGTTGCCGCTTCCATCATGCAACCGGAGCAGGCGCCCTTGAGGTGCACATAGATCTTCTTGCCCTGGACGTCGGCCAGCTCGACATCGCCGTGATCGCGCTGGAGCATCGGGCGAACCGACTCGAGCACTTCCTGGATCTTGGCAATCTTCTCGACGATCGACAGCTTCTTGGTCGGCGGCTTCGGCGCTTCCGGCGTGGCCGGGCAAGCCGGCGGCGGCGAGACTTCACCCGGACCGGCGCGCTCGGCCATGACCTTGGCCAGAATTTCCTCGATGCCTTCGTGGCAAGCCGCACAACCACCGCCGGCCTTGGTGTAGAAGGTGACTTCCTCGACCGTGTTGAGGTTGTTGGCCTTGACCACGTCCTCGATCATCACGGCGTCGATGGCGAAACACTTGCAGATCAGCGCGCCTTCTTCGTGGTCATCGGACCACTCTTCGCCACGGTAGTTGGCGATGGCAGCCTGCAGGGCTTCGCGGCCCATGACCGAGCAGTGCATCTTTTCCGGCGGCAGACCGTCGAGGTAATCGGCGATGTTCTGGTTCGACACTTCGAGCGCCTGATCCAGCGTCATGCCCTTGATCATTTCGGTCAGTGCCGACGACGAGGCGATGGCCGAACCGCAGCCGAAGGTCTGAAAGTGCGCGTCCTGGATGATCTCGGTTTCCGGCTCGACCTTGAGCATCAGGCGCAGCGCGTCGCCGCACTGGATGGAACCGACGTCACCGATACCGTTCGCTTCTTCCAGCGGGCCGGAATTGCGCGGGTTGAAGAAGTGTT
Organism: Gammaproteobacteria bacterium; assembly: GCA_018828385.1. Taxonomy (GTDB): domain Bacteria; phylum Pseudomonadota; class Gammaproteobacteria; order Burkholderiales; family Rhodocyclaceae; genus Azonexus. The sequence continues at coordinate 61,425 of JAHJVE010000005.1, read as the reverse complement.
CGCGAACCTTGTCTGAATATTCCCACATGACTATTGCTCCTTAGACCGAGAACGAAGAGCCGCAGGAACACTGGGCGCTGGCGTTGGGGTTGTCGAACTTGAAACCGGTGTGGGTCAGCGTGTCGACGAAATCGACGGTGACGTTGTCGATCATCGGCATGGTCATGGCATCGACCAGCACCTTTACGCCTTCGACTTCCAGTTCCCAGTCGTCTTCGGCCTTCTCGGTTTCGAGCTTCATGCCGTATTGCAGACCGGAGCAACCGCCACCGGAAATGGTCAGGCGCAGCCCGAGGACAGGTGTTTCAGAACCGCGGATAAAACGTTGAACAGCCTTAATGGCAGCGGGGGTCAGATTGATCATGGCGATTCTCCCAGAGTAGATGACCTGATCTTGCAAGGGGCGTGCCACGACAGAGATAAAAGTATAAACACTTAATTTTCAGCAGCTTGGCTCAATCTGCAAGCCAAAACTGCCTTGTCAGGTTCACTACAATCCCTGACGGATACCCCACTGGAAGCTGCAATCGCATGGGCAATTGCGGGAACCAAAACCGGCTCCCGCGACTCCACCACTTGCGGAAAACGCTGTACCACGGCACTCTCCGCGCCCGGCATCGAGCAATGGCCGCACTGGAAGCGTTTCCGGACGCTGACCGGTACGGTCCGTGCTAATGAACGTTTGGATCAACGAATACACACAACAACATGACCGCCCCCTGGCAGAGAAGCTTCCTCGATTTCGCCGGCCCCGGCATCGACCGGCCGTCAGACAGCCTGCGCGTGACCGATGATGAAGCGGCAGACATCCTGGCCAAGCTGGCCGCCCAGGCGTGGTCTCCGCAATTGCCGGCGCGGTTGTTGCGAAACTCCGGCTATACCATCCGCCACGCCCGCGAAGGATTCAACACGGCGATATTCAAGGTCGGCCGCATCGTCGGCTTCTATGCCGGCTCCTACCTGTGGATTTCGGCCGAGCATCGCGGCAAGGGATTGTCGACACCGCTGATCCTCGCCGCCGCCGAACAACGGGGCGGCAGCATCATGCCACCCGGCGTCGTCCTTCAGGGCTACACCCCGGCCGGCCTGGCGGCCCACCGGAAAGCGCACCGCCAGGCCCTTCTCGACGCCACTGAACGGCTTATCCCAGGACGTGCTCGTAGGCCCGACGCAGCAGATTTCGTTCGACTTCACTTAGCTGGCGCGACTCGGTAATTGCGATAAAGCGGCCGTGGAGTCGGTCGGCCGCCTCGAACGGCGGATCGATGCTGGCAAACGCGGCGAGCAAAACGGGCACGTCACCCTCCGGCGTATCGACCCAAGCCTGAAAATCGACCACCGGTTCGACTGCACCCTCGGCCAGCCCGAGATGAACCTCGGCTTCGCGGACGACCGCCGTCGGATGGAACTGGACGGTCGGCGAGAAATCTTCATCGCGCAACGCCGACAGTGTCGGCAATGGCTTGAAGGCGACAACACCCGAACTCAAACAGAGAAAGCGGACACGACCACTGGTCCCATGCTTGTGAATGAACAGCAAACGGGGCGAAACAGTCATGGGTTACTTGGCGTATTCGACAATGACCGGGTCGCCGCTCAACTTCTCGGGTCGTCCCCAGACCTGCACCGCTTCGACGTAACTGTCGTCCCGGGCCGGATGCTGGAGCAGCACCTGGTACTCGGCGAAGACGCGGCCGTCGGAAAAAAAGGTCACCGTTCCAAAGCGCTGCTTGCCCCGCCAGGTAGCGATCACGCTGATTTCCTGCGAGTAGGGATCAACCTCCTCGGCGAAAGTCGCCTCGGCCCACACCGGCTCGTCGCCGATAGTCAGGCCGAGTTTTTCCACCTGGCCGCGCAAGGCGGCGCACACTGCCTCGCCATACGCGGAATCAGGCAGCGCGGCCATGCTCAGGCCGGTGCGTAGGTGTAGCAGTCCTTCGGACAAACCCGTCCGCAGGAGCCACAACCGATGCAGTCAGCCGGGTTGGCCAGCGACATGACCATCATGTTGTCGTCTTCGTCATCATCATCGTCATCCAGCTCACGCTCGACGAGGTCGAGCACATTGCGCGGGCAGACCTTGTAGCAGCGGCCGCAGCCGATGCACTTGGCTTGATCGAGGCTGGTGGCGAATTGCGGCGTCCATTCGGTGCCGCCTTTGGTGAGTCCGGTGATCATGCTGGTTGTCCTTTCTGCGCTGCTGCGAGTCGGGCACTGGCATCGGCCCACGCCTGGCAGGCATCGTAGGTGGATTGGGAAAGCGCGGGAATTTCGTGAAAGCCAGCCGGCAGGCGGTCTTCCACGAGATCGTGCATTTGCGAAGCCCACTCGGAAGCGATCCGCTTGAGCTTCTTGACTTCCTTGTCGAGGGCGGCCAGTTCTTCGTCAGTCATGTTGCCCCCCGCCCTTACAGCCCGGCGACGTTCGGATACTGACCGATACGTTCCAGCGCGATAGCGAGCATCTTGTCGGCGTCATCCTTCATCTTGGACAGGCTCGGGAAGCCGAAGCGATGGACGTCGCGCAGGGTCTTTTCAACGGCAACCAGCTTGCCGACGGTAATGATGGCGCGGCCAAAACCTTCATGGGTCAGGTGCACGAGCGGCACGGCGAGCAGCTTGCATTCCTTTTCGATGAGTACGGCGATGGCGTTATAGAACGCCTTGACGCGCGAGATGGTCTCGTCGTCCGGATCACCGATCATCGGGATGTTGGCCTTGCGTTCCTTGGTCAGGATGTAGGGATCGAGGATCTTTTCGACCGTCCAGCCGGCGTAGGTGCCGTAGGTATCGAGCGCGCGCATCTGGCGGGCCATCTCCTTGACGAAATCGGTTTCGAAGATGGGATCGGCAGCAATGGCTTCAGTCATGGTCATACTCCTTGGGAAATGGGTTGGATTGGTTGGAAACCGGAATGAGTTGTGGCGCCGGCATGAGGCCGGGCACCAGGCCGATGGCGATGCGGGCAACCGCCAGCGCGCCGAGAAAGCCGGCAATGGCGCCGAGTGCCGTGGCACCGTCGCTGCCATCGAGCAGTGAACCGAGCCAGGCGCCGAAAATCATGGCGAAGGCGGGGAAGAGATAGCCGAGCAAGGCCGAAAAAGTCAGGCGACTGGCCGGCAGCGCAATCATCACCATGTCGCCGGCCTTGATGTCACCGGAAACCGGCAGGGTCAGCAAGGTGGCCGGACGGCCGCTGGCCATCTTGCCGATGCCGCAACTGCTGCCCTGCCCGCAGGACGAGCAGCCGGCCGTTTCCATCGCCACGATGGCCTTGCCCGCCTCGACGCGCTGGACGATGCCGCGATGTTCAATGATGTTTGAGCTCATCCTTCCCACCCTTCCTCTTCCATGGAAGCGAAGCGATTCTCTTCCTTGGCCTTGGCCTGGGCGGCGATGGCGCGGTCGATCCAGACCACCCCGCCGTCGCTCATCGCTTTCGAAATTTGGCCTAAAAGCTCGTCGACCGTGTCAACCTCATCGACGCGGATCGGCTGGATGCCCTTGGCCAGCAACTTCTTGATCGCCGAAGCGCCAATCGCCATGACGTAAACCCCGGCGCAGCCTTCGAGGAAATCGACCTTGGCGCCGAGCTTGTCCTCATTGCCATCCATCGCCTCTTCGGCGAATTCGCCAACGCCGACCAGCGTCGCCTTGTCCGGCGTCACTTCGTAGATCACGAAGCCCTCGGCCGAACCGAAGTGCTGATTGACCCGCGTCCGGTCAGTCGAGGCGAAAGCGACCTTGATCATGGCGTCCGGCTCCTGCCTAATGGACCAGACCAGCTGCAGCCGACGAGATGACATGTTGTTTGCTGACGCCATCGCGGTCGTCGGCCCAGTAGATTGATCGATAGGGTGCGAGTTCATGGTGTTGTCCCAGCATGAGGTTGGCGAGATCGAACAAGGCTTGCCGCGTACCGCGGTAGCCCACCCAGGTGCGGGCGTAACCGCCCACGTGGTCGTATTGCGGAAAGCCGGCCCGAAGCAGCGGCAAACCCAGCCGTGAAGCGGTGTCGGCGGCGTGGGAATTGGCGACGATCAGTTGTGCACCATTGCTGCGCGCCTCTTTTTCCATATCCTCCAGGTCGCCGACGATGACTTTGGCGATTGGCAGCCCAGCCAGGCTTTCATGCTTGTGCGTGGCAACGGCGCTGACAATCTCGGCCCCCATGCTGGTCAGGAAACGCACCTGCATGCCGACCAGATCGGGATCGCCGGCCAGCGCAACGCGGGCGAAGCCGATCATGAAATGGCTGTCGACCATGGCATCCTGCAACTGGGCACGGTGACGCTCGATCTTCTCGGGAACCGGTTTGCCGGAAATCTCGGCCAGCGCCTGGGTGAAATCGTCGCAATCCTCGAGGCCCATGAGGCCATCGAAACGGTAGTCGGGCACGCCGGTGCGCGTCTTCAGGATGTTCGCCGCCTTGTGCAGCGAGGGTCCGACGACCAATGTTGCGGTCGACTCGCCCATGATCTCGATTTCCGAGCGCGGCGTACCGCCGATGGTCAGCGATGAAGTTTCGGCTTCGACCAGGTGGCCATCGAGCGAGTCGCCAATGTCCGGAACGACGATGGGGCGCAGGCCGAAGGCTTCGATCCACTCCTTGATCGCCTCGATATCGCCCGGCGTCAGCATGGCCGAGGCCAGCACATTGACCTGCTTCGGCCGTTTGCCGACGCAGGCGCTTTCCGGCACCAGCGTTTCGATCAGGGCTTCAATGGCCAGTGCGTAACCGCTTTCCAGACAGCCGACGTAATCCGGCGTATTCACCGGAACCACGGCGACATGGTCGAATTCCGGGTGGGCCCGGCGGAAATCGCCGACGCAGCGGCGAATATCGGTGCCCTGCGTTTCCGACAATCCAGTGGTCACGAGGCCGATGATGTCCGGCTTGCTCTTGTCCGACAGCGTGCGCAGCGCCTCGATGACGTTGTCGTCGGCACCCATGATGCTCGACACCTGATCCATCGCCGTCGTCTGCAAGGGAATCGGCTCGCGGAAGTGGCGCACGAAGAACACCTTGCCGAAGGCCGTGCAGCCCTGCGAGCCATGCATGAGCGGCAGGCTGCGGTTGAGGCCGAGGAAAGCCAGCGAGGCGCCAATGGTCTGGCTGACCTTGAGCGGATTGACCGCCAGCGCTTTCTTGGAGTGGATGATTTCAGCCATGTCGTACCCCTTACGCCGCCAGCACGGTGCCAGGACCGCTTTGCTTGGCCCACGGCGCCGGCTTGCGCACGGCAGCCCACACCGGGCTTTCCATCGACAGCGCCAGTTGCCGGGCCAGTTCGCTCATGCCGGCATAACCGGCGTAACCGAATTCACGTTCCTGATTGATGTCGAGGAAGGGAATCCGTGCTTTGAGCGCCGTGTAGAGATTGCGCCCGCCGGCGATCAGGATGTCGGCCTTGTACTCGTGATAGGTCGACAACAGGGCCTTCGGGCTGCCGTCGTCGATCATCTTGGTGTCCTCGCCCATCAGCTCGCGGATGCGCGCCTTGTCTTCTTCGGTCGATTTCTTGGTACCGGTCGCCACCACCTTCATGCCCAGATCCTGCAGGGCCGAAACGATGGACCACGATTTGACGCCGCCGGTATAGAGCAGGACGCGCTTGTCTTTCAGGCGGGCGCGCCAGGGTTCGAGCGCGGCGTGGGCCTTGGCTTCCTCGCGGGCGATGACGGCTTCGGTGCGGGCGATCAGGTCGGGGTCGCCGATCAGCCGAGCGAAATCGCGCAGCGCGTTGGAGACATCCTGAACGCCGTAGAAACTGCCCTCAAAAAACGGTTGACCGTAGGTGTCCTGCATCTTGCGCGCCACGTTGAGCAGCGCCTTGGCGCAGACCACCATGTTCACCTTGGCACGGTGCATGGTCTGCACTTCATGGAAGCGCGAGTCGCCGGACAGCGTGCAGAGAATGCGCAGGCCGAGTTCGTCAAAGAGCGGCGCGACATGCCAGAACTCGCCGGCAATGTTGTATTCGCCGATCAGATTGACGTCGTAGGTCGGCAGGCCGTCGGCGCGCGGCACGACGGGCGCCGGTTCGGCCGCGCCGATGACGTGCTTGAACATCGCTTCGCCGGCCAGCCGGTTGCCGAGATTCTTGGTGCCGTAGAAGCCGGCGGCATCGACCGGCACAACCGGCGTACCCCAGCGTTCGGTCGCCGCCTTGCAGACGGCGCCGACGTCATCGCCGATCAGCGCGGTGACGCAGGTGTTGTAGATGAAGACCGCTTTCGGCGAATAGCTGTCGATGGCCTGCTTGATGGCATGGAACAGCCGCTTCTCGCCGCGCCCCATGACCACGTCGGTTTCCGACAGGTCGGTGGTCATGCCGATCTTGTACAGGGTCACTCCGGAAGAGCGCGTGCCGCGGTTATCCCAGGAGGAGCCGGCACAGGCAATCGGACCATGCACGATATGGGCAACATCAGCAATCGGCAGCAGCGCGATCTGCGCGCCGTCGAATGAACAGCCGCCCGCCGTGGCACCAGGCTTGGGCTTGGCGCAGCCGGACTTTTCCTTGGTGTTATGAGTACAGGCCGGCTCGTCGAGCAAGGCCTGGATTTCGCTGGCTTTCATGCTGTTCTCCAGAGGTCTGGATAGCAATTAGCAAGACGGGTGCCACCTTTAACTCATTGATTTATATGGATTAAAAATTCTGAAAATTGTCGCCTTTGCGACAACCCGGGAATCTATCGACAAAAACCCGGCTCCTTTGGCAATATGCCTAACGAAAATCGCCCGCTGCTTCTACAGTAGTAGGGAGAATGTATTGAACGGCCCGCCACCGGGCCAAAGGAGACCAAAATGAAGTCGGTACTGCTCCCTGTCGACGGCTCGAAACATGCTTTTGCCGCCGCGCTCTATCTGGTTCAGTTTGCCAAGCTGCACGGTGACCTCGAGGTGCATGTCCTCAACGTCGAACCTCAACCCGTTGCCTGGCAAACCCATGGCATGGAAGAAGACGCCATCGAGAGGCACCTGGCAGCCCGGGCGAACATCGTACAGAAACCCGTCGTCGCTGCCCTGAGCGAGGCCGGCATACGCCATAAAACCCATGTCCGGCTCGGCGACACGGCGGAAATCATCGTCGCGCTGGCCGACGAACTGGGTTGCGACACCATCGTCATGGGGACGCGCGGTCTGGGCGGCCTGGCCGCCCTCGCCCTCGGCTCGGTGACGCGCAAGGTGCTGCACCTGGCGAACAAACCGGTGGTCTGCATCAAGGCAGACGACGATTGAAACAAAGTTGCCCCGGCCAACAGCGGCCAGGGCAACGCTGGTTTCAGATTACAGGACGACCTTGTCGCGCAGCGTGGCGAGCAGCTTGGGGCCGACGCCCTTGACCTTGCCGAGTTCGTTGAGCGCGGCGTAGGGACGACCGGCGACAATGGCCTTGGCCACGGTCGCGGTCAGGCCCTTGATGGCAAGCAGTTCGGCCTCGCTGGCGGCATTGATGGCAATGCCCTTGATAGCTGCGGCCTTGGCTTTGGCGGGGGCCTTGTCGGCCGACTTGGTCTTCTTGACCTTGTCAGCAGCCGGCTTGGTTTCGGACTTGGCCTTCGGTGCTTCTTCCTTGGCGATGGCCTTCTTGGCAGCAGCTTTTGGCTTGGCCTTGGCCGGCGCTTCGAGCGACAGATTGCAGTAGTCGCGGGTCACGTAGCCGAGCGGCCCCCATTCGCGCAGCATCAGGGTCAGTACGCCTGGACCTTCGGGGGCAGCGGCCGGCACGACGAAATGGCTGTCGATCAGGCTGTTGCCACCGCCGAGCACGCCGAGGATGACGCTGGCCACCGGAATGCCCTGCCAGCTGCCGCCGGCATAGGGAGCGTCGAGCGCCCACAATTCGAGGGCCAGGGTGCCGCTCAGGTTGTCTTCGGCGCGCGGGTTTTCGATGGCATCGACCTTGATCGTGGCCAGGCCGTCGGCCAGGCCAACGCTGAGGTTACCCGCCAGTTTGGGCTGCACGAAGCTCTCGGCAAGCGGATAAACGGCCATATCGGCCACCGTCGGCTGGCCGTTCTCGTCCCAGAAAACCAGGGCCAGCGCGACATTCTGCTCATCCGACCCGGCCGGCGGCGTAGCGGCAACCGTGGCGGCCAGACTCTGATAACCGGCGGCCGGATAAACGGCCAGCTCGGCAACCTTGACGCCAGCCAGTTGCTGATCCGGAAAGCCTGACACGCTGCTCCACAACTGCAGCGCCCATTGCGATGCGGCGCCCAGCGCGGCATCGGAAAAGTTCAGTTCGGCATTGATCTGGACGGAATCGCCATCAAAAAGATAGCCATGGGTTTCGCCAATGCAGGCCAGGGCATTTCCGGAAGTTTCTTGCGTCATAAATTGATACCTGTTCCATTCGATTCGGGAGGCGCATTATATGACCGCTTTTCCGTTTTTTATCATGTAGTTAGTATTGATTTTTTGGCACTGGAATGGTGCGCAAAAACGGTCTTTTTTTGTCGCAAAGCCGACATGAAAAAAGGCGGCCGGAGCCGCCTTATTTCATTTTTTGCTGTTTTTCCCGGTTGACCGTAGCAACCGGGCTGGCGACAGAATTACTGCGCCGGGGCCGGCGCTTCGACGGCGACCGGCTCGGCGACTTTCTTGTGGCCGGCATCGGGATGCCAGCCGAGCACCAGCATGAGCACGGCGAAACCGGCAACGTAGCCAACCGGCACGTGCCAGCCGTTCTTGACCCACTGCACGGCCGAGCGGGCTTCGGGGTACATGTTGGAGAGCGCGACGCCGGCCGAGGAACCGAACCACAGCATCGAGCCGCCGAAGCCGACGGCGTAGGCCAGGACGCCCCAGTCGTAACCGCCCTGACGCAAGGCCAGCGCGGTGAGCGGGATGTTGTCGAAGACGGCCGAGATGAAGCCCAAGGCCAGCGCCGAGACCCATGAGGCCGGCGGCAATTGTTCGACCGGCATCATCGAGGCGCAGAGCACGAGCGAGAGCAGGAAGATCGAACCCTTGATGGTTTCCGGCATGAGTTCCCAGTCGTGACGACGCACCCGGATGGTCAGGATGATGGCCACCCAGACGGCGACGCCGATGAAGGGAAAGTGGTCGGCCAGCTCGGCGAAGTTGAGATTGACCGTGACGTTGGTGCCGACCGCGAAAACCAGCATCAGCCCGACAATGAAAATGCGCCCCCAGTCCACATGCGTGTGGGCGTGGCTATGGCGGATGATCGGCGAGTAGGCGTGCTGCTGTTTGGCCGCGAAGTAGGCAACGATGACCAGCGCGACGGCGGCCGCGACGTAGGCGTCGAGGACGGCCAGCGGGCTGATGCCGTCGATCCACATCATGGTCGTCGTGGTGTCGCCGACCACCGAGCCGGAACCGCCGGCGTTGGAACAGGCGACGATGGCGGCGAGATAGCCGATATGCACCCGGGCCTTGAACAACTGGTGCGCCATGGCACCGCCGATCAGGGCGGCGGCGATGTTGTCGAGGAAGCTGGAGAGGAAGAAAACCATGACCAGCATGAGGAAGCCGCCCTTCCAGTCGTCGGGCAGGAACTTGGGCAGGATGACCGGCACATGGCTCTTTTCGAAATGCCGGGCAAGCAGGGCGAAACCGGTGAGCAGGCAGAACAGGTTGGTGAGCACCACCCATTCATGGCCAAGGTGACCGGCAAAGCCGAGCACGCCGGCGCCTGTCTTGAAGCCGGTGAACACGATCTTGTACAGCGTGATGGTGGCCAGGCCGGTCAGCGCGACGTAGAGCGTGGCATGGTGGAAGAGCGCGACGCCAAGCAGGGTGAGGCCGAAAAGGATGAAATCGACGGGGATCCCGCCGACGGTGGGCAGGCTGTCGGCGGCAAAAGCGGAAACCGGCAGCAACAGGAGTGCAGGCAACAAACGATGCATGGTTGTTCTCGGGTTTTGATGGAGGTAATCGGTGGACGCTTCCCGGCGGCACGAAAATGCGGGAAGTCGGGCATTGTCGTTTTCGGGAAGCGCTTTTTCAAGCGGGACTATCCCGCAGCCACGGCAGGATTCAGTCGTTATCCATATCCTTGCGCGGCACGGTTTCCGGGTCGGCGATGATGCCGCGGTAGATCTCGACGCGGTCGCCCGGCTTCAGAGCGGCGTCGAGCTTGACCAGGCGGCCGAAGACGCCGACCTTCTGCGCAGTCAGGTCGATGTGCGGGAACTGCTTGAGGATGCCGGAACGTTCGATGCCTTCGGCCACGGTCGTTTCGTCGGGAACCTCGATGTTGAGCCAGATTTGCTGGCCCGGTTCGGAATAGGCAACGCCGATCTGCATGTCTGTCCTCCTTATGCCGCCGCCACGGCGGCGCGGGCGGCTTCGCGCTCGGCCAGCCGGCGGTCGATGAGGCGCTTGCCGGCGAGCAGGAAGCCGAGCGCGGCGAAGGCGCCGGGCGGCAGGATCATGAGCAGCGCGCCGCCGTAACCGGGGATTTTCACTTCGAGAAACGAGAAGGCCGGGCCGAGCAGTTGCGAGGCCTGCGCGAACAGCGTGCCGGAGCCGAGGAATTCGCGGACCAGGCCGAGCAGGACCAGCGCCCCGGTGAAGCCGAGGCCCATGGCCAGGCCGTCGACGGCGCTGGCGGCGACGCCGTTCTTGACGGCGAAGGATTCGGAACGGCCGAGGATGGCGCAATTGACGACGATCAGTGCGATGAACAGGCCGAGCACCTTGTACAGCTCGTGCAGCCAGGCGTTCATCGCCATGTCGACGATGGTGACCAGCGTGGCAATGAGCACGATGAACACCGGAATGCGCACCTGGGCGCTGACCACCTGGCGGATCAGCGACACCAGCACGTTGGCGCAGACCAGCACCGCCGTCGTCGCCAGCCCCATGCCGAGGCCGTTGGTGCCGCTCGTCGTCACCGCCATGAGCGGGCACAGCGCCAGCATCTGGGCGAAAACGACGTTCTGTTCCCAGAGGCCGTTTTTGACAATTTCGCCGTAGTTAGTACCTGTATCGCTCATCGCATGCTCCTAGCCGGTGATTTCCTGCTTTCGGGCGACGAAGAATTCCAGCCCGCCCTTGACCGCCTTGACCACGGCGCGCGGCGTGATGGTGGCGCCGGCGAACTGGTCGAAGACCCCGTTGTCCTTCTTGACTGCCCACTTGTCCGGCGCCGGATCGCCGAGCGACTTGCCGTTGAAGGCCAGCACCCAGTCGTCCTTCTTGGCCTCGATCTTGTCGCCCAGGCCCGGCGTTTCGGTGTGCTTGAGGACGCGCACGCCAAGCGTCCGGCCGGCCATGTCCACCGCCATGAGCACCTGGATGTCGCCGCCGTAACCGCGCTCGGCCACCTTGAACAGCGCCGCCTTGATCTCGCTGCCCTGGCGGGCGCGATAAACGGTCACCGTTTTGCCGTCTTTTTTCAGGTCGACCGTATCCTTCAGGAAATCGTTGTCGGCCAGCCCGACCGGCAACACCTCCGACAGCGAATCACGCAAGTCCTTGGCTTCGGCCGCGGCGATGGCCGGCCCGGTGGCATCGGAGACCACCGCCAGCGCGCCGCTGGCGATCAGGGCGACAACACCGAGCAGCAAGGGCTGGTAGGCGAGTTTGTCGCGAATGGCGTCGAGATTCATCAGGTGTTCTCCGGAATGTCGAGCGGCTTGCCCTTGCGGTCGCGCCCGAGAACACGCGGCTTGACGAAGCGGTCGATGACCGGCGTCAGCGCGTTCATGAGCAGCACGGCAAAGGCCATGCCCTCGGGGTAGCCGCCAAAACTGCGAATGACCCAGGTGAGGAAACCGATGCCCAGCCCGAAGACGATCTGCCCGCTGGCCGTGTTGGGCGAGGTCACGTAATCGGTGGCGATGAAGAAAGCGCCGAGGACCAGCGCGCCGGACAGCAGGTGCGCTTCAACCGACAGGAAACGGCCGGGATCGACCCCGTGGGCGATCGCCGCCGGGATCGCCACGCCAGCCAGCACGGCCAGCGGCGCATGCCAGGTAATGACGCGGGTAATCAGCAGGTAGAGGCCGCCGCACAGGATGAGCAGCGCCGCCGATTCGCCGAAACTGCCGGCCCGCATGCCGATCAAGGACAAGGCCGGCCCCGCCCCGAGCGCCTGGCCGAGATCGATGCCCCGCGCCAGTTCGGTCTTGGCGTGGCCGAGCAGCGTGGCGCTGGTCATCGCGTCGGGCACCGGCAGACTGGTCAGGAAAATGCGCAGGCTGGCGACGAAATCCGGCGTCGCCCCGGCACTCATTGGCAGCGGCGACACCCACTGGGTGAGCGGCAGCGGGAAGGAAACGAGCAGCGCAACGCGGGCGACCATGGCCGGGTTGAAGACGTTCTGCCCGACCCCGCCGAAAACCTGCTTGCCGATCACGATGGCAATGAACCCGCCGAGTACGGCCACCCACCACGGCGCCCAGGGCGGCAAGGTCATCGCCAGCAACCAGCCGGTGAGCAGGGCCGACCCGTCGAACAAGGTGCGCTTGATGCGGGTGACGCCCATGAGCTTGAGCGACAAGGCCTCGAAACCGAGGCAGGAGAGGATGGTCAGCAGCCACAGGAAAAACGCCGGCCAGCCGAACAGCCAGAAGCCGTAGAGCGTGGCGGGCACCAACGCCATCTGGACGCGGAACATGGTGCGCGTGACCGAGTTGCCGCCATGGGCATGGGGGGAGGCGACCGGCTGGGCGGTCAATGCGGCCGTGTTCATATGGAGGTTCCTTTTGGTTGCTTCTTCAGCACCGTGTCTGGCTTTACCGCAGTTTTCCGCGCTTGAGGCGCGGGCATACTTTCTTCTTGCTTCGCCAAGAAGAAAGTAGCCAAAGAAGAAGGCGACCCTGGGTCGGTGCCGGCTGCGCCGGTTCCCTGCGCTACTCGGGACTGGCGGGGGCTGCGGAACTCGGGCTGCGCCCTCAGACAGTCCTCGCCCCTTTTCCGCCAGTCCCTGCGTTGCTCGGCACCTTCCAAGGGGCCCGGTGAGGCGTCCACTATCAACCAGCGGATTTCATTTTTGGGCTTTTTTCCCGGTTGACCGTAGGAATCATTTTTTCCGGCAAACCGGTTGCCCGTGGACGCCTTTCGGGTCCCCATGAGAGGCGCTGAGCAACGCAGGCGGGCCGGGGGCCTTCGGCGAGGACTGTTTGAGGGCGCAGCCCGAGTTCCGCAGCCGCCCGGCTCGCCGAGTAGCGCAAGGAACCCCGCAGGGGCGCCGACCCTGGGGTCGCCTTTTCTTTGGCTACTTTCTTTTGGCGAAGCAAAAGAAAGTACGCCCGCCAGCAAGGCGGAACCCCAAGATTCAACCACGGGAAATCGCCCCGAATTCATACCACCCCCTGCCCCGCAGAAGCAGCAGAAGCCGCCGCCTCAGCCGCCGCCTTGGCAGCCGCCGCGGCTTCCCGCTCCGCCTTCCTCTTGGCATTCGCCTCAGCCTTCTCCCGAGCCTCGCGCTCCAAACGTTCCTGCCGCTGCAAGGCGAGCTTCTTCGTCGCATCCCCCCGCAGCTTTGCCCGATCCTGCGCCGCCAATTCCCCCTTGGCATGAACAAAATACTGAACCAGCGGAATCTTCGACGGGCAGACGTAGGCGCAGCAACCGCAAGCGATGCAGTCTTTCAGCCCGAGATCGATGGCTTCGCCGTAGGCTTCGTTGCGTATCCGCGAACTCATTTCGAGCGGCAGCAGGCCCATCGGGCAGGCTTTCACGCAGGAGCTGCAGCGGATGCACGGATTCGGCTCCTGTTCGGCGACTTCGGCCGCATCGAAGGCGAGGATGCCGCTGGTGCCTTTGACCACCGGCACGCGCCAGTGCGGGATCTGCATGCCCATCATCGGGCCGCCCATGACGCGACGGGCCAGGCCGAGGCCATCGCCCTTGAGGCCGCCGGCGAAGGCGATGACTTCTTCGGCCAGGGTGCCGACGCGCACTTCGATGTTGCCCGGCTGGCTGGCGCAGTTGCCATTGACCGTAACCAGTCGCGAGATCAGCGGCTTGCCTTCGCGCACCGCCGTGCGCAGGGCGAGCGCCGTGCCGACGTTGTGCACGATGACGCCGATATCGGCCGGACGACCGTCGGCCGGCACTTCGATGCCGGTCAGGACTTGGATGAGTTGCTTCTCCGACCCCATCGGGTAACGGGCCGGTACCGGGCGAATCTGCACGGTGTCGAAACCGGCTGCCGCGGCCTGCATGGCGGCGATGGCTTCCGGCTTGTTGTCTTCGATGCCGACCAGCGCCACCTTGGCGCCCGTGGCGTGGAGCATGATGCGGATGCCATCGACGATGCCGGCGGCGGCGTCGCGCATCAGGCGGTCGTCACACGACAAGTAGGGTTCGCATTCGCCGCCGTTCATGACCAGCGTCGTGACCTTGGCCTTCGAGGCGCCGATCAGCTTGACGGCCGACGGGAAGGCGGCACCACCGAGACCGACGACGCCGGCCGCGGCCACTCGCTTGCCGACTTCGGCCGGGTCGAGGGCGAACGGATCGGCGCAGCCATGCAGGTCGATCCACTCGTCAGCGCCATCGGCCTCGAGAATGATCGCCGGCAAGGTCAGGCCGGAAGGATGCGGCGCCGTGATTTCGGTAACGGCGGCAATCGTGCCGGAGGTCGGGGCGTGGATCGGCGCCGAGACCATGCCCTGCGCCTCGGCGATCAACTCGCCCTTCTTGACCTTCTGGCCGACCAGCACAACCGGCCGGGCCGGGCCGCCGAGGTGCTGTTGCAGCGGCAGGTAGAGTTTGGCCGGGACCGGCATGACGCGCACGGCCTGATCGGCCGCCGGCCGCTTGTGGTCGTCCGGATGCACGCCCCAGTCGTCGCCGAGGAAATGCTTGAAGAGGTTCATGAATCCCATGTCTATCTCACACCGCGGCAGGTTTGGGCATGACCCAGTGTTGCAGGGTGACCGGCACCGGTTTCATGACCAGGGCCTCGGTCGGGCATTTTTCGATGCAGCTCGAACAGCCGGTGCAGGCTTCGCGGAAGACGTTATGCACCTGCTTGGCGGCGCCGATGATGGCGTCGGTCGGACACACTTTCGAGCAGCGGCAGCAGCCGATGCACAGTTCCTCGGCCACCACCGCGATCTTCGGACCATCGTCGGACATGCCGGAGAGATCGACCGTCAGACCGAGCTTGGCAGCAATCGCCGTGGCCAGCGCCTTGCCGCCCGGCGGGCAGCAGGTGGCCGGGGCGGAGCCATCCACAATCGCCTCGGCCGCCCCGGTGCAGCCCGGGAAGCCGCACTGACCGCAGTTGGAGCCGGGCATCATGGCGACCAGCTCTTCGACGACGGGGTTGCCTTCGACCTTGAGAAAGCGGTTGGCGACACCGAGGAGGATGCCGAGCGCGGCACCGAGCAGGGTCAGGCTGAGGATGGCGGCGATCATTGTTTTTCCCCTTTCTTACACGTTCAAGCCGGAGAAGCCCATGAAAGCGAGGGCCAGCAGGCTGATGGTGATGAACGAAATCGGCGCGCCGGCGAAGGCGCCGGGGACGCGAGCCAGGGCAATGCGCTCGCGCAGCCCGGCGAAGATGAGCAGCACGATGGTGAAGCCGAGGGCCGAGCCGAAACCGTAGAGCAGGCTCTTGAACAGGCTGAACTGCTGCTGCACGTTGAGCAGCGCGACGCCGAGCACGGCGCAGTTGGTGGTGATCAGCGGCAGGTAGATGCCGAGCGACTGGTAGAGCCCCGGGCTGGTCTTCTTGACGAACATCTCGGTGAATTGGACGACCGAGGCGATGACCAGGATGAAGGAGAGGATGCGCAGGTAGCCCAGGCCGAGCGGCTGGAGCAGCCAGTTGTCGAGCATCCACGAGGCGGCGCTGGCGAGGACCAGGACGAAGGTTGTCGCCAGGCCCATGCCGAGGGCGCTGTCCACGCTCTTCGAAACGCCCATGGTCGGGCACAAGCCGAGGAACTTGATCAGCACCACGTTGTTGACCAGCGCGGTGGAAAGCAGCAGTAGGAGGATTTCGCTCATGGTGTATTCCGGTTTTTCCACCCACCTCTCTGCATAAGGCATGCCAATCCGTGCGCAGGGCAGAAAACCCCACGCTGATGCGGCCTCTACGGTCGACGCCCAAAATCGGTGCATTTTCACCAGACAAGAATGTCGCAAAGGCGACAGGGATTTCGTCGCATTTCCCCCGAAAGCCTGACAGCAAGCCCTCATCGGGCCTCGAATCCACGCGCGGCATGGTTTCTGCTAATCAAACCAAAACGATTCATTGAGGAGCTTTTCGATGTCGGCCACACCGCACGCCCAAGCCAGCGCCACCCCGGCGCCGGAAACCGCACTGCCACCGGAAGCCTATCGCCAGGCGGTCGACCAGGCCGACCTGGCGATTTCGATCACCGACGCCCGGGCCAACATCCTGTTCGCCAACGAAGCCTTTACCCGCGTCACCGGCTACAGCAAGGACGAGATCGTCGGCAAGAACGAGTCGACGCTGTCAAATCACACGACCCCGTCGGAACTCTACAAGGCCATGTGGTCCGACCTCTCGGCGCAGAAGCCGTGGGCCGGCCGGCTACTCAACAAGCGCAAGGACGGCGTGCTCTACCTGGCCGAACTGAGCATTTCCCCGGTCGTCGATGCCAGCGGCACGACCACGCATTTTGTCGGCATGCACCGCGACATCACCGAGATGCACCGCCTCGAGCGCCTGGTCCGCAACCAGAAGCACCTCATCGAATCGGTCGTCGATGCTGCGCCGATGGCCTTTGCCCTGCTCGACCCGACCGGCCGCGTCGTGCTCGACAACCAGGAATACAAGAAAATGGTCAGCGACCTGCGCCTCAAGGAGCCGGCCCACACCATACTCGACAGCGTGCTGCCGAGCTGGCGCGACAACCTGGCCGAACGCCCGCAGGAATGCCTGGTGAACCAGCGCGAAGCCCGTGTCGACCGCGCCGCCGGCCGGCCGCGCTGGCTGTCGGTGACCTCGTCGATCATCGACATGCACAGCGATTGCGCCGACAGCTACTTCTGCGCCGACGGGCAACCCGGCCTGCTCGTCGTCATGTCCGACATCACCAGCCTGCGCGACGAGCAGGAGCGCGCCCGGGCTTCGGCCCTGCAGGCCGTGCTGGCCGAGGAAGAACGCACGGCGGCGATCCGCGAAGGTTTGTCGGCGGCGATCTTCCGCCTCGAAGAGCCGATGAACGTCATGACCTCGGCCATCTCGGTCCTCCAGCGCCGCGACCCGGCGAGCGCCGCGATGCTGCAGCAAGCCCTGAGCGGCAGCCGCGAGCACCTCGAAACGCTGCGCCAGGTCATCCCGCAAAGCCCGCATGAAATCGTCGTCGGCGTGAACATGAATGAAATCCTCCGCGATGTGCTCGAAGTCAGCACGCCGCGCCTGCTTTCGGCCGGCATCACCGTCGATTGGCAACCGGCGTCAACCCTGCCGCCGATGCTCGGTCGGCCGCTGCAGTTGCGCATGCTGTTCAAGGCGCTGGTGGACAACGCCATCGAGGCGATGAACATCAAGGGCTGGAAGCGCCGCGAGCTGTCGCTGGTCAGCGCGCTGCGCGACGACTGCATCGTCGTTTCCGTCATCGACAGCGGCCCCGGCATTCCGCACGAATGGCGGCACAAGGCTTTCGAACCCTTCTTCACGGCCAAGGGCGGCAGCGGCAAGCACATCGGCACCGGCCTGTCGCGCGCCCAGCAGGTAGTCGCCGACCATGGCGGCATCATCGATCTCGACGACAGCCCGAGCGGCGGCCTGGCGGCGATTGTCGAATTCCGCGTCGATGGCGACCCGATCTAGGAAGGGCGACGAGAACAGCATGCACGAACACATCATTCACTCCCATACCGACGAATGCCCGCCGCCCGGCGGCTTCTGCCGAACGCATGAGCTGAACATCCAGTTGCTGGCCGCGCTCTACGCCGTCAGCCGGGTGCTCAGCCGCTCGCTCGACTTCAACGAAACCCTGCGCGACGTCCTGCGCGTCCTGCACGACGAAGCCGGCCTGACGCGCGGCCTGATCAGCGTCGTCGATCCGGAAACCGGCAAGCTCAACATCCGCACCATTTACACGCCGGAAGGTCCGATCCTCGACGACAACCAGTACGGCCCGGGCGAAGGCATCATCGGCCTGATCCTCGAAAAGCCGCGCACCATCAAGCTGGTCCGCGTTGCCGACGAACCGCGCTTCCTCAACCGCACGCAAATCTATTCGCCGGAACTACCCTTCATCGCCGTGCCGATCAAGGTCGGCGGCGACCTCAAGGGCGTCCTCGCCGTCCAGCCCGAAGCGCCGGAAGACGGCCTGCTCGAGGAGCGCGCCCAGTTCGTCGAGATGGTCTCCAACCTGATCGGCCAGAGCCTCAGCCTGTCGATGGCCGTCGCCCAGGAAAAGCACTCGCTGCTCGAAGAGCGCGACCTGCTCCGCCGCACCGTTCGCCATCAGTTCGGCTTCGACAGCATGGTCGGCCGCTCGGCCGTCATGCGCCGCGTTTTCGACCAGGCGCGCATGGTTGCCAAGTGGAACACCACGGTCCTGATCCGCGGCGAGACCGGCACCGGCAAGGAACTGATCGCCAACGCCATCCACTACAACTCGCCACGCGCCCGCAATGCGCTGGTCAAGCTCAACTGCGCGGCGCTACCGGAAAACCTGCTCGAATCCGAACTCTTCGGCCACGAACGCGGCGCCTTCACGGGTGCCGTCGAAGCGCGCAAGGGCCGTTTCGAACAGGCCCACGGCGGCACGCTATTCCTCGATGAAATCGGCGAAGTGTCGGCCGCCTTCCAGGCCAAGATGCTGCGCATCCTGCAGGAAGGCGAATTCGAGCGCGTCGGCGGCAGCAAGACCATCAAGGTCGATGTCCGGATCATCGCCGCGACGCACCGCGATTTGGAGACAGCCGTCGAAATGGGCGACTTCCGCGAAGACTTGTTCTATCGCCTCAACGTCATGCCGCTCTTCCTGCCGCCGCTGCGTGAGCGCATCGAGGACATTCCCGAAATCGCCCGTCACCTGCTCACCAAGATCGGCAACGACCAGAAACGCAAGCTCAAACTGACTGACATGGCCAACCGCCGGCTGGCCAGCCACGAGTGGCCGGGCAACGTGCGCGAGCTGGAGAACTGCCTCGAACGCGCGGCCGTGCTCTCCGAGGATGGCAACATCGACGTCGATCTGATCCGCTTCCCGAGCGTCCGCGAACGAACCAGCCCGCGCCCGCTGCGCACGGTGACTCCGACGGTCAACCCGAATTCGGCGCCAAATCCGGAAATCGATATCGACGACCCGACGCTGACCGAAAAGGAACGTGTCATCGCCGCGCTGGAACAGGCCGGCTGGGTACAGGCCAAGGCGGCGCGCATTCTCGGCATGACGCCGCGCCAGATCGCCTACCGGATCCAGACGCTGAATATTGAAGTGAAGCAGTTCTGAACCTGACTTGGGCAAAAAAACACCCGGCGGCATCGCGGATGAAGCAAGGGCGATGGATAATCGCCCCAACAAAAACAGCATTTGCTTAAGTAGGGGGGATTCATGCAGCGGAAGCCTTTCATTACGAGTGCGATCGTCGAGGTCGTTTTTCTCAATGTGCTGCTGGCCATTGCCGGCGTCGGCGGCATCGCATCGCATGGCTGGCAGCCCGTGGACTGGCTGTGGCTCGCCTGCCTGCAGGTTTTCGGGATATTCAGCGGGCTGTACTACCTGCACAAGCTCAAGGTCGCGCTGACGCCCTTGAACCACATCTCCCGCGTCGCCAGCGAGGTCGCCCGGGGCATCATCGGCCAGCGCATCCCGGATGGCGGCCGCCGCGACGAACTGGGCACCGTCTGCTTCGACGTCAATGCCATGCTGGACCAGATGGAAACCTGCTTCGCCAAGCAGCAGGAAGCCATGCAGGCAGCCAGCGACAACCACTTCAGCGAGCATATCGACAGCAGCGGCCTGCACGGCGTCTTCCGCGATGCCGTCGAACAGGGCAATGAATCGCTCGCCATCCTGATGCGCAACTATCACCACGAGATGCGAAACGACCTGCTGTCGCGCCTCGGCCAGCTCAATGCCGAGAATCTCCTGAAGAACATGCGCACCAGCCAGCGCGACATGCTCGGCATCGTCGCTGCCACGGACGAACTCGCCCGCCTGTCGAACGACAACGCGGCAGCGGCCCACGCCAGCAGCGAAGCGATCACCGAAGTAGTTGATGCGATGAACCGCCTGGTCACCAGGATCGAGGACACCGGCCAGGCGATTGCCGAATTCAACGGCCACCGCGAGGAAATCTCCCGTTCGGTCAGCCAGATCGCCACCATCGCCGACCAGACCAACCTGCTGGCGCTCAACGCCGCCATCGAAGCCGCCCGCGCCGGCGAGCATGGCCGCGGCTTCGCCGTCGTCGCCGACGAGGTAAGGAAACTGGCCGAGGATTCGAAGAATGCCTCGTCGGCAATCACCCGGATCATGGAAACGCTCCAGGTCGACGGCCAACGGATGCTGTCCAATTCCGACGACATGCGCGACATCGCTTCCGAATCGCGCTCGACCATCGGCGATTTCGACACCCGCTTCGCCGAGGTCGCCAGTTCATCGGCAACGGCACTCGACCAGATTCGCTACGTCCATGACGTCAGCTTCGCCTCGCTCGCCAAGATCGATCATTTCATCTACAAACAGAACGGCTACATGGCGATCAGCCACGGCGGCGATTCGGACAACGCCGCCGCCGTCATGGTCAGCGAGACCGGTTGCCGCCTCGGCAAGTGGCTGGCCAACAACGAAACCATCGAAGTCTTCGGCAAGGTCGCGAGTTTCAACCGTATCGCCGAGCCGCACCGCCAGGTGCACCAGAACATGCACCGCGCCATGGAATTCATAAGCCAGGGCTGGGAAACCGACAACGGCGTGCAGGAACAGCTCTTCTCGTCTTTCGAAAAGGTCGAGACGGGCAGCGACGGCGTCATCATCGCGCTTGACGACATGGTCATCGAGAAGCACGGCAAGCACTAGCGCAGAATCGCCCGGTCCGGGCAAAGCCGCTCCAACAAACAAAAAGGGCCGGCACCCCGGTACCGGCCCCGGCTACCCGGCCCAGGCCGGGTTGGACACTACCAGGCGCGCGCCCCCATCAGGTAATTTCGGGTTTCCTGCCTGCCGGGTTCCGCCGCAGCGGGCGGATCGGGCATTACCACGACCGGCGGCACCTCGACCGGCAGCACATGGTCGCGCAGGCGGAGGACCATGACGAGCAGACTCTCGTCATCAGCTGCTTCTTCGATTTCGGCCAGGCGCTGCCGGGCATAAGCCGGATTCCGGACCAGGCTCTCGAGATCGACCGACTCCCCCAGGCTGCGCTTGACCTGCAATTTGAATCGAGCCAGCAACTGGGCCATTTCCAGTTTTTTTTCCATCGTCACGTGCTTTCTCCTTGGGATCGCCCCGCTTGAGAATCGGGTAGCAGATTTCAGCGAAAATCGTGCCGGATGCGGCAGCGCACAAATATTCCAATAAATTCAATCATCTAAACCATTGATAGATGCCGGCGTAGCTTCCAGCCGACCCCCAATGGTGCATCCGGCACCGTCCAGGTTCATTTTTTGTGCATGGCACCAATTTTTCCGACGAAAGCCCATGGTGACGCGATTGTCGCAAAACAGACAACGTACAGCGAATGTAACCAACTGATTTAATTGATTTCATGGCTGGCACTCCCCTTGCAATAGGAAAGCTATTAACCAGGAGAGCTCCATGCCAAAACCGAAGAAACACGTACTCGTCTGCGTCCAGGGGCGCCCGGCCGGCCACCCGCGCGGCTCTTGCCAGGAAAAGGGCTGCGCCGCCACCTGGCAGGCCTTTTCCGATGAATTCACCACACGCAACCTGTGGGCCTCGGGCTACGCGCTGACCAACACCGGCTGCCTCGGCCCCTGCCACCTCGGCCCGAGCGTGCTGGTGTACCCGGAAGGCATCATGTACACCGGCGTCAAGCCGGAGGACGTCGGCGTCATCATCGATGAGCACCTGATGTTCGATCAGCCGGTCGAGCGCCTGCTGGCGCCGCCCGACGTCTGGGCCTGAGATCATGGAAACCGCCCAGCAATACCACATCGGCGACATGGTCTTCGCGGCTGAGGACATCTTCAACGATGGCGGCATGCCCGGCTTCGACGATGAAGAAGCCTTGATCGTGCCGTCCGGCCTGCGCGGCGTCGTGGTGCATTTTGGCGTCGCCGAAATGGACGAAACCAAGGAAATCTATCTGGTCCAGTTTGAAAACGGCCCGGATGGCAGCCTCGGCGCCCCCATCGGCTGCCTGCCCGACGAACTGACGCAGGAAATCGGGACTGCTACGGTCAACCGGTAAAAATGGCCAAAATCGGAATCTTCTTCGGCACCGACACCGGCCGCACCCGGCTCATCGCCAAGCAGATGGCGAAAAAGCTGGGTGACGTGGCGGATGCGCCGATCAATATCGGCCGGACGACGCTCGACGATTTCCTCGCCTACGATGCCCTCATCCTCGGCAGCCCGACGCTCGGCGATGGCGAGTTGCCCGGCCAGTCGGTCGGCCTCAGCCAGCCAAGTTGGGAGGAATTCCTGCCGCAACTGGCTGACGCCGATTTATCCGGCAAGACCATCGCCATCTTCGGCCTCGGCGACCAGAAGAAATACGCCGAAGAATTTGTCGACGCCATCGGCCTCATCCACGACGCCGTAGTCGCCCGCGGCGCCCGTGTTGTCGGCCGCTGGCCCACAGCCGGCTATGACTTCACCACCTCGCAGGCGGTTGATGGCGACGACTTCCTCGGCCTGGCCCTCGATCAGCATCACCAACCACTGCTGACTGAAGAGCGCATCAACACCTGGCTGGCCCAAATCCAAGCGGAGCTCCTGCCATGAACGCCAATCCCTGGGCCGCCCCCAAATCCCGCGAAATCCGCCGTGTCCTCGTCTCGCTCGACGAGCGCATTGCCCAATCCTGCGACATCGAGCCGGACGCCGGCGACGACCCACATATCGTCACGCTGCGCCACGCCGAAATCGCCACCCTGCGCGCTCATGTTTACCTGCACGGCCAGCGCCGCGGCACCTACGGCATCTTCTACGAATACCCGCACCCGGTGCCGGGCATCCTGGAAAGCGAAGAAAACCTGCCGCTGCCCAAAGTCCTGGCCAGCCTCGCCCTCCATTTCGACGCCTGATTCCACCATGAACTCCTTGCCCGGAAACGCCAGCCCCAGCTCCAGCAATTTGGTCAAAGAACCCGGCTGCAAAGGAGGCACCCCGGATGCGCGAATCTGGCAGGAAGATCTGCCCGCCGAATGGCTGAACGCCATCGACCCGCCGCTTTATTACGCCCACTACCGCGAATACGAAATCAGCGCCGAGCGCGCCGTTGGCTACGACGCCGACGACAAGCCCTGCTTCACCTGCCACCGCTTTCTGCTTACCCAAGGCAGCACCGGCGAGACAGCCCAGCCCGTGGTCACCTTCAGCGAACGGATGGCAGCCTGGCGCCTGCGCGACGAGCGCTGGCTGGTCTTCCGCCGCAACAGCGCCAACCACGGCAGCGAACCGGCCAGCTTCTACGCCTTCAGCAGCACCATGCCACGCTAAAGCCACGCGCCTCCGGCACCGGCGGGCCAGTGAAATGACAACATGGCGCCAATGAACTCTCGCCACACGCTCTCTCGATAGGGTTTTGCCCCGTTGCCGTTAGCCGGCGGCGCGACTCATTCGCACAAAACGGCGATAGCGCCCGATTCCACGGTCAACCGGAAAAAATACCCAAAATTGAAATCCACCAATCCGACCCCAGCCAAGAAAAAGGTTCCTCTTGACCAACAATTGTCGGATGGCAAGTGTGTGCCCCAAGCGGTCCTTGAAGCACTGGAAAAGCGGACCTCCAACATAGAGCTAACAGGAGCTGCGCGACTTTATCGCGCAGCGTCCAGAGAGCGAAGAGAACGAGGTTGAGCGCCATGTTAGGTTCCATATGGGCGACATGCTTCTACGAATGCCTTACCGGCAACCGTAGGGTTAACTCGACCAAAGCTTTCACCGCCGCCCCACGTCATTCCTGGGCGCAAACATCCCAGACGGGCAAGATTACTAAGCGAAATAACAGTATCTTCAGCTGGAAGAGGAAATTCTTGCTCCTTCTCTTCCTTGATATGGGCGTAGTGGGGTAATTCCGCAGTGGCAATACCGTCGTGTCGGCTCTTTTCAAATGGCAGGGAATACAGCACATCAAGAATGTGCGCATCTAATGGAGTCAGTTGTTCGAGAATTGCTACGTAAGAACGACGAACCTCACTGCCGAAGTTGGCATTTGCAGCATTGACGAGTAAGGCTGCCCACCGATCTTGAAGATCATCATCTTCTTCCAAGCTGGCACCCTGCATGATGGGTATGAGGAGTTTCAATGGAACTGGGCGCGTTGGCGCTGGCAGTCCAACAAGCTTGAGAAAGTCTTGTGCTCGCTGCATCAGCCGGATTTGGCGCTCCCAGCGCATGTATCTCAGGCGATCCTCGAAGATTCCTATTCCTTGTTCAAGAGGACCAGATACAAATCTTGCAATAAACCCACCCGCCTCACGGGCAGCATCTATTGCCTTCCCTGTGGTCTTTGCGACCTCCTGAATAGCCTTGGCTTCTTCTTCCATAGAGAACCTTCGTGAGTAATGGAACCTAACGTAGAACTAACCGGCACTGCGCGGCTTTATCGCGCAGCGCCTAGCGACCGAAGGGAGCGAGGTTGAGTACCGGGTTAGCCATCTCTACGCTCAATGGCGTTGCGAGCACCTTCTGGAAGAGATGCATATAGTGCCTCGATTCGCTTGGGTTCTGCGATCCTGTTTTCCACGATGACATTTATTAGCCCAAATAACGCTTGTGCGATTTCTGGATTGTCATCAACACTTATTTCGCCGGGGTGTACCGCGTTGTTCCCAATTACACGCACCACATCCAATGCCTGTTGTATTTGAACTGGTAGGCCTGACTGAACAAGAAGTCCAATATCGTCGTTCAGATTTGCACCGCCACCACCAAGGTGAACGCATAGTTTTTGCAAGGCAAGCCGAAGTAAAGCAGCTGCTCCACGCGGAGACGCGTTAACAATATCTTTTGCTTCGAGATAGTCGCGTTTCACATTTTCAGGTATTTCTACATGCGGCAAAGGCGCTGCGCTGATACTCGAGGGGTAAAGCACATGTGCTTGGCTGTCGTCGACGAACCAAACCATTCGACCTGAGCAGTGATGGCAGTTCGCTATGTGCAAGTCAGTACCTTTATACATCGACCCGCCACCCGGAGCACGAACCTGTTTTTTCGTTTCGAACCACCAGAACTGCGCGTAGACGTCGCAATGGGGGCAAGTAAAGCTCTTTCCATTGAACTGCGGCGGTATGTATGTCATGGCGACTTTCTAGAATGGCTAACGTTTGAATTCAGCGGCTGCCGAAGGCAGTCCGCTGGAATGATGGGTTGGGCGGCACTGCCCGCAATTAGACGCGCTCATCGGAAACCACAGGCTAGCGTTTGAACCCCGCCTTTGTAACGGTATTCGGCTTTCCAATAATGAGTGTCGTTGATGTCCGCGAACTCAACGTCGGAGTCTTGTGCGTATGCCTGAGAAAAGGGACAACGAAGAATTACGAGTAAGGCGCACTTGGGTGGCCAAGATGAGACCTCCTTGACTTCATTCCCAGCCGCCAACTCGGCTTCGAGGATTATTTGTAGGGGTGCAGCCATGCTCGGAGTAGTGCTCATGGTGTTAAGACGCCCAACAGTTATTCAACGGACCCACCGGTCCGCATATTGATAATCGTAAAACATGGCAATTCCAAGTAACTGATTGATTCATTTAGGGTGACTCCGGCAGACTGTCCGCATATGCAATGATAGTACGGACGGGCAAAAAGTCGGCATGCCCACGGCAAGAAGACTCAGGCGAATGGCAGCTATGGAGGGGTTTCTTGAAGGACCGCTCCTGGCCGACCTCCGCCTGATGACAATTTCATTCTCGCAGTACCGAGCTAGCCAGGCGCCAGATATTCGCTGTTTAGGGTCGATGAGAAACGATGGGTAATCGGATGATATTCCGCACCGATCGGAACCGCTTTCGGATTCCTACGGTCAACCGGAAAAAATGGCCAAAATTGAAATCGGCCGTTCCAAACCGGGCGCAAAAAAAGGCGGTCAAACGACCGCCTTCTTGCTGTCTGAGTCATGCAATCAGTCCGGAATACCCAGAATGACGTGGCTGGCCTTGATCAGGGCTGAGGCTTCGCTGCCTTCTTTCAGGCCAAGCTCCATGACTGCCTCGTTGGTGACCACGGAGTAGACCGTCGTGCCGCCGGGCAGGGTGATCGCGACTTCGGTATTCACCGCGCCTTTTTGCAGCTTGCTGACTTTTCCGGCCAGCTGGTTGCGGGCCGAGAATTGCGTGTTGGCCGGGCCGGCCAGGAGCATTACCCACGGCGCCTTGACGTAGGCGATGGCCTCCTTGCCGACGGCCAGGCCGAGCGATTTCACGCTGCCTTCTGTGACGATTGCGACAATTTTGTCGCCTCCGGGCAGGGTGAGTTCGACTTCGGCGTTGACTGCGCCGTCGACCAAAGCGCTGATCTTTCCCTTGAAACCATTGCGGGCGCTGACATTCATGCTGTTCTCCTTGCTGAGATTGAGGGGCTGGCCCGCTTTTCGCTATATACCTACATGACTAACGCTTTTTCGTCGGGTTGCCTACACTCTAGCCGCTGCCGTCTTGTCATTACAACCACAACGACGGGCTATTTTACGGATATTTCGAGCACAACAACCTGGGTTATAGTAACCGCTGTATAAACTTGAACATCACGAAATCATGGATACCATCGTGCACCGCCTGCGTGGCAAACTGGAAGTCGATACCGAGTTCGGCACCTTTCTCGGCGATACCCGCATCCAACTGCTTGAGGCCATCGACCAGCATGGCTCGATCTCCCAGGCAGCAAAAGCCGTACCCATTTCGTACAAGGCGGCGTGGGATGCGGTCGATGCCATGAACAACCTGGCCGACCAGCCGCTGGTGGTGCGCTCGACCGGCGGCAAGAACGGCGGCGGCACGCTGCTGACCGAGCACGGCCGCAAGACCATCGCCCTCTACCGGGCACTGGAGGCCGAATACCAGGCGGCGCTGGAACGCCTGCAAGCCAGCATGAACGACGGCGAAGCCAGCGATTTCAAGCAGTTCAGCAAACTGCTCAAGCGCATGTCGATGAAAACCAGCGCCCGCAACCAGTTCGCCGGCCATATCGTTGCGCTGCGCGAGGGCCATGTCGATTTCGAGGTGCGCATCAAGCTCGACGATGAAAACGAGATCGTCGCCGTCATCACCGGCGATTCGGCCGAGAGCCTCGGCCTGAGCATCGGCATGGAGATCAATGCCCTGGTCAAGTCGTCGTCGGTGCTCCTGCTCAACGACCCGAACACCAAAACCAGCGCCCGCAATCACCTGTGGGGCGAAATCACCCGCATCCACGACGGCCCGGTCAATGCCGAAATAACGCTCTCCATGAAGAGCGGCAAATCGGTGTGCGCCGTCGTCACCCACGACAGCGTCGACAAACTCGGCCTGGCCGTTGGCGAGCAGGCCTGCGCTGTATTCAAGGCCTCGTCGGTCATTCTTTGCAAATATTCCTGACCCCACTGGAGAATCCGCCATGAAACGTCTGAGCACCCTCATCCTCTCCCTGCTCGCCATCGCCACAGCCCACGCCGACGAAGTCCAGGTCGCCGTCGCCGCCAACTTCACCGGCCCGATGCAGGTCATTTCCGTGCTCTTTGAGCGCGATACCGGCCACAAGGCCAACCTGTCATTCGGCGCCACCGGCAAGTTCTACGCCCAGATCACCAACGGCGCGCCCTTCGAGGTTTTTCTTGCCGCCGATAACAAGACACCGGCCAAGCTGCTCAAGGAAGGCCACGCCGTCGCCGGCACCGCTTTCACCTACGCCATCGGCACGCTCGTCCTGTGGTCGGCCGACGCAAAGCTGGTCGACGCCAAGGGCGAGGTCCTCAAGAAGGGGGGCTTCAAGCATCTCTCGCTGGCCAACCCGAAAACTGCACCTTACGGCACCGCCGGCCTGCAGGTCATGAACAAGCTCGGCGTCGCCGACAGCATCAAGCCGCTGATCGTCCAGGGCGAAAACATTTCGCAAACGCACCAGTTCATTTCGACAGGCGCCGCGGAACTCGGCTTCGTCGCCTACTCGCAGGTGATCAAGAATGGCGCCATCGGCTCCGGTTCAGGCTGGATCGTTCCGGCCAACCTCTACGACCCGATCCGCCAGAATGCGGTCATTCTCGACAAGGGCAAGGACAAGCCGGCGGCCGTTGCGCTGATGAATTACCTCAAGGGCGAGAAGGCCCAGGCGGTGATAAAGTCCTTCGGCTACGAACTGCGCTAATCCAACCCGCACCATGCTCACCGACAGCGACCTCCAGGCCATCTGGCTGACCATACGACTGGCCGGGATCACGACCATGATCCTGCTCCTGATCGGCACCCCCATCGCCTGGCGGCTGGCGCGCAGCCGCTCGTGGTGGAAGGGGCCACTCGGCGCCGTCGTCGCCCTGCCGCTGGTCCTGCCGCCCTCGGTGCTCGGCTTTTATCTGCTACTGGCCATGGGGCCGTTCGGGCCGGTTGGCCAGCTGACTACCGCGCTCGGCATCGGGACACTGCCCTTCACCTTCTGGGGCCTGGTCGTCGCCTCATCGTTTTATTCGCTGCCCTTCATGGTGCAACCGCTGCAAAACGCCTTTGAAAGCATCGGCGACCGGCCACTGGAAGTCGCCGCCACCTTGCGCGCTTCGCCGGTGGACACCTTCTTTTCGGTGGTCCTGCCGCTGGCCAAACCGGGTTTCATCACCGCCGGCGTGCTGACCTTCGCCCACACGGTCGGCGAATTCGGCGTCGTGCTGATGATCGGCGGCAACATTCCGGGCGTCACCCGCGTTGCCTCGGTGCAGATCTACGACCACGTCGAGGCCATGGAATATGCCGACGCCCACCGCCTGGCAGCCGTCATGCTGATTTTCTCCTTCACGGTGCTACTCGCCATGTATCTCCGCCGTCCCAAGCCGGCGAGGGGAGACTGATATGGACAGCATCAAGGCGTGCTTTAAACTTGACTGGCCCGGCTTCACGCTCGATGTCGACCTTGCCCTGCCCGGCCGTGGCGTCACCGCGCTGTTCGGTCATTCCGGCTCGGGCAAAACGACGCTCTTGCGTTGTCTGGCCGGGCTGGAGCGCGCCTCCCACGGTCGACTCGAATTCAAGGGCAAAATCTGGCAGGACGATAAAACCTGGCTGCCGACGTACCAGCGGCCCATCGGCTACGTCTTTCAGGAAGCCAGCCTGTTCGCCCATCTCAACGTACTCGGCAATTTGAATTTCGGCCTGAAACGCAGCACCACGGCGCAGCGCGTCGGGCTGGAACAGGCCATCGAACTGCTCGGCATCGGCCACCTGCTGGACCGCAAGCCGGACACGCTGTCCGGCGGCGAACGCCAGCGCGTCGGCATCGCCCGGGCGCTGGCCGTCGGCCCGGAAATCCTGCTCATGGACGAACCGCTGGCGGCACTCGACCTCAAGCGCAAGCAGGAAATCCTGCCCTATCTCGAACGCCTGCATGACGAGCTGGCCATTCCGGTCATTTACGTCAGCCACTCGCCCGACGAAGTGGCGCGCCTAGCCGACCACATCGTCGCCATGGATGGTGGCCGGGTCGTCGCCGACGGACCGCTGGTCGAAACGCTGGCCCGCCTCGACCTGCCGATCCGGCTCGGCGAGGACGTCGGCGTCGTGCTCGACGCGACGGTCGGCGAGGTCGATAGCGAATGGCATCTGGCCCGCGTTGATTTCCCCGGCGGCAGCTTGTGGACCCGGGATCGCGGCGTGCCGACCGGCAAGCACGTGCGCGTCCGCGTGCTGGCCCGCGACGTCAGTCTGGCCGTGCACCACCCGGAGCCGAGCAGCATCCAGAACGTGCTCGACGGTACGGTCGAATCGATGGCTGCCGACGACCACCCCGGCCTGCTGCTGGTCCGCGTCCAGATCGGCGCCAGCCAGCTGGTCGCCCGCCTGACCCGCCGTTCGGCCGCCCAGCTCGGCATCGCGCCGGGCCTGCCGGTCAGTGTCCAGATCAAATCCGTGGCCTTGATGGAATAAGGAGTCGACGATGTTGGCAACAATCCGCTCATATTCGCCCGAACGCCGTTCAGGCTGCCGCGATGATGGCGCACCCGACTGGGCTGCAGGGCTGCCGGTTGCGTGGCGCGAAATGGCCGAAACACCCCTGCAATTTGTCGAATACCGGGAATACGAAATGCCGGCCAGCCGCTGCCTCGGCTACGACGCCGACGACAAGTTGTGCTACTACGCGCACCAATACCTGATTGAAACCTGCCGCTCGGATGACGACGAGGACTTCTACCGCGCCATCGACGGCGGCGAAACCTTGCGCGCCTGGCGCTTGCGCGACGAGCGCTGGCTGATACTTCGTCAGCCGATCACCGACGACTGCACGTCGCCAAAACGCGGCTTTTACAGTTTTTCCACCGAGGCGCCGCGCTGATGTCAGGCAATCCCTACACCCTGTCCGACAGCGAGCTTGAACGCCTGCTCGACGAAGACGTCCCCTGCGGCGACGCGACGACCTTTTCCCTCGGCATCGGCGACCAGCCTGGCCGCCTTGTTTTTCGCGCCCGCCAGGCCATGGTCGTCTGCGCCAGCGAAGAAGCGCTTCGCATGGGCGAACTGCACGGCCTGCGCAGCATCGGCAGCGTGGTTCCCAGCGGCAGCCGGCTCGCTGCCGGCGAAACCATCCTGGCGCTGGAAGGCCCGGCATCCGGCCTGCACAAGGTGTGGAAAACGGCGCAGACCTTCATGGAATACCTGTCGGGCATCGCCAGTTGCACGGCCGACATCGTCGCCGCCGCCCGCAGCGCCAACCCGGATATCGGCGTTGCCTGCACGCGCAAGAATTTTCCCGGCACCAAGGCCGCCGCGATCAAGGCCATTCTGGCCGGCGGAGCCAGCCCGCATCGCCTGAGCCTGTCGGAAACCCTGCTCATCTTTGCCGAGCACCGGGCCTTTCTCGGCAACGAAGCGCCGCGGGCAACAGTGCAACGCCTGCGCCGCGCCTGGCCGGAACGCGCCGTCGTCGTAGAGGTCGGCGACGAGGCGGAGGCCTTGTGCTGGCAAGAGGCCGGCGCCGACATCCTGCAACTTGAAAAAATGCCGGTTGCCACGGTCAACCGGATAAAAGGGCTAATTCCGAAATCCTCGCCCACGCGCATCGCCGCAGCAGGCGGCATAAATTCTGCTAATGCTCAAGATTATGCGCGGGCCGGGGCCGACATTCTGGTCACCTCCGCCCCGTATTTCGCCCCGCCACGCGACGTGGCGGTCACGCTGACAGCCCTGTAAAGACGCCGCTCGCCATGAAAATAGCCATCGCCACCAAGGACTTCGAAACCGTCAGCAGCCACGCGGGGCAAACCCGACAATGGCTGGTTTACGACCTGACCGATCACCGCTCCAACCAGTTGCTGCCCGCCCCGCGCCGGGTCAATCTGGAGAAAGAGCAGGTGCTCCACGTCTTCGAGGACAACGAGCCGCACCCGCTCGATGGCATCGACCTCATGGTGGCGGCCAGCGCCGGCGACGGCTTCATCCGGCACATGAAAAAGCGCGGCACCGAGGTGCTGCTCACCGGAGAAACCGAGCCAGCCCTCGCCATCACCCGCATCCTGGCCGGCGAAGCCCTGCCCGACCCGCGCTTCGACATCACGACGGCGCTGTGCAAGGTGCGCGATTTGTTTTCGCGACATTGAGGCGACATTTCAATTTTGGCTATTTTTTCCGGTTGACCGTGGCATCGCCTCGCGGGTGGCAACAACACCGATAGTTGGCCACGCAACCGCTGAAATCAGGCCAGCGCCCGCGCCAGCAACACGGCCACATGCACCGCATCACGCCCGGTGCCGTCCTTGATCTGGTGCCGGCAGGAAAAACCATCGGCGACAATCGTCGCATCGGCCGGTGCTGAACGCACCGCCGGTAGCAAGGCCAGTTCGCCCATCTTCACCGAAGCCTCGTAGTGCTCGGCCTCCAGCCCGAAGCTGCCGGACATACCGCAGCAACTGGCATCGACGATCTCGAACTCGAATTCCGGTATCCAGCCGAGCACCTTTTTCATCGACTTCATGGCGCCGAACGCCTTCTGGTGGCAATGGCCATGGACCACGGCCTTGCCGCCGGGGATCGGTTTGAGGTCGAGCTTCAAGCCCTTGTTGCCCTCGCGCATGAGGAATTCCTCGAACAGGAAAGCCTGCTTGCCGAGTTGCCCGACATCCGGCCCGAGCGACAGGCTGTAAAACTCGTCGCGCAGCGCCAGCAGGCACGACGGTTCCAGCCCGACAATCGGCGTTCCGGCAGCCAGGGCTGGGGCCAGCGCCGCCATCACCCGTTTGCCTTCGAGCTTGGCGGCATCCACCATGCCTTGCGACAAGTAGGTGCGACCACAACACAACGGACGTTCCGGCTCGGCGTCGTCGGCCGCCGGGCGCAGTACTTCCACCGCGTAGCCGCCCGCCGTCAGCACGGCGATGGCCGCCTCGGCCACTTCCGGCGTGTAGTAGTGGGTGAAGGTGTCGACAAAAAGGGCCACTTTTCCCCGTTGACCGTGGGATTCGGTGCTTTCGGCGAAAACGGGCTGGCTGACGATCTCGGGAATCGGCCGTTTGGCCGAAATGCCCAACCTGCGCTCGACCAGCCCAGCCAGCCACGGCGAGGCATTGCGCAGGCGAACCAGCGCGGCGAGCGGCCGGCGGTAGCGATGCAGCCATTCCGGCAGGCCGCCGAACAGTCGCGCCCGGCGCGGCACGCCGAGTTCATCGTTGCGATGCGCCAGGTATTCGGTCTTGATCAGCGTCATGTCGACCGAGCTCGGGCACTCCTTCTTGCAGCCCTTGCACGAGACGCAAAGATCCATCGCCGCGGCCAGATCGGGATGAATGAAGGGCTGCTCGCCAAACTCGCCATTCAGCGCCGCCTTGAAAGCCTTGACCCGCGCCCCGGTCGAATGCGCCGGATCGCCGGTGATGCGATAACTCGGGCACATGACGCCTTTGCCGTCGCGCTGACACTGGTGATTGTTCATGCAGACGGCAACCGCCTTGGCGTAATTGCCGCCCGTCGCCGGAATGCCGGCATAGGCATCGCCCATTCCGTAGGTGTCGTAGGCCGACCAGTCGAGAAAGGTTTTCATGCAGGACATGAAGCAAAACCGGCGCCACGGCAATAGTCTTTAAAATCAATGCATCGCGACTGTCGGCAATGCGACAAGAAGGGCCAGAACGAGGACAGTGATCGGTATAATCCCGGCCTTATTCCATGGTTAGGCAACAGCATGAACGACGAGATCAATTACCAGAACAACCCGCTGCATGGGCTCAGCTTGAAAAACCTGCTCGTTGAAATCGTCGATCACTACGGGTTCGAGATCCTGTTTGCCTATCTCAATATCAATTGTTTCAACAAAAACCCGAGCATCGATTCCGCCGTCAAGTACCTCAAAAAGACCGATTGGGCGCGCGAGAAGGTTGAAGCCTTCTATCTGTACAAGTTCAAAAGCCTGCCCCGCGCTTCTGACGAGCAGTTTGAACTGCCGCCCCGGGATCGCATCGTGCCGCCCGACCAAGTACCCGGCGCCCCCGCCGAATTGAGCCTGGAAGATGCCGAGCGATTGAGAGAAAAACGCATCAAAAAAGCGGCGCAGCACGATCAGGAAAAAAGCCGGCGCGCCGCACCCGCAAAGAGAACGTCAAACCGTTCAAACACCGCGGCCAGTGATTCGGACCCGTGGGCGAAGTGGCGGAAATGAAATCGGGGCGTGTCGCCCAATAGCGAAATGGCTTGAATCGTCGCTTCGCTAGCGCACCGGTTCAGCAACAAAGATTTCGACGCGGCGATTCATGGCGCGCCCCGCCGCCGTGTTGTTGTCGGCTACTGGTTCATGCGAACCACGACCATCGATACTGATGCGATTCATGGCGACGCCGCGATCAACAAGATAGCTTCGCGTCGCGCTGGCCCGATTGACCGAGAGCGGACCATTGATCGCATCGGAACCCGAACTGTCCGTGTGGCCGATGATTTTTACCGTGGTCACCGGATTCTGGGTCAGCGTGCCGGCGAAGCGATCAAGTATCGGGCGCAGGTTGGGTTTGACGTCATAGCGCCCGGAGTCGAAGGAAATATCCGACGGAATGTCGAGCTTGAGCTGGTTGTCCGCGGTCTGGCTGACACTCACCCCTGTTCCCTGAGTGGCTTGTTCCATTGTTGCCTTTTGCTCCTGCATGCGCTGCGACCACAAATAGCCGCCGCCCGCGCCGAGCGCTCCGCCGATTGCCGCGCCGGCCGCTGCGCCCTGGGCATCACCCTGGGTCAAGCCGCCGATGACCGCACCAGCCACCGCGCCAATCCCCGCGCCCGTGCCGGTGGTGCGTTGGGTTTCCGTCATGTTGGCGCAGCCTGAAACAAGACTGGTGACGGCTGCTACGACGGCGAAAGTTCGGCTGGCTTTGTTCATGATGAGGCCTTTGGGATAGTCGTTGATGGATCGCGGCAAGCGACAAGACAACCATACCCAAACGGGACCGGCCGGTTTGTTCGGTGTCGAACATAAGGCCGGGCAAACACTGATCTATTCCCGAAGCCCACCCAGCCCGATCCGAATCTGCGGATTCATGACCATTTCAATTTGGCCATTTTTTCCGGTTGACCGTAGCAATGCGATTCGGCGCTCCCTGAGCGCACCAACAAAAAAGGAGCGCAAGGCGCAAGCCCTGGCTCCTTCTTTTCCGGCGGGTTTACTTAACCCCGGCCGAAGATTCCTTTCCCGGGCTTATTTGCCCATGTGCTGCAACACGGTATGCAGACGTT
Source organism: Gammaproteobacteria bacterium (assembly GCA_018828385.1). Lineage (GTDB taxonomy): Bacteria > Pseudomonadota > Gammaproteobacteria > Burkholderiales > Rhodocyclaceae > Azonexus. Next base: position 26,490 of record JAHJVE010000005.1, on the reverse strand, counting down.
CGGCGGCGTAGGCGGCTTCCGGGTCGTTCTCGGTCAGCTTGAGGATGTCGGTCCAGCTGATGTAGCGATCAAGTCGAACCAGGGCATTGGCGCTGACTGCATCCAGGTCGACGTTCAGTTTAATGGCGTCGCCGTTACCGTCCAGCTTGTACTCAAACGTACCTCGCATGCTTCGTTCTCCAAATGGTCGTGGGATAGATGGGCGCAGTGTACAGACCGGCGCCGGGAATTGAAATGCCGGACCGTTGCTTAAGCGATATTTCCCGCCTGCGACCGCCCGTCGCTTGTGCACTGCAGCGCTGTCGCAAATGCGACAAGCCGGCCAACAGGCGCTTCGACAACAACAAGCATCTATATGATTTAAATAGAGAAACGGCTCTGGCACAGCGATTGCTGAATAGGCTTCGACTGCATTCGAGGAGCCGACATCGTGGAACTACCAGTTATCAGCAATTCTGCCCCTGCCGCTGAAGGCGGCGGTTGTGCATCCAGCGGCTGCGGTACGGCCCCGGACGCTTTGGGCCACCTGCCCGATCACATTCGCGCCAAGGTCCAGGACCATCCGTGCTATTCGGAAGAAGCGCATCATTACTTCGCCCGCATGCACGTTGCCGTGGCCCCGGCCTGCAACATCCAGTGCAATTACTGCAACCGTAAGTATGACTGCTCGAACGAATCCCGTCCGGGCGTCGTTTCCGAGGTATTGACGCCGAAACAGGCGATCAACAAGGTGCTCGCCGTTGCCGCCGAAATCCCGCAGATGACCGTACTCGGCATCGCCGGACCTGGCGACCCCCTCGCCAACCCGGCCCGCACTTTCGAGACTTTTGAAGAGCTCTCGGCGCGCGCCCCGGATATCAAACTCTGCGTGTCGACCAACGGCCTCAACCTGCCGATGTATGTCGACCGTATCGCCCAGCACAACATCGACCACGTGACGATCACCATCAACTGCGTCGATCCGGAAGTGGGTGCCAAGATCTACCCGTGGATTTTCTGGGAGAACAAACGCATCTTCGGCGTCGAGGGTGCACGCATCCTGATCGAACAGCAGCAGCTCGGTCTGCAGATGCTGACCGACCGGGGCATCCTCGTGAAGGTCAACTCGGTGCTGATCCCCGGCGTCAATGACGAGCATCTCAAGGAAGTCTCGAAGATCGTCAAGGCCAAGGGCGCCTTCCTGCACAACGTCATGCCGCTGATCGCCGAAGCTGAACACGGCACCTACTACGGCATCATGGAGCAGCCGGAACCGACACCGGAAATGCTGCAAGACCTGCAGGACGCCTGTGCCGGCGACATGGCGATGATGCGCCATTGCCGTCAGTGCCGCGCCGATGCGGTCGGCCTGCTCGGCGAAGATCGCGGCGACGAATTCACCATGGACAAGATCGACGTCATGGAGGTCGATTACGAAGCCGCCATGGTTCGCCGCAAGGTAGTCCACGACGAGATCATCGAGAAGCTCGACGCCAAGCGCGGCATCGTCAATCCGAAGGCCGAAGAACTCGGCATTCCGGCTGATGCCCGCCCGGTGCTCATGGCCGTCGCCGGCAAGAACGGCGTCGTCGCCGAGCACTTCGGTCACGCCAAGGAGTTCCTGATCTACGAAGCTTCGCCGGAAGGTGTGCGCTTCATGAGCCATCGCAAGACCGAGCTCTACTGCGGCGGCATGGATAGCTGCGGTGACGGCGACGTGGCCGAGGCCGGTGCTACCGAATCGCTGCTCGACCGCAATATCCGCGTGCTCGAAGGCTGTGAAGTCGTGCTCTGCTCCAAGGTCGGTTACGAACCCTGGGCCAAGCTCGAAGCCGCCGGCATCGCGCCGAACGGCGAACATGCGATGGAGCCCATCGAGGAAGCCGTGATGGCGGTGTACAAGGAAATCGCAGCGACCGGCAAGCTCAGTCCGGCAGCAGAAACCCTGAAGGTGGCGTAAATGGCACTGCAAATCACCGAATCCTGCGTCAATTGCTGGGCCTGCGTCGATGTCTGCCCGAACGATGCGATCTACGAAGACAAGCCGCACTTCCTGATCGATGACGGCAAATGCACCGAGTGCCTGGGCGATCACAGCGTGCCGCAATGCGCTGCGATCTGCCCGATCGAAATGGCCATCGTCGATGAACTGGGCGCCTTCCTGAACCCGCCTGGTTCGCTGACCGGCATCCCGATCGAAAAGCTCAAGCAATTCGGCTTGTGGAAGGACGCAGCGTAATGGCGGTTGTCACGTTCTACGAAAAACCCGGCTGCAAGGGCAATCTTCGCCAGAAGACCCTGCTCGCTGCAGCCGGCCACACCGTCCAGGCCAAAAGTCTCAAGACCGAAGCCTGGACGGCTGATCGCCTGCTCGCCTTTCTCGGCAAGCTGCCGGTCAGCGCCTGGTTCAACCCGGCGGCTCCCGACATCAAGTCGGGCGACATCGTGCCGGAAAACCTCGGCGCCGAGGATGCCCTGCATCTGCTGCTCGAAAATCCGCTGCTCATTCGCCGCCCGCTCATGGAAATCGGCGAGGAACGGCTGGTCGGTTTCGACATTGCTACGGTCGACGCGTGGATAGGCCTGAAAAACGTCGAGCTGCCGGAAGGCAACATCGAAGCCTGCGTGCACGGTCCGGAAGGCCACGGCAGCTGCGGCAGCCACGCGCACGACCATGAGGACGAGGAAGGCCAAGATGGCCGCTGCGGCACTCACTGATCACGCGGTTGAGATTGCGCCGGGCGTCCACTGGGTGGGCGCCCTCGACCCGCATCTGCGGAGTTTCGACATCATCCTCAAAACCGCCAACGGCACGAGCTACAACTCGTATGTCGTGCGCGGCGAGAACGGCGTGGCGATCATCGACACGGTGAAGGAAAACTTCGCCGACGATTTCTTCCGTCGACTCGAATCGGTGGCCAGCTACGACGAAATCACCACCATCGTCCTCAACCATCTCGAGCCGGACCACAGCGGCGCCCTGCCCGAGCTGCTCAAGCGCGCGCCGCAGGCCAAGGTCTATCTGTCCAGCCGCGCCCAGATGATGCTCAAGGCGCTGCTCAAGCCGACCGGCGAAAGGCCGCCCGAATACATTCCAGTCACCACCGACGACGAAGTCGATCTCGGTGGCCGCACCCTGCGCTTCCTGCACACGCCCTACCTGCACTGGCCGGATACGCAATGCACCTATCTCGTCGAGGACGGCCTGCTGTTCACCGGCGACATCTTCGGCTGCCATTTCTGCGATAACCGGCTGTTCAACGACACGGTCGGCGATTTCCGCTTCTCGTTCGAGTACTACTACGCGCACATCATGCGGCCCTTCCGCGAGTATGTGCTCGACGCCATTGCGCTGATCGAGCCGCTGACCATCAACCTGATCGCCCCGGCGCACGGCCCCATCCTGCGTCACGCGCCGCGCGACTACGTGCATCGCTACCGCGAACTGGCGACGCCGCGCCTGTTCAACGAGGCGCGCAGCGAAAAGACGCTGGTCGTCTTCTACATCTCGGCCTACGGCAACACCCGGCGCATGGCTGAATCGCTCGCTGCCGGCGCCGAATCGATTGGCGGTGTGCGCGTTTCGCTGTACGACCTGGAAGGCGGCGAATCGGGCATCTTCACCGACCTCATCGAAGAGGCTGACGGCCTCGCCTTCGGCAGCCCGACGATCAATGCCGACGCCGTCAAGCCGATCTGGGATGTGCTCTCGTCGCTGACCACGGTCAACATCAAGGGCAAGCTGGGCGCCGCTTTCGGCTCGTATGGCTGGAGCGGCGAGGCCGTGCGCCTGATCGAGGACCGCCTGCGCGGTCTCAAGATGCGCGTCCCGGTCGAAGGGCTGCGCATCAAGCTGGTGCCGGATGCCGGCGAACTCGAGGAATGCCGGAATCTCGGTGAACAACTGGCCCGTCACCTGACCGGGCGGGTCGAGCATCGGGAAATCGACATGGCCGCTCTCGCATAACAAACAGGGGGAAAACAATGCCAAAAGCTAAAGTCACATTTCAGGATATCGGCGTCACGGTCACCGTGCCGGCCGGCACCCGGCTCATTGAAGTTTCGGAAAAAGTCGGCGCCGGCATCACCTACGGCTGCCGTGAAGGCGAGTGCTGCACCTGCCTGACCAAGATCGTTTCCGGCGGCGAATTCCTCGCCCCGCCGAGCATCCTCGAAGACCAGGTGCTCAAGGACAACATGGCGCCGCGCGGCCACCGGCTGGCTTGCCAGGCGCAGATCATCGGCGGCGATATCGTGGTTAAACCCGCGTAGTTCCGCCAAACCAGAACAAGATTAAAAGCATCGTTATAAAAATCGACCCAACCCCAAACAGAGAAATTCAAATCAACCCGCTCTACAGGAAAACTTGAAAATGGCCCTCATCACATTCAGCAGCCCGCTGCACAAGGACAAGACGGTTTATGCCGTCGCCGGCAGCCACACCCAGACCATCCTCGCGCTGGCCAAGGAACATCACATCCCCATCGACTTCGGCTGCCAGGAAGGCAATTGCGGCACCTGTCTGGTCAAGGTTTCGTCGGTTGACGGCAAGCGCGCGCCGATGGGCGGCCCGCTCAACGTCCGCGAAGTCGCTGCATTGCTTGAACTCGGCCACATCACCAAGGCCGAGATCGACCAGATGTACGTCGATGACATCCCGCCGACCCAGTGGCGCCTGGCCTGCCAGATGATCGTCCGCGACGAAGACATCCTGGTCGAATATCCCAGCAAGTAAGCAATGAGCGTGACATGAACGGTCCGGATCGGCTTCCCTACCGCACCACCCTGTTCGCCGAGTTGCTGGCCATGCCGGCAGCGACGGCGCAGGCGGCGGCCGATCCGAATCGTCCGCTGCTGGCCAGCATCGTCGCCGGGCAAGTGGCCGACAGCGGCTGCCTGCCAGCCGATCTCGGTCTGGGCAAGGCCGTTCATGCCGCGCTGCTCCATACCTACTTTCCCGGGTTCGACGTCGGCGGTCCGCCGCGCGCCGTTGAAGCCATTCCCGAATGGGAAGACCTGCAGAAGCTGCTGCTCGATTTTCGCGCCTGCGAATACCCGTCCGAACTGCTCGTCGCCAACATCGTCGCCACGGCCTGCGCCGGCCGCGACCATCTCTGGCAGGATCTCGGCCTGGCCAATCGGGAAGAACTTTCCCGCCTCATGTGGGTCAATTTTCCGGCCCTCGCCCGCGCCAACACCGGCGACATGAAGTGGAAGAAATTCCTCTACCGCCAGGTCTGTTCGCGCGAAGGCATCTACGTCTGTCCCGCCCCCTCGTGCGGGGTTTGCAAGGATTACGCCAAATGTTTTGGACCGGAGAACTGATCGCCAAGACAGCGCCGGTACGCCGACGCGCTGTACCGGCCTACGCGCCGCATGTCGACCGCGGCATGGCAGCCTATCTCGGCCTGGCCATCGGCGACGCGCTGGGCGCCACGGTCGAGTTCCTGACCCCCAACGAAATCCGCCACCAGATCGGCCTGCACTGCGACATCACCGGCGGCGGCTGGCTGCGCCTCAAGGCCGGCAAGGTCACCGACGACACCACGATGTCGCTGGCCCTCGGTGAATCGATCATCGCCAAAGGCCGCGTGGACGCCTTGGCCGCAGCCGAAGCCTTCGACGCCTGGATGCGCGCCAAGCCGGTCGACATCGGCAACACCGTGCGCCGCAACCTGATCGCCTTCCGCCAGACCGGCAACCCGGAAGCCCCCGCCTCCGAGCACGACGCCGGCAACGGTGCCGCGATGCGCGTTTTGCCCGTGGCCCTGGCTTGCTACGGTCAACCGGAAAAAACGACCATTTTTGCCAACCGCGCCCAGGCCCACGTCACCCACCACAACGCCCTGTCCGACGCCGCCTGCGAAACGCTGATCTTCATGGTCCAGGATTTCCTCGCCGGCCGTGACCCGGTCGACGTCGAACGCCAGCGAGCCGGCAAGCTGGTCAGCGATTTCCCGGTTTTCGCCTACGACAAGCGCCTTCGCGAAAACCCCAGCGGCTTTGTCGTCGACACCATGCAAGCCGTTCTCCAGTCCTTCTTCGCCACCGAAACCTTCGAGGACTGCCTGATCGACGTCGTCAATCGCGGCGGCGATGCCGACACCACCGGCGCCATCGCAGGCATGCTGGCCGGCGCCCGCTATGGCATGGACAGCATCCCCAAGCGCTGGAGCAACGCGCTCGATGCCAGCATCAGGGCCCAATGCCCAGCCCAAGCCCTCGAACTTCTGGCACCACAAGTCAGCTAAATCACATCGTGATGTGAGCCAATCGGGGCACAACCGGCAGCTTTGATTTCACGGCAGCCTCGCCCCCAGGCAGTACTTCCCTGCCGTCAAATCGGCTGCCCCCGACATCAAAGCTGCAGCAGGGCAAGTTTCATTTATGAAAACAAATATTCGATTATTATCATTTAGTTTCATTTATTGATTGATACATTCACTTATTTCGATCATATTCGGACAGGAACATTAAATCCGGACCGAAAAAATGAAACGCACAGAGCAAGTCAATTCGTACCTGACCACCCGTGAAGCAGCGAAATCCCTCGGCATTTCGCTGAGAACCGCCCAGCTCTGGGTTGAAAATGGCCAGCTCGATGCCTGGAAAACCGACGGCGGCCATCGCCGAATTAGTCGCGCCTCTGTTCAACGCCTGCTTGACGGAGCCCCGCCGGCGGCAATGACCGACATTTTTGTACCACCTTCGCCGGAGCGCATCCGGGTGCTCGTCGTGGAAGACGACAGCATCCTCCTCAAGCTCTACAAAACGGTCATCGCCAGCTGGAACCTGCCCATCGACGTCATCACCGCCGGCAATGGCATTGACGGTCTCATTCGCGTCGGCAAGGATGCACCCGATCTCATGATCACCGACCTGTCGATGCCGGGCATGGATGGCATCCAGCTCATCCGGCTACTTGCCGCCTCATCGTTCCGCGAAGGGCTCGAAATCGTCGTTGTGAGCGGCCTGGACAAACCCCAGATCGACGCGCTCGGCGGTCTCCCGGCGGATATTCGGCTGTTCTCAAAACCGGTTCCCTTTGTTCAGCTCAAGGCCATTGTCAGCAACATTGTCGAGCGCCGGGCTGCCTATCTTTAGTTGCCGGACAACACATCTGCCGCCGAGAAATACATCTCGAACCCGACCTCACCCGGCCCGTCCGGTGCAGTGGCTCTCTTGGACAGCCACAAAAAAAGCGAATCGAAAGAAACAACCATGACCCGGATACTCCTCGTTGATGACCATTCCGATATCCGACGCCTGGTGCGCATCACCCTTGGCAAAAGTTTTGAGGTGCTTGAAGCGGAAGACGGTGGCTCCGCGCTCGAAATCGTTCGCTCACAAAGGCCACAGCTTGTTGTTCTCGACGTCATGATGCGGGGCGACATGGATGGGCTGCAGGTTCTCGATGCCATCAAGGCCGACCCGAACCTGGCCGACACAAAAGTGATCATGGTCACCGCACGTGGCCAGGCACAGGATTACGAGTACGGCATGAAACGCGGCGCCGATGCTTACTTTATCAAGCCCTTCAGCCCGCTCCAGCTCGTTGCATCAATCAAGGAAATTCTTGCCCGGTAAGGGAAGACGGACATGACCCTATACCAACCAGATCCGGAAGACCTGGCCAACGGACAGGCCCTGCGCCTGCCGGGGACCGCGCGCGCCGTGGCGCTGCACGACCAGCTGTATCGCTACGCCGAAGATCTCGAACAGAGCATTGCGCGCTGCACGGCCCTCGAAGCTCGCAACAGGGAGTTGCTCGAGACTTGCGACTGGCTCGAGGCCAGTCGCCAGGAACTCGACGAACTGGTCCTCAGCGCACGCGACATTCACTTCACCACCGATACCGGCGGGATCATTCTGCAATGCAACCCTGCCGCTGCGGCCATGGCTTCGCCGCAACGCCTGGCCGGCGAAAACATTGCCGACTGGGTGTTACCTGACAGCATCGACAACTGCAACCGGCTTCGCGCCGAAGCCGTGTCCGGTTTGATGCAAGAGCGAAGCGAACTCGAATTGCACCTGCGCCGGGCCACCAACGACAGCTTTTCGATGATCGTCGCCGCCCGCGCCTTTCCTGTTCTCCGCAAAGGAACTATTCACGCCCTGCACTGGGTTCTCCGCAATATCACTTATCTTCGTGAAACCGAATTCGACACCCAGGTCGCGACGATGGTCTTCAAGAGTGCCGCGGAAGGCGTGATGATCACCGACCCGGACGGCGAAATTCTGGCCGTCAATCCCGCCTTCACACAGATCACCGGCTACAGCGCCGACGAGGCCATTGGCAGAAATGCGAGCTTCCTGCGCTCAGGGGTGCAGGACGAAGCATTCTTTGCGGAGTTCTGGCTTACGTTGCGGAAAACCGGGAAATGGCAGGGCGAGCTGTACAACCGCAAGAAAAGCGGCGAAATGTTCCCCGAATGGCTGACCATCAGCGCGGCCAGCGACAACAACGGCCGCGTGCTCAGTTACGTTGCCATTTTTTCAGACATCTCACGCCTGTTACGGGCGGAGAAACGCCTGGCCTATCTGGCTCATTACGACACCCTGACCGGCCTCCCCAATCGCCACCTGTTTCAGGATCGACTGAAGCAGGTATTGGCCAATGCCAAGCGAGGGGAAAATCCATTCACGCTGATTTTCATAGACCTCGACGAATTCAAGGCGATCAACGACACCTTGGGCCATCAAGCCGGCGATCGCGTCCTGCAGGAAGCCGGCCGGCGCCTTGCTGCGTTGCTGCGCGAGGTCGACACCGTTGCCCGCCTGGGCGGCGACGAGTTCGTCATCATCGCCACCGGCCTCAGCGGCAACGACAACATCGCACGGGTTTGCCACAAGACGATAGAGGCCCTGATCCAACCCATCGCCCACGAAGGCAAGATGCTGAAGATTGGGGGCAGTCTCGGCTGTGCCGAATACCCGCGCCACGGCAGCGACGAGACCTCCCTGCTCAAACAAGCCGACATGGCGATGTACAGAGCCAAGGCGGCGGGCGGAAATTCGTACTTCATTTCAGAAGAAGGGAACTCGCTTCCCGCTCAAACGCCATGAAAATCGACGACAAATCGACCCCGGTCAAGGACCTGCTGATTGCTGACAGGGCCGATATTCTGCTGCTCAAAGACCAGGTTGAGGACGTGCCGGCGCTGATCAATCTGCTCACCCCTCATCACAACGTCCATCCATTCATCGACACTCAGGCAGCTCTCGATCACGTTGCGCAACATCAGGTCGACCTTATCCTGCTCAACGTCCAAATGCCGTCGGCGGAGGCGCGAGCGTTATGCCAGGCATTGCGAAAGAGATCGGAACTGCAGGACATTCCCATCGTCTCCCTGACAGAACGAGAAAGTCTTCACGAATTGGGATTTGGCTTGACTACCGGAGCCGATGACTACATCGCTGGCCCGTTAACATCGGCCATCCTGCTCGCCCGCGTTGCCAACCATGTCAGCCACGGACGGGTCATGCGGCTGATGGCCAACCAAAACGATGCGCTCGACCATCGGATCGCCGAGCGCACAGCCGAGCTGGCCCAGCGCAATGAGGAGTTGCAGGCCGCCTTGCGCCAACTGGCCAAGACTCAGGACGTCACGATCGTCGCATTTTCATCGCTGGCAGAAACCCGCGACAACGATACCGGGCGTCATTTGCGCCGCACGCAGGGCTACGTCCGGGAACTGGCGCTCGCGCTGCGGGACGATCCTGAATATGGCCCCGCCCTTGACGACGAAACGGTTGACCTAATCTACAAATCGGCCCCCCTCCACGATATTGGCAAAGTTGCAATCCCTGACCACATCCTGCTTAAGCAAGGTCGGCTGACGCCTGATGAATTCGAGATCATGAAAACCCACCCGGAGCATGGTTTTCGGGCCATTTCCGCCGCCGAAGCCAGTCTTGGGGAAAGCAATTCCTTTCTTCATGTCGCCCGCGAAATCGCTTACGGTCACCACGAAAAATGGAATGGTAGCGGCTACCCCAACGGGCTTTCCGGGGTTGCCATTCCGCTCCCGGCCAGATTGATGGCCATAGCCGACGTCTATGACGCCCTCACCAGCCGGCGGGTATACAAATCGTCGATGCCGCACGAAACGGCGGCCGGCATCATTGCCGGGGGAAGAGGTTCACACTTCGACCCGGCCATCGTCGATTCATTTTTCAGGATAGAGCGGAAATTCGCCGAAATTGCCAACGAACTGGTCGACGGCCAGCCGGCCTGACTGCGCCGCAATGGAAACCAGCATGAGAACCCGCACACAATACATTCCGGTCAGCGAAGCCGAAGCAGGCATGACCCTGGCTGCTCCGCTCAATGTCATCAAGCATCGGCAAACACGATTCTCGCTGCCGGCAGGGCACATGCTGACGCCCGACAATCTTCGCCAGTTGACGGCCAATCGTGCCGAATTCATTTTCATCGCCGAACCGGATACCCGAAGCGATGAGCAAATCGCGCAAGATACCGCACTGGTCGCCGGCCGCATCATGGAAATTTTTTCCGACGCCGATCTCGGCGATCCGACCACGATGGCGCTGTTCGACCAGATCCTGGCCTATCGGAGTTCCTGACCATGCCAAGAACCACCGTTACCCAGGATGAGGTCATTGCACGAACAGCAGGGCTGCCCAGTTTCCCTCGCATTGTCACGGAAATTCTGGCTTCGCTGGACGATCCGGAATGCAATCTCAACGAACTGAGCGACTACATCGCCCACGATCCGGTCATCACCGCTCGCGTGCTATCGGCGGCCAATCGGGCGGCCAATCGCGCCCCGGCGATCAGGGACGTCTATACGGCCGCCTCGCTGATTGGCCTGTCCCACGTTCGCCAGATCAGCTTGCTGAGCAGCATTGGTCAATTTGCCCAAATAGCCGCAGATGAATGCCTGCCGTCCACCTACTGGACGCATAGCGTCGCTGTCGGTGTGTGCGCAGAAGAACTGGCCGTGCATGTTGCGGTACCGATTGATGCGGAAGCCGCGCTGATCGCCGGGCTATTGCACGACATCGGACAACTATGGCTTTTCCGCTTCAGGTCGGACGCCTTTGCCATGGCCATGGAGCGCGCATTCTGTCGCGGTGAAGGAATCGAAAACGCCGAGCGCGAGCAATTCGACGTCGATCATGCCCGGATCGGCGCCTGGCTGGCCGAGCACTGGAAACTGCCCCCCGCCATTGTTTCTGCCATCGATCATCATCACAAGATATTCTCGCCGCCCAACGAGCCTCTGGCACCGTTGATCGGGGTTGCCGAGGTACTGGCCAGCGCACTCGACCTTGGCGGGCGACGCGAAAACAAGGTGACCGCAATTTCCAGTTCAGCCTGCACATCCCTCGGCATCGTCTTCAACGAAAAAATCCAGCCCCTATTTGGCCGGATTGAAGCGCGTAGCCAGCATGCGAACAGGATGTTTGCCACCGGCTCAGACTCAGCCCATGCGACCCGATGAATTCGGCCTGATTTGCCCGACATGAAACAAGCGCGATCCCAACTCAAGAACCAGATCCGGTTCATCGTGGTGCTGGCCATCATTTTGGTTTGGGCTGCTGCTGCCTATGAGCTGCATCGCAGTCGGCAAACTCACCTGCGCGAAGCAGAGGTCCGTACTGCGGTGCAAGCGCATGTCCTTGCCGAATATTCGCGGTCAACATTCAAACGAATCAACGAATTCATACTAGACATCCGTCGGGAATGGAACGGCGACTGGAAATCGTTCGCCGCCTCGGTCCAGCGCCGGCAGGAAAACATCGACGACCTGACCTTTCAGGTAGCCGTCATCGACCGGGAAGGAATACTGGCCTATTCCAACCTGACCTCCTCCAATGAGCGGGTCGACCTTGCGCATCGGGAACATTTCCGGTTCCACAAAGAGGCGAGGAACGCTGACCGTCTTTTCATCAGTCGGCCAGTCAAGGGGAAAGTTTCCGGCAAATGGTCGATCCAGATTACCCGTCCGATTCTCCGCAATGGCCAATTCGAAGGGGTGCTGGTGGTTTCCGTCAGTCCCGAGCAATTTGCCGGCTTTGGCGAAAAACTGCGCATTGTTGGCGCGAGTTCTCTGACGGTCGTGCGCGATACCGGAGAAATCATGGCGCGCTACCCCACCCTTGAATCGAGTCTGGGCAAAGTGCTCAAGGACACGCCCTATCTTCGCAACGACACGGCCGGCTCGGGAAATTTCAGCCGGAGCGCGGCGGTTGACGGCAGGGAAAGGATTTACGGTTATTACCGGGTGCCGGGCTACGCCATGAGTTTTGTCGTAGGGGAGGCAGTCGATGAAGTTCTCGCCCCCTATTTTGCCCATCGAAAAACCGTCATGTTCGGGGCGGCAGCGGTCAGCGTCCTGGCACTTTCGCTCTTTTTCATGCTTTTTCGCTCGCTATCCTCGCTGGAGGAAGTCAGGCGACAACTGGACGCAATCTTTTCTTTGAGCCCTGACGGGTTTGTTTCCTTTGACCGCGCGCGACGCGTCAAATACATCAGCCCGACCTTCAGCCGGATGACCGGCCTTGAAGAAAGCGACATTGCCGGCCTGGACGAACAGGCGTTCGCCAGGCACCTGGCCCAGCGCTGTTCGGAGAGCGCCCGTTTTTCAGGTGTCGAAGCAATGCAATCGGCGGACAAGGAAGGCTGCAAAACACGCCAATTGATCGAGATAGCGGGAGCCGGCAAGCGCGTTCTCGAAGTAGGAATTCGCATCTCCGAGGCAGAAACGGTATCCCAAATCCTGTACTTTCGAGACGTAACACACGAAACAGAAGTCGATCGACTGAAAAGCGAGTTCCTTTCCACCGCAGCCCATGAACTACGCACTCCGATGGCCAGTATTTTTGGCTATTCGGAGTTGATGCTGAAGCACCCGTTCAGCCAGGCAGAGCAGCAGGAGTTTCTCGACATCATCCATCGCCAGTCCGAGTTGATGGTATCGATCATCAACGAATTGCTTGATCTGGTTCGCATCGAGGAACGCCGGGGCAAGGACTTCAATCTCGCCCGAATCGAGCTTGGCGATCTTTTGCGCGAAGTACTCACCAATTTCAAGATCATCGAGGGCTGCGAACCACCCGTCCCGCCATCCAACAAACAACAGCACTGGGTCAGGGTCGACCGCAAAAAGCTGACGCAAGCGGTCAGCAATGTACTTTCAAACGCCTACAAGTATTCGCCCAACGGCGGCCTGGTCGAAGTGGCACTGATTGTTTCGACGGGTGCGATGCAGCCCGGACAGATCGGAATTCGCATTTCAGACCACGGAATAGGCATGACTGCCGAACAACTGGCCCGTGTTTGCGAACGCTTCTACCGAGCTGATACGTCCGGCAAGATTCCCGGCACCGGGCTCGGCATGAGCATCGTCAAGGAAATCATCGAGCTGCATGGGGGCCAGGTCAGCATCGAGAGTACGATCGGCCGCGGCACGGTCGTCACGCTATGGATTCCGACTGCCTGAGCCAGCCCTCCGGCGTTGACGCCGCTTCTACGGTCAACCGGAAATTTCAGCCAAATTTGGAAATCCCCCGCGGCGGACGGGGTGCCAAAACCCTGGCCAATCTCCTTGCCATTCAAACCGAAAATATTTCCAACATTTCATATTTACGACCCATTTCCTGTGTAAATTAGAATTGTGTCCGTCATGTTTAAATACCAGCCACATCCTCCCCCGTGCAGCCCACAAGTCATATTTGAACCTTCGCCCTCATGCACAGCCTGCCCAAATCCGTTCTGGAATCAATCGATATCGCGCGGATTCCCTCGCCGCCCGAGATTCTGCTGCGGCTGGTGCGGACGGTCGAAGACGAGCAGGCAACGATGGGCGAACTGGCCGGCATCGTCGAACAGGACCCCGGGCTGGCCAGCCGCATCCTGAGCGTCGCCAACTCCCCCGCCCTGCGTCGGGGCAAGGAAGTCAACAATCTCGAAACCTGTCTCATCGCGCTGGGCACGCGCCTCGTTCGCTCGCTGGCGACCTGCCTGTCCATTCAGCGGCTATTTGACCGCAACCCCCATCTCGACAAATTCGATATCGCCGACTACTGGAGCCATTCCCTGCTGGTCGGTGAAATCGCCCGCGGCGTGGCCGAACTGGCCGATTACCCGCACCCCGATGAAGCCTACCTGTCGGGCCTTTTGCACGATATTGGCGAACTGATCCTGCTCTCGGCGCTCGGCGAGCCGTATCAACGTTTTCTCGTCAATTCGACCGAAACCCCGAGGCTCCAGGCCGAGGAAGCGCAACTGTTCGGGACCACGCACGCCGACGTCGGCGGCTGGCTGATCGATCAGTGGGGGCTGGATTCGGTGCTCGCCGACGGCGTCGCTTTCCATCACGCCTCGGCCGCCCAGATCGTCACCGCCACCGCCTTGCCGCAGATCGTCTGGCTGGCCCAGACGCTGAGCACGACGGCCGAGAGCACGGTGGAACTGAGCCTGGTGGTCAATCGCAGCAGCCCGAAACTAGACATGTCGGCCCTGCTTGCCGTGCGCGAACGCGCCATCCAGCGCGCCCGCCAGATTGCCGAAGCGTTGGGCATCTGCATCGCCGACGAATTCCCCAAACGGCGCGCGACGCCACCGGCGCCGATGCCGCTCCTGGCCGACCCGACCAACCCGGCGGAAGAAGCAATTGCCGCCACGGTCGGCGGCATGGCCCTGCTCCAGCCCTTGCAGCAGGATCTCTTCCAGCTCGGCAGCGACACCGAAGTCCTCCTCGCCCTCCGCGAATCGGCGCGCATCCTTTTCGATCTCCCGAAGATCGCCATCCTGCTCGCCAATGAGAAAGGCGACGCCCTGAGCGGCGAGAAAGTTGGCGCCCAGCCGGAACTTTTCCGGCAACTTGCCATCCCACTGGTCTCTTCCCGCTCGCTGGCCGCAGCGGCTGTGATCGGGCGCCAGGTTCGGACAACCTTTGACCAGACCGATTCGCCCGCCTTGCTCGATCTGCAACTCGCCCGCGCCCTGTCCGCCGATGGTCTGCTCTGCATCCCGATGCAGGCGCGTAGCCGCGTCATCGGCGTCCTGATCTGCGGCCTGTCGGAAAAGCAGTACGGCCGCCTGCTGCGCCGCGTTCCCTGGCTGGCCAACTTCGGCAAGATCGCCGCGATCAGCCTCGACGCCGTGTTCGAAGCCGCGCAGCACCGCCAGCAAGTCGAAGCCGAACTGACCCAGCAATTCAGCCGCCAGGCCCGCCAGATCGTCCATGAAGCCGGCAACCCGCTGGGCATTATCAAGAGCTATCTGAGCATTCTCGAGCGCAAGCTGCCGGAGGATGGCGTGCGCCAGGAACTGGCCGTGCTGACCGAGGAAATCGACCGTGTCGCCAACATCGTCGGCCACATGACGCAGTCGCTCAAAAGCACGGCGCCGGCCGGCAACATCGACCTCGTTGGCGTCCTCAACGACTTTCTGCTGCTCTATGCCGACACCTTGTTCAACGCCAAGGGGATACGGGTCGAAACGGCGCTGCCGCAGATCGAGCTACCGGTTCCGGTCAATCGCGACAACCTCAAGCAGATCGTCCTCAACCTCTGGAAGAATGCCTCCGAGGCCCTGGGCGAAGGCAAGCTCATCAAGATTTCGGTCAGCGACAACCTCATCCACAACGGCGCCAGCTACGTCCAATTGCGCGTCGACGACAATGGTCCGGGCATGGCCGAGGACACCATTCAGGCGCTCTACCGGCCGAAGCACATCGCCGACACGGCGCAACGCGGCATCGGCCTGTCCGTGGTCGGCAGCCTGGCGCGGCGCGAAGGCATCCTGATCACCTGCCGCAGCCAGCTTGGCGCCGGCACCAGCATCGCCCTGCTGATTCCCAAGAACCGCGACAGCGCAGCGGGGCAATAGGACATGAACGCCATCACCGCGCTGTACGAGTTGGCCAGAATTCCCGGCATTCAGTCGCGGCAGAACATTTTGATCGTCGATGACGAGCCGCACTTCCGCAATGCCTACAAGGAACTCCTGGCCGGCGACCGGCGCCTGATCAGCGAAGCCAGCACCGGGCAGGCGGCCATTGCCCGGCTCAAGGAGGGCATGACCGACCTCGTCATCCTCGATTTGCGGCTGCCCGACATCTCGGGCTTCGAGATCATGGAGTGGATGACGGCGCACCAGATCGACACTTCGGTCATCGTCTTCAGCGCCGACAAGTCGATCAACTCGGCCATTCACGCCCTGCGTCACCGGGCCTTCGAATTCCTGCGCAAGGATTGCGACCCGAACGACATGATCCTGGCCGTCGACCGGGCCCTGGCCAATCGCCAGCGCGACCGGGAACTCGCCGTCGTGTCGACCCAGCTCCAGCACTCCGAACGCCTGCACCGCTTCCTTGTCGAGCAGTCGCCGGACTTGATCTTCACGCTCGATCACGAAGGCCGCTTTACCTTCATCAACGGCCGCGTCAGCAGTCTGCTCGGCTACGCCCCGGAGGAACTGGTCGGGCAGAGCTACACCGCAGTCGTCGATCCGCGCGACCACGACCACGTCAAATACGCTTTCAACGAACGGCGGGTTGGCGAACGGGCGACGAGCAACCTGGAAGTGCGCTTCAAACGCAAGCCGGCCATGCCGCGCCTGGGCAGCGGCCCGCTCATGACGGCCATCCTGAGTTCGCAGGGGGTGTACGAAACGAACCCGAGCGGGTTGGCGGAAACCTTTCTCGGCACCTCGGGCGTGGCGCGCGACATTTCCGAACGCAAGAAGGCCGAGGAAACGATCACCTTCCAGGCTTTCCACGATCTGCTGACCAAGCTGCCCAATCGCATCCTGTTCTTCGACCGGCTCGAGATGGCCATTGCCCAGGCCTCGCGGCGCAAGGAAAAGCTCGCCGTGATGTTCCTCGACATCGACCGCTTCAAACTGGTCAACGACACCTATGGTCACCAGGTCGGCGATCAACTGCTGCGCAAATTCGCCATTCGCGTCCGCAACTGCCTGCGCACCGGCGACACCCTGGCGCGTCAGGGCGGCGATGAATTCACCGCCCTGCTGCCGAGCATTGCCAACACCGAAGATGTCCATGTCGTTGCCGACAAGATCCTCGCTGAACTGCGCAAACCCTTCCTGCTCGGCGAAACCCAGTTCCTGGCGACAACCAGCATCGGGATTGCCGTCTATCCGGACAACAGCACCTCGGCCGAAGACCTGATTCGCTGCGCCGACATGGCGATGTACAAGGTCAAGGACCAGGGGAAGAACGGCTCCCTGGCTTTCCAGCCCGACATGCACACGGCCCACCTCGACCGCCTGTCGCTGGAAAACGATCTGCGCAAGGCGGTCAAGGACGGCAACCAGTTCGAACTGTATTTCCAGCCGCAGATCAACGCGGCCACCGGCAAGATCGTCGGCGTCGAGGCGCTCATTCGCTGGCACCACCCGAGCGCCGGCATGATCAGCCCCGATCTCTTCATCCCGATTGCCGAGGAAACCGGGCTCATCATCACCATCAGCGACTGGGTGCTGCGCGAAGCCTGCGCGCAACTGGCGCACCTCAAGGCGCAGGGGTTTGGCGATCTCCGGCTCGGGGTCAATCTGTCGGCCCGGGAATTCGACCGCATCGATCTCCTCGAACGCATCCGCCTTCCCCTCGACGAATTCAGCATCGCCCCCGAATCGCTCGAGATCGAAATCACCGAAAGCCTGCTCATGAAGGACGCCGAAAACATCGTCGCCCGCGTCAAGCATCTGCGCAGCACCGGCGTTCATATTTCGATCGACGACTTCGGCACGCGCTATTCGTCGCTCAATTACCTGCGCCGCTTTTCGGTCAGCCGGATCAAGATCGACCAGTCATTCGTGCGCGACCTCAGAAGCTCCCACGATTCGTTCGCGATCATCCAGGCCATCGTCGGCATTGCCAAAAATTTCAACCTGCACGTCATCGTCGAAGGCGTCGAAACCGAGCAACAGGTCGCCATCCTCCGCCAGCTCGGCTGCAACGAAATGCAAGGCTATTTCTTCAGCCGGCCCCTGCCCTCAGGGCAATTGATGGAATTTCTGCAAGTCACACGGCACTGAGCGCCCCTCCCGGCGAATGCTACGGTCAACCGGGAAAATCGGCCAATTTTGAAATGCCCTGCAGCGCGGGGTGGCCAGGCAAGATAAGGAGATCGGCATGACGACGAAAACCAAACGCGGCTCGGCATCCCTGTCGCGACTTTCCCGCGTAAAAATTGCAGCCGCCCCCGACGTCGGCTCCGCCTCGAAGTATCAGGCTGAGGCAGAGCAGAGTCTCGACATGAGCCTCAGCGCGGCACCGGGAAGCGACACGATTCTGATCGTGGACGACGCCGACGATCTGTTCGCCCAACGCACGGCGGACAAGTCGCCTTAGCGAAGGCGCCTGCCCGTTCAAACTCAAACCGAATACTGGGTAACCGATTTCTCCATCCGGTCCACCATGCAGTTCAATTGTTCGACCAGCGAGGTGGTCTGGTTCACGACTGCCATGTTCTGTTCAGTCATGCTCGAGATCCGCTCCACGCCCTGCGCCATGACCGTCATCGCCGACTCCTGCTCACTCGACGAATGGGAAATGTCATTGACCATTTCCATGGTCACGCCCATTTGTGCGTTGATCTCCCGCAGGGCATTCTGGGCGTTCTGAACGAGCGTAACGCCGTTCTCGACTTGCGCGGCGCCGGTTCGCATCCCCGATACAGCCTTGCCGGTTTCTTCCTGAACCAGATTGATCGTCGCGCTGATCTCGCCGGTTGCCTTGGTCGTGCGCTCGGCGAGTTTGCGAACCTCATCGGCGACCACGGCAAACCCCCGCCCGGCCTCACCGGCCCGCGCCGCTTCGATGGCGGCATTGAGCGCCAGGAGGTTGGTCTGATCGGCGATGTCCTTGATCACACTGGTGATCCGGGAAATTTCCTGGGATTGGGCGCCAAGCCGTTCAACCTGGACGGCGGAAGACTTGACGGTGTTGGCGAGCGCCAAAATGGTGACGCAGGCTTCTTCGGAGAGCTTTTCCCCTTCGGCGGAAACCTTCGCCGCCACTTCGGCAGCATGTCGCGTCGCACTGGCATGCGAAGCCACCTCGCCAATGGACACGGTGATTTCCTCGACGCCGGCCGCGGCAGAGGACGTCGCATCGCTTTGCACGCGCGCCGAACTACTCACGTTGTCGATGCCCAGCCCGACTTCGACCGAGACCATCTGGACATGGTGCGAGGTGTCCGCCATGCCCTGGATGGTGGCCTGAACGGAGGAAACAAAGCGATCGACTTTTCTGACCAGGACGCCCAGTTCGTCCGAACGGCCAAGGTCAAATCGTTGCTTGAGATTGCCGCTGACCAGCAGATTTTCAAGAAAGTCCGAGGTCTTGGCCAAGTCCCGGCGCAATCCGGGGACAAAGAAAAAGAGGAAATACGCGCTCCACATCAGCCCCAGTCCGGCCACCCCTTGAATGACCGTGGCGGGCAGAAAATCCGAGGCGAATACGCCGGCGCAGAGCAGCAGCGCAAAAATGCCGAACAGCAGCGGCTGGGTACCCAATCGGGCAAACAGCGAGAACACCGAGGCGCGCGCCGGCACGGCCCGGCCGTGAAATATGCGGATCGAAGCATCGCCTTTTTTGAGGCGCTGATATATCGCTTCGCTGGCCTCGATTTCATCGCGGGCCGGCGTTGTCCGAACTGACTGATAGCCGACTATTTGTCCATTCTCACGCACCGGAGAAGCGTTGGCGACGACCCAGTAGTAGCCGCCATCCTGACGCCGGTTCTTGACCAGGCCACGCCAGGGCCGCCCCCTTTTCAGATCCCGCCACATGTCGGCAAAAGCCTCCTCGGGCATATCGGGGTGGCGCACCAGGTTGTGGGGCTGGCCGATCATTTCTTCGCGACGAAAACCACTGATGTTGGCAAACGCCTCGTTGGCCTCGGTGATGTTGCCGTTCAGATCTGTCCGGGAGTAAATGAACTGACCCTCAGGCAGCAATGTTTCTCTGTTGTTGACTGGCTGGTTGTTTCTCATTTTTTGTCCTGCTCCGATATTTCCAAGCGCATGAGGCAAGGTTACTTTTGTTCCAACGACAGGCTGACCACCGGACAGCATTTCGGCCAGCGCGAACAATATATGTCTTTAGTAATAACCGCACACTCTGCCAGCAAAAAATTTTTAGGCACCGAAAAAGGCACTCAGGCGGCCTGGCGCAGCAGCTTCAGACAGGCCAGCGAGGCGGCCAGATCGAGCGCCGTCGAGTCGTCGAAATTCTTGAGTTTCGGGTTGGCGCCTTTTTCGAGCAGCAGTTTGACGAGGTCGGGCTTGCTGTTCGACGAGACGTACATCAGGGCGCTGGCGCCGTTGCCGTTTTGCTGGTCGATATTGACGCCGGCGGCGATCAGGCGCTCGATGAGTTCATGGCTACCGTTGTAGCAGGCCAGCCACAGGGCGTTGCAGCCGTCGGCGTTGAGGGCGTTGAGATCGACGCCGAGTGCCAGCAGCTCATCAACGATGTCGAGCCGGCCGAGCTTGGCGGCGCGCATGAGCGGCGTGAAGCGGCCGTCGGCCTGCGGGGCGTTGATATCGTCGGGCTGAAAGCCGTGTTCGGCGAGAAAGGCAGCGAGTTGGGGGCTCATGGTTTTTCCTGTTGTCGTTGGGGGTAAGGCGGGTCGGTTTCGATACGCGCGTCGGTGACCGGCGTACCGACCGTGAAGTGATAGACGCTCTGGTAGCGCGGGCCGGAGAGGCCGACGAGCTGATGCACCGGGTCGTCGAAGAAGCAGCCGATGCCGGTGCCGCGCACTTCGGCGGCTTCGGCTTCGAGGTAGAGCACCTGGCCGACCAGCCCGGCTTCGCGCAGCAATTCGCGGTAGCCGTGGCCGGTGGCCGTCGCCGCTTCGAATTCGCCGAGCATGCCGAGCGAGAAGGCGCTGGTCGAGGCGATGTCCTGATGGCAGGACAGCGAGCGGGCCAGGCGCTGCATTTCCTGCAGGCCCATTTCAGCAAGCTGGATGAGGCCAAGGTGCGGCGGGCATTCGGGGTCGAAATCGGCGACTGGGCGGCGGGTGGCGAAGCGCTCGTCAGTGGGCAGCAGCGCGGCGGGTAGTTCGGTGAAAGCCGCCGGCGTGCGCGGCAGCAGGTAGAGGCCGCTGGGCAGACCATCGACGCGCAGGACGAAAAGCAGCAGGTGGATGCGCGGCGGTGTGGTCTGCGCCAGCCAAGGGAGTTGCGGCCGGGGCAGCACGGCGTCGAGCATGCGGTAGAAGGCGGGTTTCAACAGGGCGTAGTGCGGATCGAAACGCTGGCCGCTGCGGCGCTGGCGGATGATCTGGGCGGCGCCGGTCGTCGTCGGATGCGGGACGAGCGGGGGCAATGGAGCGAAGTCGATGGCTTCCGGCGCGCTGAGCGCTTCGCGGCTGGCAGCGGCAACCTGATCGATGGCCGGCCAGCGGTAGCCGGGTGACGGGTCGATGCGGGTCGGTTTGCCTTGCCAGTCAGCGGCATCGAGCCAGGCGGCGAGCGCTTCGGCCGACGGCGGCGTGCTCAGGCCAGGGGCGCGAATGGCAAGCAGGATTTCCGGCTCTTCGGCTTCGGTGAAGGCGTAGCGCGAGGGCGGAAAATCGTCGGGCCGGTCCAGCCCGAGGCAATGCTTCAGCGCTTCGGCCGTGGCGACTAGCGGCACGACTTCCCAGCCGAGCAGCGCGGCGGCGTAGGCCAGGGCGCCGACGGCGTGGCCGATGTCGAGCTGGCAGTAGCGGAAGGCGCGTTCGCCGTATTTCCACGCTTCGCGCCACATGACGCTGGTCAGGCCGATAGCCAGCCATGCCTCGCCCCCCGCCGGCGCGGTCAGGGCGCGGCCTTCGAGGGCGTGTTGTTCCGGGTCGTAATGCTGCAGGCCGGCGCCGACATCGGGCAGACCGGCGCTCAGCACCCAGGCTTCGACCGGGTGCAGGTTGCCCGACGACGGATTGCAGCGCAGCGCCCAGCGGCTCGGCCCCCAGGTCTTCCACGCCGACAGCCCAAAGGACAGTTCGAGCAGCGCGCCGAGGCTGTCGAGGTCCGGCGCGATTTCATTTTTGGGCTTTTTTTCCAGTTGACCGTAGCAACGCTCGAAACGGTCGGCCACCAACGGCAACTCGAACACGGGCGCGCCCGGATAGTGGCGGAAGGCGGCCGGCTGGGCATCCCAGTCCAGCTGGCCGGGGCCTTCGGCATAGGCTTCGAAACGATGCTTGGTCCGCGCGTGGTAGGCGCGTACGACTTCTTGTGAGGTATCCGACACGATGATGGGTTTTCCTTGGCGTTGGGTGGACTTCAGCAAGCCCCATGCCCGCGTGAAATCAGGCAGTTAGCCGATATTCACTGGCTGGCACCATCTCTGCAAGGGAATTGGAAAAACCAAACCTAAATTTAAATCCCAACCCCAAGCAAAAACGGAGAATGTCATGGAAGAAGCCAGAAAACCGCCGGTCACCCGCGAAGCCGCGCTACGCATCGCGCTGGCCTCACGGGCCATGCCCAACGCCAGCCTGCCGGCGCTGATCCAATTGTTGCAACGCCGGCTCGGCGAGGAAATCGACGAGGAAAAGCTGCGCCAGACGACGGTGACCATGCTCAAGACCGGCTTTGCCAGCGCCGACGGCGAGGAAGATGGCGAGGATATCGGCATCGGCCTCGAATCGATGAAACTGGCCGTGCGCATCCTGTGGGGCGAAACGCAGGGCGACGATTCGCTGCCGAAGATCGAGGCCTATGAAGACGGCGAAATGCCCGGCTCGGTGCGCATCGCCATCGCTTCCGACAAGGGCGACCTGCTCTCCGGCCACTTCGGCTCCTGCCTGCGCTTCCTGGTCTATCAGGTGTCGCCGACCGAAATCCGCCTGGTCGATATCCGCGACACCATGGATGCCGAGTTTTCCGACGACAAGAACCTCTGGCGCGCCAAGCTGATCGGCGATTGTCACGTCTGCTACGTCGTCTCGATTGGCGGGCCGGCTGCCGCCAAGGTCATCCGCGCCGACATCTACCCGATCAAGATTCCCGATGGCGGGCCGGCGCTCGACATCCTCCAGCCCTTCCAGGTGGCCATGGTCGAATCGCCGCCGCCCTGGCTGCTCAAGATTCTCGGCGTCTCGGCCGAGAAGCGGCTCAAGAACTACAGCGCGGCGGAAATCGACGAATGAATCACTTAATGGCGGCTCAGGCCGCCACCCTTTCCATCTGCCGCGGCGCCAGGCCAACCTGGGTCAGGATGGTGCCTTCGTCGCCGTTCCACCACAGCGCGACCCAGGCGGCGCCTTCGCCATCGATGCGCTCGATGTCGCAGATGGCGCCGACCATGTCGCGGAACATGTCCAGATCATCCTCATCGAGCCCGGGATCGACGCTGACTTCGAGAACGCGGACCTTGTCGCCCATGCTGACGATCTGTCCCTTGCAATCAATGGTGGTGGCACTCATGGCGAACTCCGTTGGGGTTGGGTCTGCTGCCCTGTCGCAAAGTCGACGTCGGCAGCCTGCTTTCACCCATCTTCGCAACGGCCGTGCCAAGCCCGCGCCTTTCAACTTTCAAACCCCATCCAGGAAAAACCATGAATAAAATCGGAATGTTTTTTGGCACCGAAACCGGCACCACGCGCCTGATCGCCAAGAAAATGCAGAAACAACTCGGCGACGACGTCTGCGACAAGCCGGTCAACGTCAATCGCATCACCCCGGACGACATGCTCAAATACGACGCGCTGATCCTCGGCACGCCGAGCTACGGCATCGGCGAAATCCCTGGCAAGGGTGCGTCGTCCGGCTGCTTCGAGCCGAACTGGGAGGAATTCCTCGCCCTGCTGCCGGCCGATGTGGACTTCAGCGGCAAGCGCATCGCCTTCTTCGGCCTCGGCGCCCAGGAACGCTACGCCGACCGCTTCTGCAGCTCACTATTCGCGCTGGTCGAGAAGTTCAAGGGCTGGGGCGCCGAAATCGTCGGCGACTGGCCGACCGACGGCTACACCTACGACCACTCCGCCGCCGAAGTCGACGGCCGTTTCATCGGCCTGCTCATCGACCAACGCACGCAAGGCATGTTCACGGATGAGCGGATTTCCACCTGGCTGGGCCAGGTCAAGCCGCTGCTGCTGGAAAAGCTGACGGCGGAAGCCTGAACGCGGAATATCGCCTGAACTGACCATTCCCGCTTTTTTTGGGGGGGCGTGAATTTCGCGCTCTACAACGTGCTCCACAAAATTAAGCCCCTGTGAAATTAGGAATACGCTGGTTTTACGAAGTGGCGAATGGTCAGCCAAGCACGTTGCCAAAGCGGCGCATCGTAAGCGAAGGCTAGTTTTGGGCGGTGTTGGGTCGCCGTCATTGCCCAAACGCCGACAATGCTGCCACGGTATTCAATGCCGGCCTCGAAGGTACCCTGTGGAAGCATATTGCGTTCACCATTCGTGTAGCTGTATGCAGGGTCTAGACTCGGGCCTTCAGTTTCCCAATACCAGGGCAGCGACATTAGCTTTCCACTAGCAAGAAGAAAACCATAGTCGTGTAGTTGAATGGAATGCTTCCCGACATTCACCACGTAAAGCGAATTGTATTGGTCAATGCTCGGATGCAATGAGCCATAACGAACAAAAATGCTGTCGTTACGATCTCGCCATTGCCATGTCAAATTGGCGATGCCTGTTGCTCCGGCGATGATTGCGCCGGCCAGCGTCCAGTCATCTTTCGTCAGCCACAAAAAATCCATAAATGCTCCGGTGATCTTCGATTTCTCGAAAGGATACACTGGGCATATTCGGATGGTCAGGCGAACGCTTTGTCAAAGGTAGCCTGCATCGTTCTGGCGAATAGGCTGCTCTGATGAATCGTTCGGTCACGTGCTCCCCACCTTCCCGTTGCTCCATGCGGCTGCCCGTCGAGATATTTTTGTATAGCAGGCCAAGCCGGGCCTGTCTTGAGCTTGCCGAAGGGCGGAAACAACAGGGGACAGACCAGAATGGCGCTAAGTTAAGTCTGTTTAGCACGATAACGACTGCGGTGCGGGATCTCGACCATCTGGTGACGAGGGACGGTCAAGAGTGCGAAAGGTTTTGGTCGTCGTTTCAAACATCGTGGCTCCCGTCGCCCCGGTCGGGCGGTGACCTGACGAGCGCCGATAGCCGCGCGGAGTGAGCCGAGCAAACGCCGCTGTTCGCTGGCGTCGGTAGCCCGTTGATGGAGTTGCGGCTCCCACTGCCGCAAGGCTTGGACGCTGGCTTTGAAACTGATTCGGCGGGGCGCGCATTCGACAGCGTTGGCTGCGTCGACGATCAGCCGACGCACGGCGTTATAGGCAATGAAGTGCATCAGGACTTCTTTCCTCACCAAGGCGGGGGTTCGGCATCGCAGTACATCCATACCCATGGTCGTCTTGATATCGCGGAAGAACAGTTCCACATCCCAACGCTGGCGGTAGAGATCAGCCAGGTCAGCGGCGCTATAGCGCGTCGAATCCGTCAGGGTTGTAATCAAGTAATAGCTAGCTGACCGCATCCCTGGCACGTTGATGGTGACCTTGATTTGACGAAGATCCAGGTGTTCGGGCAACGCCTGCCATTCCTCCTTGCAGTAGCTCAGGCCCTTGTTCCACACCGGTTTCGGCCATTGGATCAGCAAGTCATCCGGCCCCAACACTGCAACGGCCGAGGCGGCGGCAACCGGGGTACGTCGCGCCAACGTGATCACCGAATCAACGCCGCGCTTGTTGAACTGCCAGACGTCGAAATAACTGCAAAATCCCTTGTCGCCGAGAAAGATGTCGCCGCTGTTGAAACTGTCCCATTGCTGGCGCAACAAGGGCAATTCGGCGTTCTTGTTGTGGCCCAGGCGGTAACTCAGCAAGGCGCCCGTTTGCAGGCAGAAGCAGGCGCAAATTCGTGCCTGCGGAAAGCCGCAGCCGGGCTTCTGGCTTTTGGGTTGAGGCCAGTCTTGTTGATTGGCGTGCGTATCCGCCATGCTGACCCCCGTGCCGTCGACCACGATCACGCGACGATCTTTCCACCAGCGGCTTCGGCCTTGCTGCTGTAGCTCTTCGGCGGTGTGCGCCAGGATCTTTTCCAGTTCAGTCGGATCAAGTTTGCTGCGGGCCTGGCAGTACGCCGACGTCGATGCCGATGGGACCGGCATTGATCGCGTCGCGGCAAGGGCTTGAACCTTGCGAACCACTTCTTGGCAACCGCCGTCGGCGTCGAGAATTTGAGAGAAGAAAGCCCAGAAGGTGTTTTCCTTGCTGAACAGCCGGCGCCGGCTGAAGGCGCCATCCGGCCTATTCTCCAGCGCCTTGGCCGGTATGAAATGGCCGAAACAATCGCCAAGCTGGCTGATCGAGTGCTGACGAATCCGGGCCTTCTCGTCGGCCAATTTCTGAGCGGCGGAGCGAGGTCTGCGACGCAGTGTCGCGAGGTGAAAACCGGGGAGATATAGGTTACTGTTTTGCATACCAAATTATCTCATGGTAAGCATTTGTCATTGGATGCAATCTGGCGCAAAACGAGCTTAACTTAGCGCCATTC
>JAHJVE010000004.1 GCA_018828385.1 Gammaproteobacteria bacterium | reverse complement strand
TACGCCTTGGCCGCACCACCAAACTTGGCAGCCAGCACCGTCGTGATCGCAGCCGTCAGCGTCGTCTTGCCGTGGTCAACGTGACCAATCGTACCGACGTTTACGTGCGGTTTGGTACGCTCGAATTTTTCCTTAGCCATTCCAGTTCCTCAATAATCAAATAAATAAAAAATCCAGAATCCAAGCTAATCGGTGGTGCCCATGGGCAGGATCGAACTGCCGACCTCTCCCTTACCAAGGGAGTGCTCTACCACTGAGCCACATGGGCCTACCTTAAAACTCCAGCCGTACTGCGTTATGGAGCGGGTGAAGGGAATCGAACCCTCGTCTTAAGCTTGGAAGGCTTCAGCTCTACCATTGAGCTACACCCGCTTATTACGCCCGCAACACAGGCTGCTACAGCATTTAATCTGGTGGAGGGGGAAGGATTCGAACCTTCGAAGGCAGAGCCGACAGATTTACAGTCTGTTCCCGTTGACCGCTTGGGTACCCCTCCGGAAGAACCCGGGATTATCCAGACGACCACAGGACGTGTCAACACCAATAAATAGAAAAGCCGGCATATAGCCGGCTTTTTCGGACCTGAAGGTAAAAATCACTTCTGGGAGAGTACCCAGGCAACCAGTTTCTTGGCTTCGGCCTCGGTGACATTATTCGGCGGCATCGGGATCTGACCCCATACACCCTTGCCACCGGCCTTGACCTTGGCTGCCAGCATGGCAGGGGCGGCCTTGTCGCCCTTGTATTTCGCTGCGACGTCCTTGTAAGCCGGACCAACCAGCTTTTTGTCGATGGCGTGGCAGGACATGCAGTTCTTGGCCTTGGCCAGAGCTTCGTCGGCCTGGGCCTGACCGGCCATCACGATACCAGCAGCGGCCATCACGGCAACATAAACAGCTTTCATTCTCTCGCTCCGTTATTCAGGTTGGTGGATAAATCAGTATTGGATGATAAAACCCTTTTCTATCCCTTGCAAACCGGAAGATCGGAGTATCCGTCCCACCGGCTCAAGGAGACTAACGCAGCATGCCGAGGATACGTTGACAGCAAATGCTTATGAAGGTCGTGACGATACAGCCAACAACGCACCCGCCGAGACGAACAGGCCACCGAAAAGGCGATTCTGCAAACGAATGGCGACCGGGTCATGCAACCACCGACCTAGATGGACTGCGGCAAGTGCATATCCAGACATCACCACCATGTCAGTCAGGCAGAGTGTTGTCGCTATTAATAAGTATTGGGGAATTTGCGGCTCCGCTGGATTGACAAACTGGGGCACCAGCGCGCCGATGAAGATGATGGCTTTCGGATTAGTCAGATTGACCAGGACTCCCTGCAAAAATAGTCCCTTGCGACGCACAGCGGGTGCGTTGGCATCGACTGCCACAACGGGGGCCCGCCATTTCTGTATGCCGAGCCAGAGCAGGTAGGCAGCCCCCAAAAACTTGACCAGCAAAAATGCCGTTTCCGAGGCGGCTAATAGCGCCCCGAGGCCTAGGGCGACAATCAGCAAATGGAGCAGGATCGCTGACTGAAGGCCCAGAATCGCCGTCAGGGCAGCCCAGTAGCCATGCCGCATGCCGGTGCTCATGCTGATCACCGCCCCCGGACCCGGGGTTACGGCGATCAGAATGGCCGCCAGCAGGAAGCCGAGCCAGACTGCGAGCGTCATTTACGACGCTGAATCTGCTTGACGTCGCGCACGGCGCCCTTGTCGGCCGAGGTAGCCATCAGGGCATAGGCTTGCAGCGCGGCAGAAACCGTGCGTTCGCGACTGATCGGTTGCCACGCGGCCTCGCCCTTGGCTTCCATGGCGGCGCGACGCCGGGCCAGTTCGTCATCGGAGATGGCCAAATGGATGCGGCGATTCGGGATGTCAATTTCGATGGTGTCGCCTTCTTCGACCAGGCCGATCGCACCGCCATCAGCCGCTTCCGGCGAAGCGTGGCCGATGGAAAGGCCGGAAGTGCCGCCAGAGAAACGACCGTCAGTGAGCAAGGCACAGGCTTTGCCGAGGCCCATCGATTTCAGGTAGGAGGTCGGGTAGAGCATTTCCTGCATGCCGGGACCGCCCTTCGGACCTTCGTAGCGGATGACGACGACGTCGCCGGCTACGATTTTCTCGCCCAGAATGGCGTCGACCGCAGTATCCTGGCTTTCAAAAACACGCGCGCGGCCGCTGAATTTCCAGATGGACTCATCGACACCAGCCGTCTTGACGATGCAGCCGTCAAGGGCAATGTTCCCGTAAAGGATGGCCAGACCGCCCTCCTGCGAGAAGGCATTGGCCTTGTTGCGAATACAGCCGTTCGTGCGATCAAGATCGAGTTCGTTGAACCGACGGTCCTGCGAGAAGGCTACTTGCGTCGGAACGCCTCCCGGGGCGGCCTTGAAAAACTCGTGCACCTTGACGTCGTGTTCGCGTACCACATCCCAGCGCTCGATGGCTTCGCCGATATTCTTGATATGAACGGTCGGCACGTCGCGAGCGATCAACCCTGCCCGGTCCAGTTCGCCCAGAATACCCATGATGCCGCCGGCACGATGGACGTCCTCGATGTGATATTTGTCGGTCATCGGCGCGACCTTGCACAGGCAGGGCACGGCACGCGAAATGCGGTCGATGTCGGCCATCGTGAAGTCGACGCCGGCTTCCTGCGCCGTGGCCAGGATGTGGAGTACGGTGTTGGTCGAACCGCCCATGGCGACGTCGAGGGTCATGGCGTTTTCGAAGGCGGCCTTGGTGGCGATGGAGCGCGGCAGCACCGAGGCGTCGTCCTGCTCGTAATAGCGCTTGCACAACTCGACGATCTGGCGGCCGGCGCGCAGGAAGAGTTGCTTGCGGTCGGCGTGGGTGGCGACGACCGTGCCGTTGCCGGGCAGGCTGAGGCCGAAAGCTTCGGTCAGACAGTTCATCGAGTTGGCAGTAAACATGCCGGAGCAGGAACCGCAGGTCGGGCAGGCGGAACGCTCGATTTCGTCGAGATCGGACTGCGAAACCGAGTGGTCGGCAGCCTTGACCATGGCATCGACGAGGTCAAGATGCACGACGTTGCCCTGAATCTTGACCTTGCCGGCTTCCATCGGGCCGCCCGAGACGAAGATGACCGGGATATTGAGGCGCATGGCGGCCATCAGCATGCCCGGGGTGATCTTGTCGCAGTTGGAGATGCAGACCATGGCGTCGGCGCAGTGGGCATTGACCATGTATTCGACCGAGTCGGCGATGAGGTCGCGGCTGGGCAGCGAATACAACATCCCGCTGTGGCCCATGGCGATGCCGTCGTCGATAGCGATAGTGTTGAATTCCTTGGCGACGCCGCCGGCCGCCTCGATCTCGCGCGCCACCAGTTGGCCCATGTCCTTGAGGTGCACATGGCCCGGCACGAACTGGGTGAAGCTGTTGACCACGGCGATGATCGGCTTGCCGAAGTCGCCATCCTTCATACCGGTGGCGCGCCACAGCGAGCGGGCACCGGCCATGTTGCGGCCGTGGGTGGAGGTGCGGGAACGGTATTGGGGCATGGAAATCTCCGTCTGAATCTGGCGCTGACGTCATGTCATGGCGCGCGAACTATAATCGGCTAATTCTAGCCCACTCTGAACCTTCGATGCTTCTTCACCCGCAGTTCGACCCCGTCGCCTTCTCGCTCGGCCCGCTCTCGGTGCGCTGGTACGGTTTGATGTATCTCGTCGCCTTCGTTCAGTTTATTTTGCTCGGCCGCTACCGGATCAAAAGCCGCCCCGGATTCCTGACCGTCGAGCAACTCGACGACCTGCTTTTCTACGGCATGCTTGGCGTCATTGTCGGCGGTCGCCTCGGCCAGGTGCTGTTCTATGAACCGGCTTACTACCTGAGCAATCCGCTGGAAATTCTCGCCGTCTGGAAAGGCGGCATGAGCTTCCACGGCGGCTTTCTCGGCGTGCTGGTCGCTGTTGGCCTGTGGGCTCGCAAACTGGATCTCAACTGGTGGGATGTCACCGACTTCGTCGCGCCGCTCGTGCCGCTCGGCCTGGCCGCCGGACGTCTCGGCAACTTCATCAACGGCGAACTGTGGGGCCGCGTTACCGACCCCAGCCTGCCGTGGGCGATGATTTTCCCGCAATCCGGCGACATGTTGCCGCGCCACCCGTCGCAGCTCTATCACATCGGCCTGGAAGGCTTCGCCCTCTTTTCAATTTTGTGGCTTTTTTCCGGTCGACCGCAGCAACGCGGTGCGGTTTCCGGTGTTTTCCTGATCGGCTACGGTGCGTTCCGCTTTATCACCGAATTCTTCCGCGAGCCGGATGCCGGCATTTTCGGCCAGTCGTACACGATCAGCATGGGTCAGTGGCTGTCGTTGCCGATGGTGCTGGCCGGCATCGTTTTGCTGGTACTCGCCAAGCGCCGGAAAACTCTATAATTATGGATTACGTTATCCACCATACGACAGGAATAGCCTCATGACACGTCCGTTCAAGGTTCTCGGCATTCAGCAAATCGCCATCGGCGGCCCTTCCAAGGAAAAATTGCGCACCCTGTGGGTCGAGAAATTCGGCCTGGAAATCACCAGCACCTTCGTTTCCGAGCGCGAAAATGTCGACGAAGACATCTGCGCCATGGGCACCGGCCCGTTCAAGGTCGAAGTCGACCTCATGCAGCCGCTCGACCCGGAAAAGAAGCCGGCCGTCCATGCCACGCCGCTCAACCACGTCGGCCTGTGGATCGACGACTTGCCCAAGGCTGTCGAATGGCTGTCGGCCAATGGCGTGCGTTTCGCGCCGGGCGGCATCCGCAAGGGCGCGGCGGGTTTCGACATCACCTTCCTGCACCCCAAGGGCAACGAGGAATTCCCGATTGGCGGCGAAGGTGTCCTGATCGAACTGGTTCAGGCGCCGCCGGAAGTCGTTTCGGCCTTCGCCAAACTGGCCGCCCAGTAAGCAAAAATGGCTGACATCCCCGAGCACGAACTCGAGGAAACCCGCGCCGCGCTCGCCCCCACCCTGGAGGCGGCCGCGGCGATCCTGCCCTGGGTCGCCACACCCAGAAAGGCGCGCTTCGACCCGAAGCTCAATGAACGCTGGATGGCCGCCGGCAAACGCTTGGCAGCAGCGTGGTCCGAGCGCCACGGCGCCGGCGCCGACGATGTTCGGCCAGCCATTTTCAGTCTCTACGCCATCGCCATCGAAACGGCCGATGCCAATTGCCTGCGCCTCGGCGAAGCGCTGGCCAGCGCCGCCGACCGCCTCGAAGAAGAGGTTCTACCGCCACGCCTGATTGCGGCGATGACGGCAGCCATCGAATGCCTGAGCGAAGCCGAGGGGCTTGAACACACTGCCTTCCCCGAACGCGCCGACCACTTCGCCAAACGTCTTGAAGCGGCCGCGGCGACGGCCAATCCGGACGAACGTTCGGTCGTTCTTGACCAGCTATTTGTAGACGAAGCCAGCGAGCAAATCCAGCTCATGCACGATGCGCTGGCCGCCCTGCCGCCCGATGCCTACGCGCTCGCGACGGAATCGCTGAAACTGGCGCAGCAGGCCGAATTGCTGGAAATATGGGGGATCATGCATCTTGCCCGGCAATTGTCGGAATGCATCAACCGGAACGCCGCCGACCTCGATAGCCCCGCCGTCCGCCAGGAAGTGCAAAGCCGGCTGGAAACGCTGGGCAGCACGATTGCTACGGTCAACCGGTAATTTCGGCCAAATTTGAAATGCGCTCAGATCGCGCTACAGACGGCCTTTAGCCGCTCCCCGGCAGCGAGCGCCTGAAGCTTCGCCTCTCCCGCCTCATACTCGACGAGGGCCAGCGTGACCAGATTAGCCACAGCCTGCGCAAACAGCGCATGAGCGGAAGTCCACGGCTGGCGGGTACCAACCTGCTCGAGACAGAGAACCCCCTGCAACTCGCCGCGAATGTGAATCGGCGTATCGAGCATGGCCGTTACGCCGTGGCGCGGCAGGTAGTCGAGCGCGAACTCGGCGGTTAGCGGATGGATATAGGCGTCATCGGCCGAGATGCAGTTGCCGGCGCGCAAGGCGCTGAAATAGGAGGGATACTGGCTGGCGTGCACCCTTTGCCCCTTGCTGTGACGCCGGCTCGCCAACTCGAACAAGTCGAGGCACAGGAGGTCCTCGTGCTGGCTGCCCAGCGCCCAGATGCTGGCCCGCGCGACGCCGGACATGTTGGCCGCCGACTCGGTCAGAATACTCAGCATCATGTCGAGCGACGCCTCCTTGAAGTAGGCGCCGCGCGACAGGCTGGCGATACCTTCCTGCAATTCGACCGGCGACATCAAGGGTCTGATGCCGCCCTGATTGACCAAGTTTTCCATAAATTTCCGACTGACCAAGTCCCGACCGGGACAAATGCACAAGCCGGAATTTTATAAAGCCATGCTCAATCTGCCTGTGAAATCCTCCACACCTGACAAAAGTAATAGCCGAAAGCGCATCACCACTCGGGACTCAGCGAGCCCCCAGTGCCGCAATCCGTTCTTCAAGCGGCGGGTGCGTCGAGAACAAGGCCATGAAACTGCCCTTGCCACCGGCAATGCCCGAGGCCGCCATATTTTGCGGCAGCGGTTCGGTATGCAAGTTTCCCAGACGACGCAAGGCATTCTGCATCGGCACCGGCGAGCCCATCAGACCGGAGGCGCCAGCATCGGCACGGAATTCGCGCTGCCGCGAGAACCAGGCGACGATGATGCTGGCGAGCAGGCCGAAGACAACTTCGCAGATCATGCTGGTCACCCAATAGCCGATGCCCGGGCCGGTGTTTTCACTGTCGCCGCGGCGCAGGAAGCCATCGACCACGTAACCGACGATGCGTGACAGGAAGACGACGAAGGTATTCACCACCCCCTGGATCAGCGTCATGGTCACCATGTCGCCATTGGCGATGTGGGCGACTTCGTGGGCCAGCACGGCTTCAGCTTCATCGCGCGTCATGCCCTGCAGCAGGCCGGTCGATACGGCGACCAGCGAACTGTTCTTGCTGGCACCGGTAGCAAAGGCATTCGGCTCACCGTCGTAGATGGCGACCTCCGGCATCGGCAGGTTTGCGCGCTTGGCCAGCTTGGCGACGGTGTCGACCAGCCACATTTCCGTCGACGAACTCGGCGACTCGATGACCCGCGCACCGGTGCTCCACTTGGCCATGGTTTTCGACATGAGCAGCGAAATGAAGGCGCCACCAAAGCCGATCACTGCGGCGAAGACGAAAAGCATGCCGACATTGAGGCCGTTGGCGGTCAGGAATTTATTGACGCCGAGCAGACTGGTCGCGACGCTGAGCACCAGCATGACCGCGAGGTTGGTAGCGAGAAAAAGGACTATGCGTTTCATGATCAACTCCTCGAAAAGAGAAACACGCGGATGCTAGTGCATTGCAACAAACGAAAAAACGGGAGCAAAATGGAAACACTCTTCGATTTTTTCTGAGCAACCGATGACACCGATCAACTTTAAACATCTTCATTACTTCTGGGTAGTCGCCCAGGAGGGCAGCATCACCCGGGCCGCGGAACGGCTGGGGGTTGCCGTTCAGACCATCAGCGGCCAGCTTTCGTTGCTCGAACGGCAACTGGGCAAGGCCCTGTTCAACAGCCAGGGTCGGGGCCTGGTACTGAGCGAGGCGGGCCGTGTCGCCCAGGCTTACGCCGACCAGATTTTCCAGCTCGGCGACGCCTTGGTCGATGCCGTCGAGAGTAGCGGAAGCGAGTCCACACTTCGGCTACGCGCAGGGATTTCCGATGGCATCCCGAAATTGCTGGCCTATCGCCTGCTGTCCACCGTGACCAGCATGCCGACCGATATCCGGCTGATCTGCGATGAGGGCGAATTCAATGCCCTGCTCGCCGATCTCGCCCTGCACCGTCTGGATGTCGTGCTGACCGACCGGGCCGCGCCGGTCAATGCCAACCTCAAGGTTTTCAGCACCCCGCTGGGCGATTTTGCCACCGGGCTGTTCGCCGCCCCCGCCTTGGCCGAGCGGTTCCGCCAGGACTTCCCGAAAAGCCTGGACGGCGCCCCCCTGCTCCTGCCGACGCGCCACAACGCGCTGCGTGGCCGAATCGATCGCTGGCTGGAGAATTCGAATATCCACCCGAAAATCGTTGGCGAATTCGAGGACAGCGCCTTGTTGACGACCTTCGGGCGCGGCGGGCTGGGCATTTTCCCGGCCCCGCTGGCGCTAGCCGAGCAGGTCGAGAGTCAGCTGCAAGCGGTGCCGCTCGGCGCCATGAGCGGGGTCAGCGAACACATCTTCGCCATCTCGAACGAGCGCCGCATCCGTCACCCGGCCGTCGAGGCGCTTTGCGCCGCCGCGCCGCAGGCCGCGATTGCGCCAGGGGTATAATTTCCACCCCCCAACGCCAAACAAAGTCAAAACGATGCCGCTGTTCCGCAAGACCGTCCTTCTCGCCCTGAGTCTCGCCTTCGCCGCCCAGGCAATGGCCCAGCAACTACCCGTACCGCCGACACTGGCCGCGAAATCGTGGCTGCTGCTGGAAATGGCTTCCAATCAGGTGCTGACCTCGGAAAAATCCGACGAGCGCCTGGAGCCAGCCTCGCTGACCAAGCTCATGACGGCCTACCTGACTTTCGCCGCCCTGCACAATAAAACCCTGGCGCTCGACCAGTCCCTGCCGGTTTCCGAAAAAGCCTGGCGCACCGGCGGCTCCAAGATGTTCATCCGCGTCGACACGCAAGTGCCGGTGGAAGACCTGATCAAGGGCATGATCGTCCAGTCCGGCAACGACGCCTGTGTGACGCTGGCCGAAGGCATCGCCGGCAGCGAGGAAAACTTCACGCAGATGATGAATCGCGAGGCGCAACGCCTGGGCATGAATGCCTCGAGCTTCCGCAACTCGACCGGCTTGCCCGACCCGGAGCACTACACCACGGCCCGCGACCTGTCCCTGCTCGCTGCCGCCCTGATCCGCGACTTCCCCGAGGAATACAAGAAGTATTACTCGATGAAGGAATATACCTACAACAACATCACCCAGCCCAACCGCAACCGCCTGCTCTATATCGACCCCAGCGTCGATGGCGTCAAGACGGGTCACACCGAAGCCGCCGGCTACTGCCTGATTTCCTCGGCTCTGCGCGACAAGCGCCGCCTGCTCTCGGTCGTTCTCGGCACCGATTCGGATAGTGCGCGGGCCAGCGAATCGCAGAAGCTGCTCAACTGGGGTTACATCTCCTACGACGCCGTGACAGTGCAGGCCAAAGACCAGGCCGTCGCCATGGTGCGTGCCTGGAAGGGGGCGCAGAGCGAAGCCAAGGCCGGGTTCCCAAGCGACCTGTCAATCGCCGTGCCCAAGGGTTACGCCGACAAGGTCAAGTCCGAGTTCGTCGCCGAACCGCGCATCATTGCGCCGGTCGAAGCCGGCCAGAAGCTCGGCATGCTCAAGGTCAGCATCGACGGCAAGGTTTATGGCGAATATCCGGTCGTTGCTCTTGAAAATGTGCCGCTCGGCAACATCTTCATTCGTATCCTCGACACCATTCGACTCTGGTTCAACTAAACCCATGACGCCCTACGTCGCCGATCCCGTTTACCTGAACGGCCAGTTCAAGCCGCTGGCCGAAGCGGGCATTTCGCCGCTCGACCGCGGCTTTCTGTACGGCGACGGCGTCTATGAAGTGATCCCGGTTTACTCCCGCCGGGGGTTTCGTGTCGACGAACATCTGAAACGACTGCAGGCGACGCTGGACGGCATCAAGCTGGCCAACCCGTTGAGCGCGGAGGGCTGGAAAGAAGTCGTCCTCAAGCTGATCGAAGCCGCACCGTGGGAAGACCAGTCGATCTACCTGCAGGTCACGCGCGGCGCCGACGACAAGCGTGACCACGCTTTCCCGCCAGCCAGCGTGGCGCCGACGGCCTTCGCCTTTTCTTCGCCGCTGGTCACCACGCCGGCCGAGATCCGCGCCAAGGGCGTCGCGGCGATCACCGTGCCCGACCTGCGCTGGTCGCGCTGCGACTTGAAAGTCATCTCGCTGCTCGCCAACGTGCTGGCCCGCCAGCAGGCGGTCGAGCAGGGTTGCGCCGAGGCGTTGCTGATTCGCGACGGCTTCATGAAGGAAGGCGCGGCGTCGAACATTTTCATCGTCAAGGATGGCGTGCTGCGCGCCCCGCCCAAGACCCACCTGATGTTGCCGGGCATTACCTACGACGTGATCCTCGAATTGGCCGAATCCCACGGTCAACCGGTAAAAATCGCCGAAATTGAAGAAACTGAACTTCGTGCCGCCGACGAGGTCTGGATGACCTCATCGACAAAAGAAATCCTGGCGATCACGACGCTCGACGGCCAGCCAATCGGCACCGGCCAGCCCGGCCCACTGGCCGGACAGATGTGGCAGTGGTACCAGGACTTCAAGAACACCGTAATGCGCAAAGGCTGAAATGGCTTCGTACAAGGACACCCTCCTCGAATTCCCCTGCGAATTCCCGCTCAAGATCATGGGCAAGGCTGACGACAGCCTGGCTCAGGTCGTCCTCGACATCGTCACCGTGCACGCCCCCGACTTCGATGGCGCGACCATGGAAATGCGCGCCAGCTCGGGCGGCAACTACGTCAGCCTGACGTGCACCGTGATCGCCACCTCCAAGCCGCAACTCGACGCGCTGTACACCGACCTCAGTGGCCATCCGATGATCAAGGTCGTGCTGTAAGTGCTTCCTGTCGTCAAACGCCTGGGCCGGGTCGACTACGCCCCGACCTTCCAGGCCATGCAGGACTTCACAGCCACCCGGTCGTCCGAAACCCCCGATGAAATCTGGATTGTCGAGCACCCGCCGGTGTACACCCTCGGCCAGGCCGGCAAGCCGGAACACATCCTGCGCGACATCGGCATTCCCACCGTCAAGATCGACCGCGGCGGCCAGGTCACCTACCACGGCCCCGGCCAGGTCGTGATCTACCTGCTGCTCGATCTGGCCCGGCTGAAAATCAAGGTGCGCGAACTGGTCACCGCCATCGAACAGGCCGTCATCGATCTGCTGGCCAAATACGGCGTGACGGCCGA
This sequence comes from Gammaproteobacteria bacterium, assembly GCA_018828385.1. GTDB lineage: Bacteria > Pseudomonadota > Gammaproteobacteria > Burkholderiales > Rhodocyclaceae > Azonexus. Next base: position 80,988 of record JAHJVE010000004.1, on the reverse strand, counting down.
ACGCCGCGATGGCGCCCCCGGCGTTTACGTCGGCGAGGCCAAGATCGCCGCTCTCGGACTGCGCATCCGCAACGGCTGCTCGTATCACGGCGTCTCGCTCAATGTCGATATGGATCTTTCCCCCTTTGCCGCGATCAATCCCTGCGGCTATGCTGGCCTGAAGGTCATCCAGACCACGGACTTCAATATTCCGCTCACGGCTCACGAGGCCGGCGAGCAACTCTCTCAACACTTGCTACAGCAACTGGACAAATAGAAATGGCTGAAAAAGGCGTCAAGCAAAAAGGCGAACTCAAAACCGCGCGCATCCCCATCAAGATCGTGCCGGTCGACACCCCGCTGCGCAAACCCGAGTGGATCCGCGTCAAGGCCGGCAACAGCGCCGGCCGCTTCGGCGAAATCAAGTCCATGCTGCGCGAAAAGAAGCTGCACACCGTCTGCGAAGAAGCGACCTGCCCGAACATCGGTGAATGCTTCGGCCGCGGCACGGCGACCTTCATGATCCTCGGCGACATCTGCACCCGGCGCTGTCCGTTCTGCGACGTCGGCCACGGCCAGCCGCTGCCGCCCAACCCGGACGAGCCGCGCGAACTGGCCGAGTCGGTTGCCATGCTCAAGCTGCGTTATGTCGTGATCACCAGCGTGGACCGCGACGACCTGCGCGACGGCGGCGCCCAGCACTTCGTCGACGTCATCCGCAACACCCGCGAACTGTCGCCGACCACCACCATCGAAACCCTGGTCCCCGATTTCCGCGGCCGCATGGAGGTCGCCCTCGACGTCCTCGGCGACGCCCTGCCCGACGTCCTCAACCACAACCTGGAAACCGTGCCCCGCCTCTACAAGCAGGCCCGCCCGGGCGCCGACTACAAGCATTCGCTCGAATTCCTCAAGCAGTTCAAGGCGCGCTACCCGGATGTTTCCACCAAGTCCGGCCTGATGGTCGGCCTCGGCGAAACCGACGAGGAAATCCTCGACGTCATGCGCGATCTGCGTGCCCACGACGTCGAAATGCTGACCATCGGCCAGTATCTGGCACCGTCCGGCCACCACCTGCCGGTGACGCGCTACGTCCACCCAGACACCTTCAAGATGTACGAGGAAGAAGCGAAGAAAATGGGCTTCACCGGCGCAGCCTGCGCGCCGATGGTCCGTTCCAGCTACTGGGCCGACCAGCAGGCGCACAGCGCCGGCGTTGCTTGACGCCTGCGAACGATTGCTACGGTCAACCGGAAATATTGGCCAAAAATGAAAACGCCCGGCATATCCTGCCGGGCGTTTTTTATGCTGCCTATTTCACATTGGGCGGCGGCGGAGGCGGCGCTCCCGGCGGTGGCGGTGGAATGCCGGCATCGGTAGAGCGCACCGCGCGCGGGTAAGCCATGTTGGCCGGCACGGGCACCCGATGTCCCTTGCTGTACATGCACTGGATGTAGGCGTTGTCGTATTGGCGCTGCGTGCCAACCCCCGAGGCGCGAGCGCTGTCGGCCCCGGTCGCGCTGCCGAGCAGCAAACCGACGCCAGCCCCGGTTGCCGCGCCACGGCCATCGCCCCCAATGGCCGCCCCGGCCACTGCACCAACCGCCGCACCGACCGCGGCGCTGGTCACGGCCGACTCTTTGGCCGCGTCCCCAGCCGTCTTGCCGCCGATCTGGATATGGGCGAACTGTCGGCAATAGCCGTCGTCCACCTTGAAGCGCTCGATGCTCTGCCCGGTGCCCGGCAGGACCATGACGCTCGGTCCGGTCGGCAATACGGTGCAGGCGCCCAGCAGCAGCGCGCCGCCGATCAGGCCGAGACGGGGAAGAAGCGGATTTTCTTTAGCCATGATCATTTCTCCGGTTGCGGCAGAACCTTCTGCCAGCCGCCAGGACATTCCTTGATGTAGGGGTAATAGCCCTGCGCGCTGGTGCAGTAATACCAGTACTGCTGGCCCGACTCGGCCGGCGCATCCTGTGCCTGCTCGATGTACACCGGCGGCGGCGAAGGCGGCACGACGATGACCTGCGGCGGGTAATAATAAGGAGGCGGGTACCAGACCGGACCCCAGACCGGGACGCCAAGGTGCACGCCGAAACGCACCCGCGGACCATGGGCCGAGGCATTTGTCGCCACGCCGGCCATCAGCATGGCGAGCAATACAAGCAGGAATGCACGCAATTTCATGATGTCGCCCAATTGACCAATAACCTGATTACAAGATAGCCAATTATCAGCCAGTCGGGCGAACAAAATTGCTACAGTTTGTAAGCCCGGATCAGAGCAGTTTCAGACGTTTCGCCGCATCGCGCAGCTCGCCGCGGAAGTCCGGGTGGGCGATGCCGATCAGCGCCTCGGCCCGCTGCTTGGCCGTCTTGCCGCGAAGTTGGGCGACGCCGAACTCGGTGACGACATAGTTGATGTCGTTCTTGCTCGTCGATACGTGAGTGCCCGGCGACAAAGTCGGCACGATGCGCGAAATGGTGTCGTCCTTGGCCGTCGATGGCAGCACGATGAAGGCCTTGCCGCCGTTCGAGCGGTTGGCGGCACGGACGAAGTCGGACTGGCCGCCGGTACCCGAGTAGGGAATCGGGCCCAGGCTTTCCGAGCCGCACTGGCCGAGAAAATCGATCTGCATGGTCGCGTTGATGGCATGCAGGTTGTCGTTCTGACCGGCCAGATAGGGGTCGTTGGTGAAATCAACCGGGTGCATTTCGAGCGCCGGGTTGCGGTGCATGAACTGGTAGAGCTTCTTCGAGCCGAGCGCGAAGGTCGCCAGCATCTTGCCGTGGTGGTAATTCTTCTTGCGGTTGGTCACGACACCGGCTTCGACCAGCGACATGATGCCGTCGCCGACCATTTCGGTATGAATGCCGAGGTCGTGCTTATCGGTCAGTTGCATGACCACGGCGTCGGGAATGCCGCCGTAGCCGATCTGCAGCGTGGCGCCATCGGGGATCATGTCGGCGACATACTTGCCGATGGCCTCCTGGACCGGGCCTATCTTGGGCAGGCCGACTTCGAGAATCGGCTCATCGCTCTCGCACAGCGCGGCGACCTGCGAAATGTGGATGTGACAGTCGCCGTTGGCAAAGGGCACGTTCGGATTGACTTCGAGGACGACGACGCGAGCCCGGTCGATGGCGGCCATCGTGTAGTCGGCGGCCAGAGACAGCGAGAAGAACCCATGCTCGTCCATCGGCGAGGCCATGGTGAACACGACATCGGCCGGCATCAGGCCACGGTTGAGCAGCGACGGCATTTCGGAGAAATAGGCCGGAATGAAATCGACCCAGCCATCCTTGCCGCCCGGACGGGTGGCGCCGCTGTAGAAATAGGCGGTGTGACGAACGTTGTCGACGGTTTCCGGGTCCAGGTAACCATATTTGCGCACGGCCAGAATCTGCGAAACCTGCACATCGCGGAAATCGCGGCGCGCCTCCGACAACGCAGCCAGCAGGCTGGGCGGTTCGCCGACGGCGGTCGGAACGACGATGGTGTCGCCATTCTTGACGACCCGAATGGCATCGGCGGCGGACATGCGTTTTTGTTGGTACAGGGCCTGAAAGGACATGCGCTATCTCCTGAATTATTAATTACGAAATTTAAATCGTCGCATGGCGCTTGGCCCAAAAAACTGACCAGGATCAAAACCCCATGCCGATTGAATTGCAACAACCGAGGCTTGCCTAGGCCTTGCGGTTGCTCCCTGCGACCATGCGAATTTCAAACAAGCGGCACTCGAGCGGACCGTTGAACAGCGGCGTCTTGCGGCTCGGTTTGAGCCCGACCAGTTTAGGCAAACGGAGGTCGGCTGTGAAGAAGAAACAGTTCCACCCGGCCCAGTGTTTTTTGAGGGCTGAGCCGAGTTCCGGGTAGAAGGCAGCCAGTTCATCCTGCTCGCCAATGCGTTCGCCGTAGGGCGGATTGGTGACGAGGATGCCGTGATCGGTCAGCGGTTGCGTTTCGAGCAGATCTTCACGGTCGACCGTGACAATGCCGCCAAAACCAGCTTCCTGCAGGTTGCGCCGGGTGGCGCGCACGGCCTTGTCGTCGATGTCGTAGCCGCGGATGTCCATCGGCTCGGCCGGCTTGACACGCGCCTCGGCGGCCTGGCGGATGTTCGCCCAGTTGAGCGCCTCGAAATTGCGCAGCATCTCGAAGGCGAAGCCGCGATCCAGACCGGGCGCCCGGTCGAGCGCCATCTGCACGGCTTCGAGCAGGAAGGTGCCGCTGCCGCACATCGGGTCGACCAGCGGCGTGCCGGGCTGCCAGCCGGTGATTTTGAGGATGCCGGCCGCCAGGTTTTCCTTGAGCGGTGCGTCAACGCTGGCCTTGCGGAAACCGCGCTGCCACAGCGGCTGGCCGGAGGTATCGAGGTACAGCGTGCATTCGTTTTCGGAAAGAAAAACGTGAATGCTGACATCCGGATGACGCGTCTCGATGTTCGGCCGGTCGCCGCGGTCCTCGCGGAAGCGGTCGCAGACGGCATCCTTGACGCGCAGCGTGACGAAATCGAGCGACTTGAGCGGACATTTGATCGCCGTCGTCACGACGCGCATGGTGCGCGTCACATCGAAATGATTCGGCCACAACTGGCGGACGGCCAGCCGGTAGATGTCTTCTTCCTTCTGGTACGGCCCCTTGACGATATGCCAGAGGATGCGCGTGGCCAGCCGGGATTCGAGGTTGGCGCGGTAGCAGACCGACCAGTCGCCGGTGAAAAATACGCCACCGTGCGTCGTCCGCAGGTCTTCGCCGCCGACGGCACGAAGCTCCTCGAGCAGGTGTTCTTCCAGCCCGCGCGGGCAAATTGCGAAATAGGTATTCATGTCAGAAGGGCTTGAGGACAACGAGGAAGAGGACGAAGAGCAGGACGATCACCGGCAGTTCGTTATAGAAGCGGAACCAGATGTGGGTTTTCTTGTTGCCGCCGCCCTGGAACTGCTTGAGCACCCGGCCGCAGTGCCAGTGGAACACGGCCAGAACGGCGACCAGCGTGGTCTTGGCATGAATCCAGCCGCCGAGTGCGATCTGGTTGCCGTAGACGATCCACAACCAGAGACCGGTCAACACGGCGAATACGCCAAGCGGCGTCATGAACTTGTACAGCTTGCCGGCCATCAGCAGCAGACGGTCGCGCTCGGCGACGCTGTCATCCGGCACCATGGCCAGATTGACAAAAATGCGCGGCAGGTAGAACAAGCCGGCGAACCACGAAATGACCATCCAGATATGCAGAGTCTTTACGACGAGCATGCGTTTCTCCTTGAGACTGCCTCGGCGATCCCGACATCAATGTTCGGGAAGGCGAGCTTTAGTTTTAATTCTGTTTTCAAGCGCTTGTTGCCGATACGCCGCGATTCACGCATGAAAGACATCTGCACCGGCGACAGCGTTTTCGCCGCCTCCTCCCGCGAAATGCGCGGTGGACGGGGCAACGCGAAGGCATCGGCGACCCGGTCGAAATACTCGGCCATCTTCAGGTCGGAATCATCGACGACATTGTAGACGCGGTTGGCGCCGCCATGACGCAGCGCGGCGATACAAGCAGCCGCCAGATCATCGGCATGGATGTGGTTGGTGTAGCCGTCATCGGCCGCGCAGAGGGCGGGCAACGCCTTGTTCAGGCGCTCGATGGGCAGGCGGTCGGCTGCGTAGATGCCAGGGGCGCGCAGGATGGAAACCTTGACGCCGGTCCGCTTGCCCCATTGGCGCAGGCAACGTTCGGCATCGACCCGGCGGCCGGCCCGGGAACTCTCCGGATTCAGGCGGCGCGTTTCGTCGATCTGCGCCCCGCCACAATCGCCATAAACCCCCGTCGTGCTTACGTAAATCAGGCGCCGTGGTAGACTTTTGCTCTTGCCCAAGGCGGCCAGCAGGTTGCGGGTACGCATGTCGTGACGGCCTTCGCCGGGCGGTGGCGCCAGATGCAGAATGCTGTCGGCCAGTCCGGCGATGCGTTGCAGGCTGCCCCGGTCGTCGAGATCGGCCAGCACCGGCAACGCCCCCGCTTCGCGCCATTCGGCCGCCCGGCTGGCATTGCGCAGCAGGGCATAGACGCGAGCATTAGGGACAATGCGGGAGAGGATGCGGCGGGCAACGTCCCCGCTGCCGACAATCAGGATTTTTTGCACGCCGGCATTGTAGCCGACGACCAAGGGGAAATTATGAGCTACCAGATCACTGTCCAGCCGAGCGGCCGCGCCTTCAGCGCCGAAGCCGGCGAGACCCTGCTTGACGCCGGGCTGCGCCAGGGCCTGATTCTGCCGTACGGCTGCAAGGATGGCGCCTGTGGTGCCTGCAAGGGCAAGGTGGTCAGCGGCACGGTTGACCACGGCAAGTCGCAACCACACGCGCTGACCGACGATGAAAAGGCCGCCGGCATGACCTTGTTTTGCTGCTCCAGCGCCCAGACCGATCTGGTCATTGAGTGCAAGCAACTGGCCCTGGCCAGCGACATCCCCGTCAAGACCCTGCCTTCACGCATCGAGAAGCTCGACAAACTGGCACCGGATGTCATCGAAATGCACCTCCGCCTGCCCGCCAACGAACGTTTTGAGTTTCTCGCCGGTCAGTACATAGACATCCTGCTCAAGGACGGCAAGAAGCGCAGCTACTCGCTGGCCAGTGCGCCGCGCGATGAAAACATGCTGGAACTGCATATCCGTCACGTTCCTGGCGGCCTGTTTACCGAGCAGGTTTTCTCGACGCTGAAAGTGCGCGACATCCTGCGTTTCAACGGCCCGCATGGCAGCTTTTACCTGCGCGAAGATTCGGCGAAACCGATGATCCTGCTCGCTGGCGGTACCGGCTTCGCACCGGTCAAGTCCATCGTCGAACACGCCATCGCCAAGGGCATCAGTCGGCCGATGTTCATCTACTGGGGCGCCAAGGCGCGCGTCGATCTGTACCAGAACGCGCTGCCGGAAAAGTGGGCGGCCGAGCAGGCCAACATCAAGTACATCCCGGTGCTGTCGGAGCCGGCGGCTGGCGACGAGTGGACCGGTCGCACCGGCTTCGTGCACCAGGCCGTGCTCGCCGACTTCCCCGATCTTTCCGGCTACCAGGTCTATGCCTGCGGATCGCCGCTCATGATCGAGGCGGCCAAACGCGATTTCGTGGCGCAAGGCATGCCGGAAGAAGAGTTCTTCGCCGACGCGTTCACGTTTTCGACGACTTGAATTTTGGCCGTTTTCCCCGGTTGACCGTAGCAATCAGCCGGATCAACGCTGCCAGGCGCAGCCCTTGAGCGCCTCGCCGTTCAGCTCGACCGTAGCCGTCCACGCGAAGGCGCCGTTGGCCTGAACATCCCGGCAGATGGTTTTTTCGAGGCGAATGGCCAGCTTGTTGCGGTCGGCGCTGCCGTCGTAACGGCTGACATTCCCTTCGCTCCGGAACTCCGCGTAAGGCAGCACGACTTCGGGCTTGCCATAGCGCTGCAGGCGGACGTGTTCGCCGCCGGCGACCAGCGCCCAGGCCGGATCGTTGCCAGCGGCGCGCCACGCTTCTTCCTTGCCGCCCGGCATCTGGCAGCGCCCTTCGACGCGCGCCATGTTGAAGGCCGACGCCTTCAAGGTCCCGTTGTCGAGTACGCCGAGCAGTTCGACGTAGAGCCGCTTGCCGGCAGCGAGCCCGACGCTGTTGAGCGCCCTGGTCACGCTGCCATCGGCCGAAACGTCCTCGACATTGGCGTAGCTGCGGTCACGACAGGGCGAAAATATCAGCCGGTCGCCCTGCTGCATCATCAAGCCGTAAGCCATTTTCGGCGTGTTATCGACCGGCTTGGCCTCTTCGGCCTGAAGCGTGACAGAGAGAAAAAGGGCGGCCAGCGCGGCAAGGGAGTGGCGAAAGGTCATGGCGGGGCAATCCGGTGAAAGACAATGTCGGGCATTGTCACCCGTCCGCCCGGCAAATCGTTTGATGCAACTGAAAAAGCGCTGACGATCAGACTTCCCGCCCGAAACGCGTCAGGCGGACATCGACGGTCACCGCCAGCGCGCTGAGCGCCGCCGCCCGCGCCCGCCCCTCGGCGCTGGCCCGGTAGAGATGCGGGGTCATGGCCAGCAGGTCGGCAATCTGCTCGGCGCCATCGATGGCCAGCGGGAAACGGACAATTTCTGTCGACAGGTGGCAAAAACCGGCCGGTACCTGCGTGTCGGAGGGCCGCTCGGGTTTCAACGCGGGATAGATGATTTCGCGCAGTTCGCGCAGGTGGTCCGGCCCGGCATCAACCTGCAACAGCACGCCGCCCGGCTTCAAAACACGGGCAAACTCGGCATAAACCGGGAAGCCGAACATGCACAAAACAAGGTCGAGCGTCGTCGGCAGCACCGGCAGGTTGGCATTGCTGCCGACGATCCAGTTCGGCCGCTTGTCCTGCCTGGCGGCAGAAAGCACGGCCCACTTCGAGATGTCGAGGCCGAGCACGGCCAGCGTTTGTCCTTCACCCGTTGCTGCGGCGAGCTGGCGCAGGTAATAGCCCTCGCCGCAGCCGGCGTCGAGGCAACTGATCGTCGCCTTGGCCGGCAGTTCGGCCAACGCCGCCCGGCTGACCGCCGCGGCAATCGGCTGGTAGTGGCCGGCATTGAGGAAACGCCGGCGGGCGGCGACCATTTCCTTGCTGTCGCCCGGATCGCGCGAGCGTTTTTGCTGGACGGGCAGCAGGTTGGCGTAGCCGTGGGCAGCGATGTCGAAACAGTGGCCGGCGGCGCAGCGCCAGCTCGCACCGTGGCAATGCAGCGGCGCACCGTCGAGCGGGCAGGCCAGCGCCGGAAAGGGAACGATGCTCACGCCTTACTCGCCGAGGTAGGCGGCGCGCACCTTGGGGTCGTCGAGCAGCATGGCCGATTCGCCGTTAAAGGTGATTTCGCCGCTTTCCATGACGTAGCCGCGCTGGCTGGATTGCAGGGCCAGCTTGGCGTTCTGCTCGATGAGCAGGATGGTCATGCCATCGGCCGCTACGGCGCGAACGACTTCGAAAATCTTCTGGACCATGATCGGCGCCAGGCCCATCGACGGTTCGTCGAGCAGCAGCATTTTCGGCCGGCTCATCAGGGCGCGGCCGATGGCCAGCATCTGCTGTTCGCCGCCCGAGAGCGTGCCGGCCAGCTGGCTTTCGCGCTCCTTGAGGCGCGGGAAATAGCCGTAAACCATTTTGAGGTCTTTTTCGACGTCGACCGTAGCATTGCGAATGAAGGCGCCCATGTGCAGGTTTTCGAGCACGGTCAGCCGGGGAAAGACACCGCGCCCTTCGGGAACCAGCGCGATTCCCTTGCGGATGATGTCGTGCGGGGCAAGCTTGCCGATCTTTTCGCCGCAGAAATGGACGTCGCCGCCGACGGCATCGAGCACCCGGGCAATGGCCTTGAGCGTGCTGGTCTTGCCGGCGCCGTTGGCGCCGATGAGCGCCACGGTCTCGCCCTCGTTGACGTGAAAGGTGATGCTGCGCACCGCCTGGATGCCGCCGTAGGCGACGTGGAGTCCGGTTACTTCAAGCACCCAGGTAAGCCTCGATGACGCGTTGATCTTTTTGCACGACGGCCGGCACATCCTCGATGACCAGCGCGCCGTAGTCGAGTACGGCGACGCGGTCACAGAGGCCCATGACCAGCTTGACGTCGTGCTCGATGAGCAGGATGGTCGTGCCGTCGCGGCGGATGCCGTCGATCAGTTCACGCAGTTGTTCGGTTTCGGTAGCGTTCATGCCGGCGGCCGGTTCGTCGAGGCAGAGCAGCTTGGGGTCGGTGGCCAGGGCGCGGGCAATTTCGAGCCGGCGCTGGTCGCCGTAGGAGAGATTGCGGGCCAGGTCGTCGGCGCGTTCCTCTATGCGCACGTAATGCAGCAGGTCGATGGCCTTTTGCCGAATCGCCGCCTCTTCGGCCCTGGTCGCCGCATTCTGGAATATCGCGCCGAGCACGCCGGCCTTCGTCCGCACGTGGCGGCCGACCATGACGTTTTCGAGCGCCGTCATGTTGCCGAACAGCCGGATGTTCTGAAACGTGCGGGCAATGCCGCGCGCCGCCGCCTGGTCCGAGGCGTTGGCAACGAGCGGCGTGCCATCGAAGCTGAAGCCGCCGCCGTCCGGAATATAAAGCCCGGTCATGCAGTTGAAAAAGGTCGTCTTGCCGGCGCCATTCGGGCCGATCAGACCGTAGATTTCGCCGTGGCGGATGCTCAGCGACACGTCGCGCAGCGCCTTGACGCCGCCGAAATGCTTGGCGACCGCTTTCGCTTCGAGCAGCGGTTTTGGCAAATTCGCGCTCATTTGCCGGTCTCCTGCAACTCACGTTGGCGCTCCGGCGACGGCCACAGCCCGGCCGGCTTGAAGCGCATGACGAGGACCAGGGCCAGACCGAAAACCAGCATGCGCAGGCTTTCCGGATCGGCCAGCATCTTGCCGAAGAGCGCCATTTGCAACGGCCCGACGCCGTAACGCAGGACTTCCGGCAGCACGGTGAGCAGCACGGCGCCGAGAATGACGCCGGGGATGTGGCCCATGCCGCCGAGGACAACCATGGCGAGGATCATGATCGACTCGATGAGCGAGAAGCTTTCCGGCGAGACGAAGCCCTGCATGGCCGAGAAAATGCCGCCGGCGACGCCGCCGAAGCTGGCCCCCATGGCGAAGGCCAGCAACTTGAGGTTGCGCGTGTTGATGCCGATTGCCTTGGCCGCGATCTCGTCCTCGCGGATCGCCTGCCAGGCGCGGCCGATGCGCGAATTCTGGAGGCGCAGGTTGATGATGACGACAAGGATGGCCAGCGCGACGAGCAGGAAGTAATACTTCTGCGGCCCGCTGACGGCAAATCCGAGAATTTGCGTCGTCCCCGAGAACTGGAAGGCGCCGAAGCTGACCGGGTCGATCAGCGTGATGCCCTGCGGCCCGTTGGTGATATTGAACGGCGCATTGAGGTTGTTGAGGAAGATACGGACAATTTCGCCGAAACCGAGCGTCACGATAGCCAGGTAATCGCCGCGCAGCTTGAGCGTCGGCGAGCCGAGCACCACGCCAGCCAGGCAAGCCAGCCCGGCACCGATCGGCAGAATGGCCCAAATCGGCCAGTGCAGGCCGAAGTGAGGACTCGCCAGCAAGGCCCAGGTGTAGGCGCCGACGGCGTAGAAGGCGATGTAGCCGAGGTCGAGCAGCCCGGCCAGGCCGACGACGATGTTCAGGCCGAGCGCCAGGAAAACGTAGAGGATGGCGAAATCGAGAATGCGCACCCAGGCCTGGCCGCCCATGGCGGCAACGAAGGGCAGCGCGACGAGCAAGGCCGCCAACGTGGCGATTCCCACGGTCGACCGGAAAAAATGGCCAAAATTCAAGCTCTGTCTCCCGACTTTTCGCCGAACAACCCGGACGGCTTGAACATGAGGACGACGATCAACACCACGAAAGCGAAGATGTCCTGATAGTGGCTGCCGAGGAAACCGCCGGTCAGGTCGCCGATGTAGCCCGCCCCGAGCGCCTCGATGATGCCAAGCAGAATGCCGCCCAACATTGCCCCGGCCAGATTGCCGATGCCGCCGAGCACGGCCGCCGTAAAGGCTTTGAGGCCGAGCATGAAGCCCATCTGGTAGTGGGCGATTTCATAATAGGCGCCGACCATGACGCCGGCCACCGCGCCGAGCGCCGAGCCGATGACGAAGGCGGCGGCGATGACGCGATTGATATTGACGCCCATCAGGCTGGCTACCGCCGGGTTCTGCGCCGTCGCCCGCATGGCCATGCCGAGCTTGGTGCGATAGACGAGGAGCAGCAGCGCGCCCATGGTCGCCGCCGAGACGAGGACGATGATGACCTGGATGGCCGTGAAATGAGCGCCGGCCAGCTCGAAATCCATATTCGGCAGGAACGACGGGAAAGTCAGGTAATTGCGCCCCCAGACCATCATCGCCAGATTCTGCAGGACGATGGACATGCCGATCGCCGTGATCAGCGGGGTCAGCCGCGGGGCGTTGCGCAACGGTCGGTAGGCGACGCGCTCGAGCGCCCAGCCCAGTGCCATGCAGACCAGCACCGCCGCCATCATGCCGGCCAGCCCGGCCACCGCCACCGGCATGCCGGCCTTGATCAGGGTCCCGGCGACGGTGATCGTCACCAGCGTACCGATCATCACCACCTCGCCATGGGCAAAATTGATCAGCCCCATGATCCCGTAGACCATCGTGTAGCCCAGCGCGACCAGCGCGTAGATGCTGCCCTGGACAAGCCCGTTGACGATCTGCTGGAGGAAAATATCCATTTAGTCTTTTCTGTTGAAACCATAAGGAAACGGCACCTTACGGTGCCGTTTCCTTGCAGCGGATTACACGATTACTTCTTGTCGACCGCCGCCTTGGTCGCGTCAGCCGCGTTCTTGACGGCCTCGGCGCCAGCCTTGACGGCATCCTTGCCAGCCTCGGCCACAGCCTTGGCGGCATCCTTGACGTCGCTTACCGCATCCTTGCCGACCGCCGTCGCCGCGCCGGCCACTGCCTTGGCCGCATCCTTCACCTCGGCAACAGCCTCCTTAACCTCGGAGCCGGCCGTGGCAACAGCGCCGCCGCCCAGCGTTTCAACATATTCCAGCTTGCCGTCCGTGTACTTGTACATGGAAATCGCGCCGCCCTTGAGGTCGCCGAACTCGTCGAAGGCGATCTGGGCCGTCACGCCGTCGTACTTGGTCTTGCCGAGTTCAGCCAGATACTTGGCCGGATCGACCGAATCGGCGCGCTTCATGGCGTCAGCCACGACCCAGACGGCGTCATAGACGTAAGGGGCGTAGAGCTGAATCTCGGCGTTGAACCGCTTGTTGAATTTCTCCTTGAAGGCCGGGCCGTTGGCCAGCTTCTCCAGCGGGCTGCCCGGCAGCGAGCAATAATTGCCCTCGGCCGCCTCGCCGCCCAGCTTCATGAACTCCGGCGTACACACGCCATCGCCGCCGAGGAACAGCGCCTTGACGCCCAGTTGCTTGGCCTGCTTGGCCAGCGGACCGCCCTGCGCATCCATGCCACCGAAGAAAATCAGCTCGGCCTTGGTCGACTTGATCTTGGTCAGGATGGCCTTGAAATCGGTCGCCTTGTCGGTGGTGTATTCAGTCGCCACCACCTTGATGCCGGCCGCCTCGGCTGCCTTCTTGAACTCGTCGGCCAGGCCCTGGCCGTAAGCGGTACGGTCATCGACGATGGCCACTGTCTTGACGCCCTGCTTGGCGGCGAACTCGCCCAGCGCCAGGCCCTGCTGGATGTCGTTGGCCATGACGCGGAAGGCTGTCTTGAAACCCTGCTGCGTGTATTTGGGATTGGTGGCCGAACCGGAAACCTGCGGGATGCCGGCATCGAAATACAACTTGGAAGCCGGGATGGTGGTGCCCGAATTGAGGTGGCCGATAACGCCGTTGACCTTGGCATCGACCAGCTTCTGGGCAACGATGGCGCCCTGTTTCGGGTCGGCCCCGTCATCTTCGTTGATCAGCTCGAATTTGACCTTGGCGCCACCAATTTCCATGCCCTTGGCGTTCAGTTCCTCGATGGCCAGCACGGCGCCATTTTCGTTGTCCTTGCCGAGGTGAGCCTGCGGGCCGGTCATCGGCGCCACGTGACCCAGTTTGACAACCACTTCCGGCTTGGCATCCGGCGCCGCCGCTACAGGTTTCGGTTCTTCTTTCGGACCGCAGGCGGACAGGGCAAAGACAGCGGCAACGGAGAGGGCAATTACGGAAAGCCTAGCTTGCATCGGTGTTTCTCCTGATTACTGGGGGGATAAAGCGATATGCTCCGATTGTCCGGAGGCACCTGATTCGTGTCAATCATAAGGTGCTATGATAAAAATGTATTTTCCCATTGAGTGTGCCTGATGCCGGCCCTAGCCCGTTTGCGCTTTTACGTCAGCCAGACTGCTCGCAAGTTATTTGCGATGCTGCCGGAAAAAAGTCGCCACAACGTCTATCGCTCCTTCGTCGACTGCGATCCCGAGCCGAACAAGCGCCTCGTCCTGAAAATCGCCGAGACCAAGGAAGAACTCGAAGCCTGCTTCAAATTGCTGCACGACGCCTATGTCAGCAGCGGCTTCATGACCCCCGACCCCTCCGGCATGCGCGTCACGATCTACCACGCCCTGCCGACGACGACGACACTGTGCGCCAAATTCGACGATCAGGTCGTCGGCACCCTGTCGCTGATCCGCGAAAGTGCCATCGGTTTCCCGCTGCAGCGCATTTTCGACCTGACCGGCGTCCGCGAAAAGGAAGGCAATATCGCCGAGGTGTCGGCCCTTGCCGTGCATCCGCGCTTCCGGCGGACGGGAGGCACCATCCTCTTCCCGCTCATGAAGTTCATGTACGAATACTGCACGACCTTCTTTGACACCCGCCACCTCGTCATCGCCGTCAATCCGCGCCATATCGAGATGTACGAGTCGCTGCTCTTCTTCAAGCGGCTGACCGCCAACGTCGTCGAGAACTACGATTTCGTCAATGGCGCACCAGCTGTCGGCGCCTCGCTCGACCTCAAGCACGCGCCGGAAACCATGCGCAAGGCCTACGCCGGCAAGGCCAACAACCGCAATCTTTATCATTATTTCGTCGAAACCAAGCTCCCCAACATCCAGATCCCGCACCGCCGCTTCTTCACGACCAACGACCCGGTACTGACGCCCGACCTCATCGACTATTTCTTCAACCAGAAAACGAATGTCTTCGCCGAACTGAGCGAACGCAAGAAGGCCCTGCTCCACCTCATCTACGATCTGCCGGAATACCGCCGCGTCCTGCCGGGGCTGCCCGAAAAAGGCGCCGCCCAGCAGATTCGCCAGCACCGCCGCTTCTCGGTGAAATGCCCGGCCCGGCTCAACAATGCGCCGGCGCTGATCAACAAGCCGATCAATATCGAAGTCAATGAAGTGTCGCGTTACGGCTTCCGGGCCCGCATCGTCGAGCAGATCCCGGCCGATGTCTGGCTCAACGCCACCGTCCAGCTCGGCCTCAATGAAATCTCGCGGCTAACCGTCCAGGTCGTTCAGGAAACCGATGTCGATGACCAGCATTACTGCGGTTTCCGCATCGGCGAACCGGATCTCGTCTGGCGAAAATTCGTCACGGCGCTGTATGAAGGGCACACCCACACGGACCTCGATCAGGCCACCCGATTCCTCCCGTGACGCCCTCATCCTCATCGTAGCCTGCCGGCCAGCCCTGCCGCCTGACCATGTCGCCATTCAGCCTCAAACTCAAGCTCACCGTTGGCGCCATCGGCATGGCGCTGCTTCTCCTGCTCGTCCAGTTCATCGGGCAGTCGTCGATACTGCGCGAAGATCTCGGCAAGCGGATCGAGGCCGATCAGTTCCAGCTGCTCAGTGAGCTGGCCGGCAATATCGACGGCAAGCTGCAGGAACGCCTGGCCGCGCTGGCCAATTCGACCAGAACCATCCCGCAGGACAGGCTGGACGACCTGCCCGCCCTCGAACGCCACCTGCGCGAGCGAACCACCCTGCTCATGCTCTTCGACGACCTCTACATCTTCGACGCCAAGGGCTTATTGCTCGTAGACTGGCCGCTCAAGGCCGGGCGACGCGGCCTCGACATGAGCGCCCGGGACTACATCCAGCAGGCCCGGAAAACGCACCAGCCCGGCATTTCCCAGCCCATACTCGGCCGGGCCACGCGCCAGCCGATCATTGTCATGACCGCGCCGGTCCTCGACAAACAGGGCGAACTGGTTGCCATCGTCGGCGGCGTGCTCAACCTCTACAAACCCAACCTGATCGGCACCCTGGGTTCGCGCCGGATCGGCGAGGGCGGCTATCTTTACCTGGTCAGCAAGGAGCGCCTGGTCATCGCCCACCCCGACAAAGAGCGGATCATGAAGGAAGCTGCGCCGCCCGGCGCCAACCCTTCCCTCGACCGCGCCCTTGCCGGTTTCGAAGGCACCCTGGAAGGCACCAACAGCCGCGGACTGGTCGGCCTGTTCACCTTCAAGCGACTGGCCTCGACGGACTGGATCATCGCCTCGGTCATTCCGAGCAGCGTGGCTTTCCGGCCCATCGTCAACATCGAGAGGCGCATTGCGATGATCACCATCCTGCTCATGGTGCTGGCCACCCCGCTGCTCTGGCTGTTTGCCGTCCGCATTTCCCGGCCGCTCGGCCAACTGGCGGCGGCCATGCGCCAGCGGGCCAGCGCCATGCAGCCGGGGCAGCCGGCCCTGCCGGTCCCCGAGACCGGCAGCAGCGAAATCTGTACCGTGGCCGCTGCCTTCAACGAATTTCTCGGCGCCCGCAACAAGGCCGAACTGGCGCTGGCGGCGAGCGAGGAACAGCGTTCGAAAATGATGGAAAGCCTGGCGGCAGCAAAGGAATCGGCGGAGGCGGCGAACAAGGCGAAGAGCGAATTCCTGGCCAACATGAGCCATGAGCTGCGCACGCCGATGAACGGCGTCATCGGCATGATCGAACTGGCCCGCATGAACCCGGCCGACGACGAAACGCGGGAATACCTGGACATCGCCCAGGCTTCGGCCAGCAGCCTGCTGGACATTCTCAACGACATTCTCGACGTGTCGAAAATCGAGGCCGGCAAGCTCCACATCGAGCACACGCCCTTCGCGTTCGCGCCGCTGGTCGGCGAAGTGCTGCGCCTCATGACGCCGCAGCTTAGGGAGAAGCATCTGGACAGCGCCTGCAGCCTGCCGCCGGATTTGCCCGCAATTCTGATCGGTGACCCGCTGCGTATCCGTCAGGTTCTGCTCAACCTGATCGGCAATGCCGTCAAATTCACCCGCGAGGGCAGCATCACGGTCAGCGCGCGCGTCGTCGAAGCCGGGCCGGCCGACATCCTGCTCGCCGTCGACATCGCCGACACCGGCATCGGCATTCCGGCCGACCGTCTTGAAGCAATCTTCCATGCCTTCGCCCAGGCTGACACGTCGACCACCCGCAATTTCGGCGGCACCGGCCTCGGTCTGACCATTTCCAGCCAGCTCGTCGAACTGATGGGCGGCAAGCTCGGCGTCGTCAGCCGGCCTGGCGTCGGCAGCACCTTCAGTTTCACCTTGCGCCTGGGTTTGCCCGGGTAATCCCGCATGGCCGGAACATTCGCCGGCCAGCATAATCCAAGCTTCATGCAGCCCATGCCACCACCCCCGGCGCAGGCTGTCCGAAACCGCCCACAAGGCGTCATAACCGGAGACAAACATGAGCAACCTGGCTCAACCGCCCTTGCCGGACAACCTGTCCGCGTCGATTGACGACAAATACACCCGCCATAACGGCCGCGTCTTCCTGACCGGCACCCAGGCGCTGATCCGCCTGCCCATGCTGCAACGCGAACGCGATCTCGCCGCGGGGCTCAACACCGCCGGCTTCATTTCCGGCTACCGCGGCAGCCCGCTCGGCAACCTCGATCTCGGCCTGTGGAAGGCCAGGGATCACCTCGCCGAGCACCACATCACCTTCCAGCCCGGCCTCAACGAAGACATGGCGGCAACGGCCGTGTGGGGCAGCCAGCAGGTCAATCTTTTCCCTGGCGCCCTATATGACGGCGTTTTCGGCCTGTGGTACGGCAAGGGGCCGGGCGTCGACCGTTGTGGCGACGTCTTCCGCCACGCCAATGCCGCCGGCAGTTCGCAGTTCGGCGGCGTGCTGGTCATTGCCGGCGACGATCACGCCGCCAAGTCATCCACCCTGCCGCACCAGACCGAACACTTTTTCAAGGCAGTCATGATGCCGGTGCTCTACCCGGCCAACGTCCAGGAATACCTCGATTTCGGCCTGCACGGCTGGGCGATGAGCCGCTATTCCGGTTGCTGGGTGGCCTTCAAGGCGCTGGCCGACACGGTCGAGACCTCGGCCTCGGTCAGCATCGACATTGCTACGGTCAACCCGATTTTTCCGCCAAATTTCAAATTGCCGCCGGACGGCCTCAACATCCGCTGGCCCGACCCGCCGCTGGTTCAGGAAGCCCGCCTGCTCAACCACAAGCTTTACGCGGCGCTGGCCTACTGCCGGGCCAACGGGCTGAACAAGCTGATCATCGATTCGCCCGCCCCGCGCCTCGGCATTCTGACTGCCGGCAAGAGCTACCTTGATGTCCGCCAGGCCCTCGACGAACTCGGCATCGACGATGCGCTGGCCGGCGAAATCGGCATCCGGCTGTTCAAGGTCGGCATGGTCTGGCCGCTCGAACCGGAAGGCGTCCGCCACTTTGCCGAAGGGCTGGAGGAAATCCTCGTCGTCGAGGAAAAGCGCCAACTGCTCGAATACCAGCTCAAGGAAGAGTTGTACAACTGGAAGGACGATGTCCGCCCGCGCGTCATCGGCAAGTTCGACGAAATCGGCGAGTGGACGCCAATGCAGAGCGAAGGCCACTGGCTGCTGCCGGCCACCGGCGAACTGCCGGTCGCCACCATCGCCCGCGTCATCGCCGAACGGATCGGCCGCTTCTTCACCTCGCCGACCATCGCCGCCCGCCTCGCCCTGATTGAAGCCAAGCAGAAAGCCGCGCTGACCCCCATCGTCCTCGCCGAACGCAAGCCGCATTTCTGCTCGGGCTGCCCACACAACAGCTCGACCCGTGTCCCGGAAGGCTCGCGCGCCGTCGCCGGCATCGGCTGCCACTACATGGTGACGTGGATGGACCGCAGTACCTCAACCTTCACCCACATGGGCGGCGAAGGCGTGCCCTGGGTCGGCCAGGCGCCCTTCACCAGCGAAAAACACATCTTCGCCAACCTCGGCGACGGCACCTATTTCCACTCCGGCATCCTCGCCATCCGGCAATCCATCGCCGCCAAGGTGCCGATCACCTACAAGATTCTCTACAACGATGCCGTGGCGATGACCGGCGGCCAGCCCGTCGACGGCATCCTGAGCGTCGCCCGGTTGACCCGCCAGCTCGAAGCGGAAGGGGTGAGCCGCACGGTGATCGTCACCAACGATCTGGCCAAATACGCCGAGATCACCGACCTCGCCCCCAACGTGCCGATCCGCCACCGCGACGAACTCGACACCGTCCAGCGCGAACTGCGCGAAGAACCCGGCGTCACCGTCCTGATCTACGACCAGGTCTGCGCCACCGAAGCACGGCGCCGGCGCAAACGCGGCAAGATGCCGGCCATCGCCCAGCGCGTCGTCATCAACGAAGCCGTCTGCGAAGGTTGCGGCGACTGCTCGGTGCAATCCAACTGCCTGTCCATCGTGCCGGTCGAAACCACCTTCGGCACCAAGCGCCAGATCGACCAGTCGTCGTGCAACCAGGACTTCTCCTGCGTCAAAGGCTTCTGCCCGAGCTTCGTGACCATCGAAGGTGGCAAACCGAAAAAAGGGTCGAATCCCACGGTCAACGCCGAAAATTGGCCAATTTTGAAATCGCCCAAACTGCCCGCCACGACCCAGCCCTACAACCTCCTCATCACCGGCGTCGGCGGCATGGGCGTCATCACCCTCGGCGCCCTCATCGGCATGGCCGCCCACCTCGACGGCAAGGGCATTTCGACCCTCGACATGACCGGTCTGGCGCAAAAGTACGGCGCCGTCTTCTCCCACCTGCGCATCGCCGACCGCCCGGAAGACATCCACGCCGCCCGCATCGCCACCGGCGAAGCCCACGCCGTACTCGGCGGCGACCTCGTCGTCAGCGCCAGCACCGAAGCCCTGGCGAAAATGCTCGAAGGCCGCACGCGAGCCGTCGTCAGCTGCACCGATACGCCAACCGCCGACTTCACCCGCAACCGCGACTGGCACTTCCCGCTGGCCGGGCTCAAGACCCAACTGGCCGAAACCCTCGGCGCCGATCACGTCCAGTTCATCGACGCCCAGCACCTCGCCAGCCGCCTGATGGGCGACGCCCTCTACGGCAACATGCTGCTCCTCGGCTACGCCTGGCAACTCGGCCTGGTGCCCGTTTCCGCCGCCGCGCTGGACCGCGCCATCGTCCTCAACGGCGCCGCCGTCGACGCCAACCGCCAGGCTTTCGAATGGGGCCGGCGTGCTGCGGTCGACCCGGAAAAAGTCGCCAAAATCGCCGGCCCGCTCACCGGCCAGCCCTTGCCGGAACAAACGCTGGACGAACTCATCGCCAGCCGCGTCGAACACCTCACCGCCTACCAGGACGCCGACCTCGCCGCCCGCTACGCCAGCCGCGTCGAATCCATCCGCCGCCTCGGCAACGACGACCTGACCCGCGCCGTCGCCACCCAATACGCCCGCCTGCTCGCCCCCAAAGACGCCTGGGAAGTCGCCCGCCTGTACGCGCAAACCGATTTTCTCAAGAGCCTGAACGAACGCTTCGACGGCGACCTGCGCCTGAGCTTCCACCTCGCCCCACCCGGCCTGAGCCGCCCCGGCCCGAACGGCCGCCCAAAGAAAATCCGCTTCGGCGCCTGGGTGCTGCCGGTATTCAGCCTCATGGCCAAAGCCCGGGGCTGGCGCGGCAGCTGGCTCGATCCGTGGAAAAACAGCGAAGAAAACAAGCTGGACCGCCAGCTACTCGCCGACTACGAAAGCGATCTCGACTTCATCGGCGGGCGCAGCCCAAACCCGGAACTCGTGGCACTGGCCAACTGGCCGGCCGAGGTACGCGGATTTGGACCGGTGCGCAGCGAGGCGGCCACAAAAGCGGCAGGCCGGCGGGAAGCGTTGCGGCAGTCCGCTTGAACCACGCCATACCCACTCGACATTAGTTCACCCGCTCCGTATGCTGAAGCCCTGAGAATTCATGGCGAAAATACGGAGTATCAATGACTGAGATTACCTTCACCCACAACGGTATCGACATCCGTGCTGAATACGAGATATTTGGCGATACGCTCGTTGTGTATCTGCCTGACGGAACCACTAGAGAAACGAGCCTTCGTGGGCTCGCCCCAGATAGCGCAGCAATAACTCATTTGCGAGCGTTCGCGCACAGCCTTTCCAAGAGGAGTGATAAGTGAACAACTTTGGATTCACCCCCCAAGAATGGGCTACCGCAAAGCGCGAGGCCACCGATGTGCTGGTTGCCCGCGCCAAATTGCGCGGAATGATGCCGTACTCTGATCTCGCAGCAAGGATCAAGTCAGTTCGGTTAGAAGCCCATGACGCAAGGCTGTTTCACTTGCTCGGCGAAATATCAGAGACTGAAGATGCATCCGGCCGAGGCATGTTGAGCGTCATCGTTGTTCACAAATCCGGCGACATGCAACCTGGCCCAGGCTTCTTCGAGCTGGCCAAACAACTCGGGCGCGACACTTCCGACATCTTGAAGTGCTGGATTGATGAACTTAAGAAAGTACACGCATACTGGTCTGCGTAGCCATTCGGCGATGCACAACATCGCTACGGCAAAACTAAGGCACCAGGCTCGAATAGCGTTTTGGCACCTCAACTCAGCGTTTTCACCAATCCCACGGTCAACCGGAAATTTCGGCCAAAATTGAAATCGTCGCGGTTGCTGGCTCTCCCGGCAATCCATCCCAACACCGCGTATTCAATCCTCCCCCGCTCGCTAAGCGCTCGGCCAAACAGTCCCCTCAAGCA
The DNA here is from genome assembly GCA_018828385.1 of Gammaproteobacteria bacterium. GTDB lineage: Bacteria > Pseudomonadota > Gammaproteobacteria > Burkholderiales > Rhodocyclaceae > Azonexus. The sequence continues at coordinate 59,519 of JAHJVE010000004.1, read as the reverse complement.
AGAGAAAAGGCGAGTTCCGCGCTGATCGCATAAAATCGGCGGATGACTTCAACGCCGAAACGCCAGTTTGCCCTGCAAGGGGCGGCTGTCATCCTTGTTCTCTCCATCGCCTGGCCTTATTACGGCTGGAAAGCCGAGGCCATGCCGTGGCTGGAAACCAGCCTGGCCATCGGCGGCGTCGCCCTGTTTTTTGCCACGGTTTCGCGCCAGCCCTGGTGGTGGCGCGTCATTCATGGCGGCTTCATGCCGCTGGTCTGGTACACCTACGGGCTGGCCATCGACCCGATCTGGTTCCTGCTTGCTGCCATTTTTCTGCTGTTGGTCTTTCGTGGCGCGCTGTCCGGGCAGGTGCCGCTCTACCTGTCGAACAAGCAGACGGTCGCCGCCCTGGCCGAGTTGCTGGCCGAACGCGGCACTAGCCGTTTCCTCGACCTCGGCGCCGGGCTGGGCAGCACCACCGTGCCGCTGGCCGATGCATTGCCGGACAGCCATTTCACCGGCTATGAAAACGCGCCGCTGACCTGGCTGGTCGGGCGCTTTTTCAGCCTCGGCCGACCCAACATCGGCTGGCGCTGGGACGATCTGTGGCAGGCCAAGCTGGGCGATTACGATGTGGTTTATGCCTTTCTCTCGCCGGCGCCGATGCCCCGGCTGTGGGAAAAGGTAAAAGCGGAAATGGCGCCGGGCAGCCTGTTCATCAGCAACAGTTTCCCGGTTCCCGGCATGACGCCGGATCGCATCATCGACGTCGACTGCACGCCGTCGCGTCCGCTCTACTGCTACCAGGTCCAGTAAGCAAGCCGGCCGGCAGATGCCCACGAGAAAGCCCGAAACCCTCGCCCTGACGGCGGCCATGGCCGGCACGCTGATCATTCTGTTCGTCTTTGTCGTCGATCTGACGCTGGTCCGCCACAATGATCTCGAGGTTGGCGAACGCCGCCTGCAGCACTTCGGTCTGATGATGGCCGAGCACACGGCGCGCACCTTCGAGGCCATCGACGTGCAGCTCCGCGATACCGCCAGCGACCTTTCCGGCCCCCGGCGCGACTGGGAACAGTGGGAATCCTCCACGGGCTGGGAATACATCGCCCAGCGCCACTCCCGCTCGATGCCGCAACTGCGCGATCTCGTCGTTTTTGATCGCCACGGCAACCAGCGCTTCATGTCGACCCGCTTTCCGGCGCCGAACATCAACGTCAGGGACCGCCCCTATTTCACGGCGCTGGAAGGTGGCGCCGAGGCCTCGGCTTTCGGCCCCTACGTCGAGCGCAACAGCGGCCGTTACACCTATGCGATCAGCCGGCGGCTAAGCACAGACGGCGTTTTTTCCGGTGCCGTTTTCGCTGCCGTCGAACCGGGTTACCTGCAGGACTTTTGCTGGTCGAACCGGCTGTCCGACGATTTTGAAGCGGTGCTGACCAACGCCCGCGAGGAAATCATTGCCTCCTGTCGGCCCAGCGACATCAGCCGACAATCGGCCGTGCTCGGTGCCAAGGCCGGGATGGTGCTGTTCGATGGCAAGCTGCGCAACAGGGTGCCGACCAGTGGCATGGCCAAGGTCAATGGCCTGCTCGTCTCGGTGGCTGCCGTCCCCGGCTTTGCCGACTTGCGCATCCTGACCGCCATTTCGGAAAAGACGCTGCTGGCCGCCTGGCAAACCCGGCTGGTCGAACTCGCCTCGCTCGGCCTGCTGGTCACCATCGTGCTCTCCGTCGGCGCCCTGCTCGTCCGCCGCCAGGTGCGTGAAATGTCGATCATGACGAGCGAGTTGGCCGCCAGCCACGAGCATCTGGAGGAACGCATTCGTGCTGCGACGGAGGAACTGGCCGGACGGAAGGATGCGGCCGAACGCGCCAATGCTGCCAAGAGCCGCTTTCTTGCCGCAGCGAGCCACGACTTGCGGCAACCGCTGCACGCCCTTTCGCTGTTCTCCGCCGACCTCCAGCGCCAGGTCCGTAGCGGCACGCCGAGCGAGTTGCCACGCCTGGCCGAACAGATTTCGGCATCGACCGCCATGCTCGGCGACCTGCTCGATTCGCTGCTCGACATTTCCCGCCTCGATGTCGCGGGGATCAAGCCGGACCGCCGGGCATTCCCGCTGCAGCCGGTTTTCGAGCGGGTCGCCGAGTCTTTCCGGCGCGCCGCAGCCGACCGCCGCATCACGCTGCGTTTCCGGCCGACGCCGCTGTGGGCCGACAGCGACCCGTTGCTTCTCGACCGCATGATCGCCAATCTGGTGTCCAACGCCCTGCGTTACACGCCGGCCGGCGGCCGGGTGCTCATCGCCGCCAGAAAGCGCGGCGACGCCTTGCTCATCGAGGTGCGCGATAGCGGCATCGGGATCGCCGGGGAACATCAGGCGGCGATCTTTGCCGAGTTCTACCAGGTCGGCAATGTCGCCCGCGAACACAACAAGGGGCTGGGCCTCGGGCTGTCGATTGTCGACCGGCTGGCCCGGGCGCTCGACATCCAGGTCGCGCTGCGCTCGCGGCTGGGCGAGGGAACGACCTTTACGCTGCGCGTCCCCGGCAGCCTGCCCGGCGTCGTCGGAGAACCCCGGCACAGTGCCGCGGCCAGCGCCGAGCGCGTGCATTGCATCGGCCAGTCGGCTGAAATGCAGGCCTGCATCGGCCTGCTCGAGGGTTGGGGTTATGCCGTAAGCAGGACCGACGGCAGCGAACGCGCCCCCGACAATACGGTGCTGGTCGTCGATGCCAGCCTGGCGGCCGGCGTCGATGCCGAACTGATGCCCGGCACGCCGCTCGTCGTTCTCGTCGACACCGTCGGCCAGGCCATTCCGGCCGGCGCCCACGCGCTGCCGGTGCCGGTGCGCCCGGCCAAGCTGCGGGCGCTACTCAACCAGCTTCAGAAGACGCTTTCGAAATCGATGCCGTAGCGGGCCACGGCAACCAGCGCCTGGGTCCGGCTGTTGACGCCGAGCGTCTTGAACACCGCCGTCGCGTGAATCTTGACGGTGCCCTCGGAAAGCCCCAACTGGTCGGCGATGTCGCGATTTGACATGCCGCGCACCATGAGCGCCAGGACCTGGCCCTGCCTGTCGGTCAGACCGATTTCGTCGGGACGGACGCCCGTTTTGGTCGGCGGCACCGGCGTCATGTCATCGAGCTGCGATGCCGATGGACCGGTCGGCCGGAAGATGTTGCCGGCCAGCACCTCGCGCACCGCCGAAAGCAGCGCCTCGCCGGAAAAGGCCTTGGGGATGAAACCGGAGGCGCCGAGGTTGAGCACGCGGGTGATCGTCGGCGTGTCGTCGAAGGCCGAGACGACCGCCACCGGCATCGCCGGGTAACGCCGGCGCAGGATGTCGAGACCGGCAAAGCCGTCGATCCCGGGCAAGGCCAGATCGAGCAGGACCAGATCGAATTCGCCTTCGTTATCGAGCACATTGAGCGCCGCTTCGAAATCCGCGCCCTCCAGCACCTGCGCGCCCGGCTCGACCTGACCGAGCAGCCGGACCAGGCCTTCGCGAACGAGCGCGTGATCTTCCACCACCAACAGTTTCAACATAGTCGCCCCTTATTCAACAGGGCGCTAATTTATCATTTTGCATAGGAAGGGGCATGTTTTCCGTAAGCGACTGAGGGCGCAGGGTAAACCGGCCGCAAGTAGTTTAAGATGGCCGAATACAACGACAAGGAGACGAAGATGTCCGACAACCAGGTACACGATCCCCTCAATTTCATGCGCAACATGTGGGGCAACATGGGCTTCTCGCTGCCCGGCATGGTCGCCCCGACTTTCGACCTGGAAGAGCTCGACAAGCGCATCAAGGACATGAAGGCCGTCGAAGGCTGGCTGCGCATGAACCTGTCGATGCTGCAAATGACCATCCAGGGTCTGGAAATGCAGCGCACCACGGTCGACACCGTGCAGGCCATGGGCAAGATGGCTTCGGAAGCGGCCAAGTCGATGAACCCCGATGCCGCCGAGCAAGCCCCGGCAGCACCGGCCGGTTTCTTCCAGATGCCGCCCCAGCCGGCCCCGCAGTCGGCGCCTCACGCCGAAAACAGCGCCTTGTCCGAAGCCGCCCTGTGGCCGTGGCAGATGATGCAGCAGATGCGCGAGCACATGCAGCAGAACGCCGAAGCCGCTGCGGCAGCCGCGGCGACCGAGGCAGCGGCCAAGCCCAAGGCCAGGCGCCCGGCGACCAAGAAGTAGTTACCTGCCGGCCAGCCAGGCGGCCCACAGCGGCAGGCTGAGCATCGAGGCGAGCGTCGTCGCCGAAATGAGCCAGGCGACACTGCGCCCGTCGCCGCCCATGCGCATGGCGAGAATGTAGGCCGATGAGGCGGTGGGCAGCGCGGCGAACAGCACCGCCACCTGATAATTGAGGCCTGACAGGCCGAGCAGCCCGCCGACGCCAATCGCCACGAGCGGCAGGGCAAGCAGTTTGACGACGACCAGCCACAGCGCAAAGCCGCGCACGCCCGGCGTGTTTTCGAGGCGCAGGGCAGCGCCGACGGTGATCAGGCCGAGGGCGATGGAAGCGTCGGCCAGGCGTCCGAGAAAAGCCTGGAGCGGAGCCGGCGGGACGAAGCCGGCGAGATTGAGCAGGAAGCCGGCGGCGGTTCCCCAGATCAGAGGATTGCGCGCCACTTCGCGCCACAGGCCGGAATCGCCGTGGCGGGCCAGCATCCACACCGAAACCAGATTGGCGAAGGGCACGGCGGCGCCGACGATGAGGCCCATGGTGGCGATGCCCGGCGAACCGAAGAGCATGCCGGCGACGGCCAGCGCGATGTAGGAATTGAAGCGGTAGGCGCACTGGAACATCGAGGCGTAGGTCAGCGCCGGCAAGCGGGTGAACAGCTTGGGGATCAGCCCGAGCACCATGCCGGCGGCCATCGCGGCGAGGGCGGTGGCGAGCAGCGGCAGGGCCGAACCGATGTCGAGCCGGGTCTTGATGATGGCGTTGATGAGCAGGGCCGGAAACAGGATGAAATAGACCAGCTTCTCGACACCGTTCCAGAAGTGGTCGCCGAGGTGCATCCAGCGCCGGATGGCGGTGCCGAGCAGGATCAGGGCAAAATCGGGGAGGAGCAGCAGGGCGGTGTTCATCGGCGCATTTTAATCGCTGCAATGGGCATCATTTGCCGACCACTACGGTCAACCGGAAAAAATGGCCAAAACCGAAATCCGCCTTGACCCTGCCCGGCAAACCCGAAATACTCGCCGGGCAAAGGAGAAAAACATGCATCTTGAATGGTGGCACTGGGTCGTCGGCGGAATTGTGCTGATTCTCGCCGAACTGGCCATTCCCTCGTTTTTCATCATCTGGTTCGGCCTCGGCGCGCTGCTCGTCGGGCTGCTCGCCCTGGCTTTCGATTTCTCGCTGACCGCTCAGCTGGCGACGTGGACGCTGGCCTCGCTGGCCATGGTTTTCCTCTGGTTCCGCGTCTTCAAGCAGAGCTTCGTCAAGACCCGCTCGGGCACGGCCGATGGCGAGGCGATTGGCGAGGTCGGTCTGCTGGTCAGCGCCGTCGCCCCTTTCGCCCGCGGCAAGGTGCGCTTTCAGGGGCCGCTGCTCGGCTCGGAAGAATGGGCTTGCGTCGCCGACAGCGCCATGGCGGCTGGCGAACGGGTCAGGGTGGTCTCGGTGGAAGGCAGTTTTCTTAAAGTAGACAAGGCTTAGAAAGGTCGAAAAATGGATATGAATGCAGGATTCGTCGTCACGCTGGCCATACTGGTCTTTGTCGTCGTCACCATCGCCAAGGGCGTGCGCATCGTGCCGCAGGGCGAGGAATGGATCGTCGAGCGGCTCGGCAAATACCACGGCACGCTCAAGCCCGGCCTCAACATCGTCATCCCTTACCTCGACAAGGTGGCTTACCAGCTGGTGACCAAGGACATCATCCTCGACGTCCAGGAGCAGGAGGTCATCACCCGCGACAACGCGGTGATCCTGACCAATGCCATCGCCTTCATCAAGGTCACCGATCCGGTCAAGGCGGTTTATGGCGTGACGGATTTTTCGGAAGCGATCCGCAACCTGATCATGACCACGCTGCGTTCCATCGTCGGCGAAATGGAACTCGATGAAGCGCTTTCCTCGCGCGACAAGATCAAGGCCCGGCTGCGTGAGAGCATCGCCGACGAGGCTGTCGACTGGGGCCTGACCGTGAAGTCGGTGGAAATCCAGGACATCAAGCCCTCGCAGTCGATGCAGAAGGCCATGGAAATGCAGGCCGCCGCCGAGCGCGAACGCAAGGCTGTCGTCACCCGCTCGGAAGGCGCCAAGCAGTCGGCCATTCTCGAGGCGGAAGCCCGGCTCGAATCGGCCAAGCGCGACGCCAACGCCCAGGTCATGCTGGCCGAAGCCTCGGCCGAGGCGATCCGCCGCATCACCGCCGCCATCGGCGACAAGACCGGGCCGATGTCCTACATGCTCGGCGAAAAGTACATCGCCGCGCTGGAACGCATGGGCGAGAAGGACAACGCCAAGGTCATCGTCCTCCCGGCCGACCTGCAGGAAGCCGTCAAGGGCTTGTTCGGGCGCGGCAAGATCGCCGGCTGATTCCCACGGTCAACCGGAAATATTGGCCAAAACTGAAATGCTCAAACGCCCTCTCCGCCGAATCGCCATGCTCTTCGTGGCCCTTGCGCTGCCGCTGGCGGCGCAGGGCGGCGAATTGCGCGTCGAAGTCGTCAGCCGCGGACTTGAGCATCCATGGGCGCTGGCCTTCATCGGCGATGGCCGGATGCTGGTCAGCGAACGTCCCGGCCGGCTGCGCGTAATCGCCGCCGACGGCAAGGTCGGCGCCCCGGTGGAAGGTCTGCCGGCAGTTGAAGTGACCGGCCAGGGCGGCTTGCTCGATGTCGTGGCCGACCGCGATTTTGCCCGCAACCGGATGATCTATTTTTGCTACGCCGAAGCGGCGGCGCAGGGTCGCGGCAATTCGACGGCGCTCGCTGCAGCCCGCCTTTCCGACGACGCGAAACGCCTCGAGAAAGTCACGACGATCTTCCGGCAAACGCCCAAGGTCAGCAGCCGCCTGCATTTCGGCTGCCGCATCGTCGAGGCCGACGATGGCCAGCTTTTCCTGACCCTAGGCGAGCGCGGTTCGCGCATGGCTGACGCCCAGAAGCTCGACAACCATCATGGCAAGGTCATCCGCATCGGCAAGGATGGCCGCGTTCCCGCCGACAATCCTTTCGTCAAACAGCCCGGCGCGCTGCCCGAAATCTGGAGCTACGGCCACCGCAATAGCCAGGGTGCCACGCTCGGCCCGGACGGCCGGTTGTGGATGCACGAGCACGGCCCGCAGGGCGGCGATGAGATAAACCGCCCCGAGCCGGGCAAGAATTACGGCTGGCCGGTCATTACCTATGGTGAAAACTACGGCGGCGGCGCCATCGGCGACGGTCTGACGAAAAAGCCCGGCATGGAGCAGCCGCTGCATTACTGGGTGCCGTCGATAGCGCCATCCGGCCTGGCCTTCGTGCGTAGCGAGCGCTACGGCAAGGCCTGGCGCGGCAGCCTGCTCGTCGGCTCGTTGAAGTTCGACTATCTGGCCCGACTGGAGCTGGATGGGACGCGTGTCGTTCGCGAAGAAAAATTACTGACCGGACTGCGCCAGCGTGTGCGCGATATCCGCGAGGCGCCGGACGGCACGATCTACCTGCTGACCGACGAAAGCAACGGGCAACTGCTCAGGCTGGTGGCTGACTAGCCTGGCGTTTCAGCCCCGCTGCCTGGCGACGGAATTTCAAAATTGCCGCTTTTTCCGGTTGACCGTAGCAAGCCCCGGCCACTCAGCGCGCCTCGTCCTCGAACTGCTGGCGCAGCCGGTTGAGCCCCTGCCGGTAAGCCTCGGCGTCGCCGAAATCGTAGAAATTCGGGTAAAGCTCATGCGCCGCCTTGACCCGGCGGGCGTGCTTGATCGGGCACCAGTACTGCTCGGTGCGCGCCGCCACTTCCCGCACGTAGGCGGCGACGCCGTTGCCGTATGAACAGTAGAAGCAATTGAATTTTTCGATGATGTTGAGGTAGGGCAGATCCTGGCGGTCGAAGACCAGGTACTCGGAGCGCTTGACCTTGGGAATCCGGTACACCGGGAAGCAGATGGCCTGATAGACGGTGACGAAAAGGTCCATGAGCAGGAAGGGGATCCAGCCCAGGTAGATGAGCGGCGCGGTGAGCGCGACGAGCAGGCGGGTACGCAGCAGGAAGCGGAACAGCCCGGTCTTGTAGCGGCGCTGCTGGCGCTGGAATTCCTCGGCCAGCTCGATCTTTTTTTGCAGCCATTCGTCGCGGGTCTGGCGATATTCGTCTTCGAGCTCGTCCTGCAGGGCGCGGATTTTCGCCAGCAGTTCGTCGATATTCTTGTCCATGAGGCCTGATCTTTCGCTGGATAGGCGCAGCAAACCTGCGCTTTGGCGAGTGTGCCCGATCAGGCGCCGGGCGTCACGCCGCTATTGGTCGCAGACCCGCAGCAAGTCGGCTTCGAGCTCGATTTCCATGCCTTTTTCGAGCTTTCTCTCGATGAACATGCCGCGGTACAAGCGGCCGGCGTTCTCCGCTTTTTTGGCATACGGCGTTTCCCAGTCGGCGACGCGAACGCGGACGACACCGCTCTGTTCGTCGCGCTCGGCGACCCCCTCGGCGACGCACGGAAAGGCCTGGGCATGGCGGTTGAATTCGTCGCGACTGTAGTGCTCCAGCGTCTTGCCGGGGACTACCGGGCATTTGCCGAGGTGGCGGGTCCGCACCTCGGCAGCGAGCACTTCACCCTTGAGGAAAAACACCGGATCGGTCACCACCCAGCCGTCGCCGCCCTCCTCGTAGCGCACGCACTGGCCAGTCCGGAGCAGTTCCGGTTGCTTGAAGAGCAGCGTGGCCGACGGCCGCAAAGCCGGCTCGGCAGCCTGGGCTGGCAGCGTCAGGCTGACCAGCACAACGAGGAGAATTCGCATGAAAATAGTCCGGCTCAATAGATCCGGCTATCTTCGATCACCTTTCCGTCGTTGGGCAAGCCCCCGGGTGTGACAAATGCCACATCGCCGCGCAATTTGGTCATTTCGCGCAGGCTATCGACCAGGGATTTGGCCAGCGCCTCGTGACCGGCTTCGATTTCGCAATGCAGCACCATGCGGTCCTGGCCGCCGGGGTTGTCGACGACCAGGCGCATGCGGTGAATTTCCGGATGGCGGGCGGCGATCTGCGCCACCTGTTCGGGGTGCACGAACATGCCCTTGATCTTGGTCGTCTGGTCAGCCCGGCCCATCCAGCCCTTGAGCCGGATATTGCTGCGCCCGCAGGGCGAACGACCGGGCATGATGGCCGACAGGTCGCCGGTGGCGAAGCGGATCAGCGGGTAATCGGGGTTGAAGGTAGTGACGACGACTTCGCCGACCTCGCCCGGCTCGACCGGATCGCCGGTGCCGGGACGAACGATTTCGACGAGGATTTCCTCCTCGACGACCAGCCCCTCTTCTGCCTCGGTCTCGTAGGCGATGGCGCCGATGTCAGCCGTCGCATAGCACTGGCGCACCGAAATGCCGCGCTCCTTGAGCCACTGCCGGGTGATGCCGGGCAAGGCTTCGCCGGAAACACAGGCCTTGCGCAGCGAACTGATGTCGGCGCCCATTTCCTCGGCCTTCTCGACGATGATGCGCAGGAAAGACGGCGTTCCGACATAGCCCTCCGGCTTGAGATCGACCATGGCCTGCACCTGCTGCTCGGTCTGCCCGGTACCGCCGGGGAAAACCGCGCAGCCGAGCTTGCGGGCGCCGCCTTCCATGAGGAAAGCGCCCGGCGTGAAATGGTAGGAAAAACAGTTGTGGATCAGGTCGCCATCGCGAAAGCCGGCGGCGTACAGCACGCGGGCCAGGCGCCAGGGGTCCATGTCCTTGCCCTGCAGTTCGTAGATCGGCCCGGGCGAAGCGAACACCCGCTTGGCCTTGCCGCGCGGCAGCGAATTCAGACCACCGAAAGGCGGCGTCTTTTTCTGCAGCTCGATCAGGTCGCGCTTGCGGGTCAACGGCAGCCGGGCCAGCGCCTCGCGCGACGCACATTCGAAGGGATTGACCCCGGCCAGCGTCTGAAAATAGTAATGCGTCGTTTCCTTGGCATGCGCCACCTGGCGCGCCAGCTTGTCCATCAAGTCCGCCTCGCGCTCATCCGGATCGCGGGTCTCGAGCGGGTCGTAATAGCTCATTTCATTTTTCTCCGTTTTTTCCGGTTGACCGTAGCATTTCAGATTTGGGTTTATTGCGGCAACGCAAGGACAAGCCAAAGTTCGCAAAGTAGGCCATCAGGGCAAGGCGGAGGCCGGCGCCGTTGGCTCCTGCCAACAAGCCGGCCGACAACGCCGCCATGGTGGCCGCACTGCGAACTTTCAGGAGAGCCAGCGTTTGCGGCGACGGTAATGCTTTACGTCTTTGAAGGATTTTCTACCGGCCGAACTGAGTCCCAGATAAAACTCCTTAACGTCCTCATTCGTCCTGAGATCCTCCGCATCCCCCTCCATGACCACCCGCCCGTTCTCCAGGATGTACCCGAAGTCGGCATACCTCAGCGCGACCATGGTGTTCTGCTCGGCCAGCAGGAAACTCACGTTCTCGCGGCCATTCAGATCCTTAACAATCTCGAAAATCTCCTCAACAATCTGCGGCGCCAAACCCATCGATGGCTCATCAAGCAGAATCATCTCCGGCTTGGCCATGAGCGCCCGGCCGATGGCGCACATCTGCTGTTCGCCGCCCGAGGTGTAGCCGGCCTGCGAAGTGCGCCGCGTCTTGAGGCGGGGGAAATAGTGGTAGACCTTCTCCAGGCTGTCCTTGAGTTCGCCACGCGAAATGCTCCGCGTATAGGCGCCGGTCAGCAGGTTTTCCTCGATGGTCAGGTGGCCGAAGCAATGCCGCCCTTCCATGACTTGGATGACGCCGCGCTTGACCAGTTCGTTCGGTGTCAGCTGATCGATGCGATCACCCTTGTACTCGACCGAACCCTTGGTCACGTCGCCGCGTTCGGCCCGCAGCAGGTTGGAAATCGCCTTCAGCGTCGTCGATTTGCCGGCCCCGTTGGCGCCCAGCAGGGCGACGATCTTGCCTTTCGGCACGTTCAGCGACACGCCCTTGAGCACCAGGATCACGTGGTCGTAGATGACCTCGATGTTGTTGATGCTCAGGTAGTTTTCGGCGGCTGTGGTTGTTTGTACAGACATGGGATTCCTTTTAGTGGCCAGGCGCCAGCCGCGAGCAAAAGCCCCGGCTGGCGACTAACGACTACCGACTAATTACTTCTCTTTGCTGCAATCGCGCGGCGTGATGCCCTTTTCCGCCGCGTACTGCTTGGCAGAAGCCTGGAACAACGGGTGGATCAGCGACTTGTTGCCTTCGATCCAGCCAGACACCGGCACCCACTTGGCACCATCCCATTGCTGGATCTTCACCTTGCCGGAACCTTCGTGGTTGGCGCAGGAAGTCTTGATTTCCGGCAACAGGTCAGTGGCCCCAATGGCCTTGAGACGGGCGTCGGTGATGTTCAGGTTTTCCAGCGCCCAGCGGGTCTGTTCGCCGTTCAGCGCCTTGCCCTTGCCAAACTTTTCCTGGCCCTTGCGGATGGCTTCGACCGACAGCACGGCAGCGGAAACACCACGGTTGTAGAGGATGGTGCCGATCTTCGACTTATCTTCCATGTTGCCCTTGCCGGCACCATAGACGACCTTCTCGATATCGGTGATCACCGGCACTTGTTTGCCGGCGACGTTCCAGGTCGCCGCCATGTAGCCCTTGGCGGCTTCACCGGCCGGGATGACGTCCTCCTCGGAACCGGTCCACCACGAGCCGATCATCTTGTCACGCGGGAAGCCGACCTTCTGGGCGGCCTTGAGGGCTGTCTGGTTCATCACGCCCCAGCCCCAGAACACGACGTAATCGGGGCGTTCCTGACGAATCTTCAGCCACTGGGCGCCCTGCTCGTTACCCGGGTGGGCAACCGGAATCTGGACCACGGTAAACTTGTTCAGCCCGGCTTCGGCGTTCATCGCGATGATGGCTTCCTTGCCGTAGGCGGAGTCGTGATAGAGGTAAACGATCTTCTTGCCGGCCAGGCTGCCACCATTCTTGTCCTTGAGGAACTTGATGATGGCCGAGGCCTGCATCTGATAGGTCGTGACCAGCGGGAAGGCATACGGGAAGACCGAGCCATCGACGGCATCGGTGCGGCCGTAGCCCATCATGGCCAGCGGCAGCTTGTCCTGGGCCGACTTGTCGATCAGCGCGTAGGAGATGCCGGTCGACATCGTGTGGATCGGGCCGGCCGACTTGGCGGCCTTGCTCTTCAGGCGCTCATAGCACTCGACGCCCTTGGAGGTGTTGTATTCGGTTTCGCATTCCTCGTAGGTCATCTGGACGCCGTTGACGCCCTTTTCCTTGATGTTGACGTAGTTCAGGTAATCGATGAAACCACCGTAGAACGACTGGCCATTTGAGCCATACGGGCCAACCCGATAATCGATCATCGGGAAGAACTGCTCTTCGGCAGCCACAGCCATCTGCGACAGCATGGCCAGGGAGACCGCAGCAGCGGCAATTGCGGGTTTGAATTTTTTGATCATTAGATGTCTCCTCCAGTTAGTACAAAAAGCGGCGGGGCCCCACCGCTTGAACCACAGCCAACCCTAATGCGGGAACGGCCACAAGCGCAGCTTCTCCTTGGCGATTTGCCACAAACGGGCCAACCCGTGCGGCTCAACGATCAGGAAGAACATGATCAGCGCACCGAACACCGTGATCTGGATGTGCGAGACGGTAGCGCTGGAAAACGGCAGACCGAACAGTTCGGCCACGAACGGCAAGGCGACGTCGAGGAAGATCGGCAGCAGCAGAATGAAGGCTGCGCCGAGGAAGCTGCCCATGATCGAACCGACACCACCGATGATGATCATGAACAGGATCTTGAACGACATATCGAGCGAGAAACCATCCGGCTCGACCGAGCCGAGATAGCAAAAGGCATAGAGCGCCCCAGCCACGCCGCAATAGAAGGAACTGACGGCAAAGGCAAGCAGCTTGGTCGGCATCAGCTTGATACCGATCACCGAAGCCGCCACGTCCATGTCGCGTACCGCCATCCACGCTCGCCCGGTCGCCGAGCGCACCAGGTTCTTGGCGGCCATGGCCAGGACAACGACGATGGACAGCACCAACAAATATTTCTCGACTGGCGTCGTCAGCTCATAACCAAAAATGATCAGGCGCTGCGTCGAGATCACGCCGGAAGACGAGTTGTTCGACAACCACGGAAACTTGGTCAGGCACCAGACGATAAAGAACTGCGCCGCCAAGGTCGCCACGGCCAAATAAAAACCCTTGATGCGCAAGGACGGCAAGCCAAACAAAATCCCGACACCTGCCGCTGTCAGACCGGCGCAGATGAAGGACACCAGGATCGGGATACCCTCAACCCGCAACTGAAAGTTGTAGGCCGCATAGGCCCCCACTGCCATGAAGGCGGCCGAACCGAGCGATAGTTGGCCGGCATAGCCGGTCAAAACGTTCAAGCCCAACGCCGCCAGAGCAAAAATCAGAAAAGGAATGAGGATGGCCGAGAACCAGTATTCGCTGGCAAAAAGCGGCACCCCGACAAAAGCGACGACGAGCAGCGCGATGACCCCGATCCGGTCCTGGCGGATCGGAAAAACTTGCTGGTCAGCGGCGTAGGTCGTCTTGAATTGACCGGCTTCACGGTAAAGCATGTGTTTTCTCCTTAAACCCGGTCGATGTGTTTTTCGCCGAAGAGACCTTCGGGACGAACGAGCAGGAACAGCAAGGCGAGCACATAAGGGAACCAGCCCTCGATGCCACCAAAGTTGCCGCCAAACAGATCCTGCATGACGGGCGGAATGTAGATTTCAGCCAGTTTTTCCGAGGCGCCGATGATCAGCCCACCGACAATCGCCCCCGGCACCGAGGTGAAGCCACCAAGGATCAACACCGGCAGCGCCTTGAGTGCGGTGAAAGTGAGCGCAAACTGCACGCCGTTGCGGGCGCCCCACATCATGCCGGCGACCAGAGCGACGAAACCGGCGACGCCCCAGACAATCGCCCAGATATGCTGCAGCGGAATACCGATCGACAGCGCGGCCTGATGATCGTCGGCCACGGCACGCAGGGCACGACCAACGCGGGTGTATTGGAAGAACAGGGCGAGCGTGGCGACAAGCACCGCAGCGACGCCAGCCGCAACGAGGTCGAACTTGGAAATGACCATGTTCCAGTTGTCGAGAATCCAGGGAATCGGCTCATCGACGATGCCCAGTTCGAGCGCCCGCGGTTCGCTGCCGAAGACCATCGGGGCCAGACCTTCGATGAAGAAAGCCAGGCCGATGGTGGCCATGAACAAGGCAATCGGCGGCTGATTGACCAGCTTGCGCAGCACGAACTTCTCGGTCGCAATGCCGAACAGGGTCATGATGACAAAAGCCAGGATGATCGCCAGCCAGAGCGGCGCGCCCTTTTCCATGCAGCCGACGACCGACAGCGCGGCCAGATAGACCATGGCGCCCTGAGCGAAGTTGAACACCCCGGAGGCTTTGTAGATCATCACGAAACCAAGGGCGACCAGCGCATACATCAGGCCTGACAGCAGGCCGCCGATCAATACTTCAAGAAAGAAATTCATCTTGCCGTCTCCTAATGGCCAGCACCGAGGTACGCCTTGATGACGTCTTCGTTGTTCTTTACTTCATCGGGCACGCCATCGCCGATCTTCTTGCCGTAATCGAGCACGACGACGCGGTCGGAGATGTCCATCACCACGCCCATGTCGTGCTCGATAAGCACGATGGTGGTGCCGAACTGGTCATTCACGTCGAGGATGAAACGGCACATGTCCTGTTTTTCCTCAACGTTCATGCCAGCCATCGGCTCGTCGAGGAGCAGCATCGACGGCTCGGCGGCCAGAGCGCGACCAAGTTCGACGCGCTTCTGCAGGCCATAGGGCAGGCGGCCGACCGGCGTCTTGCGGATGTGCTGAATTTCGAGGAAGTCGATCACTTCCTCAACCTTCTGGCGATGCTCCAGTTCTTCCTTGCGGGCCCGGCCGAACCACAGCGCATGCTCGATGAAGTTGGCCTTCATCTTGGTGATGCGCCCGGTCATGATGTTGTCGAGCACGCTCATGCCCTTGAACAGCGCGATATTCTGGAAGGTGCGGGCAATATTCTGCTGGGCCGCCATGTGCGGCTCCATGCGCTTGCGCTCGTTGCCGTGCCAGAAAATCTTGCCTTCCTGCGGGTGGTAAACGCCGTTGATGACGTTGAGCATGGAGCTCTTGCCGGCACCGTTCGGGCCGATGATGGCGCGGATTTCGTGCTGGCGGACATCAAAGGAAATGTCGGTCAGCGCCTTGACGCCCCCGAAGCGCAGGGAAATGTTCTGCAGGTCGAGAATGACGTCGCCTATTTTCTTGCTCATGTTCAGGCTGCCTTTTTCACGATCGGGAAGGTCTTGGCATCGATGATCTTGAGGTCGGCCGATACCTTGCCACGGCGACCATCCTCGAATTTGACCTCGGTTTCGATGAACTGATTGGCCTTGCCCTCATAGAGCGCGTCGATCAGCACCTTGTATTTTTCGGCGACGAAGTTGCGGCGCACCTTGCGCGTCCGGGTCAACTCGTCGTCGTCGGGGTCCAGCTCCTTGTGCAGGACGAGGAAGCGATGGATCTGCGAGTCGGCGACCATGCTGTCGTGCACCAGGTCGGCATTGACCTGTTCGACGCATTCGCGGATCAGCTCCAGCACCTCCGCCTTGCCGGCCAGGTCGGCATAGCCCGAATAGGCGATGCCACGGCGCTCGGCCCAGTTGCCGACGGCGCTGACGTCGATGTTGATGAAGGCGCAGACCATGTCGCGGTCGTGGCCGAAGCAGACGACTTCCTTGATGTGCTGGAAGAACTTGAGCTTGTTCTCGATGTAGTTCGGGGCAAACATCGCACCGTTCGACAGCTTGCCGACGTCCTTGGCCCGGTCGATGATCTTGAGGTGGCCGTCCTCGTCGAGGAAGCCGGCGTCGCCGGTCATGAAGTAGCCGTCGGCATTGATCGACTCGGCCGTCGCATCCGGGCGCTTGTAGTATTCCTTGAGCAGCATCGGCCCCTTGACCAGCACTTCGCCGTTGTCGGCGATCCTGATTTCGACGCCCGGGGCCGGTTGACCGACGGAATCGAACTTGATCTGGCCGTCCGGCTGCAGGCAAACGTAGGCGCAGGTTTCGGTCTGACCGTAGAACTGCTTGAGGTTGATGCCCATCGAGCGGTAGAAGCGGAAGAGCTCCGGGCCGATGGCGGCGCCGGCCGTGTAGGCGACGCGGATGCGGCTCATGCCGAGGACGTTGCGCAGCGGGCCATAGACCAGCAGGTTGCCGAGCCAGTACTGCAAGCGGTCGCCGAAACCGACCGACTTGCCGTCGAGGATGTCGGCCCCGCAACGCTTGGCCACCGCCATGAAGTAATGGAACATTTTCTGTTTGATCTGGCCGGCGTCTTCCATGCGGATCATCACGGAGGTCAGCAGGCTTTCGAAAACACGCGGCGGCGCGAAATAGCAGGTCGGGCCGATCTCGCGCAGGTCGGACATCACCGTGTCGCCCGATTCCGGGCAGTTGATGGTGAAACCGGCGACCAGCGCCTGGGCGTAGGAGAACAGGTGGTCGCCGACCCAGGCCATGGGCAGGTAGGACAGGATGTCGCCATCGGCGCCCAGCTTGTCAACCTGCACCCCGCCCTGCGCCGCGGCGATGAAGGCGGCGTGCGTCTGGCAAACGCCCTTCGGCTTGCCGGTGGTGCCCGAGGTGTAGAGCATCACCGAGATGTCGTCGTAGTGCCCCTGCTCGACTTCAGCATTGAGAAAGTCGGAATGGTTGCGGTCGTGAATCCGGCCCATTTCCATGAGTTCATGGATGTCGTGCAGGAAGGGCTGGCTGTAGTGCCGCATGCCGCGCGGGTCGTCGTAGATGATGTGTTCGAGCGTGCCGACCTGATCCTGGATTTCCAGCATCTTGTCGACCTGCTCCTGATCCTCGACCACCACGAATCGGATGCCGGCATCCTGCAGCACGAAGAGCATTTCGTTGGCCACGGCGTCCTGATAGAGCGGCACCGGCACGCCGCCGAGGCACTGGGCGGCGGCCATCATCATGTAAAGGTGCGGCCGGTTGTCGCCAATGATGGCCAGGTTGTCGCCGCGCTTGAAACCGAGCGAGGCCAGACCGCAAGCCAGCGCCCGGACGCGTTCGCCGACGTCGGACCAGGTCCAGGTCTGCCAGATGCCGAGGTATTTTTCGCGCATGGCCGGCGCGTTCGGCCGGATGCTAGCGTGATGAAACAGTAGCCGCGGGAAGGTATGCAAACCATCCAGCGCGGCGAAATTCGCCTGCGTGGGCATTCTTAGTCTCCTCCGCCGCGACTCATTGTTCGCGGTCTGACGTTCGTTTGAACCATTGTCGCTACCGTCGCCTTACACCAAGCTTGCAACGGGGAAATGATTCAGTGTGAGACGGAGTCTAGGCGTCGACGACGGGGCTGAATGTCATCCGGCGGACAATGTGCGAAATATTTTCGGAACGGCCAAATTCATTCACCTGGCTTGGCGTCAGGTCATTTCGATTTTGGCCGTTTTTCCCGGTTGACCGTAGGAACCGCCATTCCGGCCGATAGCCGCAAAAATTGGCGTGACGGCAGGCCACCCCACGACTACAATCTATATTCAATTATCTATTCACTAACCTATTCATCACCATGCCTCGCCATTCCGACACGATCCGCCTGCTGCTCGCCCAAGGGCCGCTGGCCGCTCGCCAACTCGTTGAAAAGACGGGCATCAGCCAGCCAACGGTGTCGCGCGCGCTGGCCGCGCTGGGCGACGAGGTGGTACGCATTGGCACCGCATCCGCTATTCGCTACTCCCTGCGCGACACCTCGCGCGGCATCGCCTCAGCCCCGATTTTCCGGGTCAGCGAAGACGGGCTGATTCGGGAAATTGGCGCCCTCGTTCCGGTGCGCCCGGACGGTTTTGTCATGGTGCAGGCCGACGGCGTCACGCTGCATAGCGACGGACTGCCGTGGTGGCTTTTCGATATGCGGCCACAGGGCTATCTCGGCCGGGCCTACGCCTCGACCTACGCGGCCGGCCTCGGCCTGCCGGCCAACCCCGAACACTGGAGCGACAGCGACGTCATCCGGGCGCTGCTCGCCCAGGGCCATGATGCAGTCGGCAACCTGCTGATCGGTACGCAGGCGCGCGACCGGTTCATCGACATGCCAGCGCCTCTCCCGGCTGACCGGGCGGTCGACTACCCGGCCCTGGCCCATGCCGCCGGTGCCGGCGAAGCGCCCGGTTCCTCGGCTGGCGGCGAGCAGCCCAAGTTCTGCGCTTATACCGAGCGAGGTCATGTCCTGGTGAAGTTCTCGGCGCCGGACGACAACCCCGTCACCGAGCGCTGGCGCGACCTTTTACTCGCCGAGCATCTGGCGCTGTCGGTGCTTGGCGTCGAAACGAGGATTTTCGATTTCGGCAGCCAGCGATTCCTCGAAGTGCCGCGCTTCGACCGCGTCGGCCAGCTCGGCCGCCTCGGCGTCCTCTCCCTGCGCGCGCTCGATGCCGAATTCATCGGCGACGCCGCGGCCCCCTGGCCCACGCTGGTCAGCCGCCTTGCCGCCGCCGGCCACGTCCACCCCGACGCCACCGCTGGCGCCGCCCTGCTCTGGGCATTCGGCACACTGATCGGCAACACCGACATGCACGCCGGCAACCTGTCCTTTGTCGGTAGCCGCCCCTATCAACTCGCCCCGCCCTACGACGCACTGCCCATGGCCTTCGCCCCCAAAAGCGGCGGCGCCATCGTCAATACCCTGCCACCGGCATCACTGTCGGCTTCCGTCGACGGCGCAACCTGGCGGGCGGCGCGGCAATTGGCAGAAAAGTTCTTCGCCAGGATCAGCGAAAGCGATGGCCTCTCCAACCGCTTCGCGCCCTGCATTGCAGCGATACGGCGGCACATTGACGAGGCCGCGTCACGGATCGCACGGTTAGGATAAAAACCCTGCCGACGCCTGGCTTCAACCATCCGAGACAGATGCCTGGGTTTCCCCGCGACATTTCAATTTTGGGCATTTTTTCCGGTTGACCGCAGGAATCGGAAACGCGCTGCAATTCGGCCGAAGGAGTCTTTCCTCGATCTGAACGGCAACGTCCGCTTTGCACCAAAATTCCGGACACTCCTACATCTGACAGGCGTCGAGGAGCATCTGTGCAACGGGGTGAAGGTACGGATCTACAGCCCGGCCAAGACCGTGGTCGATTGCTTCAAGCATCGCAACAAAATCGGTCTGGACATGGTGCTAGAGGCCTTGAAAGACGCCTGGAGGATGCGTAAGGCTTCCGCAGACGATCTGTGGCGCTACGCCCAGGACTGCCGCGTCGCCACTGTAATGTACCCCTACATGGGAGCAGTCGCCCACGAGTGACACCACGGCCGACGAGACGGGCGGGGTTCTCTTTGGTTTAAAAATTTAGTAGGATGATAATAATTTTAAACCCAACCCATGGAGGCGTCATGATTGCAGATCGCATTCGTCAAGCACGATTGGCGGCAGGTCTGACCCTGGGTGCGTTGGGCGAACAGGTAGGTGTTTCTCACACTGCCATCCAGAAGTACGAGAAGGGTCTGCTGACGCCGTCGTCGACTCAGCTGCTCAAGCTGGCCCGCGCCTGCGGCATCCGGACCGAATACTTCTTTCGCACGCATACGGTTGAACTGCTGCAGCCCGAGTTCCGCAAGCTCTCGACCTTTGGCAAGACGGTGCAGGATGCGCTGAAGATCAAGGTCGTCGAGTTAGTGGAAAAGCGCGTGGAGTTGCTCGGCGCATTTCCCGAACTACCGTTCCCGGCGTTTGCACCCCCCGCGAATCTGCCTGAGCATATCGCCTCGCTGGATGAGATCGATGCATTCTCGGATTCGGTCCGCAACGCTTGGCAGTTGGGGTTGAACCCGATTGCTGACCTCACCGACACCCTCGAAGGCCTTGGCTTGCTGGTCATCGTGGTCGATGAAGAGAACCCGGGCTTCTCTGGCTTGACGGCCAAGGCACGAACCGAAGATGGCCGGGAATATCCGGTCGTGGCTGTTTCCAAACGTTGGCCCGGTGATCGGCAGCGGTTCACGCTGGCGCACGAGCTGGGGCACCTCCTGCTCGAAGGACGACTGGCGGACGGCATCAACGAAGAGAAAGCCTGTGACCGGTTCGCCGGTGCCTTCCTGGCTCCGCGTGTCGCGGTGTTGCAGTTGCTTGGGTCACAACGGCATGCGCTGGAATGGCAAGAGCTGTATGTGCTCAAGCACGAGTTTGGTCTGTCGATGACTGGATGGCTGCAGCGCGCCAAACAGTGTGGTGTGATCACCGAGGCCGCTCACCTATCTATGTTCAAGCGGTTTTCGGCCAAGGGCTGGCGCAAGACTGAGCCTGGCAAACCGCTGCCGCAAGAGTATCCACGACTGTTTGAGCAGTTGGTATACCGTGCCTTGGCTGAGCAATACATTTCCGAAGGCAAGGCGGCGGAACTGCTGGGCATCCCGATGATGCGCTTCCACAAAGAACGCCAGCTGGAGTCATCGGATGCGGTTGCTCATCAGTGATGCGAATATCTTGATCGATATGGAAGCGGGAGCTTTGGTGGAGACGTTCTTCCAGCTTCCGATGCAGTTTGGCATCCCTGATCTGCTGTACTACGAAGAAATTGAACCGGGCAGTCCTGGCCTTGAAGACCTGGGCTTGCAGGTCATGGAGGTCAGCGGCGACTTCGTGGCGTATGCTCAGCAGTTGCCAGGCCAGCACAACCATCTGCTTCCCGCGAAAAACGGTCCCAAGCCTAGTCACAACGACTACTTGGCACTGGCGCTTGCGAAGCAGGAAGCCTGCACCCTACTGACGGGTGACACCAATTTGCGGGTTGTTGCCGACAAGGAGCAGGTCAACGTCATGGGCACCATCGGACTGCTGTGCGCCATGATTGACCACCAGCTGCTGTCAGTCGACGACGCTTTCAAGGCACTCGACCGAATGAAGTCAGGAAAGCGCCGGCTGCCCTGGCCAGAAGCAGAAAAAGTGCTGAACGCGCTGCGCTAATCAAGTGCTGCCATCGCCTGCTCGGCGACATCTCAAGCAAACGCTCAAGCCTGCCCTTCGCTGCTGACGATTTTCGCGATTGCGGCTACATGACCGCTAACCAGCAAATTTCCGACGGATTTTCGGCTGAGGCCCAAGGTCTGCTTCGGCCGAACAACAGCCCGCCCACGTCATTTCAATTTTGGCCATTTTCCCCGGTTGACCGTGGGAACACCCCCAACTCCCACCGGCGGCCAAGCCGCCCCCACCTTCACGCCGGCCGCGCGCGCGGCAAAGTCAGGATGAACGCCACGCCATCCGCCGTATTGCGGGCGACGATGGTGCCGCCCATTTTGGCCATGTAGGTGCGGGCGACGAACAGGCCCTGGCCGCGGTTGCCGGCGGCGGCGGATTCGGCCTGGTCGGAGACGCCGTATTCGAAGATGCGTTCGAGCATGTCGTCGGCGATGGCCGGCCCGTGGTTGGCGACGGTGACGCTGGCGGTGCCGTCGTCGATGGCCAGGCTCAGGTCGATGGGCGTGCCGGGCGGGCGGTAGCGTTCGGCGTTGCGCAGCAGGTGGGCGAAGACGTCTTCGAGGGCGAATTCGTCGGCGCGCACGGGGATCGGGGTCGCGGTGCCGTGGCAGACCACGTCGGCGATGCCGGCGTTTTCGGCGATGTTGTTGGTAAAGGCGGCCAGATCGACGGCGGCAATTTCGAGCTGGCTGCTGGCGAAGGCTTCGCTCGGGCTGGCGTTGCCGTAGAGGACGCGCACGGCCTGCTGCATGCGGCTGATGTAGCGGTGGCTGGGGTCGGCCTCGTTGCCGTGCAGGGCGAGCAGGCTTTGCAGCGGCGACATGATTTCGTGGCCGACGGCGTGCCACATGTCTTTTTCCTGGGCGCTGCGGATGCGTTCGCGTTCGGCGTCTTCGCGCACGCGCTGGAGCAGTTCGTCGAGGCCGCCGGCGAGCAGGCCGAGTTCGTCGCTGCCGCGCAGGTCGGCCAGGTCGTAGCGTTCGAGCCCGCGCGGGGACTTGTGCTCGGCGTGCACCGAGCGCGACAGGCCGCGGGTGCGCCGGGTCAGCCGGGCGATCGGGCGGATCAGGCCGATTTCGATGACCAGCCAGGCGATGGCGATGGCGCCGAGCATGGCGCCGATGAACCAGGAGAGCCGGGTAGCGATGATCGACAGGGTCTTGTTGACGCTGCGCGCGTCGCCTTTGAGGACCAGCCGGTAGTCGCCGAGCGGCGTGCTGATTTCGTCGTGCAGCTCGACTTCGGCGGCCTCCAGCGAGCCGACCGGCAGCCGGCCGATGAGGCGGGTGAGCAGCGGCGAAGACAGCTCCTGCGCCTCGTCGCGCCCGGCCAGTTGGGCCACGTCGTATTCTTTCCCGCCCTTGAGGCGGCGAATGGACAGCGATTCGCCGGGCAGCAGCAGCGTGGACAGGGCATCGAGGGCAAACGGCGGCACCGCCCCGGCCCGGTCGCTGGCGAATAGCGGGGCGCCCTCGCCCGGCGGCAATATTTCAACCTGCACCTTGTACTCGTCGAGATCGGCCGGCGGCCAGACCGGGCGAGCGCTGCGCAGGATGCCGCGGCGCAGCGAATCGACCGGCAGGCGCAGCGAGAAGAAGGACTGTTTGCGGCAGGTCTCGACGTCGTCCGCCTTGTCGAGGCAGCGTCCGCTCTGCCAGACCCAGCCGCGGAATTCCCTGATGGTTCGGGCGCCGGTGTAGTCGCGACCGGGCAGTTCGACGTAGCCGGTAAAACGGCCGCGCACGCCCTCGCCGGGCGTCGGCGCGCCGTTGGCCAGCGGCTCGAAGGGGGCGATCCAGTGCCAGCTTTGGTCGCGCAGGCGCACCGTGACGCGCAGGCGATGGGCGCCGTCGAGGAACTCGTCGCCGATGCGGTGGGCGGCGAGCGGCCCGCTGGCGAAGGTACCGGCCGCATAGATGAAACCGCCGGCCCACGGATTGTTGCCGACCGCCACGCACAGGCTGCCGTGATCGGGGTACTGGACCAGGCAGCCGGCCATTTCGATGGCGTTGCGCACCTTGTTCTGGTCGTCGAAATCGATGGCCGAAAAGGGCAGCACGAGCGGCCGGCCGGCTGCTGCCGACGCGGCATCCCAGCGCGGATTGGTCAGGGCCAGCTGGCCGGCCGGGTGATGCAGGCGGGCGACGATCTGCGCCTTGGTCTTGTTCAGACTGGCCTGGTAGTTGTCGACGCTGCGCTGCTTTTCCTCCTGCAGCACGGTCACCGTCATGACCAGCACGACCAGCGCCAGCAGCAGGAAGGAGGTGCGCAGCAGGATGCGCAGGCGGAAAGACGCCAGCCAGGCGAGGAAGCGGGTCATGGCTCGCTCAGCGCCCCTGCTCCGACCAGCGAAACCCGCGCATCGGCACGTTCTCGATGCGCTCGAAGCTGTCGTCGAGTTCGCGGAACGCCTCGCGGATGGTGCTGATGTGCTTGCGGATGTTGTCGCGGTTGCGCCCGCTCTTCACCACGGCGAACAGGTCGTCGTAGGACACCACCTCGCCGCGTCGCTCGTAGAGCGTGGCCAGGATGCGCTGGGCGGTGAGCGGCAGGTTGACGCGCTGGCCGCGCCACAGCGGCGTGCTCTGGCGCAAGGGATCGAGAGCCAGTTCGTCCTGGGCGCTGGCCTCGGCCTTGGGCGCTGCCCGGTCGCGCGAGGCACGCAAGATTTCGAGAAAGGTCTCGATGAAATCGGCTTCCTCGAAGGCAGTCTTTTGCAGGTAATCCCAGGCGTCGAGCGCCTTCATGATGCTCCGGTAGATGGCCGCCGGCATGGCCGAGACGACGAGCACCGGCGTGCCGCGCCCGGCCTTGTTGATGGCGTTGATGACGGCGACGCCGGCGTGGCGCTCGCGCCCGAGTTCGATATCCAGGGTGACCAGCGCGTAATCCTCGCGGGCAATGGCCGCTTCGGCGTCGTCGCGGTTGAACCACTGGTCGACGACCACATCCGGCCGCGCGGCGAGTATCCAGTCCTTCAACTGCTTGCTGGTGGGGATGTCGTCTTCGATGACGGCGACTTTGATCATGACTGGCTCCTGGCTGAGGAGCGAAGTATCTCCGTTTTTCGGCGCGGCTGCATGCCGCTGGCGTGAAGGTTTGTTCACACCCCGCCGCCATCGCTTCCGTCACCGCACCAAACTCGCCCGGCGGCGGCATGGCTTGCTCCTGGCATGTCGCCGGAAGATGCAATCCATGCAGGGCCGGTAGCGAAAACGATCTTCACGCTGCCGGCAACGGGGAAGTCTCCCCCGACGCGAAGATCGGTTTCGAGGAGGAATAATCATGAAAGAACGTTTTCTGGACATGTTCGACAGCCTGCGGGCATCGCTTGGCAATCTGGCCGGCCACACCGGTCGGGCGGCGGGGCAAGTGGGGCGCAGCGTGCATGGTGCCCGGCGCAGCATCATCGCCCTCGCCATCGCCGGCAGCGGCGTTTATGCGCTGGCCAACCATCCGCCGATGCAGAGCGTGACGCGCGGCGAGGCCGGCGTGCGGATCAATCAGCTGACCGGCGACAGCATCGAGGTGCGCGAGGGCGCGGTGCTGGTCATCCCCGGCCTGCACGAGCTGCGCCGCTTCTCGTTGCGCGACCAGTTGTACCGCCCGGAAGGCGACGCGCCGTTCCAGACGGTGGAAGGCTTGTCGATTGGCGTCGATATCACCATCCGTTACGCCCTCGACCCGGCTCGCCTGAGCAGCGCAGCGCGCAGCCTGCCGGATGACATCGGCGGCCAGGTGGTCGACCCGGCGGCGCAGGCGGTGCTCTACAAGACGCTGGCCCGCTACACGGTGCGCGAAATTTTTTCGACCAAGCGCCAGGAGATCAAGGAGAGCATCGAAAAGGAACTCGGCGAGATGCTGGGCAAGGACGGCATCAAGTTGATCTCGGCGATGATCGGCCAGGTCGAACTGCCAGCCGACTACCGCGCCGGCATGGATCGCCTGCTGGCCGAGGAACTGGCCAGCGAGAAGATGCGCTACACGCTGGAGCTCAAGGAGAAGCAGGTCAAGCAGACCGACCTCGAGGCCGAGGCCGACAAGGTGCGCCGCGAGAAGGCGGCCGAAGCCGCCGGCCAGGAGCAGATCATCGCCGCCAAGGCGCAGGCCGAGGCGATGAAGCACATCCTGCCCTTCAAGCAGAAGCAGATCGAGCAGCGCGGGCTGGAGGCCGAGGCCGACAAGATCACCCGCATCAAGATGGCCGAAGCCAACGCCCAGGCCCGCCAGATCGAGGCCCATGGCGAGGCCGAGTCGCGCCGCAAGCTGGCCGATGCCGAAGCCTATCGGCAGGAACGTCTGGGCCAGATCGCCAGCGCCCAGCTTGAGCGCGATGGCGCGCTGATCCAGAAGAACCCGCTGCTCATCCAGAAAACCATGGCCGACAAGCTGTCCGACAAGATCTCGGTAATCATCGCCCCGACGCCGACCAGCGGCGGCTTCATCGGCAATGCCCTGCTCGGCAGGACGCAAGCCCCGGCGCAAGGAGAATAATCATGCTGGCCACCGCACTCACCGTCATCGCCATCGTCACCCAGGACCAGTCGGCCTTGCGCGCTGCGCCCAAGGATTCCGCCGCCCGCCAGGCCGTGCTGTGGCAGGGCGACAACCTGGAAATCCGCGGCGAAAAAGGCGATTTCCTGCAGGTCTACGACCATCGCCGCGAACGTGCCGGCTACATCAAGGCCAGCCAGGTTCGCGTCCAGTCGCTGAAGCCGGAAGCGGCGCCGGAATTACTCTCCATCGTCCGTTTCCTCAAGGAAGCGCCGGGCTCGGAGGCGCTCGGCATCGGCTACGCGGCGGCTTACCTGCAGGCCGTGCCGGCCGGCCAGGTCGATAGCGAGGTGTTCGCCGCGCTCGGCAACATGAGCGACCGCCTGGCCCGCCGCGCCACGGCCGGGCGCAGCGGCAAGGCCGGCGACGCGCTGGCGGCTCACCTCGAAGTCGCCGCCAGCTACGGCATGAACCTGGTCAGCTACGAGCGCGATGGCCAAGTCCAGCTGTGCAGCAACGGCAAGGCGCAAGGCCGCGTCCTCGCCCTGCCGGCGCCCGAGATCGACAAGGCCTTGGCCGCGCTGTCGCTGACCCGCCACGAATGCGTGCCGCCGACGCTGACGCCGCCGGAGCGCTTCGCTTTCGACAACTGGCGCGCCGAGGTGCTCGACCGCGTCGCCCTCGCCGAGCTGCCGGCGGTGCTCAAGAACCGCTTGCACCTGCGCCAGGCCGGCGTCTGGGCGAGCCTCGCCTACCAGCGCGCCCGGCGCCCGGAAACCGGGCCGAACGCGGCCCGCGAAGCGGCGGCGCGGGCCATCGACGAACTGGCCAAGATCAACCCGGACGAGCTCATGGAGAGCGACGCCAACGCCTACAGCGACGCGGCGATTCGCGTCGGCGCCTCGCGCTGGGCGGCCGAGCCGGGGCTGCCGCCAAAACCGGGCAAGGCGGCGGCCGGCCTCGGCCTGCGGGTCAGCGCCGGCCAGCCGGGCGAGACTTGTGTGCATCTGGTCGACGCCAAGCACGACGAGAAAAATCCGCTCCTCACGCGCTGCACCTGGGGCCTGGTGTGGCCCGCCTCGACCGCCGTCGCACCGCGCGGCGAGGCGTTGACCCTGGCCGTCCAGCCGCTCGACACCTGGCGCGAGATGTGGGTTTTCCGCAAGGGCGCCGATGGCTGGATGGTGGACGTCGTGCCGCCGGCCCTCGACACCCCCAACCTCGGCTACGTCGAATTCGCCGGCTGGGTGCCCGGCGGCCGGCACCTGCTGGCGGCCCGCGAAGTGCGCAGCGGCGCGCGTTACCGCACCACCTTCGAAACGCTGTCGATGCACACGCTGGTCACCGACAAAAGGGCCGACAAGCCGGCCAGCCTGACGCCGTTCTACCGCTGGCAAAGTCCGCTGTGGAAGGCGGGAACGGTGGCGTTGCGATGATCGGTCGATTTCAATTTTGGCCGTTTTTCCCGGTTGACCGTGGAAGCCTCCGCCTATAATCGCGGTTCGGCACATCATCCGGAAATGATCATTGAAAAACGCTGAGGAACTGCTGCGCACCTCCGTCTGGGGGCCGGCGCTGAGTGCGGAAGAAATGGCCAAGGCCATCGCCGGCACCTTCGAGCGCAGCTTCGCGCCGGGCGCCTTCATCTGCATGAAGGGCGAGCCGGTCGATTACTGGATGGGCATCATCGACGGGCTGGGCAAGATGGCCAGCCACTGGACGACCGGCAAGACCACCTCGCTGACCGGCATCAGCAGCGGCGGCTGGTTCGGCGAAGGCTCGCTGCTCAAGAGCGAGCCGCGTCGCTACGACGTCATGGCCCTGCGCGAAACGCGCGTCGCCTTCATGAGCCGCGCCACCTTCCTGTGGCTGCTCGACCACAGCATTCCGTTCAACCGCTACATGATCGCCCAGCTCAACGAACGCCTCGGCCAGTTCATCGGCATGATCGAAAACGAGCGCATGCTCGACACCGACGCCCGCATCGCGCGCGGCCTGGCCGCCCTGTTCAACCCCGTGCTTTACCCCGGCACCAACCGCCTGCTGCAGATTTCGCAGGAAGAACTCGGTTATCTGGCCGGCGTTTCCAGACAGCGCGCCAATCAGGCGCTCAAGGTGCTCGAAGATGCCGGGCTGGTGCGCAGCGAGTACGGCGGCATCAATATTCTCGATCTCGACGGGCTGCGCAGCTTCGGCGACTGATTACTACGGTCAACCGGCAAAATCGGCCAAAATCGAAATGGCCCGAACCAACGCAACATGACACAAGGCGTGAAATGGTCGACGGTATGTCGCTTCCCGATTCGGATACCCTGATGACCTTTGCTTAGTTAGCCCCGACTCCAGGCCGGAACGCCAGTGTCCCACTCAACCACCACCTCTTCGGCGAAAAAGCAGCCCGACCACTCGGGACTTCCTGCGGCCCTGCTCAACGCCAGCGGCCTGAGGTCAAGCTGGCGCAAACTGTCCTACTGCTGGCATGACCCGGATGCCCCCGCTGACGTCGCTGCCGCCCATCGTTTCCGGCAGTTTCGCGCCCTACTCCAGCAAATGCCGGTCAGCGCCTTCGACTGCATGGTCTGCTCGCTCATCTACGCCTGGATTTTCTGGGCCGACGCCACGCCCGGCCTGCTCATCGGCTGGTGCGCCGCGGTCTGGGCCAGTTCCGGCGCCGGCCTGATCATCTGGCAACGCCACAAGGCCGAAACCAACCATCAAGCCTGCGCCCGTGCCGTTCGCCTGCTGACCGCCTCGGTCGCCATCTCCGGCCTTCTCTTCGCCGTCATGCTGGCCTATCTGTTCGGCCGCACCAACATCACCGGCCAGATATTGGTTACCGCCTTTTTTGCCACGGCCATTCCTCACGGCGCCTTCCATACCGCCCGCTGGCCATGGGCCGGCGCCCTGTGGGGCTCCGCCATGTGTGTCGGCGGGACGTTCACCCTGCTCCTCCTTTATGGCACGACCTACCTCTATCTCGCCGTCCTCCTCTCGCTCTACGGCATTTCGGTGGTTGCCTCGGTACTCATCACCTCCCGCCTGTTCGTCAAGAGCCTGATTGCCGAAAGCGAAGTGGAGCGGCAAAAGCAGGTCATCGGCCTGCTCCTCAACGACTTCGAGGACGATGCCAGTGACTGGCTGTGGGAAACCGACGAACAGGGCCGCCTGCGCCACATTTCGACGCGACTGGCCAGCACCCTGGACACGTCGGTTGCCACCCTGCACGCGCAGCCGATGTCGATCGCCCTGCTCGGCCGGAAAGGGTCGGCAGACGCTGAGGGGCGGCAAGCCTTTAGTCAACTTGAGCACGCCTTTGCCTCAGCCACGACATTCCGTGACATCGTCGTGCCCATCGAGCAGGCCGGAGAAATCGGCTGGTGGTCGCTGAGCGGCAAGCCGCTGACCGACGCGGCAGGGACGATTACCGGCTGGCGCGGGGTGGGTACGGACATTACCGCCGAACGCCGGCGCCAGAAGGCGGAACGCGACTTGCTCGCATCCCGCGAAGCAGCGGCACGCCTGGCCGGCGAACTCGATACGGCACGCCGCATCCAGATGGGTCTGCTCCCCGACCTGGCCACCAGCTTTGCCGGCGAAACCCGCTTCTCGATTGCCGCCATCCTCGAGCCGGCCCGCGAAGTCGGCGGCGACTATTACGAATGCTTCCGGCTCGACGAGCGCCGGATCTGCTTTGCCGTGGCTGATGTCTCCGGCAAGGGCGTCCCGGCCAGCCTGTTCATGGCCATGACCAAAGCCCTGGCGGCCAGCATGGCGAGACTGAGCAAGGATCTCGGCGAAGCAGTGCGGGATGTTGCCAACGAACTCGACCGCAACAATCCGGAAATGCTTTTCGTCACCGCCTTCATTGCCGTGCTCGACATTGTCAGCGGCGAGCTGAGCTTCGTCTCGGCCGGCCATGATGCGCCGGTCCTGCTCCGCCACGGGATGCTGTCCCGGATCGATCTGGGCGAGGCGCTCGGGCCACCGATGTGTGGCGTCCCGGACTATCCGTTCCGGGCCGTCACCCGCCAACTCGAGGCCGGCGATACGCTTTACCTGTTCACTGACGGCGTCACCGAAGCAACCGACGGACAAGACTTTTTCGGCACCGAACGCCTGCTCCACTCACTCGCCGCACAGCCCGCACAATCGCCGGTCGCGGCCTGTGCCGACGCCCTGCGCGTCAGCGTCCGCAGCTTTGAAGCCAACCATTTGCCGGCCGACGACCTGACCATTCTGGTGCTGCGCTGGCACGGTGGTGCTGGCGGCTGAACCGGCCAGAAAAAACGGCCGGAATCACTTCAGATAGCCCCAGCTCTTCAGGCGACTGACTGAATACTCGGCAGCCTTGCCTTTCTGGACGCGGTTCACGTAGGCGGCATACTGCCGGGCCGCCTCGGAGCGCTTGCCCATGCCTTCCAGTGAGATTCCCTTGAGGAAGGTGATGCCGGCATCGCCCGGCAGCAGGCGATCATAGCGATCGAGATGCTCGAACGCCTTGGCCGGATCCTTCTGGCCGAGGGCCAGCACGCCGACCAGCTTGTGCGCATGGGCCTCCTGCGGATAAATCTGGGTCGCCGTCTGGGCATAGCCCAGGGCCTGCGCATCCTTGTCCTGCTCGGAGAGGCATTGCGCCATCAGCACGTTGGCCGCGTAGTCGCGCGGCGTGGCCTTGAGGGCGGCACGAAAACGCTCCTCGGCCTTGCCGTAGGCCTTGGCGGCCATCGCCACCTCGCCCTTCTGGCAGGCATCGATGGTCGGCTTGATGCGCCGCAAGGAGGCCGTGTTGTCCATGAAGCGCTCGCGCCCCGGGTCGCGCGTGTTGCTCGCCGCGTATTTACTCTCGGCCAGTTGCCTGGCGGTATCGCGCCGTTCGCTGCTCATCGGGTGGGTCGAGAACATGGTCTGCAACATGCCCGGCGATTCCTTCTGCTGATCGACCAGCAGTTGTTGCAGGCCGACCATGCCACTGGCCGGATAGCCGGCGCGTACCATGTATTCCTGGCCCAGCGCATCGGCCTCGCGCTCGTTGTCGCGCGAATAGCTGGAGAGCAGCACGCTGGCCCCCAACTGGCTGCCAAGGTCGACCAGCCCGCCGTAGCCGGTCGCCTGGCCGATGATGCTGGCGCCGCTCAACGCGACTTCGGCGACCATCGCCGACCCCTTGCGCTGCGCCGCATGGCGGGCATTGACGTGGCCCAGTTCATGGCCGAGCAGACCGGCCAGCTCGGCTTCGTTATCGAGCTCGACCAGGATGCCGCGCGTCACCCCCATCGCCCCGCCCGGGAAAGTGTAGGCATTGACGTAATTGGCGTTGAGCACGCGGTAGGAATACGGCATCTGCGGCCGATGGGTCCTGGCGTCGAGCCGGTGGCCGACATCGCCCAGATAGCGGTTGATCTGGCCATCCTGAACCGGGCCGAGATCCTGCGAAAACTGCTGCGGCGAGACCTTCTGGTCGACTGCTTTCTCTTCTTCCTCGCTCATGCCGACGAGAATCGAGCCGCCCCCCACCGGCGAGCTGGCACACCCCGACAAGGCACTGGCGCCAAGCAGCCAGAGCATCTGGCGGCGGGTGACGCGGTTGCGTTGCAGCGCGGCGGCGAGATCGTAATCGAATGCATTCATGATGGGTCTCCGAAAAATGCAAAGGGAATGTCGGCATTTTGCGAGCCACCGGGCGTCAAGACAAGCGCCGCGGGGTGATCGGCCTACAGGATGCAAAAACGGCCATCAATTCAAGCTCCTCCTGGATGAAAAACGGCGGGGTACATAGCCCCGCCGTCCGTTTTTCTCCTCCGCCCTTTCGGGTCCGGGTTGCTGTTCCCCTTTCGGGGCTTTCCTTACATGCTGCGCCGGTACTGGCCGCCGACTTCGTAGAGCGCCGAGCTGATCTGGCCGAGCGAACAGCACTTGACAGCATCGACCAGCACGGCGAAGACGTTGCCGTCCTCGATCACAGTCTGCTTGAGCTTTTCCAGCATGGCTGGCGCCGTTGCTGCATGGCGGTTCTGGAAGTCGCGCAGGCGCTTGATCTGCGACTGCTTTTCTTCGTCGCTCGAACGGGCCAGCTCGATTTCCTGCTGGGCCATGCCCTTCGGGTTGAGGAAGGTATTGACGCCGATGATCGGGTACGAGCCGTCGTGCTTCTTGTGCTCGTAGTACATCGACTCTTCCTGGATCTTGCCGCGCTGGTAGCCGGTTTCCATGGCACCCAACACGCCGCCGCGCGAGGCGATGGCTTCGAATTCCTTGAGCACGGCCTCCTCGACCAGATCGGTCAGCTCGTCGATCACGAAGGCACCCTGGTTCGGGTTCTCGTTCTTGGCGACGCCCCATTCGCGGTTGATGATGAGCTGGATGGCCATGGCACGGCGCACCGATTCCTCGGTCGGCGTCGTGATCGCTTCGTCGTAGGCGTTGGTGTGCAGCGAGTTGCAGTTGTCGTAGATGGCAATCAGCGCCTGCAGCGTGGTGCGGATGTCGTTGAAGTCCATCTCCTGCGCGTGCAACGAGCGACCGGAAGTCTGGATGTGGTACTTGAGCTTCTGGCTGCGCTCGTTGGCACCGTACTTGTTCTTCATCGCCACCGCCCAGATGCGGCGGGCGACGCGTCCGATGACCGAGTATTCGGGGTCCATGCCGTTGCTGAAGAAGAAGGACAGGTTGGGCGCGAAGTCGTCGATCTTCATGCCTCGGGCCAGGTAGCTTTCGACGTAGGTGAAGCCATTCGAGAGCGTGAAGGCCAGTTGGCTGATCGGATTGGCGCCGGCTTCAGCGATGTGATAGCCGGAAATCGACACCGAGTAAAAGTTCTGCACCTGGTTATGGACGAAGAATTCCTGGATGTCGCCCATCATCTTGAGGGCGAATTCGGTGCTGAAGATGCAGGTGTTCTGGCCCTGATCTTCCTTGAGGATGTCGGCCTGCACGGTGCCGCGCACGGTGGACAGCGTCCATTCGCGGATTTTCTCGGCTTCGTCTTCGGTCGGCTGGCGACCGTTGTCCTGTTCGAACTTGGCCATCTGCTGGTCGATGGCGGTGTTGAAGAAGCAGGCCAGGATGATCGGCGCCGGGCCGTTGATGGTCATCGACACCGAGGTGGTCGGATTGACCAGATCGAAGCCGTCGTAGAGCACCTTCATGTCGTCGAGGGTGGCAATCGAGACGCCGGAATTGCCGATCTTGCCGTAGATGTCGGGACGCTCGTCGGGGTCGCAGCCGTACAGCGTGACCGAGTCGAAGGCGGTGGACAGGCGCTTGGCCGGCATGCCTTCGGAAACACGCTTGAAGCGGCGGTTGGTGCGGAAGGCGTCGCCTTCGCCGGCGAACATCCGGGTCGGATCTTCGCCCTCACGCTTGAAGGCGAAGACGCCGGCGGTATAAGGGAAGGAGCCGGGAACGTTCTCGCGCATCAGGAAGCGCAAGGTTTCGCCATCGTCGCCGAACTTGGGCAGGATGACCTTCTTGATCTTGGTGCCGGACAGCGATTCGGAAACCAGCTTGGTGCGGATTTCCTTGTCGCGGATCTTCACGACGTACTCGTCGCCGGCATAGGCCTCGACGGTGGCCGGCCACATGTCGAGCAGCTTCTTGGCCTTGGGATCCTGCTGGCTGTCCTTGAAGGCGGCCATTTCGTCAAAGTCTGCGGTCGACTTGTCGCAAGCGGCAAAAATGCCTTTCGAGATGCGCAGCGACTGGCGTTCGCGGGCAATTTTCACCTGCTCTTCGGTATGCGCGTGGTAACCACGGACGGTGTCGGCGATTTCGGCCAGGTAGCGCACGCGCTGCGCCGGCACGATGGCGCGCTGGGTCGACGACTGCTTGACGGTGACCAGCGGCAGCTTGCCGGGCTGCAATTTCAAGCCTTTTTCGGTGAGCGCCGGGACCAGCGCCTGATACAGCGCAGTCACGCCGTCGTCGTTGAAACGGGCGGCCTGGGTACCGAAGACCGGCATGTCGTCGGTCGGCGTTGTGAAGGCTTCGCGGTTGCGCTGATATTGCTTGCGCACATCGCGCAGCGCATCCTCGGCGCCCTTGCGGTCGAACTTGTTGATCGCCACGAAATCGGCAAAGTCGAGCATGTCGATCTTCTCAAGCTGCGAAGCCGCGCCGAACTCCGGCGTCATGACGTACAGCGACAGATCGACGAAGGGCACGATGGCCGCATTGCCCTGACCGATGCCGGAGGTTTCGACGATGACCAGATCGAAGCCGGCCAGCTTGCAGGCGGCGATGACTTCCGGCAGCGCGACGGAAATTTCCGAGCCGGTATCGCGGGTGGCCAGCGAGCGCATGAAGATGTTCGGATGTTCGATGGCGTTCATGCGGATACGGTCGCCAAGCAAGGCACCGCCGGTGCGCTTGCGCGACGGGTCGATGGAAATAAGGCCGATCTTGACGGTATCGCCCTGATCGAGGCGGAAACGACGGACGATTTCATCGGTCAGCGACGATTTGCCGGCACCGCCGGTACCGGTAATGCCGAGAACCGGTGTTTCGAGCGCGGCTGCTGCCTTGAGCAGCGGTTCCTTGAGCGCCGGCGCTTCGCCGTTTTCGAGCAGCGTGATGAGGCGCGCCAGCAAGCGCTTGTCGCCAGCCTGCAAACCGGCCAGCGCCTGCTCGACACTCGGCACGCCTTCATCGGCCACGTCGAAGTCAGTATTCTGCACGACCTCGTTGATCATGCCCTGGAGGCCCATGTGCACGCCATCTTCCGGCGCGTAGATGCGGGTCACCCCGTAAGCGTGCAGCTCCTTGATTTCCGACGGCACGATCACCCCGCCGCCGCCGCCGAAGACCTTGATGTTGGCGCCACCGTTGGCCTTGAGTAGGTCGATCATGTACTTGAAGAATTCGACGTGACCGCCTTGGTATGAAGTGATACAGATGCCCTGCACGTCTTCCTGCAGCGCGGCATTGACGATTTCCTGCACCGAAC
The DNA here is from genome assembly GCA_018828385.1 of Gammaproteobacteria bacterium. Taxonomy (GTDB): domain Bacteria; phylum Pseudomonadota; class Gammaproteobacteria; order Burkholderiales; family Rhodocyclaceae; genus Azonexus. The sequence goes on along the minus strand of JAHJVE010000004.1, from coordinate 24,918 downwards.
GGTTGTGGCCGAGGTGGATCACCTCGGCGCCGGTCGATTGCAGGATGCGGCGCATGATGTTGATCGAGGCGTCGTGCCCGTCGAACAGCGAGGCGGCGGTGACAAAACGTACCTTGTGCTTGGGCTTGTAGGGAGATAGCTTCTTGGCAACGGAAAGATCGGTCATGACGCCAGCCTCATCGAAAAGATGGAAAGGCACCCATGGTATGCCCCTTTGCCGCCGTTGCCATTGTCGCGAATGACGACAATCGTGCAAATTCCGCCAAGGTGATACAGTGCTACGGTCAACCGGAAAAAATGACCAAAATTGAAATCACCCGCCCCCACCTCGCCAGCAAACCGAACGCAAGCCTCTGTTGCCATGGGATTTGTTACCGGAATGCTGGCCGGCCTGACACGCCAGAACATCGACCCCGCCCCGCACCTGGCGGCCACCAACATTGACATTGCAGACACCGCCAGCCGGATTCCGGTCGAAAGCTACGCCGCGCTGTACAACCGGCTCAACCACCAGCTCGACGATGAAGGCTTCGGTCTGTTCGCCCAGCCGATGCGCGTCGGCAGCTTCGAATTTCTCTGCCGTGCCTGCATCAGCGCCCCGACGCTGGCCGAAGCGCTGGCCCGGGCCAGCCGTTTCCTGCACGTCGTACTCCCCGACCTGGCGGTCAGCGTGCGCCGCTCGCACGGCCATGCCGAGCTGGTCATTTCCGAAACGCGCAAGCTGGCCGACGACACCGACGACCCCGGCCGCGTCTTCGCCTTCGAGTGGCTGCTCCGCCTGCTGCACGGCCTGTCATGCTGGCTGGCCGGGCGCGGCATCGGGCTGGACAGCGTCATCTTTCCCTACCGCAAGCCGGCCCATTTCGCCGACTACGCGCTGATCTTCACCGAGGATTCGCGTTTCGCACCGACCGTTCCCGGCGGCACCGGCACGCTGGTCGCCAGCTTCAACGCCAACCTGCTCGACCTCCCCATCCGCCGCGACGAAGCGGCGCTCACCGCCTTCCTCGACGGCGCACCCGGCAAGATCACGACGCTCTACCGGCGCGACCGCGAAATGGTCATCCGCGTCCGCGACCTGTTGCGCGCCGCGCTGCCCGAGACACTGAGTCTCGACGACATCGCTGATCGCCTCTACCTGTCGCCACGGACCATCCACCGCCGACTGGAAGAAGAAGGCGCGAGCTTTCGCGCCATCAAGGATGCCCTGCGCCGCGACATGGCGCTGGCCCGGCTGACCAAGACCGACGATCCGATCACCAAGGTCGCCGCCGATCTCGGCTACGCCGACAGCTCGGCTTTTTACCGCGCCTTTGTCGAATGGACCGGCATGGCGCCGGTGCACTATCGGCGCAAATGGGCCGACAAGCCGCCCGGCACGAGCTGAAACCAGCAGCGGCCGGGCTGACGCTTAATCCGAACCAAACTCCCGGGCATAGGGTTCGCGCAGATCGACCGGCTTGACGGCCTTTTTACGCATGCGGATGTTAAGCATCTCGACGCCGACCGAGAAGGCCATGGCAAAGTAGATGTAGCCCTTCGGCACATGGTGACCGAAACCATCGGCGATCAGCACGACACCGACGACAACCAGGAAGGACAGCGCCAGCATCTTGATCGTCGGGTGGTTCGAGACGAACTCGCCGATCGAGCGGGCGAACAGCATCATCAAGCCGACCGAGGCTACGACGGCAGCGATCATCACGCCGACTTCGCTGACCATGCCGACCGCCGTGATGATCGAGTCGAGCGAAAACACCAGGTCGATGACGATGATCTGGGCGATGACGCCGGCAAAACTGGAGGCCACCTTGCTTGACGCCTCGCCCTCCTCGCCTTCGAGCAACTGGTGCACCTCGCCGGTACTCTTCCAGATCAGGAACAGGCCACCGGCAATCAGGATCATGTCGCGTCCCGAAATACCAAAGCCGAACAGCGTCAGCACCGGCTCGGTCAGGCCGACGATCCACGACAGCAACAGCAGCAGCCCGATGCGCATGAACATGGCGAGAAACAGGCCGATGCGCCGCGCCAATTCCTGCTTTTCCCTGGGCAACTTGTCGACCAGAATGGAAATGAAAATAATGTTGTCGATGCCAAGCACCAATTCCAGCGCCGTCAGCGTGAAGAAGGCAATCCAGATTTCGGGGGAGAGCAGGAATTCGAGCATGGGAACGGGCCGGGAAAATAGCAAGGCGCCCATTGTAGAAAGCCGCCTCCCTTCCAGCCAACCTGCCGGCCTGACCAACCCTTCGAAAAATTCGAAGCGTCGAAAGTCGCGCTCACCGGCCCCACAACCCGGACATTCCAAATGCATTTTTTCGCATTCTGCGCGCCAGCGGCTATCCTTGTAACTCCACGTCGCCAGGAGATTGTGCATGGACAGCACCACCCGACTCGGCCAGGCATGGCAAATCCTGCCTGGAGAATTCGAATGAACCACGCCAAGTCACGCGAAGTCACCCTCGCCGCCAAAATCACCGAGGAACTCGGCAACGCACTGGAAACACTACGCCTGGCCTGGAAGGAGAATCCGGCGGCCGTACCGAGAGGGCTGTCATGTTCGGAATCGCGCGACGGGCAATTCGTGCTGGCCGCCGCCGAATCGGCTTTCGTCACACTCCCCGGCGCCTGCGTCATCAAGGGCATCGGCGCCATCGAACTGCTTGGCGATGAACCGGCCTTCGACGCCGGCGCCAAGTCCAAAACGCTGATCCTCAAAGCCACCCCGGAAGGCTGGAAATTTTCCGTCAAGTTCGTGCCGCCCATCGTGCGCGAAAGAAACCAGAAGTAGCCCTGAGCCGGCCGATGAAAACGCCCTTCCGCATCCTTTGTGTCTGCATGAGCAATGTCTGCCGCTCACCGACGGCCGAGGCGGTGCTGCGCCAATTGATCGAACAAAACGGTCTGGCCGGCCGGATCGAGGTCTGTTCGGCCGGGACCCACGGCTTTCGTGCCGGCGAGGCCTGCGATACCAACAGCCAGCGGGTCGCCCGGGCCAAGGGCTACGACCTCTCCCGAATCCGCGCCCGACGTATCGGCTGGCAGGATCTCGACTATTTCGACCTGATCCTGGCCATGGACAGAACCAATCTGTACAACCTGCGGCGCATGGCAACCGAGGAGCAGTTGATGCGCATCCGGCTGCTGATGGACTACGCCAGACGCTTCCCCGAAGACGAAGTTCCCGACCCCTACCTCACCCTCGGCGGGCGCTTCGAGCTGGTGCTCGACATGATCGAGGACGCGGTAACCGGCCTGGTCGACGAACTGGCACGACAACTGACGCCGGCCGCGAGCACGGCATTTGATCCACAGAAATGGACACCGCAACGATGAGCATCGAAATTTCCCGGGAAGCCAGCGCGGCGGCCGTCACCTCCATCCAGCGCTACTTCGAGGAAAACATGGAAGAGGCCATCGGCAACCTCGGTGCCGGTGCCCTGCTCGGTTTTTTCCTCAAGGAGATCGCGCCCATCGTCTACAACCAGGCCGTGGCCGATGTGCAAACGCGGCTTCAGGCCAGAATCATGGACCTGGACATTGAGGTTCACGAACCGGAGTTCCAGTATTGGCAAGGCTCTGCTCGAAAACGGAAATAAGTCGCTCAGCGCAGAGCCAAGCCACAAGAAGACAAAATTGCTGCAGTGCACAATTTTTACCAATAGTGCGCTATACTGGGTTCCGAACACACCGACAACCTTCTTCTGGAGACAACACATGTCCATCAACACCGAACAATTCGCCGCCGCCAACAAAGCCACCGTTGACTCCCTGCTGTCAGTTGCCAACACCGCCCTGGCTTCCGCCGAGCGCATCGCTGCCCTCAACCTGAACACCGCCCGCGCCGCTCTGGAAGATACCGTTTCCGGCGTCCAGTCGGTCATGGGTGCCAAGGATCCGAAGGAAGCCCTGGCCGCTCAGACCGCCCTGGCCCAGCCGGCTGTCGAGAAGGCTGTTGCCTACTCGCGTTCGGTTTATGAAATCACTGCCCAGACCCAGCAGGATCTGGCCAAGATGGTCGAAGCCCAGTTCGGCGACTTCCAGAAATCCATCGCTGGCATGGTCGAAAAGGCCACCAAGTCGGCTCCGGCTGGTTCCGAAGGTGCTGTTGCCGCGATCCAGAGCGCCATCGCTGCCGCCAACTCGGCTTTCGGCAACATGAACGCCATGGCCAAGCAGTTTGCTGACGCAGCCCAGGCCAACATCGCTGCCGTCACCAAGAAATCCAAGTAAGCCTTTCGGGCCTCCCGAAATCCAGGGCCCCGCGAGCTTCGCGGGGCCTTTTTCATTGACGCAGCAAGCTTGCCCGACGCCAAAACAGCGCCGTCACAATTTATTACACAATACGTGTTGCGGTGCACAATCCGCACAGGCATAATAAGGCTTGTCTCCTCCATCTCCTCCAAGAAATGGATTTAAGCCCGCCCAGTGCGGGCTTCTTTTTTTGTTCTCCTGACGCCGATCATCATGTGCAGGCGCAACAAAATACGGAGTTTGTTTGACTGCCGAAGCCGGCAATCCTTCCGCATCCCGTTGTGGCGGCGAAACCCGGCGAAGCCATGGAAAGGAATCCTGATGCACGCCACAAAAGTTCTCGAACACCTCAAGAAGCATGGCCAACTGCTCGATTTCGATATTGCTGCAGCCATCAATATGCCCCTGGCCGACGTTCGCGCCTCGCTGACCGAGTTGTCTGCCCGCGGCGACATTTCCCGCTGCAGCGTGACCAGCTACGTCAAAGGCAAGGCGATTGAAGGATTTCAATGCCGGATTTCAGGGTATATTCCACGCCCAGCGCCGGGCCGGAAGCCGGGCGTCAAGTAAGGACAGGGGTTTGGCGGTTTTCCGACCGGGATAGGCAGCCAAATCCGCAGCAGATCGAAATGGAGGTTCCGATGCCGGAAAAAGATCTCGATGAAAAAGTCGAGCGCATGCTCAACGCCGCCCTCGGCGGCCTGACGCCCCACGAGGCACTACTCAAGGCGTCGCTCGACGAGGCCGCCAACGTCGCCGAGCGCGCCGCCGCCAAGGAAAAGAACCGCGAACGCGCCTTGCGCCTGCTGGCGGAAATCGAGAAAGCCCAAGGCAAGTCGGGCGCCTGACTTTTCGATCACCGACCGCTTTGCTACGGTCAACCGGAAAAACAGCCAAAAATGAAATGGGCGTCTGCCGCACGGCAAGACGCCCATTTTCTTGCTTGGGAACTCCTTACTTGATGTCGAGCAGGCTATCGTCCCAGGCCGCGTGCTTTTCCAGCCCGAGCAGGTTGGCGACGGTGGCCGCGATGTTCGACAAGCCGGCCGTTTCCGTCTGCTTCAGCCCGAGTTTGCCGCCGCTCACGTTGTCGTAAAGAATCAGCGGCACCGGGTTCAGCGTGTGCGCCGTCTTGGCCTTGAACGAGCCGTCCTTGTTCTGCGCCGGCTGCTTGGTCTTCTTGTCCAGTTCGAACATTTCGTCGGCGTTGCCGTGGTCGGCCGTGATCAGCGCCACGCCGCCGGCCGCATCGACAGCCTGAAGCACGCGGGCCAGCGACAGGTCGACAGCTTCGACGGCCAGCGTCGCCGCACTGAAATTGCCGGTGTGGCCGACCATGTCGCCGTTGGCGAAGTTGCAGCGCAGGGTTTTGTACTGGCCGGACTGCAGGGCGGCAATCATCGCGTCGGCGATTTCGGCCGCCTTCATCCACGGCCGCTGCTCGAAAGGCACGACGTCGCTCGGCACTTCCTGCCAGGTTTCGCCGTCGAACTTGCCGGAGCGGTTGCCGTTCCAGAAATAGGTGACGTGACCGAACTTCTGCGTTTCCGAGCAGGCGAACTGGGCGATGCCGGACTTGGCGAACCATTCGCCCGTGGTGTCCTTGATCGCCGGCGGGGCAACGAGGAAGCGGGCCGGCAGCTTGAGGTCGCCGTCGTATTGCAGCATGCCGGCGTAGGTCACCTGCGGCGCGCGAACGCGGTCGAACTTGGCGAAAGCCGCTTCCTCGAAAGCCCGCGTGATTTCGATGGCGCGGTCACCACGGAAGTTGAAGAAGACGACCGAATCACCGTCCTCGATGGTGCCGATGGCCTTGCCGTTATCGGCGATGACGAATTCCGGCAGATCCTGGTCGATGGTGCTCGGATTTTGCTCGCGCAGGCCGTTGACCGCAGCAGTCGCGTTCGGGAACTGCCTGCCCAAACCGAGCACGTGCGTCTTCCAGCCCTTATCGACCATCGCCCAGTTGGCGTCGTAGCGATCCATGGTGATGTACTGGCGACCGCCGCCCGAGGCGATGCGGGCATCGAAGCCATCGGCGCTGATTTCGGCGAGGAAGGCTTCGAACGGCACGACGTAGTCGAGCGCGCTGGTTTCCGGCACATCGCGGCCGTCGAGCAGGGCATGCACGCGCACGGTCTTGATGCCTTCGGCCTTGGCCTGGACGACCATGGCTTTCAGGTGATCGATGTGGCTGTGCACGTTGCCGTCGGAGAACAGGCCGATGAAATGCACGACACCGCGACCAGCCTTGGCGCCGGCAACGATCTGTTGCCACGCCTCGCCCTGCCAGATGGCGCCGGAGGCAATCGCGTTGGAGACCAGCGAAGCGCCCTGGCTATAAACCTGACCGGCGCCGATGGCGTTGTGGCCGACTTCCGAATTGCCCATGTCGTCGTCGGACGGCATGCCGACGGCGGTACCGTGGGCGCGCAGGCGGATGTTCGGATAATTGGCGAAGAGGCGGTCCAGCGTCGGCTTGCGGGCGGCGGCGATGGCGCTGCCAACGTCGGTTTTGGGCAGACCGTAGCCGTCCATGACGATGATGACAACCGGGCCTTGAACGCCGGAAAACGAGGAAAGTTTCTGAAGCATGAGGTCAGTTCCCGCAAGAAATTCAACAGAAAGCTGACCGGTCAGGGCACAACCGTCTCGCATGCGGCCAGCGAAAGGCGCTATTTTAACCGCGATTAAACCACCCGAGGCCCGGCCTCAGAACAGGAACGGAGTCAGTCGCCGCAGGCCGAGAACAATCAGCACCAGCCCGGCTCCGCCGGCCAGCCAGCGACCCAGCCAGGCTCGCCCGGAGCGGATCTCCCGCCCCAGCCGGCCAGCCAGCGGGACCAGCACGATGATCGGCGTGAGCGCCGCACCCAGGCCGAAAGCCAGGCCATAGGCCGCCCCCCGCGTCGCACTGCCGGTATTCGCGGCGAGCAACAGCAAGGAGGCCAGCGGCGTGCAGGGAGTCAACGACAGCGCCGCGCCGAAGAACAACGGCGGCAGGGTGTCGGCCTTGCGCTGGAAGCGGATCGGCGCCACGCCCGGCGTCGCCGATGCCCCGCCACATCCCCTGGCCGGCGAGCCAAACACCTGCCACAAGCCGGACAGGATGCTGACGCTGCCGATCAGCACGTTGCCCCAGGTGCCCCCCAGGGCCTTGGCCAGCCCCAGTCCGGCGGCGCCGGCCACGGTGGCCAGCACGGTATAGGTGAACACCCGTCCGCCAAGGAAGATACCGGTGTGCAAAAAGGCCTCGCGCTGACCGCTGGCCCGGCCGAGCGCCCAGGTGCCCATGAAAGGCAGGCAGGTGACAGTGCACGCCGTCAGCCCCATCGACACCCCGAGCAACCACACCGTCAGCAGGCTGATCTCGCCGGCGGCGATCTGCTCAAGCATCGGTCCCCGCCGCCTTGCCTGCCGCCCGCACGAACTTGATCGGCTTGACCGTACCATCCGGCAGTTCGCCAGCGACCCTGGCCTTGTAGTAGGCGCGGCTCGATGAAAACAGGGAGAAAGGCCCCCACTTGAGCTGGATGGTTCCATCCTGCGGGCAATACTCGGCACAGCGCCCGCACAGTGTGCAGTCCTCGCTATAGGCCTTGCGCCCCTCCTCCCGGGATATTTCCGGAATATCCATCGGGCAGGCATCGGTGCAGATGCTGCATTTGCCGCAATTGTCGTGCCGCGTCTTGACCAGACGCATCGGCGACAGACGCTGGGCCAGGCTGTTGAAGGCCAGCAACGGACAAATGCGACAGAACGGCTGGCGCACGGTCAACGCGGCAAGCACGATGAAACCGAAAAGGAAGTTGGCCGTGGCGCCGAGGACGAACTTGACGTTGTCGTCGATCGGCACGGCGAACTGCTCGGTGCTGCCAGTCAGCAAGGTCGTTGCAATCCGCGCCGGGCAGACATCGCAATACGGGTTGCCCAGCGCATGCGGCGTCACGCCAAGCCCGGTGAGCAGCGGCAGCAAAAAGACCAGCCCGAGCAGGATGAGCCACTTGACCGGGCGAACCCGTTCCGTCCGGCCCAGATCGTCGGCCGACAAGCGGCGCAGCCCGAAACCGAAACGCCGGCCGACCCGGCCCAATACTTCCTGCAACGTGCCGAGCGGACAAATCCAGCCGCAGAACGCCTTGCCGAGGACGAAGAAGAAGGCAAAGAAGACGGCAAAACTCATGAGCAGAGGCAGCACCATGGTCAGCGTCAATTGCTGGGCGCGAACCATGGCCTCGCCGATGCGGTGATGCAGGATGTGCTGGGTCGGAATCAGCACGCAGTAGCCGCCGTTCATCTGGTCGTAGGCGCAGGACAGCGCAGGCAGGGCGTTGGAAATTTTGTCCGCCATGTAGCTGCCGACAAAGACGCTGCCATAGACGGTGACGACCAGCATGAGCAACTGCACGGCCAGGCGGAAACGTGAAAGGGTCGGGAAAAGGCGCTCAAGCATCGGTGCTCTCCTTGGTTTTCCCGGCCGAACGACGGCGCAGCAAGGGCGTCGCCGCCAGCATGCCGGCCAGGCAGAATCCCGCCCCCCAGGCCAGGCTCCGTTCGCGCTCCGGGTCCGGGCCGTAAGTCAGGTTGAAGGCCGTCAGGTAGCGGCGCTCGTTCTCGATTTTTTCGGTACTCAGCACGAACTTCGCACTTTGCCGGGCATGGCCACCGGCCTTGTCGCGTGGCGGCCGGAAATCACGAGGAAAAAGGATGGTGGCGACGCCCGACTGATCGGTGACGAAACTCGTCCGCGTACCGAACTCGGTTTCCAGGGTCAAAGCCTGCCCGGCCAGCGGCGTGCCGCGCAGGCGAACGAGAAAGTGCCACTTCTCGCTTTCCCGGTAACTGCCATGCTCACGCGGCAGCGGCTCGGGGATGATCTCGAGTTCATGCCGCGACTCGGCCAACAGCTTGCGCGGCGACGGCCCGGGATTGCCGAAATACCAGACGCTGGAGGCGACCTTGACGAGTTCCGGCGTTTCCTCGCGCATCACCAGCCAGTGATAGTTGCCGAGCTTCGGCGAGCCGCTGGCGATCCTTGCCCCCTCCGGCCCGACCGGGAAGTCACGACGCAGCGCTTCCGGCGGCCCATCCGGCGCGTAGACGGCGAGAGAGTCCGCCTGAATGCCCACGGCTTTCACTTGCGCCGCTTCGCGCTGACCGCGGGCGCCGGCCGGCAACAACAAGGGCGCGCCGGTCCAGCCGCGCCCCTCGCCAACGGCCGGCCTGGCCCCGCCATGATCGTGCTGGGCCAGGGCCGGGACGGCCAGCAGGCCCGCCAGCAAGACTAGTGACAAACGTCGCATGGCCAGCCTCAGCGGAAATCGTAGCGGTAGGTCAGCATGAGCGTGCGCGGCGCCGCTGCGGTGTAGGTCACCTTGCCGGTGGTGTCCTTCTTGACCTCGGCGGCGTAGTACTGATCAAACAGGTTGTCGGCATTCACGGTCAGCGAATGCTGGCCAATCTGGTACCCCACCGAGGCGTTGGTAACCCACGACCAGCCCTTGTATTTCTCGGTGTTGGCGTTGTCCAGCCAGTATTCGCCCCAGGTGTTGGCGCCGACCCTGGCCCGCCAGCCTTGATGTTTCCAGGCCACGAAAACGCCGTACTGATGCTGGGGAACAAAGGGCAGCGTTTTGCCGGCTCTATCCTGGTTGACCGTAGCAGCGCCAACGCGGACCGGCTCGCTGAATTCGCGATAGCTGTAGTCGGCGTAGGCATAATGGCCACCGATTTCCCAGCCCCGCGCCACGGCCATGCGACCGGCAAACTCGAAGCCCAATTTCTCGGTCTGCCCGGCGTTCACGTAATTGGTGACGCCGCCGTTGCTTTGCTGGACGATCTCTTTCTCGACCGGATTGAAATAGACGCTGGTATCGAACTGCCAGTTCTCGCCGCGCCCTTTCAGGCCGAATTCGTAATTGGTCGACAACGGCGCGTCGAGTCCGGGATTGGCCGACAACTCGCCCGACGACGGCATCTGCCCGGCCTGGGCAACCATGGCAAACAGATTGAGCCGGTTGCTCAGGCGGTAGCTGGCGGCCAGTTTCGGGGCGAGCAGATTGAAGGTTTTGTTGGTCACCGTCCGACCGTCGCCGGCGACATACTTGCCGGTTGCGTAGTCGTACTTGCGCAACTGGTAGCTGTCGTCGTCGTAGTTGACGACGTCGTAGCGCATGCCGAGATCGACGATCCAGCGCTCGCTCGGACGCCAGGACTCCTGAACATAGACGCCGGTGAGCAAGGTCGTGGCATTGTCGATTTCGGCCAGCGCCCCCTTCGCGTCCGACAGCGTCGCCGTGATGCGCCCGGCCTGCGGGCCGCCGGCGATGGTCGTCACATCGCGGTATTCGTATTTGCGCGAATCGGGGATGCGCTCCTGGCGGACGGTCAGCCCACCGACCAGCGAACCCTGGCGATGCTTGTAATTGGCCTCGAGATCGGCGCCGAGGTTCCAGACCCAGTTTTCCGTCTCGTTGATGATGCCGGTGACCGGGTGATAGTGATACCAGGTGTTGTAGTAAAGCCGCGGCTTGAAGGTAAAGTCGCCGCGCTGCATTTCGAGACGGGAATTGAAGAACACCACCTTCGAATAGCGCCCCGAATTTTTCCAGGCCTCGGAAGTCCCCTCCTGTTTGCCGCTGTCGAGAAAGCGGTTGAACAGGTAGCCATTGGCCGCCGTATTGTCCATGGCGCCGGGCAATTGCATGTTCGACTCGGCGTAGGAAATCTCGCTTTCGAGAATATCCGCGTCGTTGAGGATCAGGCCGTGCTTGAGGGACAGCTGGGTGGTATCGAAGGTGTTCCAGTAGCGCCAGTCGTTGTCGACTTGACGATGGGTGAAGGTAATGGCCAGGGCCTGATCCGGCGAGATCTTGCCGCCGTAGCGCAGGTGATAGTTTTGCGTTCCCTGATTGCCGAAGCCGACTTTCGCGCTGTTCGCCTTGTCGTCAAATACCGATTTGGAAAATATCTGGATCGCCCCGCCGGTGCTGCCCGTGGCGAACAGGTTGCCCGGCCCCTTGGCGACTTCGATGCGCTCGATGTCCTGGGTATCGACAAAATCCAGCCGCGTGAAGCTGTCCGGATCGCTGAGCGGCACGCCGTCGCGCAGCACCATGATCTCGCGGATGCCATAGGCCGCCTTGAGTCCGGCGCCGCGAATGATCAGCCGGGCGTCGAAACCACCATTCTTGCTGTCAATCAGGACACCGGGGATGTCCTGCAGGGCTTCCTTGACGTTGAACATTTTCTTGTCGGCCAGGGCCTCCTTGCCGACCACGGCAATGGCCTGCGGCACATCGGCCGAAGCACGGGCCTCGCGCGTCGCCGTGACCGAAATCTCGTCCAGCCTGATAGCCGGCTCTTCGGCAAAGGCGCCTGATACAGCCAGCGCGCAGGCTGCCATGACCGGCAACCGGATCGCCTGGCGCGTCGCACCACGCCCGCCCGACAATGCTTGCCGCATCGCCCCCGATGTTTTTGTATGCATCGACTTACCCCTGATTTATGGAATCTTTTAGGGAGCGAATAGTAGGTGGCGCCACAGCCGGGGAATTGCGGCATATCGCCGCACGCGACATTTTGTCGCAAAGCGGCGACAGGCAAAAAACGGTCGGGAACCTGCCGGTCATCATTTGCATCGCCGGCCTATGGGATAATCGCCCCCCCTTCGCAAGACAGCAGCAGGCATGGCCAAAGACGCACCGATTCAGTTCAAGGGCACTTCGCTCAAGATCATCCAGACGCAACTCCGTACCACCGATCTCGCCACGCTGCACGCTGCGCTGGGCGAACTGACCGGCAACAGCCCGGACTTTTTCGAAAACGAGCTGGCCGTCCTCGATTTCAGCCTCGCCGAGCCGTTGACCGCCAGTCCCGACTGGCCAGCCATTTGCGATTTGCTGCGCGGTTCCGGCCTGCACGCCATCGCCACCCGCGGCCTGCCGGAGGAATTGGCCGGCACGGCGCTTGCCGCCGGCCTGCCTGCTGTCAGCGCCGATGCACTGGGCCGCAGCACGGCCCGCCCGAAAACTGCCGAAACTCCGCCGCCCGCCCCTGCGCCAGAACCGGCACCGATCATCGCCCCGCCCGCCCCCGAACCCGCCCCGCGCACGATCACGCTTGACAAGCCCTTGCGCTCCGGCCAGCGTTTCTATGCCAAGGGCAGCGACCTTATCGTTACGGCCATGATCAGCGCCGGCGCCGAGGTCATCGCCGATGGCAACATCCACATCTATGCGCCGCTGCGCGGCCGCGCCCTGGCTGGCGCCAGCGGCGACAAGACGGCGCGCATCTTCACCACCTGCCTGGAAGCGGAACTCGTTTCCGTGGCCGGTATCTACCGTACTTTCGAGGCCGGCGTTCCCGCCGAACTCGCCCGCCAGCCGGCCACCGTCGGCCTGACCGAGGAAGGTGGCGAAAGCCGCCTGACCGTCGCCGCCCTGGCACTCCGCTAATCGCGCGTTTCGACGCGACTCCTTTTCATAACTTACCCAGCGAGAACTCACGTGACCAGAATCATCGTCGTAACCTCCGGCAAGGGCGGGGTCGGCAAGACCACCACCAGCGCCAGCTTTGCCACCGGCCTTGCCCAGCGCGGCTTCAAGACGGCCGTCATCGACTTCGACGTCGGCCTGCGCAATCTCGACCTGATCATGGGTTGCGAACGCCGCGTCGTCTATGACCTGATCAACGTCATCAACGGCGAAGCGACGCTGACCCAGGCGCTGATCAAGGACAAGCACGCCGAAAACCTCTACGTGCTGCCCGCCTCGCAAACGCGCGACAAGGATGCGCTGACCGAAGAAGGCGTCGAGAAGGTCATCAAGGAACTCGAACACCAGGGCTTCGACTACATCGTCTGCGACTCGCCGGCCGGTATCGAATCGGGCGCCATCATGGCCCTGGCCTTTGCCGACGAAGCGCTCGTCGTGACCAATCCGGAAGTCTCCTCGGTGCGCGACTCCGACCGCATCCTCGGCATCCTGCAGGCCAAGTCGCGTCGTGCCATCGAGGGCCGCGACCCGGTCAAGGAACACCTGCTCATCACGCGCTACAACCCGACCCGCGTCGAGGCCGGCGAAATGCTGTCGTACAAGGACATCCAGGAAATCCTCCGAGTGCCCATCATCGGCGTCATTCCGGAATCGGAAGAAGTCCTGCAAGCCTCCAACCAGGGCTCGCCGGTCATCCACCAGAAGGACACCGATGCCGCCGAGGCCTACAACGACGTCATCGCCCGCTTCCTCGGCGAAGACAAGCCGCTGCGTTTCGTCGACTACGTCAAGCCGGGCCTCCTGAAGCGCCTGTTCGGAGGCAAGTGAGATGTCCTGGCTCCAGAAACTGTTTGGCAACCAGCCGAAAACCGCTCACCTGGCCAAGGAACGCCTGCAACTGATCATCGCCCACGAACGCGATGGCGGCGGCAGCAGCGCCAATTTCCTGCCCGACCTGCAACGCGAACTGATCGCCGTGATCTCCAAGTACGTCAAGGTAAACACCGAGGACATCCGCGTTTCGCTCGAGAAACAGGGCAATTACGAAGTCCTCGAAGTCAATATCGTTCTTCCCGAAAAGGGCTGAGCCAAAGCAAGAAGAGGCGCCTTGGCGCCTCTTCTTGCTTGATGCTGCCTTGCCCCTCAGGACATGCGGCGCCTGCTGACCAGCAAGCCGGCCAGACCAAGGCCGGCCAGGGCCAGCACACCGGGCTCCGGAATGGCCTGAATGCGCAGGCCTGATACCGTTATCGTGTCTCCGGACAGGTTCGCCGAGCGAAAGCCGAATACATTGATCGCCTGCAGCCCGGAATTGAGACTGGACGTGGCATCTGCGCCGCTCAACGAGGCGATCTCCGCATCCGATGGATCAAGCCAGGCATCGAAACGGTTGAACGTTGCTGAACCGCTACTCTTGTAGAGGTGAGCGAAAAGCCGATAGGTCTGCCCCGGAGTAATGTTGCCGCCGGTCAGCCAGGAAGCATTGGTTCCGGTATTCCGGACAAACAGATCACTTCCTGAACCGAGCTGGGTCTTGACCCCGATGTTCGGCCCGGAGGTGTGCGCCCCAGTCAGGTTCTTGTCGTTTGCCGTCCCTGGCGCATCGTAGCCAAACCACAGCCCGAGGAAATTGTTGGCGTCGACTGTGCCGTTGAAAGCCACGGAGAAGTCGACCAGCAGGTCGTCTCCCACTATTGACGACAGCGCCATTTTGGGTACCGCGTTGTCGCTGTTGCTGCTAATGGCGAACGGCCCGGCCGCTTCATACAGGCTGACGACGCCAGCCGATGCCCCAAAGCACAGTGATGACAGCGAAACAGCCAGAATCGCCTTCAGAATTTTCATTTTTTTCTCCCCGTGGCAACCCGCCAGGTCGCACAATAAGCATTATTGACAGTTGAATGACCAATGGACTTTATCAAAGCAGCCTGCATCGCCAGGCTCGATTAATTCACACCCTGGAGGATTTTCCGATGTCATTGCTGCTCAAACCCAGCGAAATCGTCCGCCAGCTTTCCGAACACGTCATCGGTCAGGAAGATGCCAAGCGCACGCTGGCCGTGGCCATTTACGCCCACTACCGGCGCATGGCGGCAAATGCTGCGGTCGACAGCGTCGAACTGACCAAAAGCAACATCCTGCTCATCGGCCCGACCGGCACCGGCAAGACCCTGCTCTGCGACACGCTGGCGCGCATTCTCGATGTGCCTTTCGTTACCGCCGACGCCACTTCGCTGGCCCAGACGCAGTTTGTCGGCGACGAGATCGAAGCCATCCTGCATCGCCTGATTGACCGCGCCAACGGCGACATCGAACGAGCCCAGCGTGGCATCGTTTTCGTCGATGAAGTCGACAAGCTCAAGGCCATCGGCGGCCAGGCCCGCGCCACCTCGGGCGAAAGCGTCCAGCACGCCCTGCTCAAGATCATGGAAGGCGCGCCGGTGCGGCTCAAGGACGGGCGCCACATCGACACCACCAACGTCCTGTTCATCTGCGGCGGCGCCTTTGTCGGCCTCGACCACATCCTGACCCGGACGCACACCTTCGGCTTCATTTCGACCGCCGACGGCGAAGACCAGAAAATCCTCGAACGCCTCAACGCCCGCGTCAAACCGACCGACCTGCTCGAATTCGGCCTGATCCCCGAATTCGCCGGCCGCCTGCCCATCGTCACCCGCCTGCACGATCTTTCCCAGGACATGCTGGTGCGCATCCTGACCGAGCCGAAGAACGCCATCTACCGCCAGTTCCGCGCCATGCTGGCGGTCGACGGCGTGGATCTCCAGGTCGCCCCCGACGTCTTCCGCCAGATGGCCGAGCTGGCCATCGAGTACAAGGCCGGGGCGCGCAGCCTGCGCGGCATCTTCGAGGAGATGATGACCGACGTGATGTACGCCGTACCGGACAATCCCGGCATCCGCCGGGTCGTCATCCGCTCGCTGTTCGAGCGCGCCGAGATTGCTACGGTCAACCCGGAAAAAGGCTGAAAAACGAAATCGGGCCGGCCTCAGCTTTCGCGCGGCGCCACGAGGCTCCTGAGCAAGGTCGCAAACAACACATCCGGATTGACCGGCTTGGCGATGAAATCGCTCATCCCGGCCGCCAGGCAGCGCTGACGGTCATCGACGAAGGCATTGGCGGTCATGGCGATGATCGGCGTCCGGCCGTAGTCGGCCAGTTGGCGAATTCGCCGGGTCGCCTCGAGACCGTCCATCCGCGGCATCTGCATGTCCATGAGCACGATGTCGTAGGACTGCCCGGCAGCGGCGGCGACGGCTTCGATGCCGTCGTTGGCGAGATCGACGACGAGGGCGACGTCCTCGAGCAGCATGTGAGCGATTTCCCGATTGATCGGCTCGTCCTCGACGAGCAGGATGCGGCGCCCCGCGAAATCACGCCTGAGCATCGCCTCGATATCCTCCGCCGAGGCTTCCGCCGGTTCCTCCCGGACCGGGCCTGAGAGCTTGAGCCGAGCGGTGAACCAGAAGGTGCTGCCTTGCCCGGGAAGACTGTCAGCGCCGGCATCGCCGCCCATGAGCTGGGCGATTTTCCGGGTGATGGCCAGACCCAGCCCGGTCCCTCCGTATTTGCGGGTGGTCGAATTGTCGGCCTGCTCGAAAGCCGAAAACAGTCTGGGCAAGACTTCGGCGGGAATGCCGATACCGCTGTCGCGGACCTCGAAGCGGATCAGGACGTCGTCCGGCGTCGCTTCGACGATCCGGCAGCCGATCTCGATCCGGCCGGCGTCGGTAAATTTCACGGCATTCGACAGATAGTTCAGCACCGCCTGCTGCAGCCGGGTCTGATCGCCGCGCAACGGCAGCGGCGGGACATGATCGACCAGCAAGGCGACATTCTTGGCTCTGGCCTTGTCGAGCACCATGGCCACGGCATTGTCGAGGATGGCGTTGATATCGATCGCGCTGTCTTCGAGTTCGAGCTTGTCGGCGTCAATTTTCGAAAGGTCGAGCACTGAATTGATGATTTCGAGCAGATGCTGACCAGCCGCATCGATCTTTTCGAGACGGCTGTCCTGCTCCACCGTGACGCTCGAGCGACGCAGCAGGTGCACCATGCCGCTGATGGCGTTGAGCGGCGTCCGTATCTCGTGCGACATGTTGGCGATGAAAGTGCTTTTGGCCTTGTTGGCCGCCTCCGCTTTGGCGCGCTCGGCCCGGGCCCGCAGGCCGGTGATGCCGAAACTCAGGTTCGACGCCAGCTCCTCGAGCAAACCGACCTCGTCGGGCCCGAAGGCATGGGATTCGGCGGCATAAACGCAGAGGCCACCGATGACGCTTTCGCCCTGCTTCAAAGGCAGGGCGATGGCGGCCTGGTAGCCTTGGCGGATCGCGGCGAGACGCCAGGGTTCCTGTCGATTATTGGCCTGCAGGGCCTGGTTGATTTGCGGCCGGCCGGAATGGATGGTCCGGGCCAACGGTCCCTCGGCGTATTTGCTGACGCCATCCCAGGAAATTCGCGCCTTCTCCAGATAGCCCTCGGCGCAGCCCGACTCGGCGACCGGGCGAACGGTTTTTGCTGCATCGTGCTCGGCATAGCCGACCCAGGCGCTCATATAGCCGCCGGCCTTGACGATCAATTGGCAAACATCGTTGAGCAGCTGCTTTTCGCTGTCGTTTCTGGCCAGTGCCAGGTTGCACTCGCTGAGCAGACGCAAGGCCCGATGGAGCCTGTTTTGTTCGTGCAGCGATTTCTTGCGCTCGGAAATGTCGGTATGGATGCCGATCATGCGCAGCGGCCGATTCTCGGCATCCCGCTCGACCACCTCGCCGACCGACTGGATCCAGATCCAGCCGCCGGCACGGGTCTGGCGCCGGTACTCCATGCTTTGCGCCCCCGGGTGCTTGAGGCAGCGGTCGAATTGCAGCTTGAGCGCCTCGACGTCGTCGGGGTGAATATGGTCCAGCCAGGTAGCCAGGCTGGATTTGAATTCGCCGGGGTCCTCGCCCAGCATGCGGGGATAGTTCGGGCTGACGACCACCGCCCCCGTTTTCAGATCGAGGTCGAACCAGGCCTGGTTGGCTGCGTGCAGGGCCAGACGCAGCCGCTCCTCGCTTTCCTTGAGCGCCTCGACGCTCTCCTTGCGCTCGGTGATGTCTTCGTACATGCCGAGAACACCGATAGTCTGGTCGTTGGCACCCCTCAGCGGCACCTTGGACGAGCGCAGCCAGATGATTTTCCCATCCGGCGTCGTCTGCGGCTCTTCGTAGTTGAGCTTGGCGACACCGGCTTCGATGACCTTGCGATCGTCGGCGCGATACAGATCGGCTTCGGGCGCCCAGCCCATTTCATAATCGCTGCGCCCGATCAGTTCCTGCGGCGATGCCTTGCCGGCATCACTGGCAAAAATGGGATTGCAGCCCAGGTAGTTGAGGTCGCGATCTTTCCAGAAGATGCGCACCGGAACGGCACTCACCACCGTCTGCAACAGGCTTTCCGACTGTTCCAGTGCGGCCTTGGCATCGATCAGCGCCGTCTCGGCCACCCGGTGTTCGGCCAGCTCGCGCATGAGGCGCAGGGTGTTGCTCGACAAGGTGCTGTAGATCGCCAGGATGATGTCGATCAGGGTCCGCGTTGTCCCGCCCATCTCCTCCTTGGCGCGGCGTTTCGCGGCGTCGACGGTCAACCCCTCTTGAATGGCGAGAACGGTGTAGGCCATGTAGCGATCCGTCTCGAGAATGTGCGAGGCCAGCCAGCGGGCAAGGAAGCCGAGCGTTTCTTCGGCAACGTCCATCAGCGGACGCGTCGCCAGCCCCTCGCGCATGCGCCCGACTTCGTTCACAAAGGCGACATGGGTCTTGCGGTGCGCCGCCTCGCCCGGGTCGTCGAGCAGATACTGGCGCCAGATCGCCTCTTCCGACTCGAAATGGTAGACCGCGTATTCGGCCAGTTCATCGAACAGGCGGTCGAGCATGAATTCATCGGACTTGAAGGCAACGTGGCCGGCCAGCTCATTGAGCAGGCGAACCAAGTTGCGATGCTGCTCATCGACCGTGAGCAGTCCCGTATTGAAGTTGTCATCCCAGGGGAAAATATCGATTGAATTCATCGGGGAGGACACCGGGGGAGTAAGAGGCAAGGCCATCTGGGGACTCATGGGGGCTATGGGGTGATTCTAATCCTTCGTTCAGGCTGGGGGGTGATCCTTCCGGCCTGGACAAAAAAAGGGGCCCGAAGGCCCCGAAAGCGATGAGACAACGGGTACTGCTTTCCCGTATCTCGTCCGCAGAGTGACTAGTGCGCGTGGGCGCCGGCGGCACCGAGCCCGGTCTGGGCGCGGATGTACTGCTCTTCGAAGGCGTCCGCTTCGCTGCTGGCGCGGGCGCTCTTGTCGGTGACCGAGCCCAGCCAGGTGACCAGGAAAGCCGTGGTCATCGAGATGATGGCCGGGTGGTCGTAGGGGAAGATGGCCTGGGCATTGCCCAGCACCTTGACCCAGACGGCCGGCGACAGGATGACCAGAGTGACTGCAGACAGCAGGCCGGCAATGCCGCCCCACAGGGCGCCACGAGTGGTCAGGCCCTTCCAGTACATGGACAGGATGAGGATGGGGAAATTGACCGAAGCGGCAACGCCGAAGGTCAGCGCGACCAGGAAGGCGATGTTCTGATCACGGAAGAGCAGGCCGAGCAGGATGGCGACAAGGCCGATGCCGACCGAGGCGATCTTGGTGACGCGCATTTCCTCGGCGCTGGTCGCCTGATTCTTCTTGATGACGCGGGCGTAGAGGTCATGGGCGATGGCCGAAGCGCCAGCCAGGGCCAGGCCGGAAACGACGGCGAGGATGGTGGCGAAGGCGACCGCCGACAGGAAGCCGAGGAAAACGTCGCCGCCAACCGCCTTGGCCAGGTGCATGACCGGCATGTTGCCACCGCCGATCAGCTTGCCGCCGATGACGCCGCCTTCGAAGAATTGCGGATCCTGGCCGACGATGACGATGGACGAAATGCCGAGGATGATCACGACGAGGAAGAAGAAACCGATGAAGCCGGTGGCGAAGAACACCGATTTGCGGGCTTCCTTGGCGTTCGGCACGGTGAAGAAGCGCATCATGATGTGCGGCAGGCCGGCGGTGCCGAAAAGCAGGGCCAGCGACAGCGACACGGCGGAGACCGGATCGGCCATCAGCTTGCCCGGCGCCATGATGGCGATGCCCGACTTGTGGGCGGCAACGGCCTGGGTGAACAGGTTGGTGAAGGAGAAATCGAAACGGCTGAAGGCGAGCAGCATGAGGGTCGTGCCGCCGCCGAGCAGCAGGCAGGCCTTGATGATCTGCACCCAGGTCGTCGCGGTCATGCCGCCGAAGGTGACGTAAACCATCATGAGCAGGCCGACGGCGATCACGGCGTAGGTGTATTCCAGACCGAAGAGGAGCTGGATGAGCTGGCCGGCACCGACCATCTGGACGATGAGGTAGAAGCAGACAACCGTCAGCGAGCCGAAGGCGGCAAAAGTGCGGATGCGGTTCTGGTCGAGACGGTAGGAGGCGATGTCGGCAAAGGTGAATTTGCCAAGATTGCGCAGGCGTTCGGCCATCAGGAAAAGGATGATCGGCCAGCCGACGAAGAAGCTGATGGTGTAGATGAAGCCGTCGAAGCCCTTGGCGTAAACCAGCGAGGTCAGGCCGAGCAGGGTGGCAGCCGACATGTAGTCGCCGGCAATGGCCAGACCGTTCTGAAAGCCGGTGATGCCGCCGCCAGCGGTGTAGAAGTCAGCGGTGGACTTGTTGCGGGACGAGGCCCACCAGGTGATGCCGAGGGTGAACAGCACGAAGACCAGGAACATGGCGATGGCGCTGACGTTGATCGGCTGCTTCTGGACGCCTTCCAGCGTGCCGGGAGCGG
This sequence comes from Gammaproteobacteria bacterium, assembly GCA_018828385.1. Taxonomy (GTDB): domain Bacteria; phylum Pseudomonadota; class Gammaproteobacteria; order Burkholderiales; family Rhodocyclaceae; genus Azonexus. The sequence goes on along the minus strand of JAHJVE010000004.1, from coordinate 4,304 downwards.
CGATGGCGGCGAAGGCGAGCAGACAGCCGGCGGCGAGGGCGATGAGTGAGCGCTTCATTTGGCGGACTCCCGGAGGATCTGTTCGTTGAGCGCATCGAATTCGCCATTGGCGCGGCTGATGTAGATGCCGGTGGTCAGCCAGGCGCCGACGACAAGGAAGACGCCGATCGGCCAGCCGAGGGTGATGATGCTGCCCTCGCTGATCGGCTGGGCAAGCCAGGCCGGATTGAAGGCGGTGATCATCATGAAGCTGTAGTAAGGCACCAGCACGACGAATGAAAGGATGATCGCAAAGCGCGTGCGCTTGCCGACCATTTCGGCAAATTTCGGATTGCTCCGGATCCTTGCCTGGATATTGGGTTGAGACATGATCCCTCCTGAATTGATGGGTAGTTGATACGGCTGTGCTGTTCTCGTTTTTTGTGTTTTTTTCCGGTTGACCGTGGGATTGCCCGGCCAACCTGGTTTCAATTACATATTTGGATAGTTCGGCCCACCGCCACCTTCCGGCACCGTCCAGTTGATGTTCTGGGTCGGGTCCTTGATGTCGCAGGTCTTGCAATGCAGGCAGTTCTGCCCGTTGATCTGGAGGCGCGGCTTGCCTTCATCCTCGCCGAGGATTTCGTACACGCCGGCCGGGCAGTAACGCGTTTCGGGCGAGCCGTACTTGGCGTAGTTGACGCTGATGGCGACGCTTTCATCCTTGAGCCGCAGGTGCGTCTGCTGGTTTTCCTCGTGGTTGGTGGCCGAGAGGAAGACCGACGAAAGGCGGTCAAAGGTGAGTTGTCCATCCGGCTTCGGATAGCTGATCTTCGGATAAGTGTTCTTTTCGCCCAACTGGCTGTGGTCGTCATGATTACGCAGTGTCCACGGCGCCTTGCCCTTGAAGACGTAGGTGTCGATGGCGCCGTAGGCCAGCGCGCCCCACAGGCCCCACTTGAAGGCCGGGCGGATGTTGCGGACCTGATAGAGCTCGCTCCACAACCACGATTTCTTGATCTGCTCGGCGTACTCGGTGGCTTCCGCCCCGGCGTTGTCCTTGGCGAGATGCTCGAAGACCGCTTCGGCGGCGACCATGCCCGATTTCATCGCCATGTGCGTGCCCTTGATCTTGGGCACATTGAGGAAGCCGGCCGTGTCGCCAATGAGCAGACCGCCCGGGAAGGTCAGCTTGGGGACCGACTGATAGCCGCCTTCGGACAGCGCGCGGGCGCCGTAGGAAATGCGCCGACCGCCTTCGAAGAAACCACGGATGGCCGGATGCGTCTTGTAACGCTGGAATTCCTCGTAGGGCGACAGCCAGGGATTCTTGTAGTCGAGACCGACAACCATGCCGATGGCGACCAGGTTGTTTTCCAGGTGATAGAGGAAGGAGCCGCCGTAGGTGTCGGACGTCAGCGGCCAGCCCACGGAGTGCACGATGAGCCCCGGCTGATGTTTGGCCGGATCGATTTCCCACAGCTCCTTGATGCCGATGCCGTAGGTCTGCGGATCGACGCCGTCGCGCAGATTGAATTGGGCGAACAGCTCCTTGGTCAGCGAACCGCGGCAGCCTTCGGCGAAGATGGTCTGTTTGGCGTGCAGTTCCATGCCCGGCTGGAAGTTGTGACCGGGCTGGCCATCCTTGCCGATGCCGAGGTCGCCAGTAGCGACGCCTTTGACCGAACCATCCTCGTGATAAAGCACTTCGGCGGCGGCGAAACCCGGGTAGATTTCGACGCCCAGCGCCTCGGCCTGCTCACCGAGCCAGCGGGCCAGATTGCCCAGGCTGATGATGTAGTTGCCGTGGTTGCCCATCTGCGGCGGGGTCGGCAGTTTGTAAGCGCCTGCTTCCGTCAGAAAGAGCAGCCTGTCTTCACCGGCCAGCGTATTGAGCGGCGCGCCGCGGTCCTCCCAGTCGGGGAAAAGTTCGGCCAGCGCATGGGGTTCGAGCACGGCGCCGGACAGAATGTGGGCGCCGATTTCCGAGCCCTTTTCGAGCAGGCAAACGGAGACGTCCTTGCCGCTCTGCTCGGCCAGTTGCTTGATGCGGATCGCCGACGACAGCCCCGAAGGGCCGCCGCCGATGATCACGACATCGTATTCCATCGCATCGCGATCGGTGCGCATGGTCATGATCAGAACAGGCTTTCCGGCAGGGCGAACACCGAGTCGGCACCGCCGGTCATTTCAGCCGAGTAGGCAGCGGCGAACGGCAGCTGGTGGGCGGCGAAGTAAGTCGCCGTGGCCAGCTTGGCCTTGTAGTAGTCGTCGGTCGTACCTTCAGCAATGTGCTTGACGGCAATGGCGGCCGACTTGGCCATGAGCCAGCCGCCGACGACGATGCCGGTCAGCTTGAGGAAAGGCACGGAACCGGCATGGACAGCCTGCGGGTTGCTCTCGTAGTTGGCGACGATCCAGTCTGCTGCGGTCGACAGGGCATTGATGCCATTTTTCAAATGCGCAGCGATGCCGGCCAGTTGGGCGTTGGCCGCGAAGACCTCGGCATCGGCCGTCATTTCGGCGACGAGCGCCTTCATGGCGGCGCCCGGCACTTTCTCGCGGGCCAGCTTGCGGCCGACCAGGTCGTTGGCCTGAATTGCCGTCGTGCCTTCGTAGATGGTCGTGATGCGTGAATCGCGGTAGTACTGCGCCGCACCGGTTTCCTCGACGAAACCGACACCACCGAAGACCTGCAGCGCGGCCGAAGACAGCTCGACGCCCTGCTCCGTGCTCCAGCCCTTGACGACCGGGGTCAGCAGATCGACACGGGCCTGGGCGGCGGCGTTGCCGGCATGGGCGCGGTCGATGTTGGCGGCAGTGTAGTAGGCCAGCGTGCGCATGGCTTCGGTGCGCGACTTGCAGTCCATGAGCAGGCGACGGACATCCGGATGATGCAGGATGGTCTTCTTCTCGCCCGAGGCGTCGCCAATGATCTTGCCCTGCACGCGTTCGCGGGCGTACCACAGCGCATGCTGGTAGGCGCGTTCGGCAATTCCGACGCCTTCGAGGCCGACATTGACGCGGGCGTGGTTCATCATCGTGAACATGTAGCCGATGCCCTTGTTCTCGTCGCCGATCAGGTAGCCGACGGCGCCTTCGTTCTCGCCGTAGGACATGACGGCAGTCGGGCTGCCGTGGATGCCGAGCTTGTGTTCGATGGAGGCGCAGATCAGGTCGTTGCGCTTGCCGAGCGAACCGTCGTCATTGACCAGGAACTTCGGCACGAGGAACAGCGAAATGCCCTTGAGTCCCGGCGGCGCGTCCGGCAGGCGGGCCAGCACGAGGTGAATGATGTTCTCGGCGACGTCATGCTCGCCCCAGGTAATGAAAATCTTGGTGCCGCTGACCAGGTAGGTGCCATCGCCGACGGCCTTGGCCTTGGAGGAAATGGCGGCCAGATCGGAACCGGCATTCGGCTCGGTCAAGTTCATCGTGCCGGTCCACGTGCCTTCGATCATCTTCGGCAGATACTTCTGCTTGAGTTCGTCGGAAGCGTGGTGGGCGATGGCTTCGATGGCGCCGCCGGTCAGCATCGGGCACAGGCCGAAGGCCATGTTGGCGCCCTTCCACATTTCATTGACAGCCATCGAGACGACGGCCGGCAGGCCCTGACCGCCGAATTCCGGCGAGAAGGGCATGGAGTTCCAGCCGGTTTCGGCGAACAGCTTGTAGGCTTCCTTGAAACCGGGCGCCGTCGTCACGACACCGTCCTTGCAGACGTGGCCGACGCGGTCGCCCACGCTGTTGATCGGGTCGAGGACGCCGGTGGCGAACTTGGACGCTTCGTCGAGGATGGACTCGACGAGATCGACGGAACATTCCTCGTTACCGGGCAGGGCGCAGATTTCTTCGAGGCCGGCCACTTCGTTGAGGACGAACTGCATGTCGCGAATCGGGGCGATATAGGTGCTCATGGGTTTCTCTCCGTGTTTCTTGTTTAGACGGCGGCGACGAGGGCCGGAATGGTTTCGAACAGATCAGCGACGAGGCCGTAATCCGCCACCTGGAAGATCGGTGCATCGGGATCCTTGTTGATGGCGACGATGACTTTCGACTCCTTCATCCCGGCCAGATGCTGGATGGCACCCGAGATACCGACGGCGATGTAGAGCTGCGGCGCAACGATCTTGCCGGTCTGGCCGACCTGGTAGTCGTTCGGCACGAAGCCGGCATCGACGGCAGCGCGGGAGGCTCCGAGCGCCGCACCGAGCTTGTCGGCGAGCGGTTCGAGCAGGGTGTGGTAGTTCTCGCCACTGCCCAGACCACGGCCACCGGAAACGATGATCTTGGCGGCACCGAGTTCGGGCCGTTCGGACTTGGTC
>JAHJVE010000003.1 GCA_018828385.1 Gammaproteobacteria bacterium | reverse complement strand
CTTGGGGTTCCGCCTTGCTGGCGGGCGTACTTTCTTTTGCTTCGCCAAAAGAAAGTAGCCAAAGAAAAGGCGACCCCAAGGTCGGCGCCCTTCGGGTACCTTGCGCTACTCGGAATGCCGGGCGGCTGGCTAAACTCGCCTACGGCTCAGACAACGCCAGCCGACTGCCCCCGGCATCCCTGCGTTGCTCAGCGCCTCTCATGGGGACCCGAAAGGCGTCCACGGGCAACCGGTTTGCCGAAAAAATGGATTCCTACGGTCAACCCGAAAAAAAGCCCAAAAATGAAATCCGCAGGTCGTTCGTGGACGCCTCGCTCCTCCCCCTGACAAGGGGGAGGCCGGGAGGGGGTTGGTTTCCGGGCCCCTTGAAAGGTGCCGAGCAACGCAGGGTCTGGCGGAAAAGGGCGAGGACTGTCTGAGGGCGAAGCCCGAGTTCCGCAGCCCCCGCCAGTCCCGAGTAGCACAGGGAACCCGCGCAGCGGGCACCGACCCAGGGTCGCCTTTTCTTTGGCTACTTTCTTTTGGCGAAGCAAAAGAAAGTACGCTCGCGCCTCAAGCGCGAAACCAGCGGTTGAGAAAGGGCGGAACCCCTTGCCAAATTCACGACCCCTGCTTGATGGCCAGAATCGCCTGATTGCGCAGCGTCCGCAGCAATTGCAACTCCTTCTCGGGAATCGAAATCCCGCCCGGCTCGTCGCGGTCGGCGTAGATGAGCGCCACCGAATTGCCCTTGATGTTGAGCGGAAAGAGGACGAAGGAGTTGGCCGGCACGGCCTTGCGGTACCACTCGGGAATGCGAGAGGCGATTTTCGGGTCGTTGATGTCGCTGATCAGCAGATCGACGCCTTTCGAGGTCGCGGCATGGAAGATATCCGGCGTGAAACTCAAGGGAAAGCGGAAAGCCCTGGCCAGTTCGTTGGCATCCGGCCCGAAGCCGAAGCGCCCCTGCATGACGCCGGCCTTGGCGTCGCGGATGCAGAGCACGACGCGCTTGAAGCCCATGGCGCGGTACATCGTTTCGAGGATGATGCGGAGGATGTCGTTGAGCTGGAAACCATCGATCAGCGTGTTGCTGATGTCCTGGATACCGGCCGTCAGCACCGACTGCGCATCGACGGCCGGTTCCCCCGGCCTGCCCTCGAGGCCGACGAGCGGATCGCTCTCGTGAATGACCGTGCCGTCGGCAAAGTCGCTGCCATCCGGACCATCGGCACCGGCGCGGTCATCGGCACCGGTCTTGGCGAACAGACGCATCTGCTTGCCGAAGGTCGTTTGCTGGAGATTGAGGTGAATGATGTTGGCAAAATCGGCGACCTCCTCAACGGCGCGCTGCACGGTCTGCATCACCTCGTTCTGCCCCAGCGCCACGGCATCGGCGAAACGGGCCATGGTTTTTTTCAGTTCGCGATCACGCAGTTCCGGCGTGGCCAGGGCGATGACGTCGCACAATTCGTTGGAAAAGCCGGATAGCGTGCGCAGGCGATCTTCCTGATCAACCGCCTTCCTGACCTTGCCGGACGGCAAACGCCGCATCGAGGTGACGATCAGGGGAGGAAAACCCCAGACTTTGGCGATGGCGATGCCGATTTCTTCAAACGAGATGCCGAGCACCTGTTTTGCGGCGAGTTCCTCGCTGCAGTCCTTTTGCGCGATGACGCGACGAATTTCTTCGGCGTCTTCGGGGAAATAGTACTGCGACAGCAGACGCCCCAGGCTGTGGAACAGCGAGCAGATGAACGACTGTTCCAGATCGCGCATACGTGCCGTCGCGCCGATATCCTTGGCCAGCACACCGGCCATGTTGGCGCGCAGGAAATCTTCCTTGAGCTGCGTGGCATTGGCCTTGTTTTGCAGGTGATCGAAGAGCAGGACGGTAATGGCGATGTTGCGCACAGCCTCGAAGCCGAGCACGACGACCGCCCGCGACACGGTGCTGATGCTGCCGCCGCCGGCCTGGCGGAAATAGGCCGAGTTGACCAGGCGCAGCAGCTTGTTGGTCAGCGCAAAGTCCTTGAGGATGGTGTTCGAAAGCTTGTCGATGCTCTCCGTCTCGCTGTTGGCGATCTTGTTGATGGCGCTGACCGACTCGGAGAGGGCCGGAAAATCGCTCTTGTGGCGCATCCGGCGCAACAGGAACTCGAGCGTCGCCTGCCGGCCGCCGGCACTGGCCGGAACGTCTTCTTCGGGATCGAGATAATTGTCCAGGGCCTCGCCAAACTGGGCTGCCGTCTGAAAACGCAGCTGCGGATCGCGCGCCAGGGCCTTGTTCAAAATCGCACTTAATGGCTCGTCGACCGTAGCATCGGCCGGTAGCTTGATGTCTTCACCGGCCAATCGCTGCATGATGGCGGCAACGCTGTCGCCAGCCACGGCCCGGCGCCCGGTCAGCATTTCAAAGAGGATCAGGCCGGCCGCAAAAACGTCGGAAGGTGCGCCAATTTCGCGATGCAGGATGTATTCCGGTGCCATGTAGGCCGGCGTCCCGGTGATCCAGTCGGCCGGATCGCTCGACGCATCGACCTGCGCAGCGATGCCGAAGTCCATGACGCGCGGCATGCCATTGTCGTCAAGCAGGATGTTCGATGGTTTCAAATCGCGGTGGATGACGCCCTGGCCATGGGCGTAGGCGATTGCATCGAGAATCGGGCGCAGGATCGAAATGGCCTTGACCGGCGGTAAGGCACCGCTCTGCCGCAGGAATTCGCCGAGGCTCTTGCCAGGCACGTATTCGAAGACCAGGTAGAGGTCGCCATCCTGCTCGCCGGCCTCGAAAATCGGCACGATGCCGGGGTGACGCAGGCGGCTGACCATGCGCGCCTCGTCGAGCAGCATGCCCTTGCGCTCCGCATCCGGCGAGGTGAAATGCACGGTCTTGATGGCAATCTCGCGCTGCAATTGCGGATCGAAGCCAAGATGAACGACGCTTTGCGCCCCCCGCCCCAACTCGCCACGCACTTCGAAACGGCCGATTCTTTTACTCATTGTTCGCTATCTTCTATCCAGACGAGATGCGGCACAGCATCGGCGCCGCCGCACACCACAGCATTCTGCCCATAATCTGCCGCCAGGGCGCAGGCATCCGGGCAGGAAAGATCGGGCACGAAGCAACTCTCCTCGCTCGGCCATCCTTCGCCATCGGCGTCATGCTGCGCGACGTAAGGTTCGTAGTTGCCTTCCAGCAACTCGCACTCCAGTTGCGACTGACGCTCGGCATTGCTCGCCTCGTCAGCCGGCCGGCCACCCGGATTGTGCGCCGTGACCAGGGCAAACTCGGTGCTGCCGGCCGTTTCAAGCCAGCAGCGCAGGGTCTCGCAGGGCTGACCGATGCGCAAATCACAAACGCCGCCAGGCAGGAATACCCGGTAAGTCGTCGCCCTGTAGGCGGCTTCCAGTTCACTCGTCTTCGCCATCGAAATCCGCCACCCCGATCAATTGTTCGGCCTCTGCCACCGGCAGCGCCTCGACCTCCTTCAAGCGGCGCGTCAGTTGCCGCGTCCGCGTTTCGGCCTTGCTGATGCTGTTGCTCGCCTCGTCCAGCTTCTTCTTTGTATGGGCCAGCGCCTCGCCGAACTTGCTGAACTCCGTCTTCACCGCGCCGAGCACGGCCCACACTTCGGCCGAACGTTGCTCGATGGCCAGGGTGCGGAAACCCATCTGCAGGCTGTTGAGCATCGCCGCCAAGGTCGTCGGCCCGGTCAGGCTGACCCGCCAGTCGCGCTGCAGGGTTTCAGCCAGACCCGGACGGCGCAAGGCCTCGGCATAAAGCCCTTCGAGCGGCAGGTAGAGCAAGGCAAAATCGGTCGTATGCGGCGGCGCCACGTATTTCTCGTGGATGCTTTTCGCCTCATTCTTCAGGCGCGTTTCGATGGCCCGCGATGCCTCCTCGACCCCGGCTGGATCGCCGCGATCCTGCGCCTCAAGCAGGCGCTGATAATCCTCTATCGGGTACTTGGCATCAATCGGCAGCCAGACCACGGCCCCGTCATCCTTGCCCGGCAGGCGAATGGCGAAATCGACGCGCTCGTTGCTACCCGGTTTGGTCGCCACGTTGCTGCCGAACTGCTCGGCCGTCAGCAACTGTTCGAGCAGCGCTAAGAGCTGCACCTCACCCCAGGTGCCGCGCGTTTTCACATTGGTCAGCACGCGCTTGAGGTCGCCGACACCGGCCGCCAGCGTCTGCATTTCGCCGAGACCGCGATGGACCTGCTCGAGCCGCTCGCTGACCAGCTTGAACGACTCGCCGAGGCGTTGCTCCAGCGTTGCGTGCAGCTTTTCATCGACCGTCCGCCGCATTTCTTCGAGCTTGTTGGCGTTGTCGGCCTGTATTGCGGTCAACCGGGATTCGACGGCAATTTTCAAACGTTCGAAGCGCTCGTCGAGTCCCAGTGAAAAGCGGTTCAACTCACGCGCGAAAGCCTCCAGCCGTTCAGCCTGCGCCGCCCCGAACTGGACGACCTGCGAGGACAGCGTCTGGCCCAGCAAACTCGACGATTGCGCCCGCTCCTCGCGATCACGGAAGGCCTCTTCGGCCACCTCGCGCCGACCGCGCGCCAGTTCCTCGCGCAGTTCGCGCTCCAGGCGCATGAGCCCCTTTTCCTGCGCCTCCTGCTGCGCCCGGAAGCCTTCTTCATCCGGCCGCCGGTTGCCACGCAGCAACAGCGCCACCTGCAAAAGAATGACCACCATCACACCGACGATCAGCGCCAGTCCCATCGTTTCACTCATCAACGGCTTACCTTAAAGAAAAATCGGCCCGGCTGGCCTGGTTCTTGACGTCGCTCCGGTCCTTTGGCGGCACCAGGAACAAACGCTCTGCGGCTACGCCACCCTGATTGACCAACCAGGCGGAGACAGCTTCGGCGCGCTCCTTGCCCAACTGGGCGAGATCCCCGTCGCTGGCCGGGGCGTTGGCCAACATCAGTTTTTCCATTTCCTCGACCGGCAAATCCTTGAGCAGGCCGATCATATTGCGCGGCTTCGGGAATTTCGCCGCCCGGTAAGCGCGGGTCAGGTACAGCTTGTATTCTCCCGGGGCAATGACTATTTCATCCAGCGACTGGCCCTCCCCGGCATTCTTGAGATCCTTCAACTTCTCGGCCTGCATGGCGCGTTCGACAGCGAGGCGCTTGAAACCTTCCCGATCAAGCTCGGGATGAATGCGACCGGTGATTTCCAGCTTCAGCGAGTTGCGTTCGTTCAAGGCCTTGGCAAGTACTTCTAGCTTCTTGCCAGCAGCCTCGTCGACGGTGGCCCGGCCAGCCGGGAATCCCACATTCGAAAGTTCCTCACCGCTACCCAACATCGAGCCAAGCAAGGCAAACGGTGAGGTCACGGCCTTGACGAAGAGGTTGACGACAACCTTGACGATCAGACCGCCAATCGAGAACTCGGGGTCTTCAAGCGAACCTGAAATCGGCAGGTTGAGATCGATCTCACCCCGATTGTTCCGGAGCAGCGAAATGGCCAGATTGACCGGTAGCGTCGTCGCATCGGGGCTGTCGACTTTTTCGCCGAAGGTGAACTGGTCGATGAACAGCCGGTTGTCTGCCGACAATTCCTTGTTTTCCAGCTTGTAGGCGACATTCATCGACAGCTTGCCCTTCTCGATGGCGTAGCCGGCGTATTTTCCGGAATACGGCGAGAAACCGACCAGATCGACGCCCTTGATGTCCGCCTTGATATCCAGGTAGGTGTTGGCCGCCAGCGGATTGAGCTTGCCCATAATCTGCACCGGAGCCGAATTGGCGTAGCGACCGCGCAATTCGAGGTCGGCCACCGTGTCGGCAGCGGAGGAAAGGTTGGTCACCCGTCCGCCCAGCTTGGTCAGGTTGACGGTGTAATTCGGCTTGACGAACAGATCGGAGAAATTGACCGTGCCATTCTGCAGGGTGATCTTGTCGATCCTGATCGGGATCGGCCTGGCCGGTGCCGCTTCCTTCGCCGCTACCGTGGCCTCCACCTTCGGCCAGTCGCTGTTGACCGCTTCGCCGGCCGGCTTCCTGACAATCTCGGCGACGTTGAGCTTGCCTTCCTTGTTGAGGATCAGCCGCGAGAAATAGTCGGTCAGGGCAATTTCGCCAATGTTGATGGCCAGCGGCTCAAGGCGGAAATCGATGCCGCCGAAGTGCAGCGATTTCCACTTGAGGAAATCGGCACTGTTCAGCTTGTCGACCGCAACAAAGTTGCCGAGCGTGAATGAGCCCTTGTAGCCGGCCTTGAGGCCAGCCGTATCAAGCTTGGCCGTCGCCTCGCCCTTGTTCGAGACCTGCCCGCGAGTCAACGAAAGGTTCAGAAACTGGCCGAAATAGGGCTCCAGCGGCAGCAGTGGAATCGCCACGGTGTCGACCTTGACGGCGACGTCGAGCGGATAGATCTGCAGACTGCCATCGACATTGAGGCTGCCTTTCTTGTTGATCCTGCTCTTCAGCGAGATCGTGCCTTTCTTGTTCGGCTCGTTGCTCAGGCCCTCGGCGAGCAAACTGAATCCGTCTATTTCCTGCACCGCGACGCTGGACAAGGCGCGATCCTCGAAACGAAAACCAAGGTCTTCAATCGCCAGCCTGCCAACCTTGCCGATCCACTCCTGCGTTCCCCTCGCCTCAGCTTCCGCCCTGGCTTTGGTGTCCTGCTCGGCATTGGTCGCCCGGACCAGCCTGAGCACCGGCGAACTGACCCATTCGATCTGGCCGGCCTGGTTGCGCAGCATGCGGACGCGGGCGCCGCTGTTGGTCACCTCGGCAACATCGACGCGATGCGCCGGCAAATCGAGCCTGATCCCCTTGAGCGCCATTTTGTCGACACGGAAGCGCTCGCCGAGATCGATCTGATAGCTCACCTCACCGATTTCGATAGGCTCGACCAGTTTGCTGTCGACCTTGCCGACACGTGCCTCCAGATTGCGCACCTCGCCGGCCACCGGCATCTGGCTCGACTCGTCCCGCCAGCGAATCAGGCCGTTGCTCAAGACAAACTCGCCGAGCGACCATGCCACCGGCCTGGCATCCGCCGGCTTCGGCGCCGCCGCCTTTGCCACCGGCCGGGCCAGCCGGTCGGCAATCCGCAGCACGTTGAACTCACCTTGCTTGTTGACCGCCAAGGTCACATCGAGACCTTCAAGCCCGACGCGTTTGACGGCCAGCTGAGCATTGATCGGATCGACATTGTCCAGCTCGATGTCGAGGCGCTTCCAGCCAAGCAGCGGCTGGCCATCGCTTTCAGCCAGTGCCAGCCCGGAAACATGGACGGCACCAAGGACCGATATGGAATAAACCTGATCCGCCCCTTCCTGGAACATGGCCTTCAACTCGGCGTCGAGCGTTCCCGAAGCAATTCGCAAGGGAAGCGAATCCGGCAGGTAGGCCTGCAAGCCGGCCAGGTCGAAGCGGTCCAGATCGAGATTGAACGTGCTTTCGTGGTTAGGCGAAAACGGCTTGCTGTCACCGCTCATGCTCAGCGCCGAGCCGTCGATATTGGCGGAAAAAGACGGGGTGACCAGTATCTCGGTTTGATACGGCAGGCTGGAAACGAAGGGCAGCGCCAGGTTGATGTCGCTGATCGTATGCACCTTGCCGGCAGGCTGGTCGTCAAAAACGATCTGTCCATTGACGAGCTGGATGTTGTTGAGCGAAAAACGCGGCGTGGCGGACTCGGGCTTGTCGCTGGGCTGCATCCACTCATCGAGCAGATCGGAAATGTCGTAGCGACCATCGGCCACGCGCGATACCGCAAGGCGCAATCCCTGCAAACGGATTTCATCGACGACAGCGGCCAATTTGAAAAGGGAGGCCGACGACAGATTGACGAACAGTTCGTCAAAACCGGCTACTTCCTTGCCGCCGTCGGCCTTGATCGAAAGACCATTGATCTTTGCCGACAAGCCGTATGGATTTATATCGATGTTTTCGATACTGACTTGGCGATGCAGTTGCTGTGTCAGCTGTTTCTGCAAAACTGACTTGATTAGCGGCGGCGCAGCAAAAAAGCCAAGCAGCCCGAAAACCACAAGAATGCCCACCAGCCATTTTCCGATTCGCTGACTACGCGGCGATTTGAGCGCCCCGGCAAGGCGTGACATTGTTGCGGAATGGCTTACGGTCGGCGCGGCCATGCTATTCTGCCTTTATTGTTTTATATCTGTGAAATTTAGCACAACGCCACACCAGAAATATCAGCAAAAACACATGAATTGGTTCGTCGAAGAAATATCCCGCCTGATCGCCCAACTCAGGCGCTGGCAGACTTGGCTGGTCATCGGTCTGATCAGCGTTTTTGTCGGGCTGGCTTTTTTTGTCGGCAGCTTTGCCTTTCGCACCGACGGCCTCCTCCTCTTTCTCCACCGCACGGCCGGCGCCTGCCGCGAACTGACCAACGGCATCATCATCTTCATGTTCTGCGGCATGATTTTCTTCATGTTCACGGCGTTGCTGACACTCGGCGAATTTCAGCGCTATTTCCAGTTCAAGCAACGCGCCGCCCACTATCAGGCCAGTCGTGCCCTCTATTGGGGAATCGGCTGGGGGTGTGCCGCAGTCGGCATCGCCGTTGCCGCACTGGTTTTCTTCACCCGATATTGCCGCTAGACTGAGTAGATCGAGTCGCTTGTGCCAACATGAAAATCCTTGTCGTCGAAGACAGTCGCTCCACCTACCACCTGCCAGTCGAGCAAGTGGAAAGGCTTGGTGCAACAGCGCTTTCTGCCAGTACCGGCGACGAGGCGCTGGAGAAATTCGCGCGCACGCGGCCGGATCTGGTCCTGCTTGATCTCGCCCTGCCCGACATGGATGGCTTTCTCCTCGCCCAGCGGATCCGGGCAACGGAAACGCCGGGCGAATGGACGCCGATCATTTTTCTGGCTTCCCGTGAGGACGAAGCGAGCATCGAAAAAGGCATTGCTGCCGGCGGCGACGACTACCTGCTCAAGCCGGTCAGCGAAATCGTCCTCGGCGCAAAAGTCCGCGCCATGCAGCGTATCGTCCTCATGCGTTCGTCGCTGATCGGACTGACCCGCAAACTCGATGCCGCCAACCAGGAACTGGTGCGCATTTCGTCGAGCGACGGCCTGACCGGTGTCGCCAACCGCCGCTATTTCGACGAAACGATGTCGATCGAATGGCGCCGGGCGCGTCGTCACTCGAACAGCATCGCGCTGATGATGTGCGATGTCGACTACTTCAAGCTGTACAACGACACCTATGGCCATCAGGCTGGCGACGACTGCCTGCGCCGGATCGCCGGGGCCATTCGTCAACACACTGAACGTCCGTCCGACATCGTGGCGCGCTACGGCGGCGAGGAATTCGCCGTCGTCCTGCCCGAAACGACCATCGGCGGCGCGCTGATCGTGGCCGAAAAAATCCGCCAGGCGATCCGTGATCTCAACATCGAGCACGCCTCGTCGCCGGGCGGTCTGGTCACCATGAGCATCGGCCTCGCCTCCGCTGCCCCGGGCTTCGACAACCCGCCGGAAGACCTCATCCAGGCCGCCGGCAAGGCCCTGCTGCGCGCCAAACGGCAGGGCCGCGACGGTCTCTGCCGAGCTGACGACGCCTGACCATGGCCAGACGCCGTCTCTCCATCATCATTGCCGACGACAACGACATGATGCGCAGCATTCTGCGCGCCATGCTGCGTGGCGAGGAATACGACGTGGTTGGCGAAGCCCGCAACGGACAAGCGGCGATCGATATCGTCGATCGCCTGAAGCCGGACATTGTCTGCATGGACGTCGTCATGCCGGAAAAGAGCGGCATCGAAGCGCTGTGCGAGATCAAGGTGGCCAATCCGGCCACCGAAGTCGTCATGGTGACCGGCAACTCCGATCCGGAAACCGTTCAGGAATCGATCATGAACGGCGCCAGCGGCTTCATCATCAAGCCCTTCAACGCGGCCCGCGTGCTCGATACGCTGGAAAAAGTCAGCCACCGCGTCCGCCAGGCCAAGCCTTAGGGCGACGTCCTAAAACTCGTTTCGCCAGCCGCGTATCGTTTTGAAAATTGCGGCTTTTTCCCGGTTGACCGTAGGATTCCGCTGTTCGGCGGCGGCGATGACCGCCGGATCGGTGCAGCGCAGAAAGGGATTGGTCGCCTTCTCTTCGCCCAGCGTCGACGGCACGCTGGACAGCCCGGCCGCCCGTAGCGCCGCAACCCTGGCGACGCGGTCCGACAAGGCCGCATTGTCGGGCTCGACGGCCAGCGCAAAGCGCAGGTTCATCTCGGTGTATTCATGGGCGCAATAGACCTTGGTGTCGTCGGGCAACGCCGCGATGCTGTCGAGCGAGGCCGACATCTGTTCCGGCGTCCCCTCGAACAACCTTCCGCAGCCGGCACCGAACAGCGTATCGCCACAGAACAACGCGCCCGGCGCAAGGTAGGCGAGATGGCCCAGCGTATGCCCGGGAACGGCCATGACATCGAGCTTCTCGCCGAGCACTTCAATCTGTTCGCCACCCGAAAGTGGACGCGTGCGGCCTGTGATAGACTCGTCGGCCGGTGCATAAACCTCGACTGGCCAGCGCGCTTTGAGTTCGGCGACGCCACCCTGGTGATCGGCATGATGATGCGTGATCAGGATGCCCTCCAGCGTCAGATCGTCGGCTTCGAGGCGGGCGATGACCGGGGCGGCATCGCCGGGATCGACGACGAAGGCACGCTTGCCGCGGGTCAGCAGCCAGATGTAATTATCCTTGAACGCGGGAATGAGCGAAATTTCAAACATGCCGGAACTATCGAGTGCTGCGCCCCGGATGTCAATTCCCGGGCTCGATGCCTGGCTGGCGAGCGCCCCCGGCCGCTTCGTGCTCGACTGGGAGCAGCGCCAGCTCGATGCGGCCGTCGCCGACGTTTTCGGGTTCCATGCCCTGCAACTCGGCCTGCCACAGGGCGATTTCCTGCGTGCCAACCGCGTGCCGCTGCGCCTCAAGGCCGGCGAATACGGCGCGGTCGACATGCTTTGCGAGTGCACGGCCCTGCCCTTTGCCTCACTCAGCACCGACCTCGTCGTCCTGCCCCACGTTCTCGAATTCAGCGACGAGCCGCACCAGATCCTGCGTGAAGTCGAGCGCATTTTGATTCCTGAAGGCCAGGTCATCATCATCGGCTTCAACCCATTGTCGCTGTGGGGCGTCAAACGCAAACTCGACCGCAGCGGCGATTTTCCGTGGAACGGCAGCTACCTGTCGCTGAATCGCCTCAAGGACTGGCTAAAATTGCTCAGTTTCGAAGTCGACCGTGGCACGCTGGGCTGCTACATCCCCCCGGTCGAACAACTAAAATGGGTGCAAGGCTGGCAGTTCATCGAAACGGCCGGCAACCGCTGGTGGAATTTTTCCGGCGGCGTTTACGTGCTGCGCGCCATCAAGCGCGTGCACGGCATGCACCTCATCACCCCCAACTGGCGAAACAAGTCGGTGCGCGCCAAGGCGCTGCGCCCGATCGCCCAAAAGGAAGGCCATGGCCGCTGAAGAAACCGTAGAAATATTTACCGATGGCGCCTGCAAGGGCAATCCCGGCCCTGGCGGCTGGGGCGCCATCCTGCGCGTCGGACCGCACGAAAAGGAACTGTGGGGCGGCGAGAAGGAAACGACCAACAACCGCATGGAACTGACCGCCGCCATCCGCGCCATAGAGGCCCTCAAGCGCCCGGTCGGCGGCAAGATCTACACCGACTCGCAATACGTGCTCAAAGGCATCAACGAGTGGATCCACGGCTGGAAGCGCAACGGCTGGAAAACCGCCGACAAGAAGCCGGTCAAGAATGCCGACCTGTGGCAACAGCTCGACGCCCAGGTCAAGCTGCACAAACTGGAATGGATCTGGGTCAAGGGCCACGCCGGCCACCCCGAAAACGAACGCGCCGATGCCCTGGCCAATCGCGGCATCGACGAATTGAAAAACAGGGAAGCCGCATGAGACAGATCGTCCTCGACACCGAAACCACCGGCCTTGACCCCCGCTCGGGCCACCGCATCCTCGAAGTCGCCTGCATCGAGATGGTGAACCGTCGCTTCACCGGTCGCCACCTGCACAAATACATCAACCCGGAACGCGAAATCGACGAAGGCGCCCAGGCGGTACACGGCATCACGCTTGAATTCCTCGCCGACAAGCCGAAGTTCGCCGACATCGTCGACGAGTTCCTGGAGTTCATTAACGGCGCCGAGCTGATCATCCACAACGCGCCATTCGACATCGGCTTCCTCAACGCCGAGCTCGACCGCCTCGGCCGGGTGCCGGTCGGCACCATCTGCGGCAAGGTGACCGACACCCTGCGCATGGCCAAGGACCTCCACCCCGGCAAGCGCAACAGCCTCGACGCGCTGTGCGAACGCTACGAAATCGACAACTCCAGCCGCACCCTGCACGGCGCCCTGCTCGACACCGAGCTGCTGGCCGAAGTTTTCCTGGCCATGACCCGTGGCCAGAACTCGCTGATGATCGAACCCGACGCCGCGCCGCGCCCGAACATCGGCGCCGACGGCCTGGTCCGCGAACGCAAGCCACTCTCCGTCCGCCGTGCCTCGCCCGAGGAACTGGCCGAACACGATCAGGTTCTGAAAGCCATCGACAAGGAATCCAAAGGCGCCTGCCTGTGGTTGCCCAAGCCCGAAGCTGAAGCAGCCTGAGCCCGGCATGGTTCCTGTCTCGCTACTTATCTGGCTCGCCCTTGAAATCAGCGGCTATCTCTACATCGGCCGCCATTTCATGCACCTCGACTGGCCGCTGGCCATCATCGGCGCCATCAACTGCCTGCTCGGCCTGCGCTTCTGGATGAACGCGACGACCTGGTTCTTCGGCATGAAATTCGCCTCGCCAGCGCCGGCGCTCGGCTTTGGCAAACGTTTCCGGATCATGGCTGGCGAATATTTCGCCTTCCTCCTTACCTTCCTGCTCGTCATCCCTTTCGAGCGCCTGTGGATGCCGGGCGACCGCCTGCTCCCGAACAAGAAGCCGATCCTGCTTGTCCATGGCTACGGCTGCAGTCGCGGTGTCTGGTGGCTGCTCCGCCGTCGCCTCGAAGCGGCCGGCCACAGCGTTGCCACGGTCAGTCTGGCGCCGCCCTACACCAGCATGGGCAAGCTGGTGCCGCTGCTCAACCAGCGCATCGAGGAAGTCTGCGCCGACACCGGTAGCCAGCAGGTCACCCTTGTCGCGCACAGCATGGGCGGACTGATCTGCCGCTCCTACCTGGCCCGCCATGGCATCGAGCGGGTCGACCGTTTGTTCACGCTGGCCACACCGCACGCCGGGAGCATGTTGAGCAAAATCGGCTTCGGCCAGAATTCGCGCGAGATGACGCCCGGCTCGCTGTGGCTGCGCGACATGGCCACCGAACCGATCAAGATTCCCGCCGTCAGCCTGCGCAATGCCTACGACAATTACGTCATGCCGCAGGACAACCAGCGCCTGCCCGGCACCCGCGATGTCGAACTGCCTGCGGTAGGTCACATCGCAATGCTTTATGATGAACGGGTTTTTAAAATCTTGCTCGAACTGCTGAAACTCAAAAAACCATGAACATTCCCGCCGCTACCCGCGTCCAGGCCCAGGATCTGCTCGACTTCATCGATGCCAGCCCCAGCCCCTGGCATGCCGTTCAGACCTGCGAAGCCAGGCTGAGCGCAACCGGTTTCAGCCGGCTGGACGAAGCCGAGCGCTGGACCTTGGCCGCCGGCGACCGTCGCTACGTCGTGCGCGGCGGCTCGTCGATCATCGCCTTCATCGTCGGCAGCCAGCCGGCGGCAACGACCGGCCTGCGCCTGATCGGCGCCCACACCGACTCGCCGGGCTTGCGCCTCAAGCCAAAACCGGCCGAAGACGCGGCCGGCATGGTGCGCCTCGGCGTCGAAGTCTATGGCGGCCCGATCCTCGCCACCTTCGCCGACCGCGACCTGTCGCTGGCCGGGCGCGTCAATGTCCGCGTGCCGGGCGGCTTCGCCAGCCGGCTGGTGCGCTTTGCTGAACCGCTGCTGCGCCTGCCCAACCTCGCCGTTCACATGAACCGCGAGGTCAACGAGAACGGCCTGAAATTCAACAAGCAGACCGAACTCCCGCTGCTGCTCGGCGTTTCCGCAGACGGCACGAAGGCCGAAGCACGTTTCCGCCAGCCCATCGCTACCGCGCTCGGCGTCGAACCGGACGATCTTCTGACCTGGGAACTCAATGCCTATGACACGCAAAAAGGGGCTTTTTGGGGTGTCGACCGTGAGTTCGTCGCCAACAGCCAGCTCGACAATCTCGCTTCCTGTCACGCCGCGCTGAGCGCCCTGCTTGCCACCAGCGAGCCTGCCGCCACCTGCCTGTGCGCTTTTTTCGACCACGAAGAAGTAGGCAGCGAAAGCGCCACCGGAGCCGGCGGCAGTTTCGTCCAGGATGTCATCGCCCGCCTCTCCGCCAGCGCCGGTCTGGACAGCGAAGACCAGCGCCGCATGCTGGCCCGGAGTTTCTTCGTCAGCGCCGACATGGCGCATGGCTGGCACCCCAATTTCCCGGCCGCCTACGAACCCGGCCACCATGCGCTGGTCAACGCCGGCCCGGTCATCAAGAGCAATGCCAATCAGCGCTACAGCACCAGCGCCGAGACGGCCGCCCGCTTCATGGCCATCTGCGCCAAGGCCGGCGTGCCCTGCCAGCAATACGCCCACCGCACCGATCTCGGTTGCGGCAGCACCATCGGCCCGATTGTCGCCGCCCGCCTGGGCATCCCCAGCGTCGACGTCGGTTCGCCGATGTGGGCCATGCACAGCATCCGCGAAAGTGCCGGCGTCCTCGACCACGCCTACATGATCGCCGCCCTCACCACTACTTTCTCAGAGTGACATGAACGATCTGATCTTTTTCCTGGCCGGCACTGCCGTCGTCATCTGGCTTTCGCGAAAAGCCCTGCGCAAGCCCGGCAGCCATGGCTTCTACCGTTTTTTCGCCTGGGAAGCCATTCTTGGCCTGATCGTCCTCAACCATGGCGTGTGGGGTGAAGATCCCTATTCGCCGCACCAGTTCACCTCGTGGATGCTCATGTTGCTGAGCATCTTCCTCGTCGTCGAAGGCACACGCACCCTGCGCCGCGACGGTGCGGCCAGTGCCCAGCGCGACGACGGCTCGTTCTACGAATTCGAGAAAACGACGCAAGTGGTGTCGCATGGCATTTTCAGCTACATCCGCCACCCGATGTACTCCTCGCTGCTCGCCCTGGCCTGGGGGGCTTATTTTCAAGACCCCAGCCTGATCGGCACGATCATCGCCGGCATCGCCTCGTTTTCGCTGTGGCTGACTGCCGTGACCGACGAGCGCGAATGCCTGGCCTATTTCGGCGACGCCTACGCCAGCTACATGCAGCGCACCAAGCGTTTCATCCCCTTCCTACTCTGAGACGGGCTTCGTCCCCATCATTTCGTTGCAGGTCGCCCGGCCGAAGGTTTCGGCTTTTTTCGGGCTGGAAATCTGCGGCTCTTCGTAGATGCGCCGGATGATGTGGTTGGTGATGCGCGCGCCGTCGCTGCCGTCTTCGTCGAACAGCTTCATCGGCCGCCCCTTGTCGCGGTTGTAGAAAGCCTGCAGGGCGTGGTCGCGGACGCGTTCGCAGAAGCGGATGCGCTGGGCATCGGGCATGCTGTCGTCGATTGGCCCGGGATGGCCGTGGGCGATGGCGCCGGAAGCGGCCAGCGCGGTCATCAAAGTCAGGGCAAGACGTTTCATTCCTTCGGCTCCTGTATCGACGTGAGATAGGCCAGGATGTCCTGGATATCCTGCGGCTTGAGGGCATTGAGCAGGCCGACGGTGCCTTCTTCGTCATGCGGGCGGTCGCCCTTGAGGTAGAGATCGACCTGACGCTGCAGATAATTGGTGTATTGGCCAACGAGCATCGGGAACATGCCGCGGCCGCGCCCGGTCTTGCCGTGGCAGGCGGCGCACTGTTTTTGGTAGATCTTCCCGCCGTTCTCCAGGTCGCCCTCGGCGCGCGGGATGATCATGACCTTTTCAGCCATGAGCAGCCGGGTCAGCGCATCCTCCGTCCCTTTGTAGGTCGGCATTTTGGTATCGAGCACGATCCCCGACAGGTAGGCTGCAATGTCCTTGATATCCTCGTCGGACAACTCGCGTTCCTGCGTGTAGGGGAACATCGGGATATTGATCCGCGTCCGCGCGCGAAAACTCCGCAACTGGCTTTCGATGTACTTGACCTGCTGGCCGGCAATGCGCGGGTACTCGCCCTTCTTGCCGCCCTGGCCGTTGTCGCTGTGGCAGGCGGCGCAGGTACCGTTGATTTCCTTGCCTTTTTCGAGGTCGACCGCAGCAACCGGATAGCTCACGACAAGCGCAGCAAGAAAGAGGGGAAAACGCAGGAAATTCAGCATGCAGGACAGCTCCCGAAATCGATGCGGCGAATTGTCGCACCTCTCAAGCGACTGAAAATTGACACAAATCACGCATAATTCGGCCCATGGCATTTACCCCGTGCACGACTGCAAATACCGACCACCTGGCCAACCTGCGCCGCCTGGTCAGCGGTCGCTGGGTAGTGCTCGCCGTGCTGGCCCAACTCATCATGGTAGGCCCCGGTCTGCTCGACATTCCCGTGCCGCAGGTGCCGCTCCTCGGCATCGTCGCCATCGCCCTGCTGTTCAATGCCATCGCCCAGTGGCGCGTCATTCGCTCGCAAACGGCAACGGCCAACGAACTGTTCAGCCAGCTGCTGTTCGACATCGGCATGCTGAGCGCTGTCGTTTTCCTCAGCGGCGGCGCCGCCAATCCGCTCGTTTCCCTGCTCCTGCCGTCGGTCGCCGTCGCCGCCCTGACCTTGCCGGCACGTTGCGTGGTTATCGTCACCGCCGTTGCCATCGCCGCCTATTCGCTGCTCATGCTCTATTACGTCCCACTGCCGATGCCCGACGCCACGCGCGCAACGCGCCTGCACCTGGGCGGCATGTGGCTGATTTTCGTCGTCTCGGCCGTCATGATCGGCTGGATCATCGTTCACACCACCCGAGTCATTCGCCAACGCGACGCCGAACTGGCCACGGCCCGCGAACAGGGCCTGCGCGATGAACGGGTCGTCGCCATGGGCACCCTGGCCGCCGGCGCCGCCCACGAACTCGGCACGCCGCTCGGCACCATGGCCCTGCTCGCCGGCGAACTGGCCAACGATCCCGGCCTGAGCGAAGCGGCCCGCGACGACCTCAAGCTGCTCCTGCAACAAATCGCCGTCTGCAAGGAAATCGTCACCGGCCTGTCGCGCCGGGCCGGAGCCGAAAGGCTGGAAAATTCCCCACTGCAGGCCGCCAATCGCTGGCTCGACCACCTGCGCCAGAACTGGCACGCCGCCCGCCCGCAAGCGAGCAGCCGGCTGATCGTCGCCAGCGACGGCGAGGCGCCGGAAATCGTCGCCGACCCGCGCCTCGAACAGGCCGTGCTCAATCTCCTCAACAACGCCGCCAACGCCACGACCACCCCGCTCGAAATTCGCCTGAGCTGGTGCACCGACAACCTGTGCATCGAGATCCGTGACCGCGGCCCGGGCTTTCCCGAGCAGGTGCTTGAACTCGGCGGCCAGGAAAGCTTTCCCGCCCACGAGCGCGGCAGCGGGGTCGGCCTGATGCTGACGCGCAGCGCCGTCGAACAACTCGGCGGCACCCTGACGCTGCTCAATCCCGAAGAAGGCGGCGCCCTCGCCCGCATTGAACTGCCCCGGATAAAGACATGACCGAACCAACGCTGATCATCGACGACGACCCGAGCTTCAACGCCATCCTCGTCCGCACGCTGGAACGGCGCGGCCACCCGGCGCGGGGCACCCTCGATGCCCCATCGGCACTGGCCGCGGCAAAGGAAATGCAGGCCGGGCGCGTCGTTCTCGACCTCAACCTGAACGGCAGTTCGGGCCTGGCCCTCATCCCGCAACTGCTGGCCATCAACCCGGCATGCCGGATCGTTGTCCTGACCGGCTACGCCAGCATCACCACCGCCGTCGACGCCGTCAAGCTCGGCGCCGTCCAGTACCTCGCCAAGCCGGTCGAAGTCGAAGCCATCCTCTCCGCCCTCGACGATGACGACGGCCCCGATTTCGACGTCCCGGCATCGGATGAACCCCTGTCGGTCGACCGCCTCGAATGGGAACACATCCAGCGCGTCCTCAACGAAAACGACGGCAACGTCTCAGCCACCGCCCGCGCCCTCAAAATGCACCGGCGGACACTGCAGCGCAAACTATCGAAACGGCCGGTCAAAACCTGACTGGCTCAGGCGAAAAACGAATAGAGCAGCAGCACGACGATCAGAACAAATAGAACCATGAACATGGTTTCAGCCCGGTTCAGTGGGTGAATGGCCGGTCAACCGTCTGACCGCAGACTTCCACGGTCAACCGGAAAAAACGGCCAAAATCAAAATCAGTGTTTGTGTTCCATGGCCGCCGGCATCGGTGCAGCCATCGGGCGGACTACCTTGGCGTCGACCTGTTTGGTGCTGCCGTCGTCGAAGCTCAGGGTGATCGGCACGACGTCGCCTTCTTTCATCGGCGCCTTGAGGTCGATCATCATGACGTGCAGGCTGCCCGGCTTGAGCACGGCTTCGCCCTTGGCCTTGATGTCGATGCTCGGTACCGGGCGCATTTTCATGACGCCGCCGTCGTTGATATGGGTGTGCAGTTCGGTGACCTTGGAGGCAGGGTTGTCGGCCTTGACCACTTTGACGTCCTTGTCGCCGTTGTTCTTGATGACCATGAAAGCACCGGTGGCCGGGGCGTTGGGCGGGGCCAGACGGACGTAGGGATCCTGAACCGAGACAGTGTCGGCGGCGCCGGCCAGGACGCCGGCCGAGAACATCAGGCTGGCTGCAAGCAGGGACAGTTGTTTCATGGGCTTACTCTCCTTCATGGTTGGTTCAAATATTTGCGAATGGTGGCGACGACCTGATCGGGCGGCGTGGCGTGAGCCATCTTGGCAACCAATTGGCCGTCGGGAGCGACGATGAAGGTATCGGCCGAGTGATCGACGACGTAGCCGTCACCGGCCGTTTCCACCTTCTGTTCGGCGTAGAAGACGCCATAACGCTTGGCGATTTCGGCGATGTTTTCAGGGGTGCCGGTGACGCCGACGATGGCCGGATGGAAAAACTCGACGTATTCCTTGAGGCGTTCAGGCGTATCGCGTTTCGGGTCGACCGAGACGAAGATCATTGCCACCTTGGCCTGTTCCTCGGGCGTCAGTTGCTTGAGCCCTTCGGCCGTCGCGGCCAGCGAGGTCGGGCAGATGTCGGGGCAGAAGGTATAGCCGAAATAGACGAGGACCAGTTTGCCGCGGTAGCCCTTGAGCGCCACCGGGCCGCTCGCTGACTGCAGCGTGAAATCACCGCCGGTTGCGATGACTGCCTTGGGTAGCGGCCGCTCGGGCATTTCCGGCTGCCAGAAAAGGACGACGCCGAGTATCAGTGCAGCCAGCAGGCCGGCGATTGCGATCAGGATGCGTTCGGCCATTTAGTGCTCCCCGGTCGAAAAGCGATAGGGGATTGCCACCCGCTCGCTGCCGGTTTCGATGAGCACCGTTGCCTGCCAGTCCATGCTGCCGGTGATGCAGACCGGCAACGTGACCTCGGCGGCATAGCTGCCGGTGCCACGCGCCGCCAGCTCGGGGCGGTTGTAGCCCATGTTCATCTCGATGCCGGCGAAATCGACCTCGACGCGGGCCGGCGCAAAGCCGCTGGTCGCTACCTGGACCTCGAAGGGTTTGACCAGCGGCACCGGGCGCGTGCCCATCGCGAGGGTCACATTGCCGCCGGACGGCAGCCTCACCGAGCAGGCTTCGCGTTGCAGATTGCAGACGGGATCGGGCAGAACGGTGACGTCGGCTTTCGGCAACAGCATCGGCGACAGCTTGTAACCAACGACGACAACCAGCGCGATCAATTCCAGACCAATGATGTCGATCAGTATTTTCTTATTCACAAGAGTGCTTCAGGAGCTTGGGTCATTTGGCTCAATGCATTTTGGCCAAATGCATCTGTTTCGATTTAGCAGACATCAATTCTTTCACAGTCTGCCCGGAATACAGTGTGCGGCAAATTGTCGCAGCATCACCAAGTCACAGGCGGCAATGGGGGAAATGGAAGTTTTTTGCTTCTGGTGCTCATGGGAGAAATAGAGATGAAACAATTTGTAGTGAAATCCACCGCGCTGCTTCTTGCAGCCGGCTTCGCAGCGTCAGCGTACTCCGCCGAATCGCTGCAGGACGTGATGAAGCGACGCAATCTGAGCCAGCAGGATCTGCTCGCTGCGTCGAAGACCTACGTCCCGACCGGCAAGCGCGATGAATTCGTCGCCTTCAGCTCGGGCGGCCAGTCCGGCCAGATCATCGTGTATGGCATTCCGTCCATGCGCATCCTCAAGTACATCGCCGTGTTCACGCCGGAACCGTGGCAGGGCTACGGCTTCGATGAAAACTCCAAGGCTGTGCTCCGCCAGGGCAACATCGACGGCAAGGAAATCAACTGGGGCGACACGCACCATCCGGCCATCTCCGAAACCCAGGGCAAGTACGACGGCCAGTTCCTGTTCATCAACGACAAGGCCAATCCGCGCCTCGCCGTGATCGACCTGCGTGACTTCGAAACCAAGCAGATCGTGGTCAACCCGATCTTCAAGTCGGAACACGGCGGCGCCTTCGTCACGCCGAACACCGAGTACATCATCGAAGCCGCCCAGTACGCCTCGCCGCTCGAAAACAAGAAGTTCTACCCGCTCGAAGAGTTCAACGAAAAGTATCGCGGCGGCGTGACCTACTGGAAGTTCGACCGCAAGGAAGGCCGCATCGACCCGAAGGCTTCCTTCTCCCTCGAACTGCCGCCCTACTCGCAGGATTTGTCGGATGCCGGCAAAGGCCCCTCCGACGGCTGGTCGTTCACCAACTCGTTCTGCTCCGAGCGTTACGTCGGCGGCATCGAAAAAGGTCGTCCGCCGTATGAAGCCGGCTGCTCCGCCAAGGATACCGACTACCTGCACGTGATCAACTGGAAGAAGGCAGCCGAACTGGTTGCTCAGGGCAAGGCCAAGAAGATCAACGGCCACAACGTGCTGATGATGGAAACGGCAATCAAGGAAGGCATCCTCTTCCTCGTGCCGGAACCGAAGTCGCCGCACGGCGTCGACGTCACCCCGGACGGCAAGTTCCTGACCGTCGCCGGCAAGCTCGACACCCACGTCTCCGTCTATTCCTTCGAGAAGATCCAGGCCGCCATCAAGGCCGGCAAGTTCGAATCCAAGGATGCCTACGGTATTCCGGTCATCGGCATGAAGGATGCGTTGCACACCCAGGTCCAGCTCGGCCTCGGCCCCTTGCACACGCAGTACGACAGCAAGCCGTGTATCGCCTACACCTCGCTCTACGTCGATTCGCAGGTCGTCAAATGGAACCACTGCGAAGGCAAGGTCCTCGACAAGATCTCCGTGCACTACAACATCGGTCACCTGATGACCATGGAAGGTGACTCGGCCGATCCGAAGGGTCATTACCTCGTGGCGCTCAACAAGCTGGCCATCGACCGTTTCGTACCGGTTGGCCCGCTGCATCCGCAAAACCACCAGCTCATCGACATCTCGAACGACAAGATGCAACTGTTGTACGACATGCCGGTACCGCTCGGTGAGCCGCACTATGTGGTTGCCATCGAAGCCGCCAAGCTCAAGCCGGGCGTCCGTTACAAGGTCGGCACCGACTCCCGCACCGACAAGCCGCACCCGGGTGCGACCAAGGCCGGTGAAGAGGAAACCGTCAAGAAGGGCAACAAGATCACGGTCTACGGCACGCTGATCCGCTCCCACATCACCCCGGAAACCATCGAGGCTGAAGTCGGCGACGAAATCACCATCCATCTGACCAATCTGGAACGGGCGCAGGACGAGACCCACGGGTTCACCGTCTCGACCTTCAACGTGCATGCCTCGGCCGAGCCGGGCAAGACCGTGACGGTCAAGTTCAAGGCTGACAAGGAAGGGGTCTATCCGTACTACTGCACAGAGTTCTGCTCCGCGCTGCACCTTGAAATGCAGGGTTACCTGCTGGTCAAGCCGAAGGGCTGGAAGCCGGGCAAGGTTGTAGCGGCCAAGGCCGTCTATACCGAAACCGACTACAAGGCGACGGTCAAGAAGGTGGTCGATACCCAGGTCGTCATTGACTCTGTCGTTGGTTACATCACCAGCGTCAATTTCAAGGACTTCCCGGATGTGGTCAACATGGTCGACGACGCAACCGACCAGTTGAACAAGATCAAGGATGCCAAGGCCAAGCATGAAGCCGCAGCGGCCAAGAAGGACTGGGACCAGGCCAACCTGTGGGCCGAGCAAGTCTGGCAATACCAGGTCAAGGCAGCCGACATCGGTCTGCGTGCCAAGACCTACCTTGAGCAGAACGGCGCCAAGAAGGTCAAGTAAGCAAGCCGAAAAGTCTTGATCTGACTTAAGGCATTTGGCGGGGAACAGAGCGACTCTGTTCCCCGTTTCACATTGAGGAGGGAATACCCATGAAATTTGTAATGACTTTAATCGCTGCCGCACTCGTCGCCAGCCCCGCCATGGCCGCACTGGATGGCGCCAAGCTGTACGCTGAAAAAACCTGCAACGCCTGCCACGGCGCCAAGGCCGACAAGCCGCTCATGCCGAACTACCCGAAACTGGCCGGGCAGAACGCCGCCTACGCCGAACAGCAAATGAAGGACATCAAGAGCGGCGCCCGCAATAACGGCCAGACCGCGGCCATGAAGGGGGTCATGCACCTCGTCAATGACGCGGAAATGAAGGCCATTGCCGAATTCATCTCCAAACTCAAATAACCCCTGGGAAGCCGGTGTTCCCGGCTTCTGACCAACATCAAAGAACGCTGATATTCAAGGTGCAACAATGCCTTCAGCGTTTTGAATCACCCGCCATAAAAGGAACCCTCACATGAAAGCATCACTCCTTTTGATAAGCCTGCTAACCGCAGGCATCGCATTTGCCAGCCCCCAGGCACCGAAAACCCAGGGCATCGAAGGCAAGGATTACAAGTGGAACGCCCAGGGCGGCGAAAAGAGCGAAGCCCTGAGCAAGAAGGGCGACCCGAAGGCCGGCGAAGAAGGTTACGAGACCTGCGGCGCCTGTCACCTGCCCTCCGGCGCCGGTCGTCCGGACGGTACTTTCCCGCAGCTCGCCGGCCAGCACACCACGGTGCTGATCAAGCAGATGGCCGACATCCGGGCCGGCCTGCGCGACAACCCGACGATGTACCCGTTTGCCGCCACGCTGACCGATGCCCAGGAACTGGCCAACGTCGCCTCCTACATCGAGAAGCTGTGCATTCCGCTTGATCACGGCCATTACGACTCGAAGCCGGGCGACAATGAAGATCCGAACTGGAAGCCGCCAGCCGATACCGCCAAGCGCGTTGCCGAGGGCAAGGCGCTGTATGAAAAAGAGTGTCTGGAATGCCACGGCAAGAACGGCGAAGGCAACAAGGAAAAGTTCTATCCGGTGATCGCCGGCCAGCACTACAAGTACCTGCTGCGCCAGATGACCGAGATTCGCAACGGCCATCGCCGCAACGCCAATCCCGACATGGTCAAGATCATCAAGAAATACACCGATGATCAGCTGATCTCGATCTCGGCTTACCAGTCCAGCCTGGTCATGCCGGGCAACATGTGCAAGCCCAAGGCCGCCCGGAAGTCGCGCGGTCTGTAAAGTCGTTTCTGCTGCCCGCCACCGGCGGGCAGCTTCCCACCCGGCCAGTCGCCGGGCGCAACAAGACAGAGAGCAGTTCAATGGAAAAACAAAACAGGATTATCGGCGGGCTGACCTTGATCGCTCTGGTGTGTCTGGTGGCTGCCTATTTTTCGCCCATCTGGTGGGTTTCCCTGACCGCTCCGAATTATCCGGCCGATGCCTTCCCCGATGGCATCCGCATTCATTTCCATTTCGACGGTGTCTATAACGGCTGCAAGGTCGCCGGCAAGGGCACACGGATGGCCAACGAGATCATCCAGAAGGATCTCGAAGCCACCGACGAACGCTATAACCCGATCACCGACGCCGCCAAGAACGTCGACCAGGGCGCCGAAGGCCTCGACTGCGTCCATGAAATGAACACCATCAACCACTACGTCGGGATGTTCCCGATCGCCACCGGCGCCCCGGTCGAAAAGCCGCTGGCCAAGTTCTTTTTCGGCTTTTTTGCCGTGATGATGCTGGCTTTCACGGTCAACCGGAAAAAACCGCGAATTTTGATATTGAGCGCCGGCTTTGCCGCCGTCGCCGCCTGGATGATTGGCGACCAGTTCGTCCTCGGCCACCTCGAAAGCCACGTCCAGGCCTACATGCAGGAATCCGGCTCCTTCTTCAAGGACATGGACCGCATCCACAGCTGGGGCGACAACGTCCGCAATGTCTCGAAAATCGTCATCTTCGGCCTCATCGCCGTCATGGGCATCGTCATTGCCGGCACCGCCAAAATCAAACCGTTCCAGCTCCTGCTAGCGCTGGTCCCGGCCCTGTTGCCGCTCTTCTTCGTCATCACCTACGCCGGCTGGCTGTGGTTCTT
Organism: Gammaproteobacteria bacterium; assembly: GCA_018828385.1. Classification (GTDB taxonomy): domain Bacteria; phylum Pseudomonadota; class Gammaproteobacteria; order Burkholderiales; family Rhodocyclaceae; genus Azonexus. The sequence continues at coordinate 253,467 of JAHJVE010000003.1, read as the reverse complement.
CGGCCACAACATGCACCCGTGGGGCGCCTTCACCGTCAAGCCCTTCATGCCTACCGTCTTCGGCGAAGGCAAGGTCGCCCAGTTCTCGACCTTCTCCTACCCGTACTGGGGCTATGGCCTGCTTGTCGCCATCTTCGTTTGCATGATGCTGGCCCTGCTCATCCGGCGCAAACAGTTGCGCGAAGGAACGGCCGAGTAATCGCCGTGAGCCGCCTGCCCCAGCTGGCCCGGCTCGGCCTGGCCTCCGCCCTCCTGCTCGTGCTGACCACCGGCAACACCGAGCCGCAAGGCGATGTGCCGGCCGGCATGGGCGCCCGCGCCAATGTCGACCGGCCGAAGCCGACCTTCATGCTGCATGAGCGCGACAAGCGCGTGCATGGCCTCAAGCCTTTCCAGGACTTCGTCGACCAGGCGCCGGCCGGCTCGCTCCTCAAGCCACCGCCCGGCAACTACGCCGGCCCGGTGACCATCGACAAGCCGCTGACCATCGACGGTGGCGGCCAGGTGACCATCGATTCCGGCGACCGCGGCACGGTCATGGTGCTTGATGCCAGCAACGCAACGATACGTGGCATCCACCTGACCGGCTCCGGCGATTCGCACGACTCCGACGACTCCTGCCTGGACGTGCGCGGCGACCACAACACCATCGAGAATGTCATCGTCGACAACTGCCTGTTCGGCCTCGACCTCAAGCAGTCCAACCACAACACCATTCGCAACAACCGCATCCGCTCCAAGGACCGCGAACTCGGCGTGCGCGGCGACGGCCTGCGCCTGTGGTACAGCAACGACAACCTGATCGAAGGCAACGAAGTCGTCGACTCGCGCGACATGGTGGCCTGGTATTCGCACCGCAACGTCTATCGCAACAACATCGGCAAGCGCAGCCGCTACTCGATCCACTTCATGTTCGCCAACGACAACATCATCGAAGGCAACCAGTTTTACGACAACGCGGTCGGCGTCTACTTCATGTACACCGTCGGCGGCATCGTCCGCAACAACATCATTTCGCACGCCACGGGCGCCACCGGCATGGCCATCGGTTTCAAGGAATCGTCTGGCACGGTGATCGAAAACAACGAGCTGATTTATTGCGGCATCGGCATCGGCTCCGATCTCTCGCCTTTCGAGCCCGACAGCACCATCGAGATCCGCGCCAACCGCTTCGCCTACAACGGCGTCGGCATCCTGTTCAACAGCGAAACCGGCAGCAACAACATGATCGACAACGTTTTCGAGGGCAACCTGACCCAGGTCGCCTACGGTGGCCACGGCGACAACAACAATAGCCCGAAGAATGTCTGGCGCGGCAATTACTGGGACGACTACCAAGGCTTCGACCGCAACGGCGACGGCGTCGGCGACAAGACCCACGAGCTTTATGCCTACGCCGACCAGATCTGGATGGAGATGCCGGTGGCGCGCTTTTTCCGCAGCTCGCCGGTCATGGAACTGCTCGATTTTCTCGAACGCCTGGCCCCCTTCTCCTCTCCGGACCTGATCCTGCGCGACGAAAAGCCGCGCTTCGTCAAACCTGAAAGAACGGCACGATCATGAGCGAGATCGACGACGAAGTCGCTGGCGACAACAGCGACAGCAACCCGCCCCGCCAAGCCGCCGGCAACGGCAAACCGGCCGTCTCGATTGCCAAGCGACAGACCAACCGGCGCCGCGTCCTGCGCACCATCCTGCTCACCGGCGGCGTCCTCGGTGCGGCCATGTCGGGATTCCTGCCCCTCGTCTATGCCCAGAAAAAACGCCTGCGCCCGCCCGGGGCGCTCGATGAAAAAGATTTTCTCGGCAGCTGTATCAAGTGCGGCCAGTGCGTTCAGGTCTGCCCGGTCTCGGCCATCAAGCTGGCCGACCTGGTCGACGGCGTCGGCGTTGGCACGCCCTACATCGACCCGCGCGCTCAGGCCTGCGATTTCTCGTGCGATGCCGTGCAATGCATCCTGGCCTGCCCGACCGGTTCGCTGACTTACCACAAGCCCGCCTTCCTGCCGGTTCGCCCGGGCGCCGCGCTGGCCGCCAAGCCCATCCTGCTCGCCAAGGAAAACGATCCAGAGCCGACGCTCAACATGCACGAGCGCATCGGCGTCGCCCGCCTGACCCGCCCGGAAGCCTGTCTGGCCGTTCAGGGCAAGGGCTTCAAGGGGCAAACCCGCGGCGCCGGGTTCAAGGGAAAATTGCGCTACATGGACGTCGACCGCTGGAAGCCGGTCAAGGTCAGCAGCCATCCCTACGAAGTCGCCGAATGTGATCTGTGCGTTCGCCAGTGCCCGGTCAAAGGCGCCATTTCCATCGAAACGGTGTTCGCCCCGGATGGCAGCCAGCACAAATCGCCGGTCGTCCATGAACCCTGTGTCGGCTGCGGCGTCTGCGAAATGGTCTGCCCGGTCGAACCCACTGCCATCACCATCGAAGCCGGCGAGGTCTGGAAAATATGACCAAAGGAAATCCCCCGCGATGAGCGCACTCCTCAAACGCCGGTTTTTCGATCAAATTAAGGTCCTCTTTGGCGCCGAGCCGACCAAGCCGAAGGAAATCGGCCCGGCCGCCCAGCAGATCCACTTCTACAAGAAGGGCAACCGCGACCTCATTGCCGAAAAGCTGCACGCCCGCGCCCATGCCACGCCGAGCCACAAGTGGCGCAACCGGCGCTGGGCGACGCTGATTTTCGCCAACCTGCTGTTCACGCTGTCCTTCTTCCTCGACATCCAGATTCTCGAAGGCGCGCTGACCGCCTCGCGCTTCGTCGGCTTTCACCTGATCGACCTCAATTCGGCGCTGCAGGTCATGCTTGCCCACAAGCACATCATCAACAACCTGCTGATCGGCACCGGCACGGTACTCGTGCTGTGGGTTTTGCTCGGTGGCCGTACCTTCTGTTCGTGGGTTTGCCCCTATCACCTGCTGGCCGAATGGGCCGAGAAAATCCACCTCTTCCTGGTCAGCAAAAAACTGGTCACCGATCAAAATATGGACCGCCGCCTGCGCAGCGTTTTCTGGGTCATCTTCGCCCTGCTTGCGCTGGCCACCGGCTACACCGTCTTCGAGGCCATCTCGCCGACCGGCATCCTGTCCCGCGCCCTGATCTACGGTCCGGGCCTGGCCCTGCTCTGGGTGCTCGCCCTGCTCTTCTTTGAAGTCTTCTTCTCGCGCCGCGCCTGGTGCCGCTACGCCTGCCCGATCGGCCTGACCTACGGCGTCGTCGGCATCGTCTCGCCGGTGCGCATCCTCTACAAGCTCGACGGCTGTTTCCACGAAGGCGACTGCCGCAAGGTCTGCCTCGTGCCGCACGTGCTCGACACCGTGATCAAGGGCCGCGCCGTCGAACCCGAAGTCCCCATCGGCCCCGACTGCACGCGCTGCGGATTGTGCGTGGACGTCTGCCCGACCGGCTCGCTGAGTTTCGATGTCAAGGGGCTGTCCAAGCTGGCCTGAAGCCGGTTTCAATTTTGGCCGTTTTTTCCGGTTGACCGTAGCATTCGACAAATGGCCGGTCTCAAGCGCGCTCTCATGCGGTACGACGAAAGTGATAAAGTTCAAAAAACTAGCTGAACCCACTATCGCCAGCCAAAGGGCCGCAGATGAGTTTCACCCTTTTCCGGAAGACGTCGCTGAAGACAAAACTGACCCTCTTCACGCTGGTCGTTTTTCTGGTTGGCATCTGGTCGCTCGCCTTTTACGCCAGCCGCATGCTGCGCGAGGACATGCGGCGCCAGCTGGGCGAACAGCAGTTCGCTACGGTTTCGCTGGTCGCCGCCCAACTTGATGCCGAACTGGCGGAGCGCCTGAATGCGCTGGAAAGAATTGCTGCCGATATTTCACCGGCCCTGATGCAAGATGCAGCCGGCCTGCAGACCTTTCTCGAACAACGCCCGACTCTCGAAATCATGTTCAACGGCGGCGTCCGGGCGGCCGGTCCCGACGCCACGGGGATCGCCTCCATTCCGTTTTCCGACGAACGCGTCAGCACCAATTACATGGATCGCGACTACATGCAGGGCGCCCTCAAGCAGGGCAAATCGACCATCGGCCGGCCAACCCTCGGTCGGGTATTGAAAGCGCCGGTGATCGGCATGGCCGTGCCGATTCGCGATGCCAAGGCCCGGATCATCGGCGCCCTGGTCGGCGCCATCAACCTCGGCAAGCCCAATTTTCTCGACCGCGTGACGCAAAACCGGCCCGGCAAAAAAGGCGGTTACCTGGTCATTGCGCCGCAACACCAGTTGATCGTCACGGCCACCGACAAGAGCCGCATCATGCAGCCGGCCCCGCCGCCCGGGGCCAACGCCATGCATGACCGATATGTCGGAGGCTACGAGGGTTACGGCATTGCCGTCAGTTCGCGCGGCGTCGAGGAGTTGTCGGCGGCCAAGGGCATTCCCGTCGCCGGCTGGTTCATCGTCACGGTGCTGCCCACCGACGAAGCTTTTGAGTCGATTGCCGCACTACGCCAGCGCATCCTGCTCGCCACCGGCCTGCTCACCCTGCTCGCCGGCGCCCTGGTCTGGTGGGCCACGGCGTTGATGTTGCGGCGGCAGTTTTCACCGATGATGGCGGCGACGAAGAAACTGGCCACGCTGTCGAATGCCAGCCAGCCACCCGAACTGTTGCCGGTGGACCGCCATGATGAAATCGGCGAACTGATTGGCGGCTTCAATCGTCTGCTGGAAAGCCTCATCCAGCGCGAAGCCGCCCTGCAGGAAAGCCGGGAAAACTACCGTCTGCTGGTTGCCGATCTTCAAGTTGGCGTCGTCATCCAGTCACCCAGCACGGAAGTCCTCCAGTGCAACCGGATTGCGCTTGAACTGCTCGGCCTCAGTGAAGAAGGCCAACTAATCGGCAAGACTTCCTATGATCCGGACTGGAACGTCATTCATGAAGATGGATCGCCCTTCCCCTGCCCCGAGCATCCCGTGCCGCAGGCCATTGCCACCGGCCAACCAGTCAACAACGTGGTGATGGGCCTTTATTGCCCGACGCGGCATGACCGCGTCTGGCTGTTGATGAGCGCCAAGCCGGAACGGGCGGCCGATGGCAGCTTGCGCCAGGTCATTAGCACCTTCATTGACATCAGCGAGACGAAACGTACCGAACGGCATGATCAGTTCCGCACCCATGTGCTCGAATTGCTGGCCGGCGGCGTGCCGCTTCCCCGTGTCCTCGAGTCCCTGGTGCGCGGGGCCGAGCAGTTGTATCCGGCGATGCTGTGCAGCATCGTGCTGCTCGACAGCGAAGGAAAACAGATCGAGACCAGCATCGCCCCCAGCCTGCCCGATTTCTACAACCAGGCCCTCACCGGCCTGGCCATCGGTATGGGCGTCGGGTCGTGCGGCACGGCGGCGTTCACGGGCCAACGCGTCATCGTCGAGGACATTGCGACTCACCCCTACTGGGCCCCGTTCAAGGAACTGGCGGCCAGCGCCGGCCTTGGCGCCTGCTGGTCGCAGCCGATCATCGCCTCGGACGGCCGGGTGTTCGGCAGCTTTGCCATCTACCATCGCCAGCCACACCAGCCGGCCGATTTCGACATCTACCTCATCGAACAATGCGCTCGCCTGGCCAGCATTGCGCTCGAAAAAAACCTGGCTGAGGAAAGACTGCAGCGCAGCGAGGCCCACTACCGGCTGCTCACCGAGGACGTACAGGATGTCGTCTGGAAAACCGACAGCGACCTGCACATTACCTACATCAGCCCCTCCGACGAGCGGATTCGCGGCTTCCAGCCCGACGAAGTCGTTGGCCACCATGTCCTAGAGCTGTTCAACGAAGAAGGGCGGGCCCGTGTCGGCAGGATCATGCTGCAGCGCGGGGAAATGATTCGCCAGGGAATTCGGCTCGGTTCGATCACTTTCGAGGCGGGGCATCTCTGCAAGGATGGTCGCCTGGTCTGGGGCGAGGTGCAATCGAAGCCGGAGTACGACAGTGCGGGGAGGATCATCGGCTACCACGGCATCACCCGCGACATCACCGAACGCAAGAATGCCGATGCTGAACTGAAGCGTCACCGCGATCACCTCGAAGAAGTCGTCGAACAACGCACCGCCGCGCTGTCGATTGCCAAGGAAGCGGCCGAAGCGGCCAGCCGCGCCAAGAGCACTTTCCTGGCCAACATGAGCCACGAACTGCGGACGCCGATGAACGCCATCATGGGCATGACCGGTCTGGCCCTCAAACAGGCGACCGATCCCAAGCTGCGCGACCAGCTCGGCAAAGTCACCAAGGCCTCGCAGCACCTGCTGCACGTGATCAACGACATCCTCGACATTTCCAAGATCGAAGCCGAACGCCTGACCCTCGATGAAGTCGACTTCATGCTCGCCACACCGCTCGACAACCTGAGCAACCTGGCGCTCCCGGCGGCCACGGCAAAAGGCCTGACGCTGCGCATCGATATCGCCCCCGGGCTGGCCGACCAGCCGCTCAGGGGTGACTTTCAGCGACTTGGCCAGATTTTGCTCAATCTGACCAGCAACGCCATCAAGTTCACCAACCAGGGCTCGGTCAGCCTGGACATCTCGGCCAGCCAGGAAACTTCGACCGACCTGCTCCTGCGCTGCGCCATACGCGACACCGGGATCGGCATTTCGGCCGAGGACCAGAGCCGGCTGTTCCAGGCCTTCGAGCAGTCCGACAACTCGATGACCCGAAAATACGGCGGCACCGGACTCGGGCTGGCCATCAGCAAGCGTCTGGCCTCCCTGATGGGCGGCAGCATCGGCGTCGACAGCCAGCCCGGCGCGGGCAGTACCTTCTGGTTCACGGCCAGACTGAAAAAGGCCGCTGCCGGCTTCGAAGCGACCGACCAGGCCGTCGACCAACTACCGGAAGAAAGCTTGAAAGCCCGCCATGCCGGGGCGCGCGTCCTGCTTGCCGAAGACGAGCCAATCAACCAGGAAGTCTCGCGCGAACTGCTTGAGTCGGCCGGCCTCGTCGTCGACCTGGCCGAGGACGGCGTCGAAGCCGTCGACCTGGCCAAGGACACGGATTACGACCTGATCCTGCTCGACCTGCAGATGCCCAGGATGAACGGCATCGACGCGGCGCGGATCATCCGCGCCCTGCCCGGCCATCAGGCGGTGCCGATTCTCGCCCTGACCGCCAACGCCTTTACCGGCGACCGGCAAAAATGCATGGATGCCGGGATGAACGACCATATCGGCAAGCCGGTCGATCCCGATCAGCTGTTTGCCACCCTGCTCAAATGGCTATCGAAGCCGATTTGATTTTTGGCCTTTTTCCCCGGTTGACCGTAGCACTCGAGCCGCTCAGATCCTGAAGATCTCGGCCAGCCGCCGCAGCTCGCCGGACAGCTCATTGACATCGCTGGCCAGCGCCGCTGCCGCCTGGCTGGCGTGCGATCCCTGCTCGGTCATCTGGGCGACGCGCTCGACGTTCTGGGCGATCTCGCGGGCGGCCGTACTTTGCTCGCGGATGGCCAGGGAAATTTCATTGACCGCTGCGGCAACCTGCCCCGAACCGACCTGTATCGTTCCGATCGACTGCTCGGCCTGACGCGCCAGATCGACACCGGACTGAACCTGCTCGACGCTGTTTTCCATTTCGGCAACGGCATGGCGGGAACTGGCCTGAACCTTGGCGATCATGTCGGCGATCTCCTTGGTCGACGACGCAGTACGTTCGGCCAGCTTGCGCACTTCGTCGGCGACCACGGCAAAACCGCGCCCCTGTTCGCCGGCCCGGGCCGCCTCGATGGCCGCATTGAGGGCGAGCAGATTGGTCTGGTCGGCGATGTCCTTGATGACATTGACGATGGTCGAGATGTCGCCGGCATAGGACTCCAGTTCGCGAATGGCCGTCGCCGAGCCGTGCACCGTATCGGCAATATGGGTCATTTCATCGGCGGCGCGCTGGATGACGCTGCCGCCCTCGTGCGAAGCGCTGCCCGAGGCGCGGGAAAGCGTGTCGGCCTCGGTGGAAAACTCGGTGACATGATCGATCGACACCGACAGCTCTTCAACCGATGCGGCCATGTTGGTCGCCACTTCCGCCTGGTCGGACGCGGCACTTGCCGAGGCCTGGCTGGAATCGGCCAGACGCCGCGCCATCGCGTCGAGCTTGGCCGTGCTCTGGCGGAGCATGGCGGCCATTTCCTGGAAATGATTGCGCATGATGGCCAACTGCGCCAGCAACTGGCCGACTTCGTCATCGCCATGGACGGGAACCGGCTGGCTGAGGTCCATCGCCGCCATGCGGCGGGCCGCCTCAATCGCCGCCCGGACCGGCCGGTTGAATTCGCGAATGATCACCCAGGCCAGTGGCGGCCAGGCGAGCAGGGTCAACCCACCAATGATCAACATCGCCTGATGCAGGCCGGCAATGCGCGAGGCAATGTCGGGCGCCAGGACAGACACCGGGACGGCAGCGACAACCTGCAAGCCGAGCCCGAGGCTGAGGCTGACTATGACGATAGAGGCCAGCGTCGACAGCCACAGCCGCTTGCTCAGATCGATGTCATTGAGCCGACGGAACAGCCTTTTGAACAGGCCGCCCCGGACGCTTCCCTGCTCAAGCAGCAAGTTCGGGTCGCCGCGCATGTGCTCGTACAGGCCGCTCGCGGCACGAATCTCGGCGCCGCTCGCCGTGGTCCGTACCGACATGTAGCCCCCCGAAGACAGCGGCGTCGCCATGGCCTTGACCCAGTAGAAGCCACCGTCCTTGCGCCGGTTCTTGACGACGCCGCCCCATGGCTTGCCCCGCTCCAGGGTCGCCCACATGTCACGAAAGGCCTCGGACGGCATGTCCGGATGGCGAACGATGCTGTGGGGCTGACCGATCAGTTCCTCGCGGCAAAATCCTGAAGCCTCGACAAAATCATCATTGACGTAGGTGATCAGGCCTTTTTCGTCGGTCCGGCTGATGATGCTGCACTCCGGACGAATAACGTATTCACGATCAAACACCGGTTGATTATTTTTCATACTTTTGAACTTTTCGGGAGTCGCTCAACCATAGCAGAGGCCGTCAAACCGTACAATTACGACAAAAGTAATAATTCGAACAATCCAAGATACTCAATTTTTCCGCCGGGTCCGCGCCCCTTTCCGCACGTTGCCGCCCGGCACGCGTTTTTTTGATTCAGGTTCAAAGACGATTTCCTTGCCCTGCCTATAATCGGCGGCATGATCCAGTTCAAGAACATCGCCAAGACTTTCCGCAAGGCCCGGGTCCTCGATGGCATCAGCCTCGACATCGGGATCGGCGAACGGGTTGCCCTGATCGGTTCGAACGGCGCCGGCAAGACCACGCTGATCCGCTGCCTGCTCGGCGAATACACGCACGATGGCGAGGTCGCCATCAATGGCCTCGACCCGCGCAGCAACCGAACCGAAGTGCTCGGCAGCATCGGCTTCGTGCCGCAACTGCCGCCGCCGCTCAAGATGCCGGTCGGCCAGCTGATCAATTTTTCGGCCTCGCTGTGCGGAACCGATCCGCAGCGCATCCACGCCATCGCCCGGCGCCTCGGCCTCGACGTCGATGCCATCCTGTCCCGCCAGTTCGTCCGGCTATCGGGCGGCATGAAGCAGAAGCTGCTGATCGCCATCGCCCTCGGCCGCGAGGCCAAGGTGCTGGTCATGGACGAACCGGCCGCCAACCTCGATCCGGAAGCGCGCAAGATTTTCTTCGACCTGCTGGCCGAACGCCTCGACGACGCCACGATGATCATCTCCAGCCACCGCCTCGACGAAGTCTCGGCCCTGGTCAACCGCGTCATTGAAATGGACATGGGCAAGGTCGTCCTCGACGACAAGGTGGCCGACGCCGTGACACTGACCGCCCGGCTGGCCTGCCGCATCGTCCTCAGCCGCTTCGAGCCGGCCTTCGCCAAGGCGCTCGATGGCTGGAACCTGAGCAGCCGCGACGACAACCGCATCTGGGAAGGCGAGATCGCCGGCCCCGACCGCCTGCGTTTCCTCGGCATCGTTTCCCGCTACACGGCGCTGGTCAGCGAGCTGTCGCTGTCCGAAAGCTGAGCATGTGCGACCGCCATCGCCGTGATTTCCTCAATCGCCTCGGCACCGGCGGCCTGTTGCTGACGCCGCTTGCCGCGCTGCTCGCCGGCTGCAAGCAAGACAACTGGCCGGAAGGCATGGCCGAGATCAAGTGGGACCGCGACACCTGCGTGCGTTGCAGCATGGTCATTTCCGACCGTCGCTTTGGCGCCGAGATACGCGGTGGCCCGGACAACACCGTTTTCAAGTTCGACGACCCCGGCTGCCTCGCCTTCTGGCTCAAGGGAAAAGCCGACAAGTACCCGTGGCTGGCCGACGCCGCCACCCGCATGTGGGTCGCCGACTTCAACAGCAAGAGCCGCGAGGAAATGATCTGGCTCGACCCCAGGCACGCCCGGTTCATCACCAGGACCTCGCCGATGGGCTACAACTTCGCTGCCGTCTCGACCCCGATGCCGGACAGCCTCGATTTCACCGACATGCGCCAGCGCTTACTGGCCAAGGGCAAGTAAATGAAACAACTGTGGCTGACTGCCAAACTGGACATCGTCGAATCCCTGCGCGCCCGCTGGTTCCAGATCTACACCCTGGTCTTCGGTGGCATCGTCGCCCTGCTCTTCCTCTTCGGCCTGACCGAATCGCGGGTGCTCGGCTTCATCGGCCTGTCGCGCCTGCTCGTCACCTACATCCAGCTGACCATGGCCATCCTGCCCATTTTCGTGCTGATCACCACGGTGCGCTCGGTGGCCGGCGACCGCGAGGCCGGCGTCTTCGAATACCTGCTCTCGCTGCCGGTGTCGCTGTCGGCCTGGTTCTGGGGCAAGATCGTCGGTCGCTACATCGTCGTCTTCGCGCCGGTCTTCCTGGCCATGCTCGGCGCCGTGATCTGGGCGACCATCCAGGGCATCGAGGTGCCGTGGGACATGTTCGGCTACTACACCGCCCTGCTCGCCGTCATGGCCATGTGCTTCCTCGGCATCGGCATGCTCATCTCGGCCATCGCCCGGACCACCGACATGGCCCAGGGCGCCGCCTTCATGGTCTGGCTCTTCCTGCTGCTCTTCCTCGACCTCATCCTGCTCGGCGTCATGATCCAGGGCAAAGTCGCGCCGGAACTCGCCGTCACCCTGGCCCTGGCCAATCCGCTGCAGGTCTTCCGCACCGCGGCACTGGCCCTCTTCGACCCGCAACTGATCGTCCTCGGCCCCTCCGCCTACGTCATCCTCGACCTGTTCGGCACGGCCGGCTACAAGGTCTTCGCGCTGGCCTACCCGGCAGCGCTCGGCGTCGTCAGTGCTACCATCGGCTACTTCATCTTCCGCCGTGGTGATCTGCCTTGAAAAAGCTGTTTGCGCTTTTCATTTTTGGCCTTTTTTTCCGGTTGACCGTAGCAGCGGAGATTTCCTCCGCTCCGCTCTTCGCCGCGACGCTTGACGACCTCGCCGACAAGCCGGTGGCCCTCGCGCGCTACCGCGGCCAGCCGCTCGTCGTCAATTTCTGGGCTCGCTGGTGCGGCCCCTGTCGGGCCGAGATCCCCGAACTGATCAAGTTCCGCGCCGCGCACAAGGGCAAGATCGAAGTCCTCGGCATCGGCATCGAGGACAAGGCTGAAGCGGCCGGGGATTTCGCCAAGGCCTACGAAATGGATTACCCGGTCTTCATCGCCAAGGCCCAGGGCCTGCCGCTCATGCAGGCGCTCGGCAACACCCGGGGCGGCCTGCCGTATACGCTGTTCATCGACCGCAATGGCAAAGTCATCGGGACGAAAATGGGCTTGATCAGGAAAGCTGATCTCGATGCCGCGCAGGCAGCGCTGCTCAAGAATTAGGCCGCTAAGCGACCTAGGTCACAGACCGTCCGCATACCGCCGGCTATAGTCTCTCCGCTCGCAGCCCGGCCATTGTGCCGCTGCCTTCGCCCCCCCATCACCGAACAGGAGAGACCATGAAAATCAATCGCCTCGCATCCACCCTCCTCGTCGCCGGCCTGGCGCTCGGCGCCACGGCCAGCCATGCCGACGGCCTGACGTTCTTCCCCGGCCTGCAATCCGGCTTCAAGTTCGAGCCGAGCGTCGCAGTCAGCGTCGGCGTCATGGGCGCCCCGGCCGCCAACGACGATTCAATGTTCGTCTACGGCCTCGACTTCAACATGAATTGCGGCCTGATCCAGACGCCGGACAACCGCATCCGCACCCACATCCAGATCAACCACATCGACGAATCAGGCATGAAATCGACCTCTTTCGAGCTGTCGCCGCGCTACACGCTGCCGGTCGGCGGCGGCTTCTCGGTCGGGGCCGGCCCGGTGCTCGGCCTTGTCCAGGCCGACAACGGCCGGGCCGACAAGAGCCTGTTCGGCTACGGCGCCGTGGTCGGCGCCAACTACCGCAAGGGCCTGTACTACTCGGGCCTCGACCTGCGCTACCTGAACACCAGCGAAAGCGATAACGTCAGCTTCGAAAACTGGGCGCTGCTGGCCAAGGTCGGCATCAATTTCTAAGCATCCCGCCAGCGGAAGCAAAAATGGAAGGCCGATGCCTTCCATTTTTTTGCCTTTTTCCCGGTTGACCGTAGGATTCGGCTAATCGATCGCTTTCAGGAAACGCTGGCGCGCCTGCTCCAGTTCGGCCTGCCCGGCTTCGCCGACGAGCCGGTGGCAGGTTTCGAAAAAATTGTTGAACGCCTTGCGCACCACCGGCGCCGCCAGCTTGCCCTTGCCTTCCGCGGCTGGGACATCGAGCGGCCGCAGTACGGCATGGCGCGGGATGATGCGCTGCCCGCCGGCTTCCGAACTGGCCGTCAGCGGCCCGGTTTTGACATAGGTAACGCCCTCGTATTCGAAACGGGCGCCTATCGACAGATGCTGGAGTTTCATGGCTGGCTTCCAGAGATGCTTCCTGAGTGAATGGCCTCGAATCTTAGCCTTAATCCCCGCTTAAGTTTCGCCTAAGCCGCGTTTAAGACTGGCTCCCTACACTCCTTTCCCATCGACACAAGAAGGAGAACGAAGATGAGAGCCATTCCCGCCGTAGCGCTGCTGCTCGCCAGCCTGGCCTGCCACGCCGAAACGCCGCAGCAGATTCGTCAGATTTACGTCGCCGAAGCAAGCAGCCAGCAAGCCGGCTTCACGCCCTCGGCCAAACGCGGCGAAGCCTTTTTCCGCCAGCGTTTTGCCAACAACGACAAGATGCCGGCCTGCACCAGTTGCCATACCGACAGCCCGCTCAATGCCGGCGAGCATGCCGTGACCGGCAAGAGCATCAAGCCGCTGGCCGTCGCCGCCAACCCGAATCGCCTGAGCGACCCGGCCAAGGTTGAAAAATGGTTCGGCCGAAACTGCAAGGAAGTCGTCGGCCGCGCCTGCACGCCGGCCGAGAAGGCCGATTTCGTTACCTTTCTGAGCGAGGTACGCTGAAATGAAACGCCTACTCTTGATAGCCCTGCTCGGCAGCGCCTTCCCGGCCCTGGCCGATCGTCTGCCGATGCCGGCCAACGCGCCGACCAGCTTCACCACCGAATGCAGCAGTTGCCACATCGCCTACCAACCGGCCCTGCTCCAGGCTGCCGACTGGCGCAAGCTGATGGCAGGCCTGGGCGACCATTTCGGCAGCGATGCTACGGTCGACCAGAAAACCGGGCAGGAAATCGGCGCCTTTCTCGAACGCCATGCCGGCAGCGCCAGCCGTGTGGGCAATGCCGGCAATCCGCCGCGCATCACCCAGACCGCCCGCTTCATCCGCAAGCATGACGAAATCCCGGCCAAATACTGGCGCGATCCGCGCGTCAAATCGGCCGCCAACTGCGAAGCCTGTCACCCCGATGCGGCCAAGGGGAGCTACAGCGAACACGACATTTCCATCCGCGAACTACGCGAGTAAATCATGCAAAAAATTCTTGTGTGGGACTGGCCGGTGCGCCTTGGCCACTGGCTCATGGTCGGCGGCTTCATTCTCGCCTGGCTGACTTCCGAAAGCGAATCCCTGCGGCTCGTCCACGTCTTGTCCGGCGGCGTCGTCGTTGCCGTCGCCCTCTTCCGCCTGCCCTGGGGCTTCATCGGTTCGCGCTACGCCCGCTTCGTCGATTTCGTGCGCGGCCCGGGTTCCGTCGTCGATTACCTGCGCAGCCTGATCCGCCTCGATCCGGACCACCACACCGGCCACAACCCGGCTGGCGGCTGGGCCATCGTGCTGCTGCTCGGCCTCGGCATCGCCACCGGCCTGGTCGGCTGGGCGATGTACAACGAACTCGGTGGCGACTGGCTCGAAGAGCTGCACGAAGGCTTGGCCGCGACCATGCTCACTGTCGTCTTCATCCACGTTGCCGGCGTTATCTCGGGCAGCCTGCTGCACGGCGAAAACCTCGTCCGCGCCATGATTACCGGCCACAAACAGGGTTCGCCCGATGCCGCCATCGCCTCCGCCCGACCGCTCGCTGCCATCATCCTGATCGCCTGGGTTGGCGTTGCCGCCTGGTGGCTGGCGAGCTAGCTGATAAAATTCACCCATGCGAATCTTGCTTGTCGAAGACGATCCCGAACTTGGCGACGGCCTGACCGTCGGCCTGCGCCAGGCCGGCTTCGCCGTCGACTGGCTGCGCGACGGCAATTCCGCCGACCAGGCCCTGCACAGCGAAAGCTTCGACCTGGTCGTCCTCGACCTCGGCCTGCCCCGCCTGTCCGGCATGGATGTGCTCAGCCGCGCCCGTAGCCGCGGGCTGACCGTACCCATCCTCATCCTGACTGCCCGCGACGCCACCGGCGACAAGGTTTCCGGCCTCGATGCCGGGGCCGACGATTACCTCGTCAAGCCCATCGACCTCGATGAACTGAGCGCCCGCATCCGCGCCCTGACCCGGCGCAGCGCCGGCCGCGCCGCCCCGCTGCTGACCCACGGCGAACTGGCCATCGACCTCGCGGCTCACCGCGTCACGCTGGCCGGGCAGGAAATCGAACTGTCCAGCCGCGAATATTCGCTGCTCCAGATGCTGCTCGAAAATGCCGGCCGCGTCCTGACCCGCACCCAGCTCGAACAATCGGTCTATGGCTGGCGCGACGAACCGGACAGCAATGCCCTCGAAGTGCACATCCACCACCTGCGCAAAAAACTCGGCAGCGACCTGATCCGCACCCTGCGCGGCGTCGGCTACACCATTCCCAAATGAGTGGCGAAACCACCACCGTCTGGTTCTCGCTGCGCCGCCGCCTGCTTGGTCTGCTGCTCGGCGGCGTCGCTGCAGCCTGGCTCGTCACCATGGTTTTCAGCTACATCGACGCCCACCACGAAGTCGATGAACTGTTCGACGCCCAGCTAAGCCAGGCCGGACAGACCCTGCTCGCCCTGGCCAGCCACGAAGAGGGTGACGACATCGAGGACCTCGGCGAAGTGACGCACAAATACCAGCGTCGCCTGCGTTTCCAGATCTGGCGCGACGACGGCACCTTGCTCATGCGTTCGAAAAATGCCCCGAAATTCCCGTTGACCGTGGAAACCGGCTTTTCCGAAACGCGCACCGGCGACGATGGCCACTGGCGGCATTACAGCCAGTGGAACGAGGACCACAACCTGCAGGTCCAGGTCAGCGAAAACCACCACGTCCGCGACGAGCTGATCGGCCACATCGCCTGGCGCCTGCTCTTCCCGGCGCTCTTCGGTCTGCCGCTCATCGGCCTCTGGGTCTGGCTAGCCACCCGACAGGGCTTTGCGGCACTGGACGGCATCGCGCGCCAGATCGCCAGCCGCGACCCGCAGCAGTTGCAGCCGGTACAGCCGGCCGCCGCCCCCGAAGAAATCCGCACCCTGCTCGAATCGCTCAACGGTCTCTTCCAGCGCGTCGAACACACGCTCGAAGCCGAACGCCGCTTCACCGCCGACGCCGCGCACGAACTACGCACCCCGCTCGCCGCGCTGCAGGCCCAGTTGCAGGTCGCCCAGCGGGCTCGCGACGACGACGAACGCGACCGCTCGCTGAACCAGTTGCAAAGCGGCCTGACCCGCGCCGCCCACCTCGTCGACCAGATGCTGCACCTGGCCCGCCTCGACCCCGAATCCGGCCTGCCTGCCCCGAAAACCGTCGATCTGGCCGGGCTGGCCGAAGAAGTCTGCGCCGATCTCGGCCCGCAGATTCTGGCCAAAAACATCGAGTTCGACCTCGCCGCCAGCCCCGACTGTCAAGTCACCGGGCAGCCCGAATGGCTGGGGGTACTGATCCGCAACCTCGTCGACAACGCCGTTCGCTACACCCCCGAGGGCGGCCAGGTACGTGTCGATGTAGCGCGCGCCAACGGATTCGTCACCCTCTCGGTCGCCGACAGCGGCCCGGGCATCCCGGCAGAAGAACGCGAGTCCGTCCTCCGCCGCTTCCACCGGCTCAACCAGGGCAGCCAGCCAGGCAGCGGCCTCGGGCTGGCCATCGTCGCCCGAATCGCCGAACTACATGGCGCCAATCTGAAACTCGACACATCAATTACGCCAAAAGGCCTATTGGTCACTGTACAATTCCCGGCTCGCTAATCAACACGCTCACCCTGAAAAGCCGCGAACGACTATCCGGAAGTTATTCAACCAATAACTGTCCAAATCGTATCCAGGCTTTTCTGCAGAGAACCATGAATACAGCGCACCAACTGGCCCACGTACCCAGCACCTCCGACACCCCCCCGGAAGGCACGCGTCGAATTATCGACGGCCTGGAGCGTGTTTTCTACGACGGTTACTGGATCAAGACCTACCCGGTGCCGGCCGACACACTGGAAGCCAAGAAAAAACTGATCGACGCCCTGACCCGGCGGCTGTTCAACCACACCGAGCACGGCCTCAACATTCCTGGCACCCGCCTGAACGAGGCGCGCAGCACCTACGAAGCCGAAGCCGACCCGGCGCGCAAGCGCGTCAAGGGCGCCATGCTGGCCGGCGCACTGTTCAATCGGGCGGCCGACATTTTCCGTAAACTGGTCGAACTGCAGGCCTGCGGCATCGAAATTCTTAGCGACAACCCGCTCATGCGCGAATGCGGCAAATGCCTGCTCGACGCCATGGAACTCGGCCGCTGCGTCATGCACCGGAGCGGCGAAGAAGGCATCGACGAGTTGTGGGGCGAACCTTTCCGCGCCTTCTCGATCCCGCTCGAAGACTTTTACGAAAGCCGCTACATCAAAATCGGCCAGGTTCTGCGCGACATCGACCTGATCTCCAACACGATGATCGACAATTTCAGCGGAATTCCGGCTTTCGCCGACATCGAAGCCCCCATCCGCGACCTGGCCATTGCCGCCAAGATCAAGACTGAAACACTGCGCACGGATGCCGACATCTTCGACGTCTGGGCGCGCATGGTGACCGCCGGCGAACGCCTTGCCGACCTCAATCTGTTGACCGGCCCGGCGGTGTTCAGCGCACCTTTCACCTACAACCTGTCGGACGGCCTGCAACTGATCCGCCAGGGCCGTGACCTCATTTTCTATATCTCCCGGGCCAGAACGGCCATGCCGAAAAGCACCCGGGAATACATCGAACGCTGCAAAAACTACCTGGCCACTGGCCGGGCGCCACTGTTTCCGGCCTACCTGCCCGTCTGATCAGCGCTCCGCGTTCAGTTCCACGACCAGCGTCGTATTGCCCAGCCTGGCTTTGACCGGCGTAGCCAGCAGGTCACCCTTGGCCGGCTCGGCGCTGCCGCTCTTCGAAACCTTGGCCGTCACGAGGACTTCGGAAAACTGCGAAATCGTGCGTCCCGGCATGATGGCCGAGCTGTCATCCAGGCGAAACTCGATCGGGAAATCCGAACCCTGGTAACGCCACACCGCCAGCGGTGGGCCATTTCCTTCCAATGCCTTCGCGGTAACGAACAGCGTATCGCCGGCGGCCACCTTGCCCTTCAGCTTCGGACTCAGCGTCACCACCCCGGCCACCGCACCAACGGTCACCGCCGGCTGTGCAGACGCTGCCTCAGTTGGCTTCTTGCCGGTCAGCATGGTGTTGGCTTCGGCAATGTTGGCATCCGCCAGCTTGCTGTCCATTGAATCCGCCGGCGCAGCAGACTTCATGCGCTTCCAGAAATCGATGGCAGCCTTGTAGTCGCCCCGACCAAAAGCCTCGCTGCCCGCCAATGCCAGCGCCTTAACGTGTTTTGGATCGGCCGCCAGGGCACGCTTGACGATCTTTCTCGCCGCATCATCCCACTGGCGATCCTTGGTCATCACATGGGCGTCAGCCCAGTCGGCCAGCGCCTGCGCATCGAGCGCAATCAGAGCCGAGGCCTTGGCGTAGGCCGCGTCGGCCTCGCCGTGGCGGCGCAGTTCGCTGTAGGTCTTGGCCAGCAACAGCCAGCCTTCCCCGTTGTTCGGGTCCTTGGCCATCTTGTCAGCCAGTTTCTTGACGACCGTATTCAGGTCGCCTCCGCTGCTCGCCTGAACACTATTTTTTTCCTCCGGCACGCCAACTGAATCGCTGACGACGGCCGTTTTCGGCGTATCGCCGGCAGGCGAGGCAACCCAGATGGCAGCCACGGCGATGGCCAGGACTACCCCGCCAGCAACCAAGCCAAGTTTTTTTCCGGGTAGCTGAAATCCCGCCGGCGCCTGTGCAGGCTCGAGAACGGCCGCGTGGAGCTGCGCCTGTTGTCGCTCGAATTCGGCCTGATCAATACGGCCTTCCGCCTTGGCCAGCAACAATTCACGCAATGCCGCTGCGATGTCGACCTTGTCGACGGCGGTCGATTTGTTGGCCGCATATTTTCCAAGCCCCCACAGCACGAGCAGGGATAGCGCAATACTGGCCACAACGATGTAAACAAAAGTCATATGGGGGTCACCGAAATATTCTGAATTTGATAGTGCTGCAAATGAGTCTGGCAACCCGGAAGTTGCCAGAAATCACGCCAACAGGCTGGATGACAAGCAATGCCTAGCGGTAGTCCCAACGAAGACCGAGATAGAGATATTCGCGCCTGTTCTTGCTAACCGTAGTCCCCGTATTGTTCGACTCACTGTAACCGAGTTCCCCTTCCAGAGACAGACTGTTCCGCCACTGGTACACCAGTTTCATGCTCGGTGAAAACTGGGTCATGTTCTGTCCACTGTCACTCTTCTGCGTGTAGTAGCGGGCATTACTTTCCAGTCGCCAGTTTTCATAAAACGGGAAGATATAGCTCAAACCCAGGTTCTGGCCGGTGTAGTTGGGACCGGCAATATAACCAAGGTAGACGACCCCCACCCCGTTCGGAACAAACAGGTTGGTACCGATAGCCTGCGCGGAATACATGTTGGTTCGACCGGATGCATCGGATGTGGCACGACAGGTTCGCGTAACCAGGTCATAACTGTCGACCTGGCAGATCCCCATTTCGGAAATCCGCAGCGTACCGCGCGGCCCATCGACGCAAAGCGGATCATTGGGATTGGCATCGTCCTGGATTTCCTTGCACATCTGGGCAAGAGGAATGGTGGCATTGGTTCCGGTAATTTCGGACATCCGGTAATCGGCGCCAAACTGCCAGCGCTCTCCGACTGGAATTGTCACCCCTGTCGCGAACATCGTAGACAATGCCGTCATTTCCGAAACCAGTTGGCGCGCCCCGCTGACCCCGACATTGCCGACCAGATCGGTCACCGTCGAATATCCTGTGGTCGACAGCGCATTGGTCAGGCTATAGGTCGGACTCTGCCGGTAATCGTAGGAAACAAAGTAATTGTTGTTCCATTTGTCGAGGTAATTAGCCTGCGCCATGCCGATGTTTACGCCCTTGTAGAGGACGTCATAATCGACGAGGCCGAAAGCCGTAACCTGACCGTCGAAGTAACGGAACTCCGAGCCAACGGCACGACGATTCAGAATCCCGTCAATATTCTGCTCGATGCCATAGAGGCTTGCTCCAGGCCACCCGACCTGCGGAGCCAGTTCAACACTGCCACCATAAAAATTCTTCTTGAACGGCGAGCCGAACTCAACCGCCTCACCATATACCGCTGCCACCTTGAAGTCGGGGGTCAGGTTATAGCTGCCGGTGACCCCGTCAAAGCGCTCGAGCACGCCGGCACCATTGGGGTTCTGTCGCCCGACGCGGACAAAATAGCCGATCTCGCGATCGGTCCGCTCGGCATAGGCGGAGTAGATGCGATTGTAGTTGCGGCTCGGCCGCATGAAATTCCGGCTGTCGGTGTCGCGGAATACAAAGCGCGTATCGGTCACCGAATCCCGCAGTCGGGCGCTGAAATTCAGCGAGGACACCAGCGATTCCTGGTCACGCTTCATCGGCCCGTCATCCTGCTTCGACTGGCCACCAAAGAAATAAGAGGAAAGGCTGCCGTAGACCGTCCATTCGGCGGGTCTGTCATCACGAACAACGCGCGCCCGCGGCCGGCGAACCGTATCGACGGCAGGCAAGGCGGCAAGCCGCTGCTTGATTTTCGGCACCTCTGGAGAGTCGGGATAAAGCTTCAGATAAAGATTGTATTCAGCACGCGCCTTGGCAATTTCACCGTTTTTCTCGCGCGCCTCGCCAATCAGCGCCTGCGCCGACTTGGTCCGTTCATTTTGCGGAAGACTCAGGATGCGGTTCATGCGATTGATCGCCTTCGGATAATCCCCCTTCTCGAAAGCCTCCTGCCCATCGAGCAGAAAGGCATGAGCCATCTCTTCGACTTTCGCTGCTGACAAGACAGGAGCAGCTTCGGGCTTGTTGGCGTCCGGCGTCTGCGCAGGAGCAGTCGCCGAACCAGTCGGCACATCGGCGACAACGGGTGCTACGGCAGGCGTCTCTATGGCGAGAGGTGCCGGCTTGTCGGCGGGCTTGCCTTTTGCAACGGCGACATCCTTGCCCTTGGCCGGCAGCGGTGGCACGGGGACCATGACGACGATGCTGCGACTGTCATCGCCAGCCCGAACAATAAACTTCGTCGGCTTGGCAAAGGTAATCAGCATGCCGTTTACCAGTTCTGGATAGGCGACGGTAAACGGCGGAAGCAGGTCGTTTTTCGGGGACCGTCGCACTTCCTGCATCAACTCGCTTTCCGAAACCCCGGGTTTGGTCAGCCGAAAGAAAACGCGCAGGAACTTCCCTTCGTCACCGGGGGTATGCCGGGTGTATTGAATCTCCGTCGTAAAGCGGATCGTCACCTCGGCCTGATCACCGACCCGCGCAACATCGATCGTTTCGATGATCGCGGCAAAGGCATTGGCACTCGCCAGCAAAGATAAAACCACAACAAACCGGGCGACTTTCGCCACCATTGCCGACAGCACGGCATTTTTAAAGATACGCCCAGCCATTTTCACTTTCTTCATGATTTACCGTGAAATCGTCCCAATTTCTCGCCCCACAAATCAGTCCCACTTTGTGTAGGGCGACCCTTTTCTCCCCAGGGGCTTGTGACAACCGCTCTGGGAACAGTCGTCCGTCGCTTTTGAGCCTTCGTGCCCGCCCAACCTGATCTTCTCGGCGCCACCCACGTCATAAGCCGTCGTGCTGGCATGACAGGTCTTGCAGTTCGTCTGGATGCTGCCGTGGTTCATTCTTGATACCGATATAAACGAGGCGGTACCGACATGACATAGCGAACATTCGTTGCCGGGCAACCCGGCAAGGGTCGTCGGGATATGGGTTGTATGCTTGCCTTTGACTCCGACATACATGCCGTTATGGCAAGTCTGGCAATTCGTCGCCCCGACATGGTTGAAGGCGGCAAGCGCGGACCAGGTTGTCTTCGTATGGCAGGCATCGCAACTGGCCGTCGTCGGTACGTGATTGGCCAGCGGCTTGTAAGACATCCCGGGATAGCTGTTGACATGGCAGTTGGTGCACGACCCTGTCGTTACCCCGGTATGGGCATACGGCGTTATGACTGGCACCCATGTCCCGCCGGTCCGATGGCAAACGCTGCACGCCTCGGACGTCGGGATATGCAGTGCCGGCTTGCCCGTAGCCGTCGTACCGTTATGACAACTCACACAGGTCTTGCCCGCCAATTGGGCCGGTGTATGCGCAAAACTGGCAGGTAGCCAAGCTGTCGTGCGGTGGCACGCATCGCAGGAATCGTTGGTGGCGAGGTGGCCGGTATTCTTGGCTTGCGCATTGACGCTGGTGTATCCGCCGTTATGGCACGACAAACATTGCCCTGTCGTTCCCGTGTGGCTCATGTTGGCCGGCCTGAATGCCGTGTAGTTTTTGTGGCAATTGTCGCACTGCAGGGTCGTCGGAATATGGCCGGATGCCTTGCCCGGGGCGTATGCCCCGTTGTGACAATTGGAGCAGGTTCCGACGGCCGATGCGGCATGGGTAAATGTAGCCCCGGTCCAGACCGTCGTCGATTTATGACAGGTGTCGCACTGGGCGGTCGTCGCGACGTGGCCAGCGCCCTTGCCATCCGCGCCCAGAACCGATCCGTTATGGCAATTGGAACAAGCACCGGTTGCCGAAACCGGATGGACATAGATCGCCCCGGTCCATGTGGTCGTCGATTTGTGGCACGTGTCGCACTGGACAGTCGTGCTGACGTGAGTCAGCGGCTTGGCCAGCGCATTTACGGCAACATGGTTGCCGCTGTGACAGCTTGAACACTGGCTGGATGTACCGGCGTGGTTCATCTGGGCCGGAGAAAATGCAGCGAAATTATTGTGGCAACTGTCGCACGCCAGCGAAGTCGGGATATGGGTCAGGTTCTTCCCGGTTGCATTGCTGCCGTTGTGGCATGTCGCACACGTTCCGGTGGCCACGCCAGCATGAAAATTGGTGGCCGGCTTCCAGGCGATCGTGCCGTGACAAGTATCGCAAGACTGCGTCGTCACAATGTGCGTGGCGTGCTTGGCTTGTGCATTCACCGAAACATACCCGCCGCCATGACAACTGATACACGCACCGGCGGTCCCGGCATGGCTCATTGTTGCCGGCGCGAAAGCCGTGAAATTGGTGTGGCAGTTATCACACTGTGCAGTCGTCGGGATATGCGTACCCAGCTTGGCCAAGCCTTTGTTGGGTGTCCCATTGTGGCAACCGGTAGAGCAGGTGTGGCCGCCAATCACCGCAGGGGGAGTCAATTTCGAGTGATCCTGGGTCGTTGTCGCCCAGCTTGATGTCGACTTGTGGCAATCGGAACACTGGGCATTCGTTGCCTGGTGCGAAACCGACTTCGCCTGGGCATTCTGTGCCAGATAACTACCGTTATGGCAGGTCGAGCATTGTGTCAGACCCGCATGATCCATACTGGACGGACTCCAGGTCACGAAGTTGCTGTTCCTGTGGCAAGAGTCGCACGCCCCCGTTACCGGAATATGCCCGACCGGCTTGGCGGACGCGCCTTGTCCCGTGTAGGCGCCGCCATGGCAGGTTGCGCAAGCGACCCCGGTGGCTGTCGAATGGTTCATGCTGGCAGGCTTGAAAGCAGTGAAGCTCGTCGAACCGTGGCAGGTCTCACAAGAACTGCTGGTCGGAACGTGACTGCTCGGCTTGGCCTGAGCATTCAGTGCGACATGCGCGCCGCCATGGCAACTGGCACAACCGTTGGTAATTCCGGCATGGCTCATGCTGGCCGGTGCGAAGGCATTGAAATTGGTGTGGCAGGTATCGCAGAACGCCGTCGTAGGAATGTGGGTAGCCGGCTTGGCAATGCCCTTGCCTGCAGTTCCATTGTGGCAGCCATTGCAGCTATGGTCGCCGACGGCGACTGACGGGGTGAACAAGGCGTGATTCGGAATGGAACCAACCCGCCACGACCCCTGCGACGTACCCGTCGGTGCCGTGTGACACCCCGAACTGGCACATTGCGCGTTGGTCGATATGTGCGTGCTCGGCTTCGTCTGGGCATTTTGTGCAAGGTATGCGCCGCTGTGGCAGGTTGAGCACTGCGTCTGGCCCGTATGATCCATCGATGACGGCGCCCAGGACACGAAGTTGCTGTTTTGGTGGCAAGTATCGCAAGCCGCCGTGGCCGGAATGTGGTTGATTGGCTTGGCTAGAGCCCCCTGGCCGGTATAGGCCCCGCTGTGGCAGGTGGCGCATGCTTCGCTGCTTAGGGCATGGTTCATCCTGGCCGGCTTGAAGGCGGTATAGGTCGTCCCGTGGCAGTCTTCGCACGATGTTGCATTTCCGGTCGGCACATGAACGGCAGACTTGCTCTGGGCAGTGACCCCATTGTGGCAACTGGCACAACGGCCGAGCACGGATGGTGTCGCAGTAGCGTGATTGAACGATCCGGAAGTCCAGGACGTATAGCCATTGCCATTTCCGTGACAACTGTCGCAAGCCGCGGAGGTCTGAATGTGGGTTGCGGGCTTGGTCAGGGCATTCTGCGAAACATAGGCGCCACCGTGGCAGGTCGCACATGCCGCGCCGCCGGTTGCTGCGTGATCCATTGCCGCCGGCTTGAAGGAGGCGTAGTTGTTATGACAGCTGCCGCAATTCGCCGCAGTCGTCACTGTCGGAATATGCCTGGCCGATTTGCCCAGTGCCGTCACGCCATGACAGGTATCGCACCGGCCTATCGCCGACGCATCATGGCTGTAGGTAGCGGTAGCCCACGACGTAGTGCTGGCGTGACATGTGTCACACTGAGCCGTTGTACTGACGTGGGTCAGCGGCTTATCGAGCGCATTTTGCGAGACATAGCCACCACCGTGACACGTCGAGCACTGACCGTTCAAGCCGGTATGGTTCATCACCGCCGGCGACCAGGTATTGAAGCCACCCGTGTGACAGCTATCGCACTGGGCGCCGGTTGGAATATGGACCGCCGTCTTGGCCAGTGCGTTGGCGAAAGCAAAGTTGCCGTTATGACAGCTGTTACACGTCCCCGCCGTACCGGCATGACTCATGGCGACCGACGAGAAGGCGGTAAATGTGTTGTGGCAGCTATCACACTGCCCGGCTGTCGGAATGTGGTTAACCGACTTGCCCAAGGCATTCGCGCCGTTGTGACAGGAGGAGCAGCGCCCGGCCACCGCCGGGCTGGTGT
Source organism: Gammaproteobacteria bacterium (assembly GCA_018828385.1). Lineage (GTDB taxonomy): Bacteria > Pseudomonadota > Gammaproteobacteria > Burkholderiales > Rhodocyclaceae > Azonexus. The sequence continues at coordinate 228,541 of JAHJVE010000003.1, read as the reverse complement.
TGGCGTGGTTGAAGGTTGCGGTCGCCCAGGTTGCCGTCGAGCCATGACAGCTATCACACTGGGCCGTCGTTGAAATATGCGTTGCCGTCTTGGCCTGGGCATTCTGCGGCAGGTAACCGCCGCTGTGACAACTGGCACACTGCCCATCAAGGCCGGTATGGTTCATTTTTGCCGGCGACCAGGAAACGAAGCCGCTGGTATGACAGGAATCGCACTGAACGACAGTGGGAATATGGCGTCCGGATTTGCTCAGCGCATTGACGGAAATAAAGGCACCGTTGTGACATGATGAGCAATTGGCTGCCGTCCCGCCGTGATTCATCTGAGCTGGACTGAACGACACGAAGTTGGTGTGGCAGGTATCGCAGGCGGCGGCAGTCGGCACATGGTTGGCCGGCTTGCTCAAGCCCGACCCGCCTGGCGTATGACAATCGGAACACTGGCTATTTTGCGGCCGATTTGCGTGATCGAATGTTGCAACGGCCCAGGACGTCGTTGACAGGTGGCAGGTATCGCATTGCTGAGCTGTCGACAGATGGGTCGCTGGCTTGCTCTGGGCACTCTGCGAGGAGAAACGTCCCGAGTGACAGGTTGAACACTGACCGTTCAAGCCGGAGTGATCCATTCTGGCCGGCACGAAGGTCGAGAAATTTTTGTGACAGGTATCGCAAGTGGCAGCAGTAGGAATGTGATCGACCGTTTTACCGGTTGCATTGACGCTGTTGTGACAGGTGGCGCAGGTTCCCGGCTGGACGCCGGCATGGGGGTTGGTGGCTGGCGTCCATGCTGTCGTGTTGTGACAGGTGCTGCAGGCCGTCGAGGTTTGAATGTGGGTGGCCGGCTTGGTCAGGGCATTGGCCCCGATGAAGGCGCCGTTGTGACAGGTCTGGCAATTGGTTTCCGTAACACCGAGTAGCGGATTGATCGCGTGCCCTGATGCCCCCTTAACAAATCCGGTCGGCTTTTCGCTCCAGCTGGTAGCGCCCGGGCGATGGCAGGAATCACATGTCGCCGCTGTCGGAATATGGGTTGCCGGCTTGCCCGGCGCCCTGGCACCGGCACCGGCATGACAGGTGGCACAGGCACGCGGCGTGCCACGGAAAACACCTGAAGTGTGGCAGGTCTCGCAATTAACCGATTTATGCGCGTTATCGAGAATATAGCCGGTCTTGTTGTGATCAAAGCTGAGGTTTTGCGCGCTATCGGCTTGCGTCTGTGCAAAAGCGCTGCCCCACTGCCCGAACAGGAGAGCGGCAGCGGCAAGCACGACAAGGAATAGACGAGCAAGGTAGGTCACAGGCAGGGTACCTCGTTAAACCGGTTAATCAATTCTCGTAGCCCAGCTTGAGGAAGCTCGAATTTGGCGACGCGTTGATACAAGTCAAAAACATTTTGCGGGAATTTATCACACAAATTATGCATCTGACTAGCGCCTGACTTTCTTCCAGTTGGCCGCGACGTGACAACTTTCGCACTGACTGCCAAATGCGCCGTTGTGCACGTCATCCCTCACATGGCAGGCGATGCACGCCCGTCCCGGCTTGCGCGGTCCCGATTTCGAGTCCTTGTGGCATTCCTTGCAGTCAAGATTGCTGTGCCCGCCCTCGAGCAGGAAATGCGTTGTCGAATGATCGAAGTCCCAAGTTTTCCAGGTGCCGGTGGCGTGGCAGGTTTCACATTTTTTGCCGTAGCCGCCCTTGTGCTTGTCGTCCTTCGCGTGGCAGCCGTTGCAGCTTAGCGGCGCATCCTTGAAGGCGGGTGTGAGGTGGCATTTCTTGCATTCGACCTTGGCGTGGCTACCGGTCAACGCGAAGCGCGACTTGTTGTGGTCGTAGGGGGTGTCTTTCCATTTCTTTTCGTCATGGCAGGTTTCGCACTTGTTACCAAGCTGACCTTTGTGCTTGTCGTCTTTCTTGTGACAGGCAATGCAGGTCTCTTCCAGCCTGGTCTTGTAGATATTGCCCTTGACCGGCAAATGGCAGGAGTCGCACTTGGTTTCGCGGTGCTTGCCCTTGAGCAGGTACTTGGTTTCCTTGTCATGATTGAAGATGCTGGTCTTCCAGTCCTTGGCGGTATGGCATGTGCCACACTTTTCGCCGTAGCGCCCCTTGTGTCCCTTTTCGTCGTCATTTTTGCGGTGACAGGCGTAGCACGCGGTATCCACCTTCAATTTCTTCGCCTTGGGGCCGCTCACGCCACCCTTGTGGCAGGTGTCGCACTTGGCATCCTTGTGCTTGTCACGCAACGGAAAGTCGGTTTCATCGTGATCGAAGTTGGCGTTTTTCCAGCCACGTTCGTTATGGCAGCTCTCGCACTTCTCGCCCAGGTCGCCACGGTGCCCTTTTTCCTGGTCATCCTTCTTGTGGCAGGCGAAACATTTGGTGGGCAGCTTTACCTTATAGATATAGCCCTTCTCCGGCAGGTGGCAGGTGTTGCACTTGGCCTGACGGTGCTTGCCCTTGAGGTCATACTTGGTGTCCTTGTCGTGGTCGAAGATGATCTCCTTCCACCCCTTGTCGTTGTGGCAGGACTCGCACTTGATGCCATAACGCCCCTTGTGCCCCTTTTCCTGGTCGATCTTCTTGTGACAGCCGTTACAGGTCAGCGGCGTCTTTTGGTAGGTCTTGTCCTCGTGACACTCCTTGCACTTGACGTCGGCGTGCTTGCCGCCGAGCAGCGAGAACTTGGTCTTTTCGTGATCGAAGGTGGTGTCCGTCCACTTTTTCTCGTTGTGGCAGTTTTCGCACTTGGTGCCGAGATGGCCCTTGTGGCCCTTTTCGTCGTCGATTTTCTTGTGGCAGTCGTTGCACAGCTTTGGCGCCTCACGATATTTCCGCTTGGCCAGGTGGCAGCTCTCGCACTTGCTTTCCTTGTGCGCGCCGAGCAGCTTGAAGTCGGTCCTTGAATGGTCGAATTTCTTCTTGTCGATGGGCGCGATATCGGCCCCGCGCCCCTTGTGCTCGGTGTGGCAGGCACGGCAATTGTTGTCTTCGAGCTTGCCGTGCAGGCCGCTCCTGGCGCGAACGTCGGCCGCCACGTCCTTGTGGCAATCGAGGCATAGTTTGGTCTGAGCCTTCTTGTCGAAGCGCTGGTGACACTGCTCGCAATCGTGTTCGTACTTGGCGTGGCCGCTGATCACTTGACCCGGCATCAACACCTTTTCAATCGACTCGGCCGCCGCCCCGCTGGCAAAGGCGAGAGCGACAATCAGCGTCAGAGCCGAAAATAGCCGGTTAATACATGTGGACCGCAACAACATGGACGACTCCACTAAAAACCAGCAAATAAAGGAAGGGGATATGCACGATATGCCACATGGAAAACATTTTTTCCCAGACGGAAAGTTGCGATGCCATCACGACGGAATCGAGATAGCTCTCGATTTGCTCGCGTGCCAGTCGGTAGTTCATGATGACCTCGCGACGCCTGCCGCCGTGCTTTTTGAACTGTTTGACCAACGCCTTTTTGGCATCCCCGCGAACTTGCCTGGACAAACGCTTACTCCTCCAGCGCAGGGTGGCAAAACGCCAGGCTCGCTGCAACGATGACCCCGTCCGATCAAACGCGGCATCATGGAACGCCTTCAGTCTTGGCTCAATGTCAGGTTGCAAGGCGTAGACCGACCGAACATGGTCGGCGCAGTCGCTAACCAATGCCGACACTTCTTCCAGGGTCAGTTTTTTACCGTAAAGTCCGCGATGGATATGTCGGTAGATGAAGCGTCCAACTACACCGCTAAACGCCACCAACAGCATTGAATAGAGCGCCGCCGCAGCATTGAGCGAGCCGGTTCTGAAGGTTGAATGAAAAAGCACAAGCAACGGGCCGGTAATACCGGCGACCATGTGAAATTTGAACCAGGTTTCCATTTTCCCCAGGCGGTCGAACGCATGAATCCGCTTGCGCAAGGGGTAGAGCAGCAGACTGAGCATGAGCAGACCACCGACCAGACCGATGTAATAAGCAAAATCGGAATCGGCTTCGTAGAACTCCCCTTTTCGCACCAGCCAGGCAAGAAGCAGCAGCACGCCAACCAGCAGCACCATGGATACCCGCCAAGCAATGCGAAACACTTTCTCGCTAGAGGATTTTGCTTCTCCCTCCAGGGAAATTACCGTCATTGGACCAAGTGCACTTGTGTTCATGTATTCCAAAATAAGATCGTCGGCCTTGGGCCGTTTCCGCCGGGAAACCCGAAGCATCAACAGACTATCGGGCTTGCACATGACGGGGTAAAATTTCACACTTATTGAAGGATACCAAAAAATTCACATGACAAGGTGCACGCCGTTCGGGGGAAATCAACAATGAATAAGAATCCGGTGCAACCAGCGAAAGCACGCCTTATCAACTCGGCGGGTTCAATGAGTGGTCTTCTCGGTCTCTTCGTCATCGCCACCGTCGAATTCCAGAGACTCTGGCCGACCGGCACGAGCCTGATTTATCTGCTCGTCAGCCTGCCACTCCTGCTCATCTGGATCGCCCATCAGGCCGGATGGATGGTGGCCGACCGCCACGCCGGCCTGGCGGTCGACGTCTCGATCTACGTATTGCTGGTGGCCGCCCTCGGCATCCGCTTCAACACCGGTCATCCCGGTTCGGAACTGGCCTCGACCCTGCTGTTCTGGGCGCCGCTGGTTGCAGTCTGGTGGGCCTGGCGCTACCAGAACTTGCCGCTCCTGCTGTGGCTGCTGTTCGGCGGCCTGTTTGTCGTACTGACCTGGCAACTGGCCAGCGACCACGAACGTCTGGACAAGCATCTGATTCTTTCGCTGTTTGTCGCCCTGCTCATGCGCTATGCGTCCCGCTCGGTGCCGCCGAATCCGGAAACGAGCATGAATCTGCGCGACAGTCTGACCGGACTGCCCTCGGCCGAATGCTTCGAGGCCGAACTGGCCCACGTTTCGGCCATTTCCGACCGCTACCGCTTGCCACTCTCGCTGATCGGGGGCCGCATCGCCCTGCCTGACAACGGCCAGCTCACCGACGAGGATTTGTGCCGCTGCGCCGAAACGATTACCGAACGCCTGCGCACCTCGGATACAGCGTGCCAATGGGATCGAAACACCTTCATGATCCTGCTCCCCAACACCGTGCTGGACAGCGCCGCAAAGGTCGCCGAGGAAATGCGGGCAGCCTTCGCACTTTTCAATTTTGGCCAAAATTTCCGGTTGACCGTAGCAATGGCCGCCGTTCAGCACGAATCTGGCGAAGATCCGATGAGTACGGTAAATACCCTTGAAAACAAGCTAGCGAAAATAAGCGAATGACGTCCGACCTGATTTACTACCTGCTCCCTGCCCTGCTCATCCTCATTCCGGCCGCCTTTCACCAGCGCACAAAAAAGAAGGTTTCCGAGTGCCACCTTGCCGTCCTCAACGAAGCCAAGGAGGCGGGCCTGACCGAACCGCCCTCGCTACACCCTGTCGTCGATCTGTCAATTTGCATGGGTTCCGGCGCCTGCGTCCGAAACTGCCCGGAAAAAGCGCTCGGCGTGATCAAGGGCAAGGGCGTCCTGATCAATCCGACACACTGCATCGGCCATGGTGCCTGCGCGCCCGCCTGCCCGGTTGGTGCCATCAAGCTGGTCTTTGGCACGGCCAAGCGCGGCATGGACATTCCGCAGGTCGACCCCGATTTCCAGACCAACATCCCTGGCGTCTTCATCGCCGGCGAACTCGGCGGCATGGGCCTCATCCGCAACGCCATCCGCCAGGGCACGCATGCCGTCCAGACCATCACCAAACGCCCCAGGGGCAAGGCCGACCTTGATCTCGTGATCATCGGCGCCGGCCCGGCCGGGATCGCCTCGTCGCTCGCCGCCAAGGAGGCCGGACTCCGCTACGTGACCATCGAGCAGGAAGACTCCCTCGGCGGCACGACCTACCACTATCCGCGCAACAAGCTGGTCATGACGGCGCCGATGCGCCTGCCGCTGATCGGCGAAATCAAGGTTCGCGAAATCAGCAAGGAAGAACTCATGGAAATCTGGCAGGGCATCCTCGACAAGGCGACGCCCAACATCCAGTTCAGCGAGCGCATGGAAGAAATCACGCCGGACGACGGCATTTTCTCGATCCGTACCAACAAGGCGAGCTACTCCACCGCCAACGTGCTGCTCGCCATCGGGCGCCGCGGCACACCGCGCAAGCTCGGCGCCAAGGGCGAAGAACAGGCCAAGGTGGTCTATCGGCTGATCGAAGCGGAACAGTACCAAGGCAAGAACGTGCTGGTCGTCGGCGGCGGCGACAGCGCCCTCGAAGCCGCCCTCGACATCGCCAACGAACCAGGCACCCGCGTCACCCTGAGTTACCGCGGCAAGGCCTTCGACCGGGTCAAGCCGAAAAACCGGACACGGCTGGCCGAAGCCATTGCCGATAACAAAATTGAACAAATACTGGAGAGCACAGTCCGAGAAATCGGTGTCGACAACGTCATCCTCAAACATGGCGACGACATCCTCGAACGGCCGAACGATGCCGTCATCGTTTGTGCCGGCGGCGAGCTGCCGACGCCCATGCTGAAAAAAATGGGCATACAGGTCGACACCCGGTACGGCGAATAAGGAGTCGGGCCGAGGCCAACCAGACATTTCGGCAAGGCCACCCGATTTCAGGTTTACCCTCAGACCAAAAAGTGGGAAACTATTCCACAACAATTCCGAATATTGTTCGACGCGATTTATTGTCGAAAAACCCAGCAAAAGGAAGCCGAGCTTGAAAGTGCGACAAGAAGCCGCCGACGACTGGCTGCAAAATCTGTTCATGAAAAGGCGTCAGGGACGTAGAATATCGGCCGATCATCTCCCGCCCTACAGCACCAGCGAAGGATTGGTTGTGACCGACCGCCGATCCCGGCACGATCGCCGCAGGGCACTTGACCAGGCCAACCCCGCGACGCGCTGAATGCAGACGCCTGCCAACACTCGCCTCCGAGAACCACCCGACAAAACTTGATGTCTGAGTCACCACTTCGATCCGCCCTTCTCGCCGCAATACACCGTGTGCTGTCGCCCATCGTCCGCGTCATGCTGGCCCACGAGATCACGCTGCCGATGGCCATCGAAATTCTCAAACGTGTCTTCGTCGAAGTGGCTGAACGCGATTTCCGACTCGAAAACAAGGCCTCCACCGACAGCCGGATCAGCCTGCTCACCGGCGTGCACCGCAAGGATGTCAAACGTCTGCGCGAACTGCCCGATGTCGAGGCCAATTTGCCGCCCAAAATCTCGCTCAGCGCGCAGGTCGTCGCCACCTGGATCACCCACCCGCAATGGCTTGATGAAAACGGCCAGCCCCGGCCGCTCAGCCGACTCGCCCGCGATGCCGGAGAAGCCTCGTTCGAGGCCCTCGTCGCCAGCGTCAGTCAGGACATCCGGCCGCGCTCGGTACTCGACGAATGGCTGCGCCTTGGCGTCGTCGACATCAACGCGACCGATGAAGTCGTACTGCTCAGCAACGCCTTCATCCCCCGCGAAGGACTGGAAGAAAAGCTGGCCTATTACGGCCACAACCTGGGCGATCATGCCGCTGCCGCAGCTGACAATGTGCTGGCTACCAACAGCCCGTGGTTTGAACGCAGCGTGCATCGCGGCTCACTGACCGAAGCCCAAGTCGAAAAATTGCGCGCTCGTGCCGCCAAACTCGGCATGCAGACGCTGACCCAGCTCCACACCCTGGCCGGCGAACCAGACGAAAACGCCACCCCGTCCGCGAGCGGCCCAGGCAAACGATTCACCTGCGGCGTCTATTTCTACAGTACCGACGTAGCCGAGACCCCGGCAGAAAAATGAAACGCGGCCTGCTCACCCTCCTGATCGCTGCCTTCCCGCTGATTGCGTGGTCGGCTCCGGTTTGTGTCGACCCGGAAAAGCCTGGGAAAAACCACCTGGCCCGCGGCGGGATTGGCGGCACCGGCAGTCCAGCAGAAACCACCGATGGACAGGATGGTGGCGGCATTGGCGGCACCGGATCACCGGCAGTCAGAGGTAACAACGGCACCGACAGTGGTGGCGGCATCGGGGGTACCGGCGCCCCGCTGGCCGACGGTGCTTCGGTCGGCATTGTTGGTGTGGTCAGCGGTTTTGCCTCGGTTTGCATCAATGGTGTCGAAGTTCATTTCGACCAGGGCGTCCCGGTCAATGAAAACGGCGACCCCTCGTCGGCCGACAAACTCGCCGTCGGCCAGGTCATCTCGATCGACGCCACCAATTCGCCGAAGGGGCTGCACGCCCGCAACATCGCCATCCTCAACGCCCTCGAAGGCCCCATCACCAAACTGCCGCGTGGCGGCAAGATGATCCAGGTTCTCGGTCAGAACGTGGCGATCGATGCCAATACGCGCGGCCCCGGAAAAGGCCTGGCCGTTGGCCAACTCGTCAAAGTCAGCGCACTTGCCGGAGCCAATGGCACCCTGGTCGCAACGCGTGTGCAGCCCAGCCCGGATCTCAAGCAAGCTGGCGCCCTGGGTCAGGTCACGGCATCAGGAAAGCAGTCGCGGGTCAACGGCGTTGCGGTTTCCGGCGCGGTCGATACCGCCGCGGCCTTGATCAAGGGCAAATGGAACGGCAGCGAACTGGTTCCGACCAGCGTGATTGCCGACCCCACCTACCGCTTCAAGAACAGCGCCAGCCGAATCCTGATCGAGGGGCTGGTTCAGGCTTCCGACGGTCGTGGCAAGGTCATGGCCGGCGGGGTGGAGCTCTCGTTGCCCAATGCCACGGCAAGACAAATGAACGCCCTACTCCCGAATCGGCGGATTTTTGTCGATGCCAAGGTTGGACGCTCGGGCCAGCTCGTCGTCAGCCACCTTGAATTTGGCGGCGCCGACAACCGGAGCAATACCCGGCCAAGAAAATCCGAGCAGGCTCGTGGCTTCTCATCCGTCAAGAGCGAGAGCAGCGAAACGGAAAAAGCCGTCGAAAGGGCCGAAACATCGGAAGCCTTTGAGAAGTCCGAGAAGTCCGAGAAGGCCGAGAAGGCCGAGAAGTCCGAGAAGGTCGAGAAGTCCGAGAAGGCCGAGAAGGCCGAGAAGGTCGAGAAGGTCGAGAAGGTCGAGAAGGTCGAGAAGGCCGAGAAGGTCGAGAAGGCTGAGAAGGCTGAGAAGGCTGAGAAGGTCGAGAAGGTCGAGAAGGTCGAAAAGGTTGAAAAGGTCGAAAAGGTCGAAAAGGTTGAAAAGGTCGAAAAGGTTGAAAAGGTCGAACGCACCGAGCGGGCTGAAAGGGTTGAACGGAGCGAGCGGCGGGAACGGGACTGATATGCCATCCGCAAAATGGTAGACGGTAATGCCATGTTAAAATTGTGGTTATTATCGTGATGCAAAAGGTATCCGTTTGAAAACACGCATTCTCGCCACTATCGGCCTCCTGACCGCTTTTTCCTGCCACGCCGAAAGTAGCCTGACCATCATTACCGGCATTGATTACTCGACCGGGAAATATGGTGCCTCGGAAAAGACCGAAACCCTCTACATGCCTTTCGGCGTGAAATACGAGACCACTGAGTGGACCTTGCGCGCGACGATTCCCTACGTCGAAACAAGCGGCCCGTCTTCGGTTTCCGGTGCGGGCGCCGACCGGATTAGTCTGGAGAACGGCCAGAGCACGCGCAAAAGGGAAAGCGGCCTCGGCGACATCGTGCTGACGGCGAGCTGGAGCGCGCTGCAACAAGGCCCCTGGCTCGTAGACCTGGGAACCAAGGTCAAGCTGGCGACGGCTGACGACAGCAAGGGGCTGGGCACCGGAAAAAACGACTTTTCAGTGCAGACCGAGGTTTACCGGGCTCTGGACAGGCACACGCTGTTCGGCACGCTGGGTTACAAAAAAATGGGTGATCCCGACGGAATCGATCTGCGTGACCCTTTCTTTGCCTCGCTGGGCTGGTCTTTCCGGGCCTCGTCCGCCAGCGCCGTGGGTCTCAGTTACGATTACCGCCAGAAAATTCTCGACAGTGGCGCCCCGGTCCGTGAGGTCACCGGTTTCGTGACCCACAAACTCGACACCAACTGGAAGTTGCAGGGCTATCTCGTCTCCGGCTACTCCAACGCCAGCCCCGACTTCGGCGGCGGCGTCTTCGTGATGTACACCCACTGAGGCGGTTTACCGGGTCTTGAGGCGAAAAGCCTGGGTCACCAGATTGATCGATTCCGGACTGTCCCATTGCCGCGAGCCGGTCATTTTCTTGATGACCCGGCCCTCGTCGTCGACCAGCACGGTGAGCGGCAAGCGGTCGGCGCCGAGCAGGTTTTCGAGGACCAGATTGCGGTCGATGTAATTGGCGAAACTGACGCCGGAAACCTTGACGAATTTGGCTGCCGCTGCGTGATCGTCGTCGGTCGAAATCCCGATGACATTGAACCCCTGTTTGCCGTAGCGCTGGTACAGGCGTTCAATCGAGCCCATCTCGGCGCGGCAGGGGCCGCACCAGCTGGCCCAGACGTTGATCAGCAGCGGTTTGCCGCGCAGGGACGAAAGTTTGGCGGTGCTGCCGACCAATGCATTCAATTGAGCCTCGGGCAGTTGCCCGCCCACGGCAACCTCGCCAGGTGTCCCGGCAACGGCACTGGCCGCCAACTGCATCGCGCACAGGCCGATCACCAGCCCCTTCATTGCCCTAGCCCGCCAAGCTTTCCCGCGCATGCCAAACTCCGTGAACTCGTCTCGTGGCAAGGCGTACCGCCCGGCCGAAGGCTGCTATCGTAAAGCATTTCTTGATCTGTCTCGCAGCAAAGGAGGCTGTGCCTATCTATAATCAAGCGCCTATGGCAGCCCCTTCCTCACTGGCTCAGCATCTGCAACAAGCCGCGACCGAAAACCCGCAGGGCGGCGCGTTATTACACGCCGGGAAATGCCTCAGCTTTGCCGAACTGGTCGATGACTGCCGTGAGTTGGCCGGCCGACTCGCCAGCCGCCGGGGGACCATCGTCGAAGCCGGCGACAGCCTGCATCTGGCCCGCCATGCCTACGCCAGCAGTTTTCAAAATTCGCCGTTTTTTCCGGTTGACCGTAGCAATGCGCAGCGGGAGATCGATCAGCCGCTGACCGACGTCGCGCTGATCATCGCGACCAGCGGCAGCGAGGGCGAGCCGCGCGCCGTGCTGCTCGGCAATGCCCAGCTTGACACCGCGGCCGCCGCCTCGAACGAACGCCTGCCGCTGCACCCCGGCGACCTGTGGCTGAACTGCCTGCCGCTCTACCACATCGGCGGCCAGTCCATCCTCTGGCGCTGCGCCCGCGCCGCTGCCACCGTCCTGCTCCATGACGGCTTCGTTGCCGATCTGGTCGCCGCCGACCTCGCCGCGCTACCGGTCACCCACATCTCGCTGGTCCCGGCCATGCTTGCCCGTCTGCTCGACCTTGGCGCCAAACCGCCGGCCAGCCTTCGCGTCGCGCTGATCGGCGGGGCCGCGCTCTCGCCGACGCTTTACGACCGGGCGTTCGCCGCTGGCTGGCCGCTCCACCCGAGCTACGGCATGAGTGAAACGGCGGCCCAGTTCGCCACTTTCGACCCGGCTGACGGCGCCTGGCACGAAGGCCTGGTCGGCCGGACTATGCCCGGCCACGACATCCGCCTCGGCGCCGGCGGCCGCCTGCAAGTGCGCGGCCCGCAGGTCATGCGCGGTTATCTCGACGGCAGCGGCATCGATGCCGACGGCTGGCTGACCACCGGCGACCTCGGCCGCATCGACGCCGCCGGCCGTCTGACCATTCTCGGCCGGGCCGACGACATGCTGATCAGCGGTGGCCGCAACGTCCATCCGCAGGAAATCGAGTCCTGCCTCGCCGCCTGCCCCGGCGTCCTCGATGTCGCCGTCACCGGCCGGCCCGATCCAGTCTGGGGCGACCTCATCGTCGCCCTCGTCGTTGGCCTCGTCGCGCCGGCCGAGCTGCTCGCCCACGCCCGCCGCCATCTGCCCTCGGCCGCCTTGCCGCGCCAAATCCACGCCGTCGACCGCCTGCCGCGCAACGCCACCGGCAAGCTGGAACGCGCCGCGCTGCGCCGTCTCGCCGCCGAGGCCGCGCCATGATCCACGCCCTGCGTCGCTGCCTGAGCGCTCCGGAAACGCTGACCCGACTCGAGGCGCTGGCCACCGGCGCCCCGGCCTCGGCCCCGATCAGCCTGCGTCTCTCGCTCGGCCGCGGCACGACCGACTGGCTGACGCTGCTGCCAGCCGACGCCCCCTACTGGTATCGCGCCCGCCCTGATCGCCACGAATTTCGCATGGCCATCGGCCACGCCCTGCACGTCGCGAGCGCCGGCCCCAACCGCCTCGCCGCCCTCGACAACGCCTTCGCCGGCTTTTGCCGCGACTGGCGACGCAACGGGCCGGCCTTCGCTTTCGCCGGCTTCGCCTTCGACGCCGCCAACAACGCGCCGCTGCCCAACGCCCTGCTCGCCATCCCGGCCATCCTGCTCGAATCGGTCGGCGGCGAATGTTCGGTCACGCTCAGCGCACCGGCCGGCCGACTCGCCCAGGCCGCCGCCGAATGGCCGCAATGGCTGACGACGCCGGCCCTCGCCGGCGCCCCGCGCCAACGCCCGAGCCGCCCCGAAACCTTGGCCGAGCAGGCCTGGATAGCCCGCGTCAACGCCGCGTTACGTGACATCGAGGCCGGCCGCGTGGACAAGATCGTCCTCGCCCGCAGCCGGAAAATCGAGGCCGATGGACCGTTTTCGGCAGCCTCGGTGCTCGGCAACCTGGTCAGCCAACAACCGGCCAGCCTCATCTACGCCCACGGCAACGACCAGCACAGCTTCGTCGGCGCGACGCCGGAACGGCTGATCCGCCTCGCCGGCAACCGCGTCGATGCCGATGCCCTGGCCGGCACCGCATGGCCCGGCTCGCTGGCCCTCTCCGAAGCCAAGAACCAGCACGAGCAGGCGCTGGTCGTTCAGGCCGTCTGCGCGGCGCTGGGGCCGTTCTGCATAAAGCCGCCGGTCGCCGAGCCGGCGGCCGAACATGCGGCCGGCCAACTCATGCATCTGCGTAGCCGGGTGGCGGCCACCGTCCGCCCGGGGACGACGCTGTTCGAACTGGTCCGCGCCCTGCATCCGACGCCGGCCATCGGCGGCTTTCCAGTCGCTGCCGCGCAGGCCTGGCTGGCCGAGCACCACGAGCAGCGCGGCGGCTGGTACAGCGGCGCCATCGGGCTGCTGACGGCGGACGGCGACGGCGAGTTTTCGGTCGCCCTGCGTTCGGCCCTGCTCGCCGGAAATACAGCCGAACTGCAGGCCGGCGCCGGCATCGTCGCCGGTTCCGACGCAGCGCACGAACTGGCCGAGACCACCGCCAAGCTGGGCACCCTGCTCGCCGCACTGGATCCGCCGGTCCGGCCGGAATCGGGCGACAGTCGCCGCGCCTGAAAATTTGGCCAAAATTTCCGGTTGACCGTAGCAATCAGCCGTCGCGTGTCATCGCGCCGTAATCTTAGTGCAACAAAATGATGGACTTAAAGCCTATACTTCAGAAAAAACATGGAGATTGCGCGATGCCCCATCCGCTGCCTAAACCCCGCTTCCCGACCGAAAATTACCTCAACCGCGAACTCGGTCTGCTCGCCTTCAACCGGCGCGTTCTGGCCCAGGCCGAAGACGAACGCATGCCATTGCTCGAACGCCTGCGTTTCCTGTGCATCGTCTCGAGCAACCTCGACGAATTCTTCGAAATTCGCATGGCCGGGCTCAAGGAGCAGGTCAAGGCTCACGCCACCGTCGTCACCACCGACGGCAAGACGGCGCAGGAAGCTTTTCGCCTGGTCTCGGCCGAAGCGCACGCCATCGTCACAGAACAGTACCAGCACCTCAACGACATCATCCTGCCGGCGCTGGCCAACGAGGGCATCCGTTTCCTGCGCCGAGTGACGTGGAACGAAGCGCAACGCGAGTGGATCCGCAATTATTTCCTGCGCGAAATGGTGCCGGTGCTGACGCCGATCGGGCTCGACCCCTCGCACCCCTTCCCCAAAGTGCTCAACAAGAGTTTGAACTTTGCCATCGAACTCGAAGGCAAGGACGCCTTCGGACGCAGTTCCAACGCCGCCATCGTCCAGGCGCCGCGCGTCCTGCCCCGCGTCATCCAGCTGCCGGAAGAGCTGGCCGGCTGCGCCTACGGCTTCGTATTCCTATCATCCATCCTGCATGAATTCGTCGGCGAACTATTCACCGGCATGACCGTGCTTGGTTGCTACCAGTTCCGCGCCACGCGCAATTCCGACCTCTTCGTCGACGAGGAAGAAGTCACCAACCTGCGCACCAAACTGCAGGGCGAACTGCCGCAACGCCACTTCGGCAACGCCGTGCGTCTCGAAGTCGCCAACAACTGCTCGGAGGCGATGACCGAGTTCCTGCTCGCCCAGTTTGCCCTCAAGCCGGCCGATCTTTACCGCGTCAATGGCCCGGTCAATCTGGTCCGCCTGATGCAGGTGCCGGACTGGGTCGATCGCCCGGACATGAAATTCCGCCCCTTCGTGCCCGGCCTGCCCAAGGTCGTCGGCAAGGGTGTCAATATTTTCGACACTATCCGCAAGGCCGACGTCCTGCTCCATCATCCCTACCAGTCGTTCGCCCCGGTCATCGAGTTTCTCAGCCAGGCGGCCACCGACCCCGCCGTGGTTGCCATCAAGATGACGGTTTACCGCACCGGCACAGACTCGGTCCTCATGGAATCGCTGATCCGCGCCGCCCAGAACGGCAAGGAAGTCACCGTCGTCGTCGAGCTCATGGCCCGTTTCGACGAAGAAGCCAACATCAGCTGGGCGACCAAACTCGAGCAGGTCGGCGCCCACGTCGTTTATGGCGTCGTCGGCTACAAGACCCACGCCAAGGCGCTCCTCATCGTCCGCCGCGAAGACGGCGGCCTCAAACGCTACGCCCACCTCGGCACCGGCAACTACCACCCGCGCACCGCCCGCCTCTACTCCGACTTCGGCCTGATGACCGCCAACGAAGAGATCACCAACGACGTCAGCGAAGTCTTCAAGCAACTGACCGGTCTCGGCAAGGCGCGCACGCTCAAGCATCTCTGGCAGGCGCCGTTCACCCTGCAACCGAACGTCGTCGCCGGCATCCTTGCCGAAGCCGAAACAGCCAGGGCCGGCGGCAAGGCGCGCATCGTCGCCAAGATGAACTCGCTGGTCGAACCGGAAGTCATCGACGCGCTTTATCAGGCCTCGCAAGCCGGCGTCGAGATCGACCTCATCGTCCGCGGCGTGTGCACCCTGCGCCCCGGCGTACCCGGCCTTTCCGACAAGATTCGCGTCCGCTCCATCATCGGCCGCTTCCTCGAACACCACCGGATTTTCTACTTCCTGGCCGGCGGCAAGGAAACCGTCTACCTCTCCAGCGCCGACTGGATGGACCGCAACTTCTTCAAGCGTATCGAACTCGCCTTCCCCATCCTCGATCCCAAACTCAAAAAACGCGTCATCACCGAAGGCCTCAAGTTCTACCTGGCCGACAACCAGCAAGGTTGGGACATGAACAGCCTGGGCATCTACCACCGCCGCCGCTCGTCACGCAGCAAACCGCACAACGCCCAGGGCGAATTGATGGTGACGCTGGGCAGCGCCTGATCCGTCCTACGGCTGCCCCCCAGGGTAGACGGGGAAAAACGCCAACAATCCGAATGCGGCCTGCCGGCCGCATTTCGCGCTGGGGTAAAGTCGCACCCCGATTTTTATCGCCCTCGGCGACCTCATCCTTTTGCTACCAACGACAGCTGCAAACCAAGTTGGCCAATGGATGTAAATTTTGTTACTTTTTAATCATATACATGTATATTTGACATATCTGTGCATTTCGCCAGCTCCGGAGAATAACAATGCGCCTGCCGATCCACCTCTCGCTACCAGGGGCCTTGATGGTGTCGGCTGCCGCGCTGGCGCAAACGCCTCCCGACGCCGGCTCCCTGCTCCAGCAACTGGATCGTGAACATCCGTCTCCTCTGCCCGGAAAACTCACTCCGGCCAAACCGGCCGAGCCCCCTGCGCTGAAGTCGGAGGGGATGACGGTGACCGTCAAGAAGTTCCAATTCGCCGGCAATACCCTTCTTTCCAGCGAACAATTGGCCGCTGCTGTGGCGCCTTTTCTCGAGCGACCGCTCGACTTCCGGCAACTGCAGGCGGCGGCCGTGGCAGTCGCCAATGCCTACCGCGAAAACGGCTGGGTGGTTCGCGCCTATTTGCCGGAACAGGACATTCGCGACGGTATCGTCATCATTCAGGTCGTCGAAGCCATCTTCGCCGGCGTCCGCTTCGATGGCCGACCAACGCAACGCGTCGCCAAGGAAACTGTCGCCCGCTACTTCACCCGGCAGTCGACCGGTCAAGCACTCAACCCAGATGCGCTGGATCGTGCCCTGTTGCTCGCCGATGACCTGCCCGGCGTCATCGTTGGCGGCAGCCTGCAGGAAGGTGCGCGCACCGGCGAAACAGCGCTGGCTGTGACGCTCCGCGACGAAGCCCTGATAGTTGGCTCCATCGCGGCCGACAACAGCGGTTCACGCTCGACCGGCAGCGAACGCCTCGCCGCCAATCTCAACCTGCAAAGCCCTTTCGGTTTCGGCGACTTGTTGACCGCCCAGGCCATAGTCAGCGAAGGCAGCAATTACCTGCGCCTGGCCGCTACCGCCCCGGTCGGCACCGACGGCTGGCGGGCCGGGGCCAATGCCTCGTATCTTGACTACCGGCTGGTCGCCACCGAGTTCACCGCCCTCGAAGCACAAGGCAACTCCAGCACGGCCGGACTCGAAGCCAGCTATCCCCTGATCCGTTCCCGGCTGCAGAATCTCTATTTCAATTCAGCTTTTGATCACAAGGAATTCGACAACGAATCGGCCGGCAGCACGACGACGCGTTATCAGCTCGATGTGCTGACCCTGGGACTGGCCGGCAACCGTTTTGACAACTGGGGTGGCGGCGGCGCCAACAGCGGCAGCCTTGACCTGGTGGCCGGCAAACTCGACCTGGATGGTTCGCCGAACCAGGCAGCCGACGCCTTGACGACCCGTACCGCCGGCGATTACGCCAAGCTGCGTTATGCCTTCAGCCGTCAGCAGGTCATCCGTGAAAACCTTTCACTCTATGCCGCGCTGGCCGGCCAGCTGGCCAGCAAGAATCTCGATTCTGCCGAAAAATTCTATCTTGGCGGCCCCTACGGCGTGCGCGCCTATCCGACCAACGAAGGCGGCGGCGCCGAAGGGCAGCTGTTCAATCTGGAATTGCGCTGGCGGCTGCCCGAAGGTTGGTCGCTGACCGGCTTCTACGACAGGGGTCATGTCACGGTCAACCGGAAAAACCGCTTTGCCGGCGCGCCAACGCTGAACGACTACAGCCTGCAGGGCGCCGGTTTGAGCGTCGGCTGGCAAACCCGTTTTGGCCCCTCGTTCAAGGCGACCTGGGCCCGCCGCATCGGCAGCAACCCGAATCCCACGGCCACCGGCCAGGATCAGGATGGCAGCCTGACCAAAGACCGCCTCTGGCTCACCGCCAGCCTGCCCTTCTGACCGCAACCGGGAGCGAACCATGAACAAGACCTTCCGAAGCATCTGGAACGAAGCCATTGGCGCCTGGGTCGCGGTTGCCGAAATTGCCCGCCGCCGGGGCAAGCGCAGCACTATGGCGAGCCGTGCCCGAAGCGGCCTCCGGGCAACGATCAGGCCGCTGGCGCTGGCCCTGGCCGGCATCGGGCTGGCCCATGCCGCGCCGCCGGCCGCCAACCAGCTGCCGACCGGCGGCCAGGTGGTCGCCGGCCAGGCCGCGATCAGCCAGGCCGGGGCGACGATGAACATCATCCAGACCAGCAGCCGGGCCGCCATCGACTGGCAGACTTTCAATGTCGGTTCGGCGGCCACGGTCAATATCGCCCAGCCGTCGGCCAGCAGCGTGACCCTCAACCGGGTGCTCGGCGGCAGCCCGAGCGAGATTTTCGGCCACATCTCGGCCCCGGGCCAGGTTTTCCTGGTGAACCCGGGCGGCGTCTATTTCAGTCCGTCGGCCAGCGTTGACGTCGGTGGCCTGGTTGCCACCACGCACGCCATCGGCAACGACGATTTCATGGCGGGCCGCGACCGCTTCACACGCGACGGCGCCACCGGCAGCATCATCAACGACGGCCAGCTGACGGCCAGCCTCGGCGGCTACATCGCCTTGCTGGCGCCCGAAGTCCGCAACAATGGCGTGATCGTCGCCCAATTGGGCACCGTGGCATTGGCCGCCGGCGAAGCCTACGAACTCCAGTTCGACGGCAAGCACACGCTGAGCAACATCCGGGTCGAAGCGGCCAGCATCAAGGCGCTGGTCGACAATGGCAACGCCGTGCTGGCACCCGGCGGCCTGATCATTCTCTCCGCCCAGGCGGCCGACCACCTGCAGGGCGGCGTCGTCAACAACAGCGGTTTGCTCGAAGCCGGCGGACTGGTCGATCGCGGCGGCACGATACGGCTCGAAGCCAGTGACCGGATCGCCCACAGCGGCAGCATCAAGGCCGATGCGGCAGCGAACAGTGGCGGCTCGGGCGGCACAATCACCCTGATCGCCGATCTCGGCAACGCCGACAGCCTGACCGAAGTTAGTGGCGACATTAGCGCCCGCGGCGGCAACCAGGGGGGCGACGGCGGCTTCGTCGAGACCTCGGCAGCCCGGGTAACGATTGGTGACGGCACCCGCGTCGATACCCGTGCGCCGCAGGGCAAGACCGGCCGCTGGCTGATCGACCCGAACGACTACACCGTCGCCGCGAGCGGCGGCGACATCACCGGCGCCACGCTGTCCGGCAACCTCGGCACCTCCGATATCACGCTGCAGAGCGGCAACGGTGCCAGCGGCAGCAATGGCGACATCAACATCAACGACAGCGTCAGCTGGAGCGCCGATACGACGCTGATCCTGAATGCCTATCGCAACATCAACATCAACGGCTCGATCACCGCCACCGGCAACTCGGGCAAGCTCGCGCTGCTCTACGGGCAGGGGGCGGTGGCGGCGGGCAACGGCAGCGACTACTTCGTCAATGCCGCGGTCAACCTGCATGCCGGCAGTAATTTCAGTACCACTCTGGGCTCGGACGGGGCGGTGATCAACTATACGGTGATCACCAGCCTCGGCGCGGAGGGCAGTCGGAGCGGCACCGACCTCCAGGGGATGTACGGCAATCTGGCCGGACACTATGCGCTGGGCGGCAACATCGACGCGGCAGCGACTTCCGGCTGGAATGCCGGCGCCGGCTTCACGCCGGTCGGCGATACCGGGCACCACTTCACCGGCAGCTTTGACGGCCTGGGCCACACCATCAGCAATCTGACGATCAATCTGGGCGGTGCCAATATCGGCCTGTTCAGAATCACCG
The DNA here is from genome assembly GCA_018828385.1 of Gammaproteobacteria bacterium. Taxonomy (GTDB): domain Bacteria; phylum Pseudomonadota; class Gammaproteobacteria; order Burkholderiales; family Rhodocyclaceae; genus Azonexus. The sequence continues at coordinate 209,201 of JAHJVE010000003.1, read as the reverse complement.
ATGCGGGCGCCATCCTCCAGAACGTCGGGCTGATCGACGGCAACATTACCGGCAACAACCAGACTGGCGCCCTGGTCGGGACCAGCGATGGCATGGTTCGCAACAGCTATGCAACCGGCAGTGTCAGCGGCTTGAACTACGTTGGTGGCCTGGTTGGTTTGAATTCCGCCAACGGCACGGTCAGCGCTAGCTACGCGACAAACGCCGTCACCGGAAGGGGCTCAACGGGCTATGTCGGCGGATTGATCGGCAGCAACACAGGGTTGGTCGACACGACCTACGCGACCGGAACCACAAGCGCAACGAACAGGGTCGGTGGACTGGTCGGTAACAACGACAGCGGCGGCACGATCAGCAACAGTTACTCGAGCGGATCCGTGACAGCGACATTTAGCTATGCTGGCGGACTGGTCGGCTACAACACGGGCACTGGCATCAGCAACAGCCACGCGACGGGGAATGTCAATGGCAACTCCTATGTCGGCGGACTGGTCGGCTACAACACCGGCAGCAGCACGATCAGCAATAGCTACGCTATGGGCAACGTCAGCAGCGCCAGCATTAACGTGGGTGGTTTGATCGGCTATCACGTCAGCGGCACGGTGAGTAACAGCTATGCGACCGGAAACGTCAGCGGCACCAGCAATGTCGGTGGTTTGATCGGCTACGACTCCAGCGGCAATGTCACTACCAGCTACGCGAGCGGGGCGGCCAGCGGGACCGGAGTCGATATCGGCGGCCTGATCGGGCATTACTTCAGCGGCACCATCAGCGACACCTACTGGAATAGCACGCTCAATGCCTCAGGCGTCGGTTACAACCCGACCAGCGGGGCGACCGGCCTCACCACGACCCAGATGCAGACCGCATCAAACTTCACAAACTTCAACTTCACCACCAACCCGGGCGCATCAGGCAACAACTGGGTCATGCTCAATACCGCTGGCGGACTCAATAGCGGAACGGGCACTCTCCCGATGCTTGCATCCGAATATTCCACCTCCATCACCAACGCCCATCAGTTGCAGCTGATGGCCATGGATTTAACTGCCAGCTATTCCTTGGCTGCCAATATCGATGCTTCCAGAACCAATAACCAAGATGTCTGGAAAAGCTCTGGCTTCATCCCCATTGGCAACGCCAGCAACAATTTCACCGGCACCTTCGACGGACTCGGGCACACCGTCAGCAACCTCACGATCAATCTACCGACGAATGATGACGTTGGCTTGATCGGTGTGGCCAATGGCGCCGTGATCGGCAACCTGGTGCTTACCGGTGAAAGTGTGACAGGCCGGGATAATGTCGGTGGACTGATAGGAACGACCGTTGTAGGCACGCTCAGCAACAGCCATACCACGGGCGGCCAGGTGACAGGCCGTAACTTGGTCGGTGGTCTGGTGGGCTCCAACAACACCATGATTGTTAACGCCAGTCATTCATCGAACTCAGTCAGCGGTCAAGACAAAGTAGGCGGGCTGATGGGGTGGACCAATGGCGGGGTATGGAGCGCCAATGATTATGCATCGGGAGATGTAACGGGGACCGGTAACTATGTTGGTGGACTCATCGGTTACAACGATTTTGCGTACAACATTCAAAATGCTTACGCGGCCGGCGCCGTCACCGGCGCCAACTACGTCGGCGGGCTGGTTGGGTTCAACCTAAATGGCACAATCACCAACAGCTATGCAACTGGAGCGGTGGCGGGGGGTAGCAAGGTTGGCGGCCTGGTCGGATATCAGCAAAACGACGCTACGATCAGTTATAGCTACGCGATTGGGGTGGTTACGGGTAGCACCGAAGTCGGCGGGTTGTTAGGCAACAACAGCAGTACGGTCGCCGTTGTCGATTCATTTTTCAGTTCAGACAGCAACCCAGCCCTACCCGGCATTGCCACCGGTTTGACCACAGGAGTCACCGCCAAAACCGACGCAGAACTGAAGGCCCGGACCACCTACCCTTCCAGTTGGGATTTCGCGACAGCAAACAATGAAATCTGGAACATCGATTCGGGAGTAAACAACGGTTATCCGTTTCTCTGCGGAATCAACGGTGGTTGTGTCGTCCAGTCCCTCACAACCCCCTTGTATCTCCGCCTGATAACAGGCAGCAGTTATTACGGCGACACCCCGAATCTGATCTACGCCTTCTACGACGCCAGCAGCGGCGGCAATGTCATCAGCGACGCCAACCCAAGCGGCTCCATCATCTGGAGCACGCCCCTCTCGGCGACGAGCGACGTCGGCACCTATAGCGAAACATATAGCAGCGGCATCACCGTCGGCAACAGCGCCTATACCCTGAATGCCGGTGGCGCGATTGACTGGCTGATCACGCCGCGGCCACTCGATCTGTCGGTCAGCAAGACCTATGACGGCAACGCCAATTTTGGCGCCGGCTTCGTGTTGAGCGGCATGGTGAACGGGGACGCTGCACCGACCATCTCCGGAAGCGCCAGTGTGGCAAGCGCCAATGCGGCAAATTACGCCAGCTTCAGTGCTAGCTCCTTGTCATTGAGTAGCGCAAATTACAGCTTGAGCGGAGGAAGCGTCACGTTGACCATCGCCAAGGCCCACCTGACGGTGACCGCCGACGATCAGCGCCGGCTCTACGGCCAGGCCAATCCAGTATTTACCCAGACCCTGAGCGGCTTCGTCAATGGCGAGACAGCCAGCGTCGTCAGTGGCGCCGCCACCGGCAGCAGCAGCGCCACGGAGAGCACCGGCGTCGGGAGCGTGACGATTGTGGCCAGCCTCGGCAGCCTGAGCGCCGGCAATTACGATTTCACTGCGACCAACGGCACGTTGACCATCGATCCAGCCGCCCCAACGACGGTCAGCATACCCATACCGAATTTCGAACCGCCAACGATTGCGCCGCCTTTGTTGACTGTGGTTGCTTCCGTGGAGCCGGGGGTAACGCCGGAGATTCGTGTTGATGTCCCGGCGGACACTGGATTGGCGCGCTCTTTCTCCTTCACCGTACCACCAGCAACGGCTGATGTCGCAATCAAGACCGAAAGCGGTTCGGTAAAAGCGAGCCTGGCAGATGGCAGCTCGTTGCCCCCCTGGATCAGTTTTGATGCGGAAACTCAAGTATTCACCCTAACCAACGCGCCAGCCGGTGCATTGCCGGAAATTGCGGTGACTTTTTACGACAGCGATGGCAACCTGGCGCACAAAGTGATTGTTGTACTCAGCCCGGCGGTCGATCAGGGGAACGCGCCGTCATAGAAGGGTTTAGGCAGCGCCGGATGGTGATTCCCACGGTCAACCGGAAAAATTGACGAAAAATGAAATGCGGCTTGCGGGCCGCATTTTTATTGGCGTCGCTTTGCGATCAATGCAAAGCGGCAGTGACATTAGCCAATCATGCCCCTCAACGTCACGAATTCCGTATTACCCTTACCTATCGCGACGTTCGATTTCTTTAACCATGCTATCCACTAGACGCGCATCACAAATACTTGTTGCATTGGCCGCCTGGGCTTTCGTATCGGCGGCACTCTCTCTTCTGATCATCAAGGTGGCATACACGAGCGCCCTACCCGCATCATTGCCAAATCTCGCGAGCGACATCAACGGCATTCAAGACTTGGCTGCGCTCAAGCGTATTTCCATCCTCTTGGTGAACTCCGTATCCGCGCAAAAAGAAGCTGGATGGCTGATAGTTTCGTGGGGGCTGTGGTTTGTGGCCATCTGGGCCGCCATATTCGCTGCAGCTTCAACCTATTTGTATCGGTGTTTGCTAGCGACCGACAGCACCGAAAACACCAGCTCGACCGAGACGTTCCTGGATTTGGCGCTGGCAGGAAAACTCGAGCTCTGGAAAGCTTTTTGGGGCTTGTATATCGTCCTTCCTTTGGCGGCCAGCTTGGTATCTTTTGGACTGTTAGCCATCCTCAAGAGCATTCACGTTATCGAACCTGCCAAAGTTGCCGACCTCATCCTCACTCCGTTGGCTTACGCGGCAGTGATGGTCATCTATTTGGGCGCCGCAGCTGTCGCATGGCGCTGCTCTGCCAATACATCCTGGAAGGTATGGGGCATTCTCGCAAGGATTGCAATCGTTCTATATACGGGAATTCCGCTGGCAAAATCAGTAGCCCTGCTAAGCCAATATCTTGGCCGCTAGGTCGAAATACCAAACCTGTATCAGCTTCGCTTTACACCGTCATCCAGCATAAAGCGCTGCCCACCCCCACGATGGCGGCGAGTGCCTTCATGCCTTCTCCCGGTTAGCCAGACCGCTCAGGCGCGGCGTACGCCGACGACGCCTTCGACCTCGTGGATGAGCGTCAGCGTTTTCTGCATTTGCTGCAGGTTGGTGATTTCGACGGTAAAGCTCATGTGCGCCTTGCCCTGCTTGGACTGGGTATTGACGCCGACGACATTGAGCCGCTCGCGGGTGAAGATTTCGGAAATGTCGCGCAGCAGGCCCTGGCGGTCATGGGCGTCGACAATGATGTCGGCAGCAAAGACGCCGGTCGTTGTCCCGCCCCAGTCGGTTTCGATGACGCGCTCGGGGTGCAGGGCGGCCAGGTTGGCAAAATTGGGGCAGTCCATGCGGTGGATGGAAATGCCCTTGCCGCGCGTGATGAAACCCTGGATTTCGTCGGGCGGGGCCGGCTTGCAACAACGGGCGAGCTGGGTCAGCAGCTTGTCGACGCCGACGATCAGTATCCCCTGGTTGCCCTGGACCGGCTTGCTCGGCTTGGTCAGTACCTCGTCCGGCAGTTGGGTTTCGGCGAGCAGGTCGGCACCCTTGGCGACGGCCTGGAACTGCCGCTGATTGAGATCACCCCGGGCGGCGGCGATGTACAGGTCGTCGGCCTTGGCAAAACCCAGCTTGTGCGAGAGTTCCTCGATATTCGCCCCGGTCTGGCCGGCCCGCTGCAATTCCTTGGCGATCAGGCTGCGCCCTTCGCCGAGCGTTTCTTCGAGCGCCAGATTCGAGAACCAGGCGCGCACTTTGACCCGGGCGCTCTTGGTGTGGATATAGCCGAGCAGCGGGTTGAGCCAGTCGCGCGACGGGCCGCCGACCTTGGCGGTGACGATCTCGACTTCCTGCCCGGTTTCCAGCGCCGTGTTGAGCGGCACCAGATGGCCGGCGATCTTGGCGCCCCGGCAACGGTGGCCGAGATCGGTATGCACGCGATAGGCGAAATCGACCGGCGTCGAACCGGCCGGCAAATCGACCACCTTGCCCTGCGGCGTGATGACGTAGATGGTCTCGTCGAGCGCCGCCTGCTTGTAGTGCTTGACCCAGTCCGAGCTGTCGGCGACTTCGTCCTTCCAGGTCAGCAGTTGGCGCAGCCAGGCGATCTTTTCGTCGTAATCGTCCTCGGTCGTCCGCTTGCTGCCTTCCTTGTAGCGCCAGTGGGCGGCAACGCCGAGTTCGGCGTGCTTGTGCATTTCCCAGGTACGGATCTGGATTTCCAGGCTGCGTCCGTCCGGGCAGCGCACGGCGGTGTGCAGTGAGCGGTAGTTGTTGCCCTTGGGATTCGAGATGTAGTCGTCGAATTCCTTGGGAATCGGCAGCCACAGGTTGTGCACGATACCGAGCGCGGTGTAGCACTCGCGCAGGTCATCGACGATGATGCGCAGGGCGCGCACGTCATAGACTTCGGAAAAGTCGACGCCCTTTTTGTGCATCTTGTTCCAGATGCTGTAGATGTGCTTTGGCCGACCGTAGATTTCGGCCCCCTTGACGCCGGCCGCTTCGAGCTCGCTGCGCACCTTGGCCACGGCATCGACAATGAACTGCTCGCGTTCGCTGCGTTTTTCGTCGAGCTGCTTGGCCAGTTTCTTGTAGATGTCCGGGTGGATGAAGCGGAAGGACAGGTCCTCGAGTTCCCACTTCAGCTCCCAGACGCCGAGCCGGTTGGCCAGCGGCGAATAGAGTTCCAGCGTTTCGCGCGCCACCTGAACGCGCAGGTCGTCCGGATTGGCCGCGTAGAAGCGCAGGGTCTGCGTCCGGCTGGCCAGACGCAGGAGGACAACGCGAATGTCCTCAACCATGGCCAGCAGCATTTTGCGCAGCACTTCAATCTGCGCCTTCATCTCGACCGGATTGACCTCGCCGGCCTCGATGTTGGTGGCGACAAAACCCTTGGCAATCGGCCGCAACTTGTTGAGGCGCGAAATACCGTGCACGAGATGCGCCGCCGGCTTGCCGAAGCGCGTTTCGATGCTGGCGACGCCGTGCTCATCCTGAGCCGGGATGGCGAAAAGGACCGCCGCGATGCGCGACTCGACATCGAGCTTGAGGCCGGCCACGATGACGGCCATGCCCAGGGCGTGGGACCAGATGCGCTCGCCGCTGCCCAGCGTGCGTTCGCCGTAGGTAGTCCAGGCGTATTCGACGGCTGATTTGAGACGCTCGGCATCGGCCGGAGCAAGGCCCTCGGTCAGCTTGACGAGGAACTGTTCGAAGTCGCTTTGCGAAGCGACAGAATGGGCGACGGAAACCATGCCGCAATTATAGCGGGGTGGCGCATGCAGCGGGCTCATCGGGCATAATCCGCCGACGATGAAAAAACTCTTCGCCAACCCTTATCTTCTGCTGACGCTGACCGTTCTCTCGTGGTCAGGAAACATGGTGGTTGGCCGTGCCAGCCGGGGCGACATTCCGCCGCTGACCATGTCCTTCTGGCGCTGGGCCATTGCCCTCGCGCTCATCCTGCCGCTGGCGCTGCCCCACCTCAAAAGCCAGTGGCCGCTGCTCAAGCAAGGCTGGAAGCCGCTGCTCGTCCTCGGCCTGCTCGGCGTCGGCGGCTACAACACCTTCGCCTACCTGGCGCTGCAGCACACCACGGCGACCAATGCCGCGCTGCTCAATTCCTTCATCCCGATCGCCACCATCGCCATTTCCTGGGCCTTTCTCGGCAAGCATCTGCGCCGCATCGAAGGGCTTGGCGTCTTCATTTCGCTGTGCGGCGCCATGACCATCGTCTCGCGCGGCGATCTCGCCGTGCTCGCCCATCTCAACCTCAATGTCGGCGATGTCTGGATGCTCGTCGCCGTGCTCGACTGGGCCATCTACACGGTGGCTCTGGGCTGGCGCCCGGCCGGCGTCCATCCCATGCTCATGCTCGGCGCGACCACCGTCATCGGCCTCTGCGCCCTGGCCCCGGCCTATGCCTGGGAACTCATGCAGGGCCGGCACATCAACCTCAACCTCGGCTCGCTCAGCGCGCTGGCTTACGTCGGCATCTTTCCCAGTTTCGTCGGCTACATTTTCTACAACAAGGGCGTGGCTGAAGTTGGCGCCAGCAAGGCCAGCCTGTTCATCCACCTCATGCCGGTGTTCGGGACGCTGCTCTCCTTCCTGTTTCTCGGTGAAATCCCGTTCTGGTACCACTACTTCGGCATCGGCCTGATCTTCACGGGTATCTGGCTGACGATGAAACGATGAGATCCCTGCTCGACCGCCTGCGCGGCAAGAAGTCGCCGCCGATCCCCGACACACTGTGGGCGGCAACCGTCGCCGCGCTGCCCTTTCTCGACGTTCTTACGGTCAACGAGAAAAAAGAGCTGAAATTGAAAGCCGAAGCCTTTCTCGCCGAGAAGGAATTCAGCACCGCCGGCGGCCTCGAACTGAGCGACGAAATCTGCGTTTCCATCGCCGCCCAGGGCTGTCTGCCCATCCTCAAGCTGGGCCTGGCGGCCTATCGCGAGTGGGTCGGCATTGTCGTTTACCCGGACGAATTCGTCGTGCCGCGCCGCATCGAGGACGAATCCGGCGTCGTCCACGAATACGACGACGTGCTTTCCGGGGAGGCCTGGGAAGGCGGACCGCTGATCATTTCCTGGCACGACGTGCAAATGGCCGGCGACGGCTACAACGTGGTGATCCACGAATTCGCCCACAAGCTGGACATGCTCAACGCCGAAGCGGACGGCATGCCGGCGCTGCATTCGGGCATCAGCGAAACGGAGTGGGAAGCCAAATTTTCGGCGGCCTACGATGATTTCTGCCAGCGCGTGGACAGCGGCGAAGATACGCCTATCGACCCCTACGCCAGTACCGACCCGGCCGAATTTTTCGCTGTCCTGTCCGAAAGTTTCTTCGACATCCCCGACGTCGTCGCCGGGGAATATCCGGCCATCTACGGCCTGCTCTGCCGCTACTACCTTCAGGATCCGCTGAGCCGCCTTCCGCTCGAAAAAGCCGGTCAATGATGGCGCAGCAAACAGCGACGTAACGGCAGAAGTACAGCCCGCCACAACGCGGGTATGATATTTGGCATATCGAGGTTCCAAGCCCGGAAAATATCTGCAAATGTCTGCCGACCAACACAGCGAAGCCTTTCGCAGTTCCCTGCACAGCGCCATCCTTGGCGAAGCGCCCGACGGCATTCTGGTGGTCGATGATCAAGACAAAATCGTTTCGGTCAACGAACGCTTTTTCACGACCTGGAACATTCCCCGCCCGAGCGGCCCGCTGGAAGCCCTGATCGGCACATCCGACGCCGCCATCCTCGCCAAGGGTCTGGCCCAGGTTCGCGACCGCGACCCCTTCCTTGCCCGCGTCCAGGCCCTGTACGCTGACCCCGACCAGCGCGACGACTGCACCATTCCGCTCAGCGACGGGCGAACCCTGAAACGCTACTCGACCGCCTTGCGCGGCAACGATGGGCAATATCTCGGCCGCGTCTGGTATTTCCGCGACATCAGCGACGTCATCCGCTCGCAGCAGGCCCAGGCAGACAGTGAAACGCGCTACCGTACCGCCTTCGAGACGACGCTAGATGCCCTTGCCATCACCCGCCTGCAGGACGGCGTTTATCTCGAGGTCAACCAAGCCTTTCTCGACATGAGCGGCTACGCGCGCCATGAACTCATCGGCCACAGTTCGCTGGAAATCTCCATCTGGGCCAACCCGGAGGATCGCCAGGTCTTCAGCCAGCAAGTGCTTGAGAAGAATTCCCGGTTTGCTTTCGAAGCCCTGTTTCGAAAAAAAGGGGGTGAGGTGTTCTGGGGCATGTTCTCGGTATCGCCGATGAGCTTCGACGGCCAGTCCTGCGTGCTCTCCATCACCCGCGACGTCACCCGGAGCAAAGCCGAGCAGGCAGAACTGGCAGCGCACCGCGACCGTCTGGAACAGCTCGTTGAAGAGCGCACTGCCGAACTCTCCCGCGCCAAGGAAGCGGCCGAAGCCGCGAGCATCGCCAAAAGCGCCTTCCTGGCCAACATGAGCCACGAAATCCGCACGCCGCTCAATGCCATCACCGGCATGGCCTACCTGATCCGGCGCGGCGGACTCACGGCCACGCAGGCCGGACAACTGGCCAAACTCGAAAATGCCGGGCAACACCTGCTCAGCATCATCAACGCCATTCTCGAATTGTCGAAAATCGAGGCCGGAAAACTCGTTCTGGCCGAAACCGCCGTTCAGCTCGGGCTGATTCTCGATAACGTCCTGACCATGGTGCAAGCTGCGGCGCAGGCCAGGCAGATCAGACTCAACAGCCAAGCCGAGCCCGTGTCGTTCGCCCTGCTCGGCGACCAGACCGCCCTGCAACAAGCCCTGCTCAACTTCGCTGCCAATGCCGTCAAGTTCACCGACAGCGGCAGCGTGACCCTGCGCGTCCGTCTTCTCGAAGACACCGCCGACAGTGCGCTGCTCCGCTTCGAGGTTGAGGACACTGGCGTTGGCATCGCCGCCGAAGACCTGCCCAGGCTGTTCGCCGCCTTCGAGCAGGCCGACAACACGCTGACCCGACAATACGGGGGAACCGGGCTCGGGCTGGCCATTACCCGCAAGCTGGCCGAGCACATGGGCGGCACGGCGGGCGCCAGCAGCACGCTCGGCAAAGGCAGCACCTTCTGGTTTACGGCGCGACTGAAAAAAGGAAGTCAGCCCCAGGCATCGACGTCATGCGCCCAACCGGATGACGCCGAAAGCCGCTTGCGACGGAGCTTCCCGGGACGGCGCATCCTCCTCGTCGAGGACGAGCCGATCAACCGCGAAATTGCCCGGGAAATCCTGAGCGATGCCGGACTCCTGGTCGACACGATCGATGACGGCGCCCAGGCCGTCGACCGCGTCCGCCGAGAACGCTATGACCTGATCCTCATGGACATCCAGATGCCAACCCTGGACGGCCTGTCCGCCACCCGGCAGATTCGCGCCCTGCCCCACGGCCGCGAAGTCCCGATCATTGCCATGACCGCCAACGCCTTCGCTGAGGATCAGGCACGCTGTCTGGCGGTGGGGATGAACGACTTCATCGCCAAACCGGCGAACCCGGAAAATCTGTTCACCACGGTACTGCGCTGGCTTGAGAACGGCGCGCTGAAGCTGCCCGAATCAGAACCGGCCGACGAAAGCCGTTAAGACAGCCAGCACGGCGTCTTCCTGATCGCGGTGCGGCGAGTGGCCGCAGTTGGCCAGCTTGAGCAACTGCGTTCCGGGCACCTGCTCGGCGATGACATCGATCTGGCGTATCGTCGCATACTCGTCGTCCACGCCCTGGATGGCGAGAACCGGGCAGCGGATCTGCGCCAGGCAGGCCTCGATGTTCCAGTCGCGAAAAGCCGGAGACAGCCAGGTAGCGTTCCAGTCGAGGAAGACGCGCTCGGTCTGTTCATGGTGATAGCGGGCCAGCTTTTTCGGCAAATCGGTCGTTTGCCAAGCCGTTCTGGCCTCGCGGATGCCGACCAGCGTGACCTCCTCGACAAACTCGTGCGGGGCCATGACGGCAACGCCGAGTGGCACCTCGGGGAAGGCACCGGCGAAGATCAGCGCAATGCTGCCACCGTCGCTATGGCCGATGAGCAGCGGCCGCTCGATGCCCAGTGCGGCGAGCAAGGCCGGCAGCATTTCCTCGCCCTCGCGGTGCATGTAGCGCGGCGTGCGCGGCGCCGGATAGGCCTCTGAGCCGCCATAACCAGCACGCGACCAGACGATCAGTCGACAACCGGTTGCCGCCGCCAGCTTTTCCGGGAAATGCCGCCACATGCTGACGCAACCGAGACCTTCGTGGAGCAGCAACAGGGTTGGTCGGCCATCGGCGGTGGCGGGGAAATCGCGATATTCGAGCTTCAGCCCTTGAACAACGATGTGCTTCATGCGCTCAACAGGAAATCACGAACGACGGCTATCTGGTCCTCCGACTGGAACATCGGGGCATGGCCGACGCCTTCGATTTCGGCCAGTTTTGCCCGTGGACCGCAGGAAGCCATCTTTTGCCAGGTCTCGCGGGTCAGCAGGTCCGACTGGGCGCCGCGAATGGCCAGCGTCGGGCATTTGATCTGCTCGTAGAGCGGCCAGAGGTCGACATCCTTGTCGGCAAAGGCGGCCCGGAACGGCTCGGCGATGCGCGGGTCGTAACGGAAGCGCCAGCGGCCGTCGCTGCCCTGGACAATGCCGGTTTCGGTCAGGTGATACCACTGCGCCTCGGTCAGCGCGCCGAAGGGCTCACTGACGAATTTGACGAAGGCCAGCGCCTCCTCGAAAGTTGCCCAGTCCGGGTCGGTACCAACATAGGCACCGATGCGCTGCAACGATTCGGCGGTGATCACCGGCCCGACATCGTTGAGCACCATCTTGTGGATCGGCGTCCCTTCCTGGGCCGCCAGCCCCATGCCGATCAGGCCGCCCATCGAGGTGCCGACCCAATGCACGGTCTCGACATTGAGGCGGGCGATCAGCGTCACCATGTCGCCAACGTATTGCGGGATGACGTAGGCCGCCGGATCGCGCAGATGGCTGCTCTGGCCGCGGCCGACAACATCCGGACAAATCACCCGGTAGTGTCCCGACATGGCCTCGGCCAGCGCATCGAAATCGCGGCCGTTGCGGGTCAGGCCATGGACGCAGACGAGGACGCGCGGATTGTCGCGGGCGCCCCACTCGGTGTAAGCCATGCGGTGCAGGCCCGATGGCCCGAGGCATTGCACGATCTGTTGTTTGAATTCCATCTTTTCTCCTTGGCTTCAAATGTATCACCGGCCATGCCAGTAGCGGCGATGTTCATGCCGCCAGCCGGCCAAGCCGACACCGCCCGCGGCAAGCGTGATGCGCACGGCGCCATCGCGGTCGGTTCGCCAGATTTCCACGCCCATGGCCTCGTAGCGCGCCAGCACTTCGGCCTTGGGGTGTCCGAAACGGTTGCGATAGCCGACCGGGATGACCGCCTGGCGCGCCCCGACCGCCTGCAGGAAAGGCGGCGTCGACGACGTCTTCGAGCCATGGTGCGGCATGAGCAGGACATCGGCCGCCAGCCCGTCCGGATAGCGCCGGAGCAAGGCTGCCTCGTCGGGTGCTTCGATATCCGAAGTGAGCAGCATGCGTTGGCCTGCCGCGTCGACGCGCAACACGCAGGACAGATGATTCGACTTGCTGGCCGCAGCATAAGCCCCGGCCAGCGGATGCAGCACCTCGAAAACAACGCCATCCCAAACCCAGCGCTGGCCGGCGGTGCACGGTTGCCCGTCGATCCCGACGACCGACGAGACGACCTCATCGACCGTCAGCGCCGCCTGCACAGATGCCGTTCCGCCGGCATGATCGGCGTCACGGTGGGTCACCATGAGCTTGTCGACGTGACCGATCCCCAGCCCGCGCAGATAAGGCACGACAACGCGCTGGCCGGCATCCGACTCGGCGCTGTAGAGCGGGCCCGGGTCGTAGATCAGGGTGTGTTCGCGCGTCCGGATGACGCTGGCCAGCCCCTGCCCGACATCGAGCACGCTGATCCAGGCCTCGCCCTCGGGCGGCTTGGCGACCGGCCAGAACAGCGCCGGCACGAACAGCATCGCCCCCAGCCAGCGCCCGGGCAAGCCGCGTGGCAAGAGGCAGATGGCCGCGCCGAGGCCGGCCGCCAGGACTGCCCACAGCGGCGGAGCCGGCGCCAGCCAGACCGGCCAGCCGGCACACCAGTTCAGGAAAGCCATGAGCCAGTCCATGACGCCATGGGCCAGGGCGAGAATGGGCCACCACGGAACAAGGGCGCCGAGCAGGGCGAGCGGCGTGACGATGAAGCTGATGACCGGAATGGCCAGCGCATTGGCCAGCGGCGAGACCAGCGAGAATTGCTGGAAGACGAGGAGCAGGACAGGCAGCGAGGCGAGCGTCGCGGCCCACTGCACGACGCCCCAGGCGCGGAATTTTGCCGGCCAGCCGGTGGCCTCGCCAACGGTTGCCGAGCCGATGTAAAGCAGCGCGCCGACGGCGCCGAACGACAGCCAGAAGCCGGCCGCCAGCACCGCCCACGGGTCGAAAAGCAATACGACGAGCAGCGCCAGGCAAAGGATCCGGCTCGGCGCCACGATGCGCCCCGAGAGCATGGCCGCCGCGGCAACCAGCAACATGTACAGCGTGCGCTGGGCAGGCACGGCAAAGCCGGCCAGCAAGGCATAGGCGAAAGCGGCCAGACCTGCGGCGAGCAGCCCGGCCTTTTGCGCCGGCAGGCGCAGGGCCAGGGCCGGCACACGCCGCCAGCCAACATTGACGAGCCAGCCAAAGAGGGCGGCAACCATGGTCACATGCAGGCCGGAAATCGACATGAGGTGCGTCGTCCCGGTCCGGTTGAAGGTCGTCCACAGATCGCCCTGAATCGCCTTCTGGTCGCCGATGACCAGCGCCACGAGCACCCCGCCCCACGGATAGTCGGCCTCCGGCAACAGCCGGGCAAACGAGTCGCGGATGGCGTGGCGCATCCGTTCGAAGGCGTAAGCCGGCTGCCAGACCAAGTCGTCCACCCGTTGCGGCGGATTCGGACGGATGTAGCCGCTTGCCCGGATATTGCGTTCGAGCAGCCAGGCTTCGTAATCGAAGCCACCCGGATTGGCGTTGCCGTGCGGCCGCTTCAGGCGCACCGTAAAGCGCCAGCGCTCGCCGGAGCGCACCGTCCGCCGCTCAAGCTGCGCCTCGTCGCGCCGGCTGTGGTACCACGAGAGCATGATGCGCTCCGGAACGACCGATCCCACGGTCAACCGGGAATTTACGTCAAATTCGAAACGTATCCCGTTGCTGAAATCCTGCGGCAAGCCGGCAACGACGCCGACCACCTCGATATCGCGCCCTTCCCAGTCGGCCCCGAGCTGATCGGCCAGCCGACTTTCGGCCCGCCAGCCACCCCAGGCGACGCCGAGGGCCAGGCAACCCAACAGTGCAAGCCCGCGAACCGGCCAGCCCGACCAGCGCACACGCGGCAGCACGAGAAATCCGCCGGCAATCGCCCACGGCACCCAGCCGGGCAGCTCGGGCTGCATCTGTACAGCGAGGATGCCGGCGGCGAAGGCGAGAATATTCAGGCGCATGCCGTCATAATAAACTGGCTATGGTTCGCAACATGGACTGCCGTTCGCGGGCCTGCCGACTTTGCTTGCCGGGTTAAAATGGCCGGCATGCGCCGGACCCTTAAAAAATACCTGCCCGATCACCAGACGATCCGCAACAACCCCTGGTTGAAGCCTTTCGAATCGTCGCTGCTGCACCCGCGGCTATGGCACCTGAACCGCCACTCGGCGGCGGGCGCGGTGGCTGTAGGCTTGTTTTGCGGGCTGATCCCGGGGCCGCTGCAAATACTCGGCGCGGCGGGCTGCGCACTGGCCTTTCGCGTCAATTTGCCGCTGGCCATATTGGTCACGTTCTACACCAACCCGTTCACCATCGTTCCGCTCTACCTGCTGGCCTACCAGATCGGCCGGCTGACCATCGGCGAAAGCAACGGATTCATCACGCCCCCGGCCTTCAGCGCGACGGATTTCATCGGCTGGAGCAAAGCCATGCAAACGTGGATGCTGAGCGTCGCCGAGCCGCTCGGCATCGGCCTCATCCTGCTCGCCAGCGGGCTGGCCGTGACTGGCTATTTCGTCATGAAAGCGGCATGGCGCGTCTACCTGATCAGCGCCTGGCGTCGCCGAAAGGCGCTCAGGTCTTGAACTGCGTGATGGCCGAGGTCAAGGTCCGCGACAACTTGCGCAGCGTATCCGAGGTTGCCGCATTGCCGCCGGCCGCAGCGCTGTTCTCCTCGGCCATCTGGGCGATCCGCTCGACGTTCTGGGCAATCTCGGTACTGGCTGCGGCCTGTTCGCGCAAGGCGTTGGTGATTTCGGAAACGGCATTGAGCACCTGGCGCGAACGGTCCTGAACCTGGCCAATGGCCTCGCCGGCCAGTTGCGCCTGGGCAACCCCGGAAGAAACCCGGTGCACGCCCTCTTTCATGCTCGACACGGCGGATGCCGTGCCATTCTGCACGGCGACGATCATGTCGGAAATTTCGTGTGTCGATTTGGCCGTGCGTTCGGCAAGCTTCCTGACTTCGTCGGCGACCACGGCAAAGCCGCGGCCCGATTCCCCGGCCCGCGCCGCTTCGATGGCGGCGTTGAGCGCCAGCAGGTTGGTCTGGTCGGCAATATCCTTGATGGTGCCGACAATGGTCGAAATCTGTCCGGACTTCTCGCCCAGTGCTTCGACGGCAGCGGCCGATTCATTGACAGTCAGCGCGATGCCCTGGATTTCGCTGACGACCCCCTGGACGATCTGGCCGCCACGCGTCGCCACCTCGTCGGATTCCCGCGAATAATGCTGCGCATCCTGGGCGTTGCGGGAAATGTGGTCGATACCGACGGTCATTTCCTCGACGGCCGCAGCCATGCTTGAGGCGGCGTCGCTTTGTGCCGCCGTGCCGGCAGAAATCTGCTGGCTCGACGCGGCCAGTTGTTCGGCCGCCCGATTGAGTTGTCCGACATCGCTCTGCACACCGCCGAGCAACTTGCGGAACGATGCCGCCATGCCGTTGAAATCCTTGCCGGCAGCATGCAGTTCATCGACCCCATGGGCATCGAATTCCGCAGTCAGGTCGCCCCCCGCAAGACGACTGGCTCCCCGCGAAAAGTCGGCGACGCTGTTGATGACCGAATAGTAGGTGCCGACACCCAGATAACCAACGAGCATGACCACCAGAACCGACAGGCCAAGTTCAAGAAACAGGAGCCGCTGCGCTTCATCGACGCGGCGCTGCAACTGCTTTTCGAATTGCGGCATCAGCGTATCGAACATGACCTTGTAACCGACGTCGATCAGTTGGGTGGTCATGGCGAAATAGTCTTGCGGCGAGGTGGTGAATTTTTCGCCCAGGATGTCGTCGCGAAGCAGGGCAAACACGCGCTCGGCACCGTCCGCAAACTCTTTTGCCGGCCCCGAAATCGATGCCCCGAGTTCAGGCACGATACGAACAACCTTTTCCAGATTGGCATTCTGGGCGCGCAAGGTGCCGTTCATCTGGGCAATCTGCGAGGTAATGTCGATACGCATCTGCGGCGTCAATTCCTTCTTCGTCAGCACGCCGGTGCCCCGCGCCCGCGTTACCCCCATCGGCTCCAGCATGGCCGGCATTTTGGTCACGATGGAATCCATGAAGTAATAAGTATCCATGACCGGATCGAGCGTCAGCTGGCTCTCGTCGGCAATGTCGACCATCAGTTGCAGGGCATTGGCAATCATCGCCGAATGGCGCTTGATATTCTCCGGCGGCGTCCAGCTCAGGCCCTGCCCCTGGATGCTCACCCAATCCTGGCGAATCGATTTCCAGGTCGTGCTGTCACGCAAGCTCGGCGACAGGCCGGCATCGGTCGCCGCGACAAAATCCGTGACTTCCTTTTCCTTTGCCGCCCGTTTTTCCTTCATCGCCTCGTTACCGTTCAAGACGCCGGAAGACAGGCCGCGGTGCTGTTGCATGACCTGCACCATCCGGTTGAGCGGCTTGAGCATCTGAAGCCCGGCCATTTCATGTCGAGCGCTGTCAATATCGCGACTCAGCGAAGAAAAAACGGAATAGAGCAGGACGACCAGGACAAGGAATACCGCGGAACCCAGCAGCAAGAACTTGCTGGTGTAGCGCAGACGGTTCATCAAGGCGACAGCAGGGGAAAAAAGCGCTTGCATTTGGGACCTCATCAACGTCGAACCGTTTGCGACAAGGCAGATGTTAAATTAATCACATTGCCTCGAATTTAATATTTATTAAATTAATCGCAAAGAACGCCGTCATTTAGATGAAGGACCCTGTCTGCTCTTTGCGCCAGTTGCTGATCGTGCGTGACTACGATCAGGCTCGCCTGCTGCTCACGTACCCGGTCGATGAGCAGCCCGAAAACAACTGATGCCGTATGACTATCAAGATTGCCGGTTGGTTCATCGGCCAGCAAACATGATGGATCGCTGACCAGGGCACGGGCAATGGCGGCGCGCTGGCGTTCGCCACCGGACAGCTCGCCGGGGCGATGCTCGACCCGGTGGCCGAGGCCGACGGCGGTCAGTATCTCGCCCGCCCTGGCCAGCGCTTCAGCGCGTTCCATGCGCCGGATCAGCAGCGGCATGGCGACGTTTTCCAGGGCCGAGAACTCGGCCAGCAGATGGTGGAACTGATAGACAAAACCGAGATGGCGATTGCGCCAATCGCCACGGTCGACCTCGCCCAGAGCCGAAAAATCACGGCCCATCAGGGTCACCTCCCCGGCCGTAGGCGTATCCAGCCCGCCCAGCAGGTGCAGCAGGGTGCTCTTGCCGGAGCCTGAGGCGCCGACCACGGCGACCGTTTCGCCGGGATGGACCTGCAGATCGATGCCAGAGAGCACAGGCACTTCCAGCCCGCCACCGCGAAACACCTTGGACAGCCCGCGGGCAATCAGAATCGGCTTACTCATAGCGCAGGGCCTCCGCCGGATTGACGCGGGAAGCCCGCCAACTGGGGTAAAGCGTCGCCAGCAAGGCGAGCACGAAGGCGATCAGCGTGACTCCCCAGACGTCGCTCCACTGCAACTCCGAAGGCAGGTCGGAAATGTAATAGACCTCCTTCGAGAGGAAATGCACGCCGAGCAACTGCTCGATGAAAGGCACAACGGTATCGATATTGAGCGCCAGCAGCACGCCGCCGACGATGCCCAGGCCAAGCCCGATGAAACCGACCAGCGCGCCCTGCACGACAAAGACAGCCATGATCGACAACGGCCTCGCCCCGAGCGTGCGCAGGATGGCGATGTCGGCCTGCTTGTCGGTGACCGCCATGACCAGCGTCGACACGAGGTTGAAGGCGGCCACAGCAACGATCAGCGAGAGGATGATGAACATCATGTTCTTCTCGATCTGCACGGCCCGGAAGAAATTGGCATGGCTCTTGGTCCAGTCGCTCAGGTAGGCGTCGGCGTCGATGTAGCGAACCAGTTCGCGGGCAATGCGCGGCGCCTGGAAGAGGTCGTCGACCTTGAGCCGCACGCCGGTCACCCGGTCCTCCATCTGGTAGAGCTTCTGCGCATCCTCAAGATTGATCAGCGCCAGCCCCGAGTCATACTCGAACATCCCGACCTCGAAGATGCCAACCACCTTGAACGACTTCAGCCGCGGCATGACGCCGGCTGGCGTCACCGTGCCCTGCGGTGCAATGAGGGTCAGCTTGTCGCCGGTAAAGACGCGCAGCGAACGGGCCAGATCGGCGCCCAGCACGACGCCGAACTCGCCCGGCCGCAGGTCGTCGAGGCTGCCGCTCTGGATGGTCTTGCGGAAATCGGCGACGCGGTCTTCTTGCTCGGGAATGATGCCGCGCACGATGGTGCCCTTGACCGTGCCATCGACGCTGAACATCCCCTGCGACTGAACGAAAGGCGCGCTGGCCCGGACTTCCGGATGCTTGGCGGCCTGCTCGGCGACCAGTTGCCAGTTCGGCAACTCGCCGTTGATGCCGGTGATCTGGATGTGCGAGGCAACGCCGAGAATGCGCGTCCGCAACTCTTTCTGGAAGCCGTTCATGACCGACAGGACGACGATCAGCGCGGCCACGCCGAGGCCGATGCCGAGCATGGAAATCAAGGAAATGAATGAAATAAAGTGATTGCGTTTCTTGGCGCGCGTGTAGCGCAGGCCAATCAGCAACTCATAGGGCAATGCCATCGGTATTCCTGCAATGCAACAAAAACGCTATGGTACACGGACCCGGAAGCGCCGGCCCATCAACCTGTTCAGGAAATTTTTCGCAATGATCGTCACCAATATTGAAACCGTACCTGGCAAAGCCATCGTCAAACACCTCGGGCTGGTCAGCGGCAACACCGTGCGCTCCAAACACGCCGGGCGCGACCTGATGGCCGGCCTGAAGAACATCTTCGGTGGCGAACTCAAGGGCTATACCGAACTGCTCACCGAATCGCGCCAGGAAGCGGTACAGCGGATGATCGACCAGGCCACAGCCGTCGGCGCCAACGCCATTGTCAACGTGCGCTTCTCGACCTCATCGGTTGCTGCTGGCGCCGCCGAGTTGTACGCCTACGGCACCGCCGTCGTCGTGGAATAAATCATGGTCGACCTGATATTTTTCCTGGTCCTGCTGCTGCTCGGCTACGTCTTCGGTCAACGCGCCGAAAAGCGCCATTTCCGTTCGATCATCGAACGCGAAAAGCAACTGCGCGACATCCTGGTCTTTTCCGAGCGCCGCATTCCCGATGAGGACAAACTTGACGGCACCCTGGTCTGCGGCAGCGTCGTCGTTTCGGTCGATTTCTTCAAACGCTTCGTCGCCAATCTGCGCAATCTGG
This sequence comes from Gammaproteobacteria bacterium, assembly GCA_018828385.1. Classification (GTDB taxonomy): domain Bacteria; phylum Pseudomonadota; class Gammaproteobacteria; order Burkholderiales; family Rhodocyclaceae; genus Azonexus. The sequence continues at coordinate 189,657 of JAHJVE010000003.1, read as the reverse complement.
TCGGCGGTCGCGTCAGTGCCTACGAATCGCTGCTCGAACGGGCCCGCCGCGAAGCCATCCTGCGCATGAAGGAAGAAGCACGGCGGACCGGGGCGAAGAGCGTCTGGAACATCCGCCTGGAGACATCGTCGATCTACAAGGGCGCCCAGCAGAGCATCGGCGCGGTCGAAGTCCTCGCCTACGGGACCGCCGTCAAGCCGCGCTGAAAATATGGCCGAATACGAAAACCCGGAGATTCCGGAGGGCATCAATGTCAGCCCGACCCACCCGCTCAAGGATTTCGCGCTGCTCGTCTCTGGCATCAGCGCCCTGATCATCGTCGCCGTGCTGGCCCTGTCGCTGCTCGCCGGCCAGCTTGCCCGCCACATCCCGTTCGCCCAGGAACGGGCACTGGCGGCCAGCCTCGGCCGCTGGCTGCCGGAGCCACCTGATTCGGCGGTCGCCAAGCAGCGCCAGCACTACTTGCAAACCTTGACCAACCGTCTGGCCGGCACCATGGCACTGCCGCCGGAGATGCCGATTACCGTGCATTACTCGTCGAGTCAAACGGTCAATGCCATGGCCACGCTGGGCGGTCACATTGTCGTTTTCCAGGGGCTGATCGATACCCTGCCCAGCGAAAATGCGCTGGCCATGGTCCTCGCCCATGAAATCGCCCACGTCCGCCACCGCGACCCGGTCGTCGCCATGGGCCGCGGCTTTGCCGTCATGCTCGCCCTCTCCAGCCTGGCCGGCTTCGGCGACGGCGCGCTGCAACAATGGCTGGGCGGCGTCGGCATGCTGCCCATCCTCTCCTTCAGCCGCAGCCAGGAAGAAGCCGCCGACAGCAGCGCGCTGCAAGCGGTACTCGATCTCTACGGCCACGTCGGCGACGCCGCCGCCTTTTTCGAGAAGGTAGCCGAGCGCCAGTCGGCGGCATATGTACCGACGATGTTCAACACCCATCCCGACGTCGACCAACGGATTGCCCGCATCCGCGAATTCGCGGCCCGCCATGCGAAGCCAGAACAGGCTCCGGCGACGCCCCTGCGGGCATTCTTGAAGGCTGCCTGACCAGCGATGCGGCGCCGGCTGCCGGCCGATGATAGACTCCCGGCTTCCCCAGCCTGAAGCCCTCCCCGTGCGCCTTACCTTGCTTGTCCCCGAACTGATCTGGCCCGAACCGAACGACCAACTGACCCTCGGAAAACTGGCTGCCCCCGGCTTTGAATGGCTGGCCGCCCATGCTGAATTTTCGCGCCAGCCGCGCCGGGCGTTTGAACACACGCTGGCCGACCACTTCGGACTGACCGATGCGCCTTTTGGCGCCCTGCGCCTGCTCGGCGAAGCGGGAAAACAGCAGGTTGAAGAAGGCCACTGGCTGTGCGCCGACCCCGTGCACCTGCGATTCCACCACGAACGCATCGTCCTCGCCGATGCCGGCGCCTTCGACCTCGAACTCGACGAAGCGCACGCCATCACGGCAGCGCTGAACTCCGAATTTGCCGATATCGGCCGCTTTCACGTCGCCACCGCCCGCCGCTGGTATCTGCAGCTGAATGCTACGGTCAACGAGAAATTTGCCCCAATTTCAACCATTGCCGGCCGTCGGCTCGATAGCGACCTGACCGACAAGAACGGCCCGCTCAACCGCTGGCTCAACGAAGTGCAGATGTTCCTGCACGGCCACCCGGTCAATACCCGTCGTCAAGCCGAAGGCAAGCCGGCCGTGAACAGTGTCTGGCTGTGGGGTGGCGGGCCGCTGGCCGAAGTGCCGGCCCCGCAATTCTCCGCCGTGTGCAGCGACAATCCGCTGGCCACCGGCCTGGCGCTCGCCGCCGGCATCGAGGCCCCGCCCTGCCCGGCCAGCCTCGGTACGCTCCTCGCCGATTCGGCGCCCAACGACACGCCGCTGGTCCTGCTCGACACCTTGCTGCCACCGGTTCTCTACGAAAACAGCGACGACTGGCGCAACGCCTTCGCCGCGCTCGAACGCGACTGGTTCGTCCCGCTGCGCGCCGCGCTCAGCGGCAAGATCGAAAGCCTGAGCATCGTCGCCCCCACCATCTACGGCCAGCTGACCTGGTCGCTGCATGGCAAGGACCGCTGGAAATTCTGGCGCAAGGCTCGCCCGCTGCAGACCATCGCCAAGGATTTGGCCGAAACTCCGGCCGAAGGAACAACCCTGTGACCAACATCACCACTCGCAGCGCACCGCAGCGCGTCGTCTGGCAACTCGAACAGCAGGGCCTGCACCCGCTGCTCGCCCGGCTCTACGCGGCGCGTGGCATCAAGGACAAGTCCGAACTCGACTACGAACTCAAGTCGCTGATTCCGCCGACTGCTCTGACCAACGCCACCGAAGCGGCCCACCTGCTGGCCGACGCCATCGAGGCCGAAGCGAAGATGCTGATCATCGGCGACTACGACTGCGACGGCGCCACCGCCACGGCCGTCGGCATGCGCGCTTTGAAGGCGCTCGGCGCCGATGTCAATTTCCTGCTGCCTGATCGTTTCAAGCTCGGCTACGGGCTATCTCCAGAAATCGTCGATGTCGCCGCCCAGCAATCGCCAGACCTCATCATCACCGTCGACAACGGCATCGCCTCGCTCGAAGGCGTCGCCCGCGCCCAGCAGCACGGCATCGCTACGCTGATCACCGACCATCACCTGCCGGCTGAAACGCTCCCCGAGGCCGATTGCATCGTCAATCCCAACCAGCCCGGCTGCGACTTCCCGTCGAAATGCATCGCCGGCGTCGGCGTCATGTTCTACGTCATGCTCGCCCTGCGCGCCGAGCTGCGCGAACGCGGCTACTTTGCCGAGCGCCCGGAACCCAACTTCGCCAACCTGCTCGACCTCGTCGCGCTGGGCACCGTCGCCGACGTCGTCAAGCTCGACCGCAACAACCGCACTCTCGTCAGCCAGGGCTTGAAGCGCATGCGCGCCGGCCAGATGCAGGCCGGCATCGCCGCCCTGTTCAAAGCCGCCGGCCGCGATCCGAAAAAGGCGACGGCAATGGATCTCGGCTTCATCCTCGGCCCCCGCCTCAACGCCGCCGGCCGCCTGGCCGACATGCGCCTCGGCGTCGAATGCCTGCTCACCGACGACGCCAGTCGCGCCCTGCAGATCGCCCAGGAACTCGACACGCTGAACCGCGAACGCCGCGAGATCGAATCCGGCATGCAGGAACAAGCGCTGATCCTGCTCGAATCGCTCGACGCCAATGACGCCACCCCCGGCATCGCGCTCTTCGACGAAAGCTGGCATGAAGGCGTCGTCGGCATCCTCGCCTCGCGCATCAAGGACAAGGTGCACCGTCCGGTCTTCGCCTTCGCCCCCGGCGAGGGCGGCATTGTCAAGGGTTCCGGCCGCTCGATCCCCGGCCTGCACCTGCGCGACGCCCTCGACCTCGTCGCCAAACGCGCCCCCGGCCTGCTCATTCGCTTCGGCGGTCATGCCATGGCGGCGGGTGCTACGGTCAACGCCGAAAACTTCGAAAAATTCAAATCGCTGTTCGCCGAAGTCGCCGGCGAACTGCTCGCCCCGGCCGACCTGACCCGCACGCTGGAAACCGACGGCAACCTCGAAGGCAGCTACATTTCCCTGGCCACCGCCCGCCTGCTCGAAAACGAAATCTGGGGCCAAGGCTTCCCGGCACCGCTGTTCATGGACGATTTCGAGGTCGAACAGCAACGCGTGCTCAAGGACAAACACCTCAAACTGCGCCTGCGCAAAGGCGACACCCGCATCGACGCCATCCAGTTCAACTTCAGCACCCAGCCCGGCAACCGCACCCGCCTCGCCTACCGGCTGACCATCAACGAATACATGGGCGTCGAAAGCCCGCAGTTGATGGTTGAGCACCTGGAAGCCTCAAAGTAGTTCGGGATCATCCCGACCGGAAAGCGCCAGCCGGAATCGCCGAAGCGCTACTTGTAGCTGATTTAGACACCTAAGCTCGACAAGACGTCGAGAAGGCGGCGTCTATTTGGAAAAGACGATCTTGTGCTTGTCGTCCACTTTGTTCAGGTAGTAAGTGTCGCCCTCGCCCTTGAGTACGGAGGCGCACCAATCCTCGCTGGCTCGTTTCCAGTCGATCTCTACGCAGTACTTCCCTTCATCGCTGACTTTCCATCTTCCCGCCTGGCCTGTGGTCCGGGATCCGGTAGCACCGCCGTATGTCTTGTTGTTCGTGGTCGCATACAAACTGCCATCCGGCTCGTTTGTCCAGTGGCGCTCGCTCCCGCCCGACGAGAAGTGTGTCACCTTGGTTGTCGGCAGGAAAGTCAGTAATTCGTCCCGCGTCATTTTGACGGCACCATCCTGGGCAAACGCGCTCATTGCGACAAGGCTTCCAAGGACCGCAAATGCAAGTTTTGACATGGCATTTCCCTCCGGAAAATACAACCACTTTAATATGACAAACAAGACTGCAACAGCAGCAAATCTTTCTCAATAATATGCTTACCCAGAGCCAATGGGCGGAGAGGTTCACTAACCAGTTTCGCGCATAACCCCAATCGACGATTGCTACGGTCAACCGGAAAAAACGGCCAAAATTGAAATAGCACCGACCGATCCATCATCGTATAAAACGATGACAAGCAATTCAGTCGCGCCCGGTGTGTTTGGTCAGCAACAGTCAGCGAATGCGACAAACAAAAGAGGCGCCCGCAGGCGCCTCTGAATGAACTACCGAATAGGAATTTAGTTTTTCCTGCGCCGAATCGCGGCAACACCCAGCAGTCCCAAGCCGAGTAGCGCAAGACTGGCCGGCTCAGGAACATCGTTGGTGGGCGCCGGATCCCGCGCCCAAACCGAAATGTACGAAATGGTTTGAGCCGCGCCGTGAGGGTTGGTGAAATCATCCGTATTCCACTCGCCGGTGAAGGAATAAGGCGTCACAAAATCGAAACCGGGTAGCCCTTGGCCAAGCAAGTTGAAATTGAAATCGTAGACCGCGAATCCATCCTGCCCGGAGTGAAGAACGAAGGCCAGATGATCGAAGGCATTTCTCCCCAGCACAGCCTGAACTTTCGCGATGATGTCCACAGCAGTTTCAATCTCCCATGAACCTGCCGTACAGCCGGTGTTGGAACAACTGAAGGCTACCCGCAGAACCTGCTCGATCAGGGAATTTCCAAGCCCATCAAGTGGATTCGTTGAGTACTCCATTGCAGACCACGCTCCGCCTGAATAATCGCTCTTGGCCAGCTTGATCCAACCCGGGTCGGTTGCGACACCGTTGCCATCGAGGTCAAGCATTTGATCTGCCGAAGTGGTCAGGAATTTGTCGCCAGCGAGAACCGAAGTATTCTCACCGTTAAGAAGGCCATCACCATTCCGGCCGATATTCTCATCGGTCGAGAGAGTTCCATCACCATTTACCCCGGCGATCTTATAAGTTCCGACGCAGCCAGTAGCCGATTGGGAACCCGAAAAAATCACCCCGGCACCATCTAACGGACTCGTCTCTATGCTGGAAATCGTGACGCTATCCAGCGAGCACACATCCGCTAACGCTGAATTTGCAAAGACGACACTCGTCAGCAGGGCAATGGAAAGTGCAGTCAGGGATTTTGATCTTAGCGTTTTCATCTTGGTCACCTTGTGCTTTGCTTAAACCGAATATGGAATTTATCGGTTTCAATGCCTACACAGCACAACCCATGCCATTTTGCAATCACATGGAATAGCCAACCAGCCGGCAAGCCCTCCCTGAGGGCCAAAATCGCATTTTCATAAATCTAAAATGGGCGTCTGTAAAGTTACCCGACACCACGAGGCGATACAGCGCCCAAGCGGCGAAGATCGCCGCTAGTACCTAACTCCAGCCGGCGGCACGAACGAATTCAGGACGTGCAGATAGGACGCACGGGCGAAGGTGCTTGGGTTCGGTGAATTCTGCTGGCTCATCGAGCCTTTCATCTGCGCGACCGAGGTGTATTCGCGCTCGCGCAGCCAGTCGGTCATGCCTTGCAGGACTTCGCTGAGCGCCTGCGGGCCGCGTTTGAGCAGGGCGCTGGCCATGTGCACGACGTCGGCGCCGGCGAGCAGCATTTTGAGCGCGTCATCTGCCGTATGGACGCCACCGGTGGCGGCCAGCGAGAGCTTCGTGCTACCGCGCAGGATGGCGATCCAGCGCATGGCGAGCAAGGTATCGGACGAGGACGACAGTTGCACCCGGTCGACGACGCTCAGGGTTTCCAGATCAATATCGGGCTGGTAGAAGCGGTTGAACAGCGAGACGCCGGCCGCCCCGGCCGCTTCAGCCTGATGGACGAAGTGCGGCAGTGAGGAGAAGAAGGGAGAGAGTTTCATGCCGATCGGAATGTTCACCGCACCCTTGAGTTCCTGCAGCAACGAAATGTGGTGATCCTCGATGGCTTCGCCGGAAACCTTGGGGTCGCTCGGCATGTACCAGGCGTTAAGTTCAAGCGCATCGGCACCGGCGGATTCCAGCTCCTTGCCCAGTTCGACCCAGCCGTTGAGCGTGGAACCATTCAGGCTGGCGACGACGGGGATGGATAGCCGCGACTTGAGGCGGAGGATTTTTTCGAGATAGCTGTCGAGCCGGCTCTGGTAGTCGTGACCGAAAGGCAGATGGCCGGCCGATTCGCCGAAGGTGTCGGGATGAACCAGGAAGCGGTCGATCATCCGCTCGTCGTGGCGGACGTCCTCTTCGAACAGCGAATGCATGACGATGGCCGCCGCGCCGGCATCTTCGAGGTGGAGCACGGCATCGAGCTCGCGGCTGAGCGGGCTCGATGACGGGACCAGCGGGTTCTTGAGGTGCAGCCCGAGGTAGGTCGTGGATAGATCAGGCATTCGGTTCTTCCTTCTTGTCTGCGGCCGCCTGGGCCTTTTCATCGATGGCGGCTTCGGGCAGCACCATTTCGGAGAGTTCGACGTATTCCTGGTGGCGCAGGCGGGCATCCTTGCCGGCTTGGGCCATGAAATAGACCGAAGCATCCGGCTTCAGTCGTTCAAGGATGGTAAAGCGCGCCTCGTTGCCGGCGAAATCGCTGAACGGGATGCTTGGCGCAGCGCTATCAACCGACAGCGGATTCTTGCCCTGGCTGCGTAGACGCGGGTCGTAGCGGAGCAACGGCCAGTGCCCGGCCTTGACCGCCAGATCCTGCTGACGCAAGTTGTTGGAGAGGTCGACGCCATGCGCGATGCACGGGCTGTAGGCGATGATGATCGAGACGCCGGGGTAGCTTTCGGCCTCCAGAAAAGCCTTGAGCGTGTGCACATCCTTGGCGCCGTAGGCGACCTGGGCGACGTAGACGTTCTCGTAGTCCATGGCGATGCGGGCCAGGTCCTTCTTACGGTTCGGCTGGCCACCGGCGGCGAACTTGGCAACGGCACCGCGCGGCGTGGCCTTGGAATTCTGGCCACCGGTGTTGGAATAAACCTCGGTGTCGAGTACGAGAATATTGACGTCCTCGCCGGACGACAGAACATGATCGAGGCCACCGAAACCGATGTCGTAAGCCCAGCCGTCGCCACCGATGATCCACACGCTGCGCCGGATCAGGTATTCGGCGACAGCGGCCAGCTGGTCGGCGGCCGGTGTGCCAATTGCCGACAGCTTGGCGAGAAGTTTGGACACCCGTTCGCGCTGTTCATGAATGCCGGCTTCACTGCTCTGGTCGGCATTGAGCAGCGCCTGCACCTGGGCGTCGCCGATTTCCAGCGCCATGGCGCGCAACTGTCCGCGCGCCGCATCGGCCAGCTTGTTGGTACCGATGCGCATGCCAAGGCCGAACTCGGCGTTGTCCTCGAACAACGAATTATTCCAGGCCGGGCCGCGGCCGTTGGCGTCGGTGGTGTACGGCGTGGCCGGCAGGTTGCCGCCGTAGATCGACGAACAGCCGGTGGCGTTGGCGACCAGCATGCGGTCGCCGAAGAGTTGCGTGGCAAGCCGGATGTAGGGCGTCTCGCCGCAACCGACACAGGCGCCCGAAAACTCGAACATCGGCGGCAGCAGCATCGAGCCGGGAATGGTGTTGCGCTTGGCGACGGTGCGGTCGTAGTCCGGCAGCTTGAGGAAGAAGTCCCAGTTTTCGACTTCCGGTGCGCGCAGCGGGGCCTGTTCGGCCATGTTGAGCGCTTTGCGCGAGACGTTGGATTTGTCGCGGATCGGGCAGACCTCGACGCACAGCGTGCAGCCGGTGCAGTCCTCGGGCGCCACCTGGTAGCTCATCTTCCAGCCGGCCGGGTAATCCTTGCTGCGGATGGCCATGCTCTTGAACGTCGCCGGCGCCTCGGCGACCAGCTCAGGCGGGAATGCCTTGGCGCGGATGGCCGAATGCGGGCAGACGAAAACGCACTTGCCGCACTGCGTGCACAAGTCGGTTTCGAGGACCGGGATTTCGAGGGCCAGATTGCGCTTTTCGTATTTGGCGGTGCCGGTCGGGAAGGTGCCGTCGGCCGGAAACAGCGAGACCGGCAGGCTGTCGCCCTTGCCGGCGATCATCGGCAAGGTCAGCTTGCGGACGAATTCCGAAGCATGCTGGGCGGTGCGTTCCGGGACCAGGATGTCGGCGGAGGCGAACTCAGCCGGCACCGGCACTTCGTGCAGGCAGACCAAGGTCTTGTCGATGGCCTTGAAGTTCAACTCGGCGATGCGCCGGCCCTTGCGACCGTAAGTTTTTTCGACAGCATGCTTGATCGCCGCGATGGCTTCGTCCTGCGGCAGGATGCCGGAAATGGCGAAGAAGCAGGTCTGCATGACCGTGTTGATGCGCCGCCCCATGTCGGCTTCGAGGGCGACCTGGTAGGCGTCGATGACATGGAAATGGATGCGCTTGGCGATCATCTGCTGCTGCATGGTGGCCGGCAACGTCGCCCACACCTTGTCGGCCGGAACCGGCGTGTTGAGCAGAAAAACGGCACCCGGCGCGGCATGGGCCAGCAGGTCGTGGGTTTCGAGGAAAAGCGGCTGGTGGCAGGCGATGAACTTGGCGTCACCTTCGCCGGTCAGGTAGGTGGCGCGGATTGGCTGCGGGCCGAAACGCAGGTGCGAGACGGTCATCGCCCCTGATTTCTTGGAGTCGTAAACGAAATAGCCCTGGGCGTGCAGATCGGTTTCGTCGCCGATGATCTTGATCGAATTCTTGTTGGCCGAGACGGTGCCGTCCGAACCCAGGCCATAGAAGACGGCGCCGAAGGTCTCGCGCACGGCGTCGGTGCGGAAAGTCGGGTCGGTGGCCAGTGAAAGGTGGGTTACGTCGTCGTTGATGCCGACCGTGAAGCGTTTGTTGCCAGTTCCTACGGTCAACCGGAAAAAAACGGCAAAAACCATAGCCGGCGTGAATTCCTTGGAGGCCAACCCATAACGTCCGCCGAGCACTTTCGGCATGCAGGCAAAGCGTGGCGACTCGCCGGCGGCATCTTCGGCCAGGGCAACCAGCACATCCTTGAACAGCGGCTCGCCATCGGCGCCCGGCTCCTTGCAGCGGTCGAGCACGGCGATGGCGCGGGTCGTCGCCGGCAAGGCGGCAAGCAGCGCTTCCGGCGCCCACGGTCGATAGAGGCGAACCTTGAGCAGGCCGACCTTCTCGCCCTGGCGGTTGAGGTGTTCAACGGTTTCCTGCGCCGTTTCCGCCCCGGAACCCATCATGACGATGACGCGCTCGGCATCGGGCGCGCCGACGTAATCGAACAGCTTGTATTGCCGCCCGGTCAGTTCGCCGTACTGGTCCATGGCCCGCTGGACGACGCCCGGAAAGGCATCGAACCACGGGTTCTGCGCTTCGCGGGCCTGGAAGAAGACGTCGGGATTCTGCGAACTGCCGCGCAGCACCGGGTGTTCCGGCGACAAGGCGCGGTGGCGATGGGCGGCGATCAGCTCGGGCGGCAGCATTTTTCGCAATATTTCGTCGTCGACCGTAGCAATCTTCGCCACCTCGTGCGAGGTGCGGAAACCATCGAAAAAATGCAGAACCGGCAAACGCCCGGCCAGCGTTGCGGCCGAAGCGATGGCCGCCATGTCCTGAGCTTCCTGCACCGAATTCGAGGCCAGCAGCGCGAAGCCGGTGCCGCGCGTCGCCATCACGTCGGAATGGTCGCCGAAGATCGACAGCGCGTGCGTTGCGACGGCGCGGGCGGCGACATGGAAAACCGTCGGCGTCAGTTCACCGGCGATCTTGTACATGTTGGGGATCATGAGCAGCAGGCCCTGCGACGCCGTGAAGGTCGTCGCCAGCGAACCGGCCTGCAGGGCGCCGTGGACGGTGCCGGCGGCGCCGCCTTCGGACTGCAGTTCGACGACGCGGGGGATGCAGTCCCAGACGTTGGTTTTGCCCTGCGCGGCCCATTCGTCGGAGAGTTCGCCCATGCCGGACGAGGGGGTGATCGGGTAAATCGCGATCACTTCGGAAACGCGGTAGGCCACGTTGGCGACGGCTTCGTTACCGTCGATGGTCAGCATCTTGTTCATGTTCAGTCCAGCCCTGAAAATGCCCCGCCCCGGGAGAGTAGCTTCCTCTCATTCTTTTTGTTGCGACGCAGCAAGCTCATTCTACGCCGACTTGGCGAGAATATATGCCAGACAAAAACAGCCCGCCCTTATACCGGCCAGCCGTCACGCGGCACAAGCGCTGGCCACCATCAGCGCAATCTCGCCTGCAGGTAGTCACCCACTGAGGCCATCTGCATCGGCCGTGAGAACAAATAGCCCTGAAACTCGTTGCAACCGCAAACCGACAACGCATCCTTCTCAGCCTCGGTTTCGACCCCCTCGGCCACGATATGCAGATCCAGGGTCTTGCCCAGGACGATGATGGCGTGCGGAATCGCCATCGCCTTGCCGCCCCGGTCGCAACCAGAGACGAAGGAGCGGTCGATCTTCAGCGTATCGATCGGCAAGCGCTGCAGATAGCTCAGCGACGAATAGCCGGTGCCGAAATCGTCGACCGCGATGCGCACGCCGAGCGCCTTGATCGACTTGAGCACGCGGATGGTGTGCTCGACATCGCCCATGATCATGCTCTCGGTGATTTCCAGTTCCAGGCATTCCGGCGGCAGGCCGGAAACGGCCAGCGCATCGGCGACCACGGCCGGCAATCCGGGCTCTTTCAATTGCCGGGCCGACAGGTTGACCGCGACGCTCAGGGCCTGGCCGTCGATCAGCGGCCAGTTGGCAGCCGCCCGACAGGCGGCATAAAGCACCTGTTCGCCAATCGCCAGGATCTGTCCGGTTTCCTCGGCCAGCGGAATGAAACGGTCGGGCGTCACCAGTCCATGCCCGGCACTGTTCCAGCGCACCAGCGCCTCGAACCCCCTGACCCGCGCCGCGGCATCGACCTTCGGCTGGTAGACCACGGTCAGTTCATTGTGCTCGATGGCGCTCTGCAAGCTGCTTTCCAGGACGAAACGATCCTGCGCGACCTGGTTCAGGTCACGGGTATAAAAATGGTACTGGCCCTTGCCGGTCTTCTTGGCGTGATACATCGCGACATCGGCGACGCGCAGCAGGCTGTCGAGATCCTGCGCATCGTCCGGATAGACGCTGACCCCGATGCTGCAATTGATCCGCAGGGCATGCCCTTCCAACGTCAACGGCGCCTGGATCGAGGCCAGCACCCGCTCCAGCAGATGCCGGGTGTCCTCACTCGAAGCCTGCTCGCCCATGATCAGTACGAATTCGTCGCCACCGTAGCGGGCGACGGTATCTATGCCGCGCAAAGCCAGGCGCAAGCGGCTGGCGATTTCGATCAGCAACTCGTCGCCGGCAGCATGGCCGAGGCTGTCGTTGATCACCTTGAAGTTATCGAGGTCAACGAATGCCAGCACGACCTTGCTGCCTTGGCGCTGGGCCAACTGCACGGCCTGTTCCAGACGATCCTGCAGCAGATTGCGATTGGGCAGGCCGGTCAACGGATCGTGCGTCGCCTGGTGTTGCAGCACCGACTGGTAGCGATGGCGTTCGGTAATATCCTCGACCGTGCCCTCGTAATAGAGCAGCGCGCCATCCGGTGCGCAAACGGCATGGGCGTTCTCGGAAATCCAGATCCGGCTGCCGTCGTGACAGATGACCTCGGATTCGAAATCGCTGACCCGGCCATCGCGCAGGATCAAGCGTTTGAAATCGGCGCGCCGCTGCTGGTCGACATAAAGCCCCGTGGCGATATCGGCCAGGCTACTGATCAGCGCCTCCGGCGTCGGGTAACGATACAGCGTCGCCAGCGCCTGGTTGGCCGCCAGATATCGCCCGTTTTCGGTGCTCTGGAACATGCCGATGACCGAATTCTCGAAAATGCTGCGATAACGCAACTCGGTTTCGGCCAACTGAATCTGGGCCAGGACCCGGTCGGTGATATCCTCCAGATAACCTTCGATAATCCGCCGCCCGGCCTCGTCACGCAGGCCGATGCCTCGCTCCAGAACCCACTTTTCCTCGCCGTCCCGGCAGACGATACGGTATTCCATGCGGTAGCGCGCCCCCATATCGAGCGCCGCCAGGATGGTGCCCCGCACAGCCGCCCGATCTTCCGGATGGGTCAGGGACGCCAGCGAGTGAGTCGCACTCCCGACCAGATCCTCCGCCGCATAGCCGGTCAGATCGCGGCAGCCTGGACTGACCGACAGCAAGGTCCAGCAGTCGTCCACCAGGCAGCGGAAAAGCATGCCGTCCAGACTGGAAAACAGGGTGCTCATCGCCGGTATGCTCCGGGCGCCGCCCCCTCCCACACCACAGGCCGGCCCGAAAGCCTTGCCGTTAACCGGCCACCAGGCAATCGAATCGAATTTAGGCACGCTGCAATCGAGTCGCCGCGCCAACGCCCTGCTTTCCCGCTCCGGCCTGCATCAATTGCTCGCCACTCTCGCCGATCCAGGCAAACACGCTGTCGACCGCCGCCGTGGCAATGGTGAAGTACTCCTCGGCAGCGACATTGATGCCGGAACTCAACAGCATCCGGGTGCGGATCACCCGCGCCATCTCCTGGACCGCCAGCGCCGCCCTGTCCCCCCTGCCGCCCCGCTGCCCAGCCTCGCTGGCCTGATTGAGCAAGGTCTCGGCACGGGCCACCAGGAACATCAGGCGGACCCGGGCCACGGCCGAACAGCCGCGCCGCGCTGCGACGCTGGTTCCCAGGGCGCGGGCCTGGCCCAGGCATTCGGTCAAGGCTGGCAGGCGGCTGGCGTAGTTACGGACCAGGCCGCGGCCGCAGTGGTCGGCGAGCAGCAGTTCAACCCGCGACTCGCCCAGCGCTGCCAGCCACTGCAGTAGCTGATCGATGAGAAAACTGTGCTGGGCAATGCTTTGCTCGACGGAAAGACCGGCCAGCTTTTCCCGCAACTGGCCCCAGTTGTGCTGGAACAGCGACAGATCGTTGAGCGTCAGGCAGGGATGCGCCCGGGCACCTTCTGCTCTGGCCACCTCGCGCAAGGAAGGAATCAGCCCTTCGATCTCGCGCCCCTTGCCGTCGAGCCGCGCCCGGAAAGCCTGATCGCCGGACAGCAAGGCGGAACTCATGCCGCGGTGCTGCTGAAAATGCCCGACCAGCGCCAGCAGCGAACGGCAGGCGGCCAGGGTGTTGTCCAGCGACTTTCCGGCATCGACCCAGCGGCGACGGCGATAGAGCATTGTCGAAGCCACCAGGATGAGGATGGCCAGCGCCAGCATCGTGTAAATGATCCAGTCCATGACAACCTCACTCGTATTGGTATTTTTTCAGGGCCCCGGTCAGCTGAACGGACAGGTCGTTCAGGTAACGGGACAACTCGCTGTTCTCGCGGACCAGATGCTCGTTGGCATCAGCCAACTGGGCGACCTGCTCGATATTGCGGGCGATATCCTGGCCAGCCTCGCTCTGCTCCTGGCTGGCCGCGGCAATATCGCGGATCAGCGCCAGCGTCTGGCCGGCGTTGTCCTCGACCCGACGCAGGTCGGCCACCGCCTCGCCGGCATCGCTCAGGCTCTTGGCCGCCTGGCCGGTCGTCGCTGCCATGGCGAAAATCATCCCGTCGACCTCGGCCCGCACCCCTTCGATGCGCTCGCCGATATCGCGCGTGGCATTGCTGGTCCGCTCGGCCAGCTTGCGCACCTCGTCGGCGACCACGGCAAAACCGCGCCCCTGCTCGCCAGCGCGAGCCGCCTCAATGGCGGCGTTGAGCGCCAACAGATTGGTCTGCGAAGCAATCTCGGCAATCAATTCGACGATGACATTGATCTCCCGCGAGCGCTCCCCGAGACGACTGGCGCTATCCGAGGTTTGCTGCACCGTGGCGACCAGATTTTCCAGGCTGTGCGCCAGACCGCTCACCCGTTTCGCGCCAGCCACCGCCATTTCTCCGGAAGCCTCGGCCACTGAAGCCGCCCCCTGGGCGCTTTCGCTGGTCATGCCAAGGCTGACGGTCAATTGCTCGAGCGTCGCCGAGGAAGACAAGGTGATGTCGCGCTGCCGGCGCACGCCGTCGTCGCCGCCAGTGGCATTGACGCTGCTCTCGCCGGCGACGCTGGAGATCTCCTGCGACATCCGGGCGAAGGTCAGGAACAGGCCGGACAGCGAGCGGGCCATGCCGTTCAGGCGCTCGGCCAGCGGCGCCAAGGCACCACAACGCCGGGAATCGAGGCGGCTGACCAGACGCCCCGCCGCCAGTTCGAGCGCAAAACCGTCAATCAGGGCCAGCGCCGTTTCCAGTTCACGCTGCAGCCTGACGGCGACCAGCAGTGAAACGCCGAACATGGCCACGGCAGCGCCTGCCCAAAGTTCGTCCTGATCCGTCAGCAGCAGACCAGCCAGGGCCGCGCCGCCGCCTGCCGCCAGCAACCAGGCCCCAAACGAACGCAGCCGCAAGGAATTCATGCAGGAACGCAAGGCAGATTCCGATTCGTTGCTTGTCATATTAGTCAGGCACACAGTGATTGGATTGTTACGACAAAAGCAAGTCTCTTGCCATCCAACGCACCGAATTAATTACCCATTTACAATCAATTAACTAAACTCAAAACCAGGCGTTCATCAATGCACAAATTAGTCTAAAGACAACCAAACGTCATCGCATCTCCGCCATGCCGCACCAACAAAGTGCCATGACTTCCCAACCGCTTGCCCGACCGCGCACTCAAAAAGTGCAGCCAAATCCTGCCTTGCCCAGCAGCTATAATTGCGGTTTTGCCACGCAACGAGACGAACATCATGGAAGCCGAACACATCAACAGCATCTCCAACAAGCTCGACGATCTGGCGCAGCGCGCCGCCGAGCTGCGGAGGTATCTTTGACTACGATCAGAAACGCGAGCGCCTGACCCTCCTCACGCAGGAGATGGAAGACCCGAAGATCTGGGACGACGCCAAGCGTGCCCAGGAACTCGGGCGCGAGAAGAAATCGCTGGAAAACATCGTGCTGGTGCTGGAAGAAGTCCAGTCCGGTCTCGACGATGGCCGCGAACTGTTCGACATGGGCAAGGACGACGGCGACGAAGAAACGCTGCTGTCCGTCGAGGCTGATAACGCCGCGCTGGAAACCAAGGTCGCTGCCCTCGAATTCCGCCGCATGTTCAACAACCCGATGGACCCTAGCCCCTGCTTCCTGGAAATCCAGGCTGGCGCCGGCGGCACGGAAGCCCAGGACTGGGCCTCAATGCTGTTGCGCATGTATTTGAAATATGGCGAGAAAAAAGGGTTCACCGTCGAAGTCATGGAAGAATCCGAAGGTGAAGTCGCCGGCATCAAGGGCGCCACCGTCAAGTTCACCGGCGACTACGCCTACGGCACGCTGCGCACCGAAACCGGCATTCACCGTCTGGTCCGCAAGTCGCCGTTCGATTCCGCCGCCCGCCGCCACACCTCGTTCACCAGCATCTTCGTCTTCCCGGAAGTCGACGACTCGATCGAGATCAACATCAACCCGGCCGACGTCCGCACCGACACCTACCGCGCTTCCGGCGCCGGCGGCCAGCACATCAACAAGACCGACTCGGCCGTGCGTCTGACCCACGTCCCGACCGGCATCGTCGTCCAGTGCCAGAACGACCGTTCGCAGCACCGCAACCGCGACGAAGCCTGGCAAATGCTGCGCGCCCGTATCTACGAGTTCGAGTTGCGCAAGCAGCAGGCCGAGCAGCAGAAGCTGGAAGATGCCAAGTCCGACATCGGCTGGGGCCACCAGATCCGTTCCTACGTGCTCGACCAGAGCCGTATCAAGGATCTGCGCACCAACCACGAAACCGGCAACACGCAGGGTGTGCTCGACGGCGACCTCGATCCGTTCATCGAGGCCAGCCTGAAACAGGGCGTCTAAGCAGGCAGGTGAGTCAGCCATGACTCGCCTCCTCGGCTGGCTGGCCGGCACACTGTTTCTACTCGTGCTGGCCGCCGGCGGGCTGTTGCTGGCGGCGCTCGACAGCACGCCGCTGGTCGAGCGCAGCGAAACCATCTCGCAGGCCGCCGTCAATCAGGCGCGCTGGCTGTTTCACACCAACGACCCGCGCCGCCTGCAATCCGGCGAAGCCCGACGGACGGCCATCCCCGCCGCGCTGATCGACGAAGGCATCAACTATCTGGCCGGGCGCAGCCTGCACGGTCGCGGCGCCTTCGTCCTCGGCGAAGAAACGGCGGAAATCCGCATCAGCCGCCGTCTGCCGTGGTTGCCGGGCGAGCCTTACCTCAATTTGCGCGCCACCTTCCGTGAAGGCAAGGGCGAGCCGAAAATCGTCGCCGCCGCCATCGGCTGGCTGCCGATACCGCCAGGATTGCTTGAATTCGCCCTCGCCTCGGCCATCCAGGCCGCCGGCTACGGGTCTGAATGGCGGCTGGCCCGCCAGGCCGTGCGCCAACTAATCTTCGATCCGCAGCACCGGCGCGTTGTCGTCGCCTACGTCTGGGAACCGGCCCTGCTCGACCGCGCCCGGTCCATTGCCTTCCAGCCAGATGATCTGGTCCGCATCCGCTCCGCCCAGGAATCGCTGGCCGCCCTGCTCGACCACCACGCACCGGGCCGCCCGGTGCCGCTGACCGATGTGCTGCGCCCCATGCTCGACATCGATGGCGCCGACCAACGCGAAAACCGCCGCG
This sequence comes from Gammaproteobacteria bacterium, assembly GCA_018828385.1. Taxonomy (GTDB): domain Bacteria; phylum Pseudomonadota; class Gammaproteobacteria; order Burkholderiales; family Rhodocyclaceae; genus Azonexus. The sequence goes on along the minus strand of JAHJVE010000003.1, from coordinate 172,645 downwards.
CCGCCCTGCTCGTGCTGGGCATTTACCTCGCCGAGAAGAACATCGCCTCGCTCATTCCCGAAGCCCGCAACTGGCCGCAGCTTCGCTCGGTGGCGCTGATGCTGGCCGGGCGCAATGACAGCGCCCAGCACTTCGTCGTTTCCGCCACCCTGGCCGCCTGGGCCGGCGAACCGGTGGCCGATGCCATCGGTGTTTACAAGGAAATGGCCGACGCCCGCCACGGCAGCGGTTTTTCCTTCGCCGACCTCGCCGCCGACCGGGCCGGGACCCGTTTCGGCGAGTTGCTGAGCCGCGCTGACGGGCGTCTCGACGCGCTGCTCGACACGGCGTTTTCCGACGGCGACGTGATCCCGTTGATCAGCGACCTGCCGGAATCGATCAGCGCCGCCGAATTCCGCCGCCGGTTCGGCAACACGGGCAGCCCGGCTTACCGGCAACTGACCGCGGAGATCGAACGCCGCCTCGACGCCCTGCCGCTCTACAAGCCGGAGTAAGGACGATGGACAACCTCTTTGCCGCAATCCCACGGTCAACCGGGTTTACTACGCAAAGCGTAAAAAATGAACAATTTTCAAATCTGCTCAAGCGCCCCGGTCTGCGCATCGAACGCATCGTATCGACCGGCCAGTGCAGCCCGGAAGGCTTCTGGTACGACCAGGCCGAGGGCGAATGGGTGGTCGTTGTGCAGGGAGCAGCAAGGCTGCGTTTTGAAGACTCGCCGGACCCTTTGCTCATGGCCCCCGGCGATTGCATCGACATCGCCCCGCATCGCCGGCATCGCGTCGAATGGACCGACCCCGACCAGCAGACGATCTGGCTGGCCGTTCATTACGCAGTTGCGTGAATTGTTCTGTATCCAAAATCGCGATTATTCGGCTGTACGACGCGCCATGCGAGTTGATTTCTAACCTGTTAGCGCGGTTCGGCCAAGAGCGGCCAGTCAGTATGCGATATGATTTACATCATTTCTCAGGCTAGGCAATGGCTATTTGCCATATGAAAACCCAATGTCCCCTTGGCTATTGCTAATTCTCACCTTCGTTTTTGCCTACCTAACCTACGACGCCTTATCACTCGTGGCACCTACTTTGCCGTATTTGGAAATCGCTAAAGGTATGGGACAAGATTTGTCCCATATGTCGCTTAGTGAACAGGAAAATCTCAACCGGTATCCCAATCGTTACCGATTAGGCGATATCAACCAAACAGGTTGGGCCTTTGGAATACTTACCATAGGCTTTGCTCTAGCCACTATTCGTGCGTTTATTGAATAACTTGGCAAGCTCCGCAAAGGGAACCTTAGTACCATCGCCCCGCCAGTTTAATGGCATGAACCAATAGCAGCGCAGCGCAATGCCCTGAGGAATCAAAACCGAGCGAACAGCCGCTATTTCTTGATCGGCTTGTTGCGCCCCGACATTTCGTCGCTCAGGCGCATCGCGGCATCGCTGACCTGACCGGTCGGGTTCCGCCGGCAATATTGGTCCAGTTTCAACGCCAGCGTGCTGCTGGAAAAACTCGAAACCTGCTGGTTCGGCAGGGCGTAGTTATGCCCGGTCAGAAAGCCGCGCACCCAGACGACGTAGGCCGCGCGCACGTCCTCGTCGTCCTTCGACTGGCTCCAGGCCGTGCACGACATGTCGTCAAGACCGAGCAGATTGAGGGGGGCAGCCGAAGCGCTGGCCATCGTCAGGCCGGCCGTGGCAGCCAGGATCAAGCGAGTCAATTTTCGTCTGTTCATACGGCAAGTATATGTCCGACAGTGCGTACAGCGATACCGATACAAGCACCAAGGGCTGCCGGTTTCCACACCGCCGCGATGCGCGGCCCGGCGGAAATCAGTACGGCCACGCCGGGCAGATCGAAAGGCGAGATGAGAAAGCCGGCGCTGGCGTTGAGCAGTTCGGCGCTTATCTGGCCGGCTTTGCGCATTTCGTCCATGACCCCCATCATCGCCGTGCCGCCGGCCATATATTTGGTCAGCGTCGGCAGGATCAGCGCGCTGTCGATGGAAGCCGCTGTCAACGCAGGTTCCAGCAGGCGGGTCAGGGCATCGATGGCACCGCCAGTGCGCAATGCCGTGACGACGACCAGCGACAGCACAAGCATCGGAATGGCCCCGACAGACAGTTTGAAAGCTTCTGCCCCGGCCCGGTTGATCACATCGAGCACGCCCTTGGCACTCTCGGCGACAGGATGGTGCAGGGTTTCGTCGAGCCGGCTCTCACTGCTCGATAAGGTCCGGCCGAACAGGTAATAAGTCGCCGCCGCAGCCGTCAAGCCACCGATCAGCGAATACGTCAGGGTCAGCGCCAGATCAAGGCCCATGGTCATCATCGGCAGCGCCGCGTTGGCCTGCGACATGGCGAAAACCATGGCCAGCGTGGCGGCGATATGGCGGTCGGAGGCGCCGCGCTGCTCCATCATGGTCAGCGTCGCCATCGGGGCGGCGAAGCTCACGAAGTTGATCTGCAGGGCAGCGAAAACGCCCAGCCCGGTCAGGCCGACCGGCTTGAGCAACGGGGCGAGACGGGCGACGACCCAATCCAGCACACCGCGCGCTTCGAGCAGGCGCATGAGCGAGAGCATGACGACCATGACCGGAAGGAGGACGAAGAAGGCCAGCTCCACTGCCGAACGGCCGGCCTTGAGGATGATGTCGATGAGGATTTCCATAGGGGCGGATTATGGCATTGGCCGATGTTGCTTGTTCTATCGGCTTGGTCTTCCGCCAGGCTGGCGGGCGTATATCCCACGGTCAACCGGAAAAAAGGCCCAAAAATGAAATCCCGCTAACGCCTACGGCGAGCCGGCCAAGCCAACTGCAAAATCGAATTCCGGCTTTGCCCCCGGCGATACGCCGCCAAACGACCGCTACCAGCGCAGAACCGAGTTTCCGAGCAAGGCTCCGACACCGGCCGGAATCAGCGCCCCCAGCAGGTACCAGAAGGCAATGAACGGTGCCCCCATTTCAGGGCAATGCAGGCAATAAACGACGGCGGCAACCGAGCCGGAAAGCAGCCCCGCGACGAAACCGGCCAGCCGCGGCCGGGTTGGCGCCTGGTCCTTCATGGTGCGCAGCACGGCAGCGAACACCGGGACCGAGAGCAGAGCAATCAGCAAGGGGCAGGATTTCCAGGTATCGCCATAGAACAGCTTCGAGCGCTCGATCGGTTCGGCCTCGATCAATGTGAAGGCGGCGATGGCCCAGATGCCCAGCACAGGGAGAGCGAGCGCGACTGGCACCCAGTTGATCTCCGCCCCCGGCCGCGACAGGCGGAGCGCGGCAAACAGGCTGCCGGCGGCAAGGCAGGCGACAAACCCGACTTTGACCCAGAACATCGGCAGCAGGAGCGCTTGACCGAGATCGTGGCGGACCTGCAGGAGCAGGAGCATGAGCAAAGTAGCACCCGCCGCGCCCCAGCCGACGGCAACCGCGTAGCGCTGCGCCGCAGGCGGTTGCGCAACGGCCCCGGCGCCGGTTGCCAACATGGTGATCAGATCTTCAGTTTTCATGTGATGCCTCGTATCTTTGCCGCGAGTGCCTTCAGGCCTCGATGGACGCCAACCTTGATGGCTGACTCCGACATGCCGGTAATTTCCGCTGTTTCCTTTACCGACAACCCTTCCAGCTTGGTGTGCATGATCGGCAGGCGAAGCTGGTCGGGCAGGTCGGCCAGCAACTTGTTCAGATCCCGTCGCGCCTCAGCGGCCTCGGAATCGGCGGTGGTTAATAGTTCCATTTCCTCGTCCAGCGGATCGTTCAACATCTCATGCCCGGCCCGCCGCCGGAACAGATCGACCAGCTTGTAGCGGGCAATGGCCTGCACCCAGGCCGACAGCGGCTGAGCGCTATCGTAGGTGTGGCGCTGGTTATGTACGGCAAGGAGCGTTTCCTGCACGAGATCCTCGATTTCGTCTGGCAAGCTGACAAGGCGTCTGCGCAGGAAGGCGCGCAGGTGCGCACTCAATTCCGTCAAAAACACCTGATAGGCGGCGTTGTCGCCGGCAAGACCGCGCACCAGCAAATCCTTCAGGCGATCTTCCCTGGCGCGAAACCCTGCCTCTCTAGTTATTCGTTGCATCGATGCCTTTGGTTACATCAGCCGGGAAAAAATACCTGCCGCCGTCACGGGAAAACAAATATTGCCCCAGCTTGTAACCATTCGCCACCTCCGCCCGAACTACCTTGCAGACACAACAGCAAAAGGGACCTCGCCAAGAGGGAAGCAATGGCCAACGACACCAATCTCATTCACCCACTCTGGGTGCGCCTGACGCATTGGATCAATGCGCTCGCCGTCGTCGTTCTGGCGACCAGCGGCTGGCGCATCTATGACGCGTCGCCCTTTTTCGCCTTTGAAATCCCCCGGGAGATCACGCTGGGCGGCTGGCTGGGCGGCGCCATTCAGTGGCATTTCGCCGCGATGTGGCTGCTCGTCGCCAACGGCCTGATTTACCTGGTCTGCAATGCGATCAGCGGACGCCTGTGGCATAAATTCTTCCCGCTATCACCGAGCGCCTTTTTCGCCGATGTGCTGGCCGCCCTGAAAGGCAGCTTGTCGCATGCCGATTTGAGCCACTACAACATGGTGCAACGCGCCGCCTATCTGTTCGTGATGGTCGATTCGGTACTGCTCGTGCTGTCCGGCCTGGTGCTCTGGAAATCGGTGCAGTTCCCCATTCTGCGCGAACTGCTCGGCGGTTACGAAGCGGCGCGCCGCGAACATTTCCTGGCGATGGCCGCGCTGGTCGCCTTCGCCGGCATTCATCTACTCATGGTGGCGCTGGTTCCCCGCACGCTGCTGGCCATGATCCGCGGCCGTTAGGGAGCAATCGACATGATCCGGAAACCCTCCCGGCAACTCGCCATCGATGGCGACCTCGTACTCAAGGATGCAACGAAGGAGATCGCTCGTCGCCTTGACCAGCCGACCCGGCGCGCCTTTCTGCAACGCTCGCTGAGCCTGGGCGGTCTGTCGCTGCTCAGCGGTTGCAGCGTGGTCGATGAAAGCAGCGTCGAGAACGCGCTGATGACAGTCTCCCGCTTCAACGACAAGGTCCAGGCCTGGCTGTTCGACCCCAACCGCCTGGCCCCGACCTACCCGGATTCGATGATCACCCGCCCCTTTCCGTTCAACGCCTACTACGGCGAGGACGAGATCCGGCAAGTGGAGGAAGAAAGCTATCGCCTGGAAGTAACGGGCATGGTCGCCGACAAGCACGCCTGGACGTTGGCCGAGTTGCGCGCCATGCCGCAGGCCGACCAGATCACGCGCCATATCTGCGTCGAGGGCTGGAGTGCCATCGGCAAATGGGGCGGCGTGCCCTTCGCCGATTTCCTGCGCCGGGTCGGCGCCGATCTGAGCGCCAAATATGTCGGCTTCAAATGCGCCGATGACTACTACACCAGCATCGACATGCCGACCGCCCTGCATCCGCAAACGCTGCTGACGCTGACTTACGACAGCCAGCCCTTACCGCCCCGTTACGGCTTTCCGATGAAGCTGCGCATGCCAACCAAGCTCGGCTACAAGAACCCGAAACACATTCAAGCCATTTTTGTCACCAACACCTACCCCGGGGGCTACTGGGAAGACCAGGGGTACAACTGGTTCGGCGGCAGTTGAGCGATTGCGCGCAACTGCCCTGAATAACCGGCATTTCTGCCACGATTTACCAACCACAACGGAGTCCACCATGAAAACGATCATTTCCAGCATTTTCGCCGCCTGTTTGATGCTTGCCGGCAGCACCGCTTTCGCCGACAACATGATGAAAAAAGACGCGATGGCCACCGACGGCATGGCCAAGGATGGCATGAAGAAGCCAATGGACAAGGACCATATGGCCAAAGACGGCATGAAAAAAGATGCCATGACCAAGGATGGGATGAAGAAGGACGCCATGAAGAAAGACGGCATGGCCAAGGATGGGATGATGAAGGACGAAATGAAGAAGTAGTCGCCAATGGTGGGGTACAGCGCCGCAAGCTGGCCCCACCGACGTCCTGGCAAGCCAGTCCGCCGTACACAAAACGATACTGGCCGGCTCTGGCCAGGCACGGTGAATCAGGAGTGAATCATGACCTTTCTATCCAGTTCGACAAAAACGGGCCGGCTGGTACTGCTTGCCAGACTGGTCCTTGCCGTATTGATCCCCGTCCATGGCACTTCGGCGATTGCCGAAAGCAAGGCGGATAACCCGACGACAAGCTTACAGACCGCGGTTTTCGCCGGCGGCTGTTTCTGGGGTGTCGATGCGGTATTCAAGCACGTCAAGGGTGTCGCCGGCGTCGAATCCGGATATGCCGGCGGCGCTGCCGACAAGGCCAGTTACGAAGCGGTCAGCAGTGGCCGGACGGGCCATGCCGAAGCTGTGCGCGTTCGTTTCAATCCGGCGCAGGTTTCGTATCAGCAGTTGCTGCAAGTGTTCTTTTTCGTCGCCCACGACCCGACACAACTCAACCGCCAAGGTCCGGATGTCGGCAGCCAATATCGTTCGGCGATTTTCTTCACCGAACCCGAGCAGCAAAAAGCGGCAACCGACCAGATCAAAAAGCTGACCGCGGAGCGCACTTTTGTCCGACCCATCGTTACGCAGATCGCTGCGCTGGAGCAGTTCCATCCGGCTGAACCGTACCACCAGAACTATCTGGCCCTGCACCCCAGCCAACCCTACATCGTGATCAACGACCTGCCCAAGATCGAGCATCTCCGGCGCCGGTTTCCGGATCTGTATCAATAGGCTCGCCGAAAATCGCATGCTTGGCCCTGTCACAGGTTCATTGCCGACGACTCAGACATCTGCAGTGAGTTCCGCTACCAATCTGCGAGCCCAGCTTGCGAGATATGAGGCGGAGCTTGCCAGTTGGGAAAACTGCCCGTCGTGCAAAACCACCGAGGGGAAGGCCAAGATCGCCGAAATCGCGGGGAAGATCGGCGATATCAAACAGCGCATGGAAGCTGCCGAGCTGTCAAAACAGGACGCCGGCCGGGTTCGCCCCAATCAAAATGAAGCACCCAACAGCCTGAATGACAGCGCGACAACTGTCGACTCGGCATCGCCGGCCAACGGCGTCGGCAGCCTGATGAACGTCTATGCCTGATTGAGGGTATGGGCAGAGACGCCAATTGATGAGCGGCAGATGTTCTTGGCACGCCCTCGTCAATTGCCACTGAAGTTCCAGCGCCTGGTGACGGGTTCAATCGGCAAACCACACCGAAAATCCAACCGAAACAAGCGCTACCAACCTTGTCCCCAACAGCCAAAATCGGCGAAAATCAAAGGTTCTTGGCATTTGCCCACAGCGCCGCCCATTTTCCCAAGGATTCTTCATGTCCAACCCCGAACAGCAAGCCCCGGTCCAGCAGGACGAAAACCAGCTCATCGCCGAGCGCCGCGCCAAACTGGCCGAGTGGCGAAAGACCGGGAAAGCCTTCCCGAACGACTTCCAGCGCGAGAACACCGCGGCCAAAGTCCTCGAAGGCTATGGCGAGAAGACGGCGGAAGAGCTTGAAGGCCTGCCGGTCGAGGTCAAGGTGGCCGGCCGCATGATGCTCAAGCGCGTCATGGGCAAGGCTTCGTTCGCCACCATCCAGGATCTGTCGGGCCGCATCCAGATTTACATCACCCGCGACCGCGTTGGCGAAGAGGTTTATGCCGACTTCAAGACCTGGGACCTGGGCGACATCATCGGCGTGCGCGGTATCCTGATGAAGACAAAGACCGGCGAGCTGTCCATCCAGGCCGCCGAGATCCGCCTGCTGACCAAGTCGCTGCGTCCGCTACCGGACAAGTTCCACGGCCTGGCCGACCAGGAAATGAAGTACCGCCAGCGTTACGTCGACCTGATCATGAACGAGGAAACGCGCGCCACCTTCCGCGCCCGCTCCGACATCGTCGCCGCCATCCGCAACTACATGACCGGCCACGGCTTCATGGAAGTCGAAACGCCGATGATGCACCCGATCCCCGGCGGCGCCTCGGCCAAGCCGTTTGTCACGCACCACAACGCGCTCGACATGCAGCAATTCCTGCGCATCGCCCCGGAGTTGTACCTCAAGCGTCTGGTCGTTGGCGGTTTCGAGAAGGTCTTCGAAATCAACCGCAACTTCCGCAACGAAGGCCTCAGCCCACGCCATAACCCCGAATTCACGATGATGGAGTTCTACGAGGCGTATGCGAACTACCACACGCTCATGGACTTCACCGAAGGCCTGCTCCGCCACGCCGCGCGCGAAGCGCTGGGCAAGGAAGTCTTCGTCTATCAGGGTCGCGAGCTCGACCTCTCCAAGCCTTTCCATCGCCTGACCATCAACCAGGCCATCCAGCGCCAACAGCCGGACTTCACCGATGCGCAACTGGCCGATACCGAATTCCTCAAGACCAAGATCAAGGCCTTTGGCGAGCCGGTCAAGCCGGGCGGCCTGGGCAGCCTGCAATTGCAGTTGTTCGAAGCCTGCGCCGAAGCGCAGTGCTGGGAACCGACTTTCATCATCGACTACCCGGTCGAAGTTTCTCCGCTGGCTCGTGCTTCCAATACCAATCCGGAGATTACCGAGCGCTTTGAGCTGTTCATTGTCGGGAGGGAGATTGCCAATGGGTTCTCCGAGTTGAACGATGCCGAAGACCAGGCGGCGCGCTTCCAGGAACAGATGAAGGCGAAGGATGCCGGGGATGAAGAGGCGATGTATTACGACGCTGACTTCATCCGGGCGCTGGAATACGGGCTGCCGCCGACCGGTGGGTGTGGGATCGGGATTGATCGGCTGATCATGCTGCTGACCGACGCAGCAGCGATCCGTGATGTCATTCTCTTCCCCTCCATGCGCCCCGAGTGATGCGTGGCTGCGCTTGGCGATACGGCGTTGCACGGCACCTTGCATAGCGCTGCTATGCGGCGGCACCGTGCGCCTTGTCTCGCCGGCGCTCGCTCACGCATCGGCTATTTTCGGTAATTTCTGATGCAAATCCGTCAGCTTCAAGTTGCTTGCGACCAAGTACAGGATCGTCTGCTTCTGCGCATCTCGTCGCAAGACGACGAGGAATATCGGATCTGGCTGACCCGGCGTTTTTTGCGCGAATTGTGGCCGCATCTGTCGCGGCTGGCCGGGAAGCAGGTGGCGGCAACGCCGATTGTTGGCGAGGCTCCGGCCGACGAGGCAGTCAATTTCGACCAGGCCTTTTCCGAAGAAAACGCCACCTTTCCGCTCGGCTCGACGCCGTTGCTGTGCAGCGAACTCAAGGTCGACACCCTGAACGATGGCACGTTCAACCTGACTTTCCGCGAAGGCCGGGAACGCAGTTTCCAGCTCGCCGTCAATGCCGATCTGCTGCAAACCCTGTGCGCCATGCTGCGCGCCGGCGCCGAGCATGCGCAATGGAATCTGGTGCTCGACGGCGTCCCGGCAACAAGCAGCACGACGCCGCGCAGCGAGCGCCTTTCGCGCCTCCACTAGTGGAAAAACTGCAGCCCGCCAAAATCGAATTCGTCGCCTACGGCACGCCCTACTCTGCTGCCTTCGACGACGTCTATCACTCCGCCCTCGGCGGCCCGACGCAGGCCCGGCATGTCTTTCTCGGTGGCAATGAACTGCCACCGCGCTGGCAGGGCCGCGACCGCTTCGTCATTCTCGAAACCGGCTTTGGCACCGGGCTGAATTTCCTCGCGGCGTGGCAGGCCTGGCGGGACGACCCGCAGCGTAGCCGGCGGCTGCATTTCATTTCTTGCGAAAAATTCCCGTTGACCGTGGCAGACCTCGCCACCTGCCAGCAAGCCTGGCCGGAATTCGGCGAACTGGCGGCAGAGCTGCAAAAACACTGGCCGCCGCTGGTGCCCGGCATGCACCGCCTGCATCTCGACGGCGGGCAAGTCATTCTGACGCTGCTGTTCGGCGACGCTTCGACCGAGTTGCGCGCCATCGACGCCTCGGTCGACGCCTTCTTTCTCGACGGCTTTTCACCGCAAAAAAATCCCGAACTGTGGTCGCCGCAATTCTGCAAAGGCCTCGCCCGCCTGACCGCACCGGGCGCGACGCTAGCCACCTGGACAGTCGCCGGCCACGTCCGCCAGGCATTGAAAGACGCCGAGTTCGATGTCGAAAAACGCCCCGGCCCGGTCGGCAAGCGGCAGATGCTGGTCGGCCGCTTCCGTTCGCGCCGGCCGGATCGTCACGTCGCACCGAGCGATCGCCGGGCCATCGTCATCGGCGCCGGCATTGCCGGCAGCGCCACGGCCTACGCGCTGGCCGCCGCCGGCTGGCAGGTCACCGTCCTCGAGCAAGCCGATGCCCCGGCAACTGGTGCATCGAGCAATCTGGCCGGCATGCTCCGTCCGCTGCCCAGCGCCGACGACAACCGCCTGTCGCGCCTGACCCGCGCCGGCTTTCTCGCCACCCGCGCCCTGCTCGCCAGCCTGCCGAACGCCCGCTGGTCGCCCTGCGGTGTGCTGCATCTGGCGCGAGAAGCGGAACACGAAGCGCAGCAAAAGCGTGCCGTCGAACAACTCGGCTTGCCGCCTGAAATCCTGCAATTCGTCGACAAGGACGAGGCCAGCCAATTGCTCGGCCAGCCCGTCAGCATCGGTGGCTGGTGGTTCCCGAACGGCGGCTGGGTGCAACCGCCATCGGTTTGCCAGGCTGCGCTGGCCGCTTTTCCCGAAAAAATCACGATCCGCTTCAATGCTACGGTCAACCGGATTTTTAGGCCAAAAACGGAATGGCAGGCGCTCGATGCAGCCGGCAACATCCTGGCCGAAGCCCCGGTGCTGATCATGGCCAGCGGCGCCGCCGCCCCGCGCTTCGAGCAATTCGCCTGGCTGCCGCAACGCTCTGGCCGCGGCCAGGTCAGCCATTTGCCAGCCGCCGCCGGCACACCACTCAAGGCCGTGCTCTTTCAGGTCGGCTACGCCATCCCCGAGGTCGACGGCACGCAGTTGATCGGTGCCTCGCTGTCCTACGAAGACGACGAAGCAGCCGAGCGCGAATCCGACCACGCCGACAACCTCGCCCGCCTGCGCCTGACCCTGCCCGACTTCGCCGCCGGCCTGGCCCCGGCCGCCCTGCACGGCCGGGTCGGCTTCCGCCCGATGTCGCCGGACCGCCTGCCCATCGTCGGCGCCGTGCCGGATGCCATGGCCGCGACGCCCAACACCCGTCTCCACAACATCCCGCGCCAACCTGGCCTGTGGTGCGTTCAGGGCTTCGGGGCGCGCGGCATCGTCTGGTCGGCGCTGATGGCCGACCTGCTGCTCAGCCAGATCGAAGGCGAACCGCAGCCGCTCGAACGCGACCTCGTCGATGCCCTCGACCCCGGCCGTTTCATGATCAAGGCGGCACGCCATTCAGCCGAGACCTTTCCCGGCGACGAAGAAGCCAGCGCCCCGGCAGCATGACGTTCGGGCATAAGCTTAGAAGACATCCTTATTGGCGCCCTTCGCCCGGCGCGCTAAGCTAGCAGGCCCGTTTTCCCGACTCCCCTTTTTCAACAACAACACAAAGAGAGACACGCATGAAAATCGAAACCATCGCCGTCCACGGCGGCTACAGCCCCGACCCGACCACCAAGGCCGTCGCCGTCCCCATCTACCAGACGACCTCCTACGCGTTCGACAGCACCCAGCACGGCGCCGACCTCTTCGACCTCAAGGTCGCCGGCAACATCTACACGCGGATCATGAACCCGACCCAGGACGTGCTCGAGAAGCGCGTCGCCGAAATGGAAGGCGGCATCGCCGGCCTCGCCCTCGCCTCCGGCCAGGCCGCCATCACCTACGCCATCCAGACCATCGCCGAAGCCGGCGACAACATCGTCTCGGCCGCCACCCTCTACGGCGGCACCTACAACCTGTTCGCCCACACCTTCCCGCAATACGGCATCGAAGTGCGCTTCGCCGACCACCGCGACCCGGCCTCCTTCGAGCCGCTGATCGACGCCCGCACCAAGGCCATCTACTGCGAATCGGTCGGCAACCCGCTCGGCAACATCACCGACTTCGAAAAACTCGCCGAAATCGCCCACCGCCATGGTCTGCCGCTCATCGTCGACAACACCGTACCGTCGCCCTACCTCTGCCGCCCCATCGAGCATGGTGCCGACATCGTCGTCCATTCGCTGACCAAATACATAGGCGGCCATGGCAACTCCATCGGCGGCATCATCGTCGACAGCGGCAAGTTCCCGTGGGCCGAGCACAAACAGAAATTCAAGCGCCTCAACGAGCCGGACGTCTCCTACCACGGCGTCGTCTACACCGAAGCCCTCGGCCCCGCCGCCTACATCGGCCGCGCCCGCGTCGTGCCGCTGCGCAACATGGGCGCCGCGATCAGCCCGTTCAACGCCTTCCTCATCCTGCAAGGCGCCGAAACCCTGGCCCTGCGCATGGACCGCATCTGCGACAACGCCCTCGCCGTCGCCACCTTCCTGAAGAATCATCCGAAAGTAAACTGGGTCAATTACGCCGGCCTGCCCGACCATCCGGACCACGCCCTGGTCCACAAATACATGGGCGGCAAGGCCTCCGGCATCCTCACCTTCGGCGTCAAGGGCGGCAGCGTCGCCGGCGGCAAGTTCCAGGACGCCCTGCAACTGTTCACCCGCCTCGTCAATATCGGCGACGCCAAGTCGCTGGCCTGCCATCCAGCCTCGACCACGCATCGCCAGCTATCGCCGGAAGAACTGGCCAAGGCCGGCGTCTCCGAAGACATGATCCGCCTGTCGGTCGGCATCGAGCACATAGACGACCTGATCGCCGATCTGGATCAGGCACTCAACGCCGCCTGATTAAACGGCTCACCATAGAAACCCGGCCTCGTGCCGGGTTTTTTCTTTGAGGCGCGGCCAATGTTGCGCCTGACTTTTATGCCAGAAGGTTGAAGGGCCGGTTATTCGCCCGCTTTGCCGACGGCATATTCGCTGTACGCCTGCGGCGTTGAAGAGCAAAATGCCGCTAATCGGGAAAGGCCAGCACTTTGCCGTCCGGGCTTCAGGGAGGAGTCGGGAAGGGCCGGGAACCGAGTTTGCAGGATATTTCGTGCTGAAAACCAACAAAAAAGAGCGACCAGAATGCAGATAGATCGAACTCCGTTACCGAGCCGCGTTTTTGCCTCGAAAAAGCGCGTCGACCGCTGGCCTTGGCTGCTGGCCGGCCTGTTGTTCTGTAGCCTGGGCATGATTTCCGGCGCCCGGGCGGCCGACAAGATCGTGCTCAACGTCGGCGTCCTGGCGCCGTACACGACGCCCGACCGGCAGGGCTTCCTCGACCGGATCGTCGTCGCGCTGTTCCGCGAAGTCGGGCTCGATGCCGAGGTGCAAGTTTTTCCGACCGCCACCGAACGCTCGATGCTCAACGCCAACAGCGGCATCGACGATGGCCTGGCGATGCGCATCGAAGGGCTGGAAAAGCAGTATCCCAACCTGATCCGGGTGCCCGAGCCGCTGATCGTCAACGATTTCGTCGCCTATTCCAACCACCAGCGTTTCACCACCGATAGCTGGGACTCGCTGGAACCTTATGTCGTCAGCTACATAATCGGCTGGAAAGTGTTCGAGAAGAATGTCCGGAAAGCCCGGGAGGTGACCCTGGTGCGCGATGCCGACCAGTTGTTCGGCCTGCTCGGCAGCGGCCGCGCCGACGTCGTGCTCTACGAGCGCTGGCAGGGGCTGGAGCGACTGCGCGGGCTGGGCATCAAGGCCCAGGTCATGGAGCCGCCGCTGGTCCGCGCCAACATGTTCATCTACCTGAACAAGAAGCATGCGGCGCTAGTCCCCCAGGTGTCGCAGGCGCTGCTCAAGTTGAAGAAGAACGGCAGTTACCAGCACATTGTCGACGCCACGCTGACCCCGCTCACCCCCTGAGGCGGGCATGAATCTGCAAGCCCTGCGCGCTCCGGGAAAGCTGGCCAAGAAGCTGGCGGCCTTCATCGTCCTGTTCAGTTCGGTGCTGGCCTTCGGCATTACCGTCGCCGAGTTGTCGCTCGAATACGCCCGCGACCTGCGTTCGATCGACCAGCGGATGGCCCAGATCGAAGATTCCTATCTGCCCAGCGTCGTCGAAAACGTATGGGTGGTCGATCGCGAACGACTGGACATCCTGCTCGCCGGCATCGCCCGCCTGCCGGATTTCGTGCTCGCCGAAATCCGCGTGAACGGGCAGCCGATGCTGCGCCACGGGCCGGGCTTGCAAGAAAAAGGCACCCGCCGGGTGTTCGAACTGCGCCGCGAACACCGTGGCGAGCAGTTGCTGATCGGCGAGCTGGTGGTCGCCGCGTCCTACCAGGCGGCCTATCAGCGCACCATCAACCGCCTGGTGTTTTTCCTCACCGCCAATATTTTCAAGACCTTCCTGGTTGTCCTCTTCGTCTTCGTGCTGTTCTATCGCCTGATCGGCCGCCACCTCGAAGCGGTTGCCCGCCATGCCGGGCAGGTCGCCGACGATCCGGCGACCGCCCCCCTGCGCTTGGTCCGCCAGGAGCCGGCCGGTGGCGACGAGTTTTCCGAGCTGGTCAGCGCCATCAACGACATGCGTGAGCGCCTCGGGGCCCAGCAGGCCGCGCTGGAAAAGCAGCTCGACGAGTTGCGCACGCGCGATGCGGCCATCGCCTCATCGGTCAGCGCCATCGCCATCCTCGACCTGGATGCCCGGATTTCCTACGTCAACCGGGCCTTTGTCGACTTGTGGCAACTGGGCCGGGCGGAAGACGCACACGATCATTCGCTGATCGAATACTGCGCCGACCCGGACGACGCGCGCCGCGTGCTCGATACCCTGCGCGACAACGGGCGCTGGCAGGGCGAACTGCGCGCCCGGCGCAGCGACGGCTCGGCGGTCGACGTCGAAATGCTGGCCAATCTGGTCGACAACGAGGCCGGCCAGCCGCTGTGCATGATGACTTCCTTCGTCGATATCACCCAGCGCAAGCGCGACGAAGCGCTGATCCTGGCCACTCAGGACCAGTTGCAGGCGACCATCGATGCCATTCCCGACCTGATGTTCGAGTTGAGCCTGGACGGGGTCTACCATTTCGTCCATGCCCGGAATCAGGGCCAACTGGTCGCCGCTGCCGAGAACTTGCTCGGCAAGAACATTGCCGAAGTGATGCCGCCGGCGGCCCATGCGGTGATCCGCTCCGCGCTCGACGAGGCCCAGGCAACCGGTCGCTCGCATGGCCGGCAATTCGAACTGCCTCTGCCGCAAGGCCCCTCCTGGTTCGAGCTGTCGGTCGCCCGCAAGCGCGGCAAGGCCGGCCAGGAGGCCCGCTTCATCGTGCTGTCGCGCGATATCACGGTGCGCAAGCAGGCCGAGCAGCAGTTACGCGAACATCACGATTTCCTCGAAGAGCAGGTCGGCCTGCGCACCGTCGAACTGGCCCAGGCCAGGGATGCGGCGGAGGCGGCCAACGTGGCGAAGAGCGACTTCCTGGCCAACATGTCGCACGAAATCCGCACGCCGCTCAACGCCATCACCGGCATGGCCCACCTGATGCGTCGGGCCGGCCTGTCAGCCGATCAGCTCGACCGCCTGGACAAGCTCGAAGGAGCCGGCAAGCACCTGCTGGAAATCATCAACAGCGTTCTCGATCTGTCGAAGATCGAAGCCGGCAAGTTCGTACTCGAAGAAACCGAGGTCAGGATCGGCAGCCTGCTCGCCAATGTCGCCTCGATGCTGCACGAGCGCGTCCAGGCCAAGCACCTGCAACTGCTCACCGAAACCCAGTCGCTGCCGCCCCACCTGCTTGGCGACCCGACCCGCCTGCAACAGGCCATGCTCAACTTCGGCGGCAATGCCATCAAGTTTACCGATGCCGGCAGCGTCACCCTGCGCGTCAAACTGGTCGAAGAAGACAGCGCCAGCGCCCTGTTGTACTTCGAGGTGGTCGACACCGGCATCGGCATCGCTCCCGACGTCCTGCCCCGGCTGTTTTCCGCCTTCGAGCAAGCCGACAGTACGACCACCCGCAAGTACGGCGGCACCGGCCTCGGCCTGGCCATCACCCGCAAACTGGCCCGCCTGATGGGCGGCGACGCCGGGGCGACCAGCACGCCGGGCGTCGGCAGCACCTTCTGGTTTACCGCCCGCCTGAAGAAACAGGACCCGGCGCTGGTCGTGCCCGAGGCAGCCGCAACCGAGACGGCCGAAACGCTGCTCAAGCGCGACCATGCCGCCCGCCACGTCCTGCTGGTCGAGGACGAGCCGATCAACCGCGAGATTGCCCAGATCATCCTGAAAGACGTCGGCCTGCAGGTCGATTGCGCCGAAGATGGCATGCAGGCCGTCGCCCTGGCCGGCCAGAACAAATACGACCTGATCCTGATGGACATGCAGATGCCGCGCCTCGATGGCCTGCAGGCCACGCGGCGCATCCGGCAATTGCCCGGGTGGGCCGACGTGCCGATCCTGGCGATGACCGCCAATGCCTTCGCCGAGGACCGGGCGCGCTGTTTCGAGGCCGGCATGAACGATTTCATCGCCAAACCGTTCCAGCCGGAAACCCTGTTCGCCACCTTGCTCAAATGGCTGGACCGGCATCCCTGAACTGACCCCCATTGCTGCTACGGTCAACCGGAAAAAACGACCAAAATTGAAATGGGGGTAAAGTCAGTTGGCTGGGACAGCTTCGCAACAAACTGCGAATGACCGCTGCTGGCCTATCTCCGGACTTCATGTGAACCCAATCTTGGTTTACCCGGCAAAAAACCACTAGCCGACCGGTCTATTTTTTGGCAAACTGTCTCCCCATGAACACTCGTCACGACAACACGCGCCAGCACATTCTTGACACCGGTCTCGGTATTTTTGCCGGGAAGGGCTTTGCCAGCGTCGGTTTGAACGAATTGCTGAAGGCCGCCGGCGTGCCGAAGGGGTCGTTTTATCACTACTTCGAATCGAAGGAAGACTACGGCAAGGCCCTGCTCGAGGACTATTTCGCGCGCTATCTGGCCGATATCGACAGCCTGTTTGCGCTCGAAGCAGCGTCGGGTCATGAGCGCCTGATGCGCTACTGGCAGCGCTGGGTGGACAAGCAGTGCACTGAATGCGCCGAGCAGAAATGCCTGGTCGTCAAACTTGCCGCCGAGGTCTCCGACCTGTCGGACGCCATGCGGCTGACTTTGCGCGATGGCACCGACCGCATTGTGGACCGCATTGCCGGGGCCATCGAAACCGGCGTTACCGATGGCTCGCTGCCGGCGCTCGATGCCCGGCCGACGGCGCAGATGCTCTACCAGCTCTGGCTCGGTGCCAGCCTGCTCGGCAAGCTGCACCGCAACAGCCAGGCCCTCGAAAACGCCATGCGCTTTACCAGACAGTTGCTGACACCTTGAATCATTGAACATCCGACCACAGGCCGCATGCTGTTGCGGCCAATTTTTAACCCGAAATCATAGACGACCGGTCTAATTTCCATCAACTACCCATCAGGAGATTCAACATGACTAGCCTGTTCGACCCCATCCAAGTCGGCGATATCGCCCTCGCCAACCGCATCGTCATGGCGCCGCTGACGCGCAACCGTGCCATCGCCGGCAATGTCGCCGGCCCGCTGACCGTCGAGTATTACCGCCAGCGTGCCACGGCCGGCCTGATCATCGCCGAGGCCAGCCAGATCAGCCCGATGGCCCAGGGCTACCTCGCCACCCCGGGCATTCACAGCCCGGAACAGATCGCCGGCTGGCGCCAGGTCACCGACGCCGTGCATGCCGCCGGCGGCAAGATCGTGCTGCAGTTGTGGCACGTCGGGCGCATTTCGCACACGTCGCTGCTGCCGGATGGCGCGGCGCCGGTGTCGTCGACCGACAAGGTAGCGGATGCCTCGACCTTTACCAGCGATGGTTTCGTCCCGGTGTCCACGCCGCGCGCCCTGCGCGACGATGAAATTCCGGGCCTGATCGAGGATTACCGCCGCGCCGCGCGCAACGCCATCGATGCCGGCTTTGATGGCGTCGAGCTGCATGCCGCCAATACCTACCTGATCGAGCAGTTCCTGCGCGACAGCGTCAATGACCGCAGAGGCCCTTACGGCGGCAGCATCGCCAACCGCGCCCGCCTGCTGCTTGAAGTCGTCGAAGCGATTACCAAGGAAATCGGCGCCGGCCGCACCGGCATCCGCCTGAGCCCGATGACAACCTTCACGGCGCCGCTCGACAGCGATCCGCAGGCGCTCTACGGCTATGTCGTCGAACAGCTGGCACCGCTCGGCCTGGCTTATCTGCACGTGATCGAAGGCGAAACTGGCGGCACGCGCACGCCCGAGGGCAAGGCTTTCGACTACGAAGCGCTGCATCGCGCTTTCCCCGGCGCCTGGATGCTCAACAACGGCTATTCGCGTGATTTGGCCATCGAGAATGTCGCAGCCGGCAAGGCCGACCTGGTTGCTTTTGGCCGCTCGTTCATCAGCACGCCGGACCTCGTCCGTCGCCTGAAGGATGACCTGCCGCTCAACGAACTGCAGGCCGACAAGCTGTATGGCGGCGGGGCCCAGGGTTACACCGACTACCCGGCGCTGGCTGCCTGATTTATTTCCAACCATGACCCCGACCGGCCAAGTGCCGGCCGGGGCCGTTTTTCCCGGAAACACCATGTCCGAATACCGCCGCTGGCTGCCCGCGTTGGCCCTGATCGTCCTCTCGCTGACTTGGGGCTACACCTGGGTGCTCGCCAAGCAGGGCCTGGCCTACGCGCCGCCCTTCGCCTTTGCCGCCGAGCGCTGCGTCGGCGCCGCCCTGGCGTTGATCATTGCCGTCAAGCTGAGCGGGCGTTCGCTCAAGCTGATCGCCCCGCGCCAGACCATCGCCATCGGCCTGGCGCAAGTCTCGGGCTTCATGATTTTCCAGACCTGGGCGCTGGTCGAAGGCGGCCCGGGCAAGACAGCCGTGTTGATTTTCACCATGCCGATCTGGACGCTGCTGCTCGCCTGGCCGATCCTCGGCGAGCGCGTGCGCGGCAAGCAGTGGCTGGCGGCGGCGAGCACGCTGGGCGGACTAATCCTCATCATCGAACCGTGGGACATGCACGCCAGCTTGTTCAGCAAGTTCCTCGGTCTCATGGCGGCGCTGTGCTGGGCGACCGGCACCATCCTGATCAAGCGCCTGCGCGGCAAGACGCCGGTCGACCTGCTGACCCTGACCACCTGGCAGATGATCATCGGCGCCGTGCCGCTCGTCCTGCTCGCCCTCATCGTGCCCGAGCGCCCGACCGAATGGACCGGCAATTACGTCGGCATCCTCATTTTCATGTCGATCGGCAGCACGGCGATGTGCTGGTGGCTGTGGATCTACATTCTCGACCGCGTGCCGGCCTGGGAGGCCAGCCTGTCGGTGCTCGGCACGCCGGTGGTGGCCATTCTTTCGTCACGCCTGATCTTCGGCGAGGCCTTCAAAACCAGTGAAATCGCCGGCATTGTGCTGATCGGCAGCGGCCTGGCCCTGCTTTCGCTGCTTGGCTGGGCGGCGAGCCGGCGCGATCCGGCAAAACAGATTGAGGAGGCAGCATGAACACCCTGCATGACACCCAACTTTCGATGCTCGACCTCGTGGCCATCCGCGAGGGCGGCACGACGGCCGAGGCGCTGGTCATCGCCCGCGATACGGCGCGCCATGTCGAGCAGCTCGGCTTCACTCGCTACTGGCTGGCGGAACACCACAACATGCCGGGCATCGCCAGTTCGGCCACGGCCGTGCTGGTCGGCTACATCGCCGGGGCGACCAGCCGCATCCGCGTCGGCTCGGGCGGCATCATGCTACCCAACCACGCGCCGCTGGTCGTTGCCGAAGCCTTCGGCACGCTGGCCGAAATCTATCCCGGCCGGATCGATCTCGGCCTCGGTCGCGCCCCGGGCACCGACCAGATGACGATGCGTGCGCTGCGCCGCGACCGCATCGAAACAGAAGCCGATTTCCCGCGGGCAGTCAGCGAGCTGCAGCAACTGCTCGGCCCCCGTTTGCCAGACCAGAAGGTCGTCGCCGTCCCCGGCAATGGCACCGAAGTGCCGATCTGGCTGCTCGGTTCGAGCCTCTTTTCCGCCCGCCTGGCGGCCGAGCGCGGCCTGCCCTACTCCTTTGCCTCGCATTTCGCGCCGGCCATGCTGTTGCCGGCCATCGACATCTATCGGCGCAATTTCCGCCCTTCGGCCAAACTCGACAAGCCTTACGTGATGATCGGCGTGCCGGTCATTGCTGCACCGACCGATGACGAAGGAGAGTTCCTGGCCAGCAGCACTTATCAGCGCGTACTTGGCATCCTGCGCGGGGACCGTAGCTGCCTGCCGCCGCCAATCGCCGACTACCTGAGCGGCCTGCACCCGCAGGAACGTTCTGGCATCGCCGATTTTCTTGGCGCCGCAGTGATCGGCGGGCCGGATACCGTGCGCGATGGCCTGCTGGCGCTGAAAGAAGCGACCAGGGCCGATGAAATGATCCTGGTCAGCGATGTGTTCGATCCGGCCCTGCGCCAGCGCTCACTTGAAATCACCGCCAGTTTTTTCGCACAATAAGCCGCCGTTCAGCGCCAAGCCAAGGAGACAAGCAATGCCGCACATTTTCGAATTCAGCTACCACAACCCGACGCAAATCCATTTCGGCCCGAACAGCTTTGCCAAACTGGCCGAGCTGATTCCACGCGAGGCCAAAGTGCTGCTGCTTTACGGCGGCGGCTCGATCAAGCGGAACGGCGTCCATGCGCAGGTTCTTGCGGCGCTGGCTGGGCACACCGTGGTCGAATTTGGCGGCGTCGAGCCGAACCCGACGCTCGAAACGCTGACTGCTACGGTCAACCGGATAAAAGAGCAAAAAATAGAATTCATTCTCGGCGTTGGCGGCGGCTCGGTCGCTGACGGCGCCAAGTACGTCGCCTGCGCAGCGCTCTACGACGGGGACGGCTGGGACATCGTCAGCGGCAAACATGTCCCGACCAAAGCCCTGCCGGTCGGCGTCGTACTGACCCTGCCGGCCACCGGCTCGGAATCGAATGCCGGCGCCGTCGTTACCCGCAAGGCCACCCATGAAAAGCGCGTCTTCTTCGTGCCGCCGGCCCGGCCGCGCTTCGCCATTCTCAACCCGGACGTGATGGCCAGCCTGCCCGATCGACAACTGGAAAACGGCCTCGTCGATGCCTTCGTTCATGTCTGCGAGCAATACCTGACCTACCCGGTCGGCGCTCTCGTCCAGGATGGCTATGCCGAAGCCGTGATGAAGGCTCTCAAAACGCTGGCCGACAGCTTCGCGCAACGCCACGAAACCGCGTGGCGGCAAAACATGATGTGGTCGGCCAATCAGGCACTGTGTGGCGTCATCGGCCTGGGCGTTCCGGTTGACTGGGCGACGCACCGCATGGCCGTCGAGCTGACCGCCCTGTACGGCATCGACCACGGCCGTACCCTGGCGATCATCCAGCCCTGGCTGTTGCGCGAAACGATTGAAGCCAAGCGGGCCAAACTCGAGCAAATGGGCCGCAACGTCTTCGGGCTGAGCCAGCCGAGCGCCGAGGAAACCATCGCCGCGATCGAAGCCTTCTATCGCAGCCTGAACATGCCGGTCCATCTGTCCGACACCGATGTCAGCGACCCCGACGCTGCAGTTCGCGTCATGCAGGCCCTGCGCGACCACGGCAATGCCGCCCTGGGCGGCCATGCCGAACTCGACGAGGTGAAAACCGAACGCATCATCCGCGCCGCCTGCACGAAACAGGAGCAGACAAACAATTGATCTGAAAGGCGTTTGGCGCCGGGACGGGAATGCCATGGTGCTATCCTGATCGGGGAATTGGAATATGATCAGCCGACCAATCTGGACGGAAGGAGTATCACCATGCTGACCCCGACTCAGAAGCAAACGGCGCAATCCATCGTCAACCTGTTCGAAACCGGCGTCGTGCTAGGCGATTACGGCAGCGTCACCGTCATTCCCGGCGACACCGGCCACCTCACTTTCGGGCGCTCGCAAACGACCTTGGCTTCGGGCAACCTGCTCGACCTGCTGCAACGCTACTGCACCAACGATGGCGCCCGTTTCGGGCCACGGCTATCGCCCTGGCTGCCGCGTTTCGAAGCCATCGACCTCAGCCTCGACAACGAGTTGCGCCTGCACAACCTGCTCCGCGCCACGGCTGACGATCCGATCATGCGCGAAACCCAGGATCAGTTTTTCGACGAGGTTTATTGGCAGACAGCCGCGCGCATCGCCGCCAACCTCGGCATCACCTCGGCCCTCGGCACGGCAATGGTTTACGACAGCACCGTGCACGGCTCGTGGAAAGCCATGCGCGACCGCACCATGGCGCAATCCGGCAGCCTCGCGGCGCTTGGCGAAAAGAAGTGGATCGCGGCCTACGTCGCGACCCGGCGCGCCTGGCTGACCAACCATCCGCGCAGCGACTTGCGCAAGACGGCTTACCGGATGGAGGCTTTCCAGCGCCTGATCAAGCAAGGCTATTGGGGGCTGGAACTGCCGCTCGTCATCCGCGGCGCCGAGATTTCGCAGAGCACCCTGCGTGCCATGCCACCCGGTTGCTACGACGGCCCACAGCCCGGCACCCGCACCATCGCGCTGCAAAGCCCGCTGGCCCGCGGCCTCGATGTCCGGCTCGTGCAATTGGGGCTTTCCGAACAAGGCGTCCCGATCAAGGCCGACGGCATTTTCGGCCAAACCAGCGCCAATCTGCTCAAGCAGTTTCAGGCAAAGACGGGGCTACCGGCCACCGGCGTCGCCGACGGCACTTTGATTGCTCACCTGATTGCCTAAATTCAGCCTTCGGCTTGAACATCCTCGACCGGCAACGGCGGTTGCGGCCGGCTGATGACGTAGAGCACGACGGCGCAAGCACCGAGGAAAACCACCGAGGCCAGGACGCTCGGCACCCAGGTATCGGCCAGCCCGCGCTCCATCCACAACCAGATGAACAGGCCAAAGGCCGGCAAAGCCAGCAGGGCGCAAAACACGGCCGTGACCAGCGCCACTTTTTGCCCGATATGTCGTTTCAGATCGCTCACTCGACTTCGTCTACCATCAGCCAGATTGAGCGATTGTCACGCGCATCGCTGGTTGAAAGAGTGAGCGCGCCGCCCTGATTGCCTGATGCCTGCCGACCGCTGCCGCCGAGTTCTATCCATTCGCCAAGCCGCCCGGAAACCGTCGTGGACAGGTGCTGGTTGTTGATGCTGCCATAGCCGCCCTGACTGGCCGCCTGCTGGCTGATGTCGAGTGTGACCCGGTTGCCGTTTACGCGCGGCACGGCGTAAAAGCCGCGACCGACATCCTGATAAACCACGTTTTCATTGATCACCGCGCCGCCCGGGCCAATGACGACCTGACGCATCGGGAGGGGCAGCGAACGACCGACCTGGATATACGCCTGGCCGCCTTCGACGGTCTGGACCATCTGCGCTGCGCTTTCGCCACGCACGCTCTTGGTATCCCAGACGTTGGCTTCGACATGGCTACGCCGGGTGCTGCCGAGGACGACCTGACCGCTTGCCTCGGCGCCGCGCGCATTCTGCTCGGCCTGGCGGTTTTGCGAAACGCGGATAATCAGGCGCCGGGCCGGTTTGTCGATGGCGGCCAGCGCCCGCTTGATATCGGCCCGATTGCGCGGCGAGGCCTTGAGGAAAAGCTGGTTGTTCATGCCGGTCAGCGTGCCGCCCGGCTCGACCAGCGGCAACAGAACCGGCAGCACCTCATCGACGTTCTTGCTCCTGAGCTCGATGACTTCCATCTGCTGGGCCCACAGCGAAGTGCTGAACAGGCAGGCCAGCAGGCAAAGGGTGCGCAGCATCATAGACGTTCTCCCGGTAGCGTTAAGGGTCAATCGAGACAGACGGCGACCCGGTAGCATTCGGCCAGATCTTCGGCAACCAGGCCGACGATGCCGGGATCGGCGCGTCCCAAGTCGGCACGTTCCTGAAGGATGGCCAATATCTGGTCCGGTGTCATTGATTTGCGATAAGGACGGTCCTGCGCCAGCGCCTGAATGATATCGGCGACATTGATGATGCGTGCTTCAATCGGCAGCGCGGCGCCGCCAATATGGAAGGGGTAGCCATGGCCATCCGGCGTTTCGTGGTGCAGCGAGGCCCAGCGGGCGATTTCGGCAATGGCATGCAACCGCTTGAGGACCTGCAGCGTCCCGTAGCTGTGGCTCTTCATGATGTCGAACTCATGCGCGGTCAATGCGCTTTCACCCTCGATGATCTCGTCGGGAATCTGCAGCTTGCCGATGTCGTGCAGCAAACCGGCCACTTCAATTTTCTCGCAGGTAATGGCATCAAGCCCGAGTCGTTCGGCGATGTGGCGCGACAGCCGTGCAACGCCTTGCGAATGCTGCTCCGTGTAGGGCGATTTGGCGTCGATGATGCGCGAGAAAATAGTCGCGCACTGCTTGAACTCGATCCAGCCGATCATCTTCAGGTCGCCATGGGATTCCATGTCCACCTGGTACTGCTGCACCCATTCCGGCTGCAAGGCCAGCCAGAAAGCCTCTTCCAGCGAGATCAGTTCGAAGGCATCGACCAGTTCGGGCGAAAACAGGCGTCCCCGCGCTGAGGCCAGACGGGCCCGAATCTCGTCGGCGTGCGACAGCACACTCTGGTCGGCATGGTAGGGCGCAGCCAGGACATCGATGCGGTCGGCCAAATAGATCAGGTTGGCGAAACGCGCCGTATCACCCGGCAGGCTCTGCGTTACCAGCCATTCCCAGGCACTGTGGTGATAACGGATGATCGGGGCGAGATGGGCCAGCGGCGGAAAATTGGCGAGCAATTCGTCGCCGCGAATGCAGTGTTCTTGGGCGCCATCCCATTCGAGATCGACGACCAGGCGATGGTGCACCCGCGTCGATGACACGCCGCAATCGTGCAGCAGGCCGGCATCGTAAAGAATCAGCTGGTCGGCCTCGCTCCATCCCATGCGGATGGCCATCTCGCGGGCCAGCATGCCAACCCGGCGGCCGTGCATGACATCGTCGACGCCGACCAGATCGACGGTATTGGCGATAGTCATCACCAGTTGCCGAAGATCGATGGCCAGATCGGCCGGGAGCAAGGTTTCAGTCATCGGATCAGGCCATGGCATGGGGCAAGGCGAGGTACTCCCGGGAATTCATTTCGGTGAGCCGGCTCACCGTGCGGGCAAACTCGCTGGCCTGCGTGCCCTCAGTGTAAAGCCCGTCAGCGGCGCAGTCTGCGGTGATGATGAGCTTGACCTTGTGGTCGTAGAAGACATCAACCAGCCAGGTAAAGCGACGCGCCTCCGAGGCCTGGTGCACAGTCATTTTCGGCACATGCGAGAGAAGCACGGTGTGGTAGCCGCGGGCGATTTCGAGATAGTCGTTCTGCGAACGCGGACCACCACAGAGGGTGCGAAAATCGAACCAGATGACGCCATGGCCGCGCCGCACGGTATCGATGTCGCGGCCCAGAACCTCGATATGGCCGCCCTTCTTGCCATCCTCACCGGCGACCATCTTGAAGTAGTCGAGCATCTTCTTTTCCGCCGTAGCGTCGGCCGGGTGATGGTAAATCTCGACTTGTTCCAGCGCCCGCAAACGGTAGTCAGTCCCGGCATCAACCTCAAAGACATCAAGATGCTTGTTGAGCAGCGCGATGGTCGGCAGGAAGCTTTCGCGGTGCAGGCCATTCGGATACAGCATGTCGGGCGGATAGTTGGACGTCATCACGATGATGACCCCCTGGGCAAACAGGCCATCCATCAAACGACCGAGAATCATGGCGTCGGCGATGTCGGATACGTGGAATTCGTCGAAGCAAAGCAGGCGTACTTCCTTGGCGATCTGCTCGGCCAGCCTCAGCATCGGGTCCGGTTCGCCCTTGTATTTTTCGAGGTCGTGATGGATCTGCTGCATGAAGGCGTGAAAGTGGATTCGACGCTTGCGCCGATAGGGCACCGAGTCGTAAAAGCAATCCATCAGGAAGCTCTTGCCACGCCCTACCCCGCCCCAGAAATACACACCCTTCGGCGGCTTGGGCGGCGACAAAAGACGCTTGAAGGTACTCCCACGGTCAACCTTAAAAAACAGCAAATTTGTATAAAGGCTTTGCAAGGCCGTTGCCGCGGTCATCTGGGCGGCATCGGCGATATAGCCACGGGCATCAAGCAAGTTCTTGTAGGCGTCGAGCATGCCCTGCGCGGCGACGTTCAATTTTTTATGGGGCATTGGGGTAAATCAGGTTTGGGGTAAAAACGTATTCTGCCAAAGAAAAAGGCGGGTGCGTTGCCGCAACCCGCCTTTCCGGCAAAGAAGAGTCAGCTTAGAAGTGCAGCGGACGCTTGTCGCAAGCCAGGGCTGCTTCGTGCACCGCTTCCGACAGCGTCGGGTGAGCGTGGCAGATACGGGCCAGATCTTCGGAAGCGCCACCGAACTCCATCGCCACAACGGCTTCGGAAATCAGTTCGGAGGCATTGGCACCGATGATATGGACGCCGAGGATGCGGTCGGTTTGCGCGCAGGCCAGCATCTTGACGAAACCGGACGGCTCACCCATACCGAGCGCACGGCCGTTGGCCATGAACGGGATTTTGCCAACCTTGTAGGCAACGCCATCGGCCTTGAGCTGCTGTTCGCTCTTGCCGACCCAGGCGATTTCCGGCGCGGTGTAGATGACGCCCGGAATGGTGTCGAAATTGCAGTGGCCAGCCTGACCGGCCATCAATTCGGCAACCATGACGCCCTCTTCCATGGCCTTGTGCGCCAGCATCGGGCCGCGCACGACATCGCCGACCGCCCAGACGCCCGGTAGATTGGTCTTGCAGTGGCCATCGACTTCAACCATGCCGCGATCGGTCAGCTTGAGACCAACCGCTTCGCCATTCAGGCCGTCGGTGTTCGGGATGCGGCCAATCGACACGATCAGGCGGTCGGCGTCGAGCTTCTCGGCCTTGCCGTCCTTCGTTTCATAGGCAATCGAGACACCCTTCTTGGTCGTCTTGATATCGCCAATCTTGACGCCGGTCTGGATGTTCAGGCCCTGCTTGGTGAACAGCTTGAGCGCTTCCTTGGCGATGTCCTGATCGGCAAAAGCCAAAAAGTCAGGCATTGCTTCAAGGATGGTGACTTCGGAACCGACGCGACGCCAGACCGAACCCATTTCCAGGCCGATGACGCCGGCGCCGATGATGGCCAGCTTCTTGGGCACGGATTCCTGGTTCAGCGCACCTTCGTTATCCATGACGATCTTGTTGTCGACCGGCACGTTCGGCAGGTGACGCGGCTTGGAACCGGTAGCGATGATGACCTGCTTGGCCAGCACTTCGTCGGCGCCAACCTTGACCTTGTACAGATCGCCTTCCTTGCCGACAAAGGAACCGTGGCCGTTGAGCATGGTGACCTTGTTCTTCTTGAACAGACCCTTGATGCCGGAGGTCAGCTGGGTAACGATGGTGTCCTTGCGACCCTTCATGACCGGCACGTCGATGGTCGCTTTGCCAACCTTGATGCCCTGGGCTTCAAAGCTGTGACCTGCCTCTTCAAAGAGGTGCGAGGTATGCAACAGGGCCTTGGAAGGAATGCAGCCGACGTTCAGACAGGTTCCGCCGAGGCGCGGCTCGCCCTTCGGGTCGGCATAAGGATTGGATTCGCAGCAGGCGGCGGAGAAGCCGAGCTGGGCAGCGCGAATGGCCGCAACATAGCCGCCAGGGCCGCCACCGATAACGAGCACGTCAAATTGCTTGGACATGTGTAAACCTTTCAGATTTCAGATGTGCAAAAGCGCCAGCGCCCTTTGCGGGACACTGGCGCCGGCCAACGTCGATTAGACGCCGAGCAGCAGGCGGGACGGATCTTCCAGCGCTTCCTTCATGGTCACCAGACCGAGGACGGCTTCGCGGCCGTCGATGATGCGGTGATCGTAGGACATCGCCAGATAGTTCATCGGACGCACAACGACTTGACCGTTCTCAACCATGGCGCGGTCCTTGGTGGCATGAATGCCGAGGATCGCAGATTGCGGCGGGTTGATGATCGGGGTGGACATCATCGAACCGAAGATGCCGCCGTTCGAGATCGAGAACGTGCCGCCGGTCAGGTCTTCAATAGTCAGCTTGCCATCCTTCGCCTTGGCACCGAATTCGGCAATCTTCTTTTCGATTTCGGCAATGCTCATCTGGTCCGCATTGCGGATGATCGGCACGACCAGGCCACGCGGCGAACCAACGGCGATACCGATGTCGATATAGCCGTGGTAAACGATGTCGTTGCCATCAACCGAAGCGTTCAGGATCGGGAACTTCTGCAAGGCAGCACAGGCCGCCTTGACGAAGAAGCCCATGAAGCCGAGGCGAACGCCGTGGGCCTTTTCGAACTTTTCGCCGTACTGCTTGCGCAGCGCCATCATCGGACCCATGTTCACTTCGTTGAACGTGGTCAAAATGGCATTGGTCTGTTGCGATTGCAGCAGACGCTCGGCAATTCGAGCGCGCAGACGGGACATCGGTACGCGCTGCTCGGTACGATCACCCAGGGCAACGGTAACCGGCGGCGTCGGCATGGCAACCTTGGCAGCAGCGGGAGCAGCGACCGGGCCAGCCTTCGGCGCAGCAGCAACCGCATCTTCCTTGGTCACACGACCACCACGACCGGAGCCGGCGACGTCAGCGGCAGCAATGCCCTTTTCGTCGAGGATCTTGCGGGCCGACGGGCTGGCAGTACCAGCCGGAGCAGCGGCGGCAGCAACCGGAGCAGCAGTGGCAGCAGCCTTCGGCGCTTCAGCCGCCGGAGCAGCAGCGCCAGCCTTGGCCTCGGTATCGATGCGGGCGATCAATTCACCGGAAACAACGGTCTCGCCATCAGCCTTGATGATTTCAACCAGAACGCCAGCAGCCGGCGACGGAACTTCGAGAACGACCTTGTCGGTTTCGATGTCGATCAGGATTTCGTCGCGAGCAACAGACTCGCCAATTTTCTTTTTCCAGGAAGCGAGCGTGCCTTCGGCGACGGACTCGGAAAGCTGGGGAACTTGAACTTCGATAATGCTCATAATGACTCCACTCTGCTTTAGTTATTAGTACTCGATCTTGCCCAGTGCGGACTCGACCAGTGCCTTTTGTTGCTCGTTGTGCTTTGCCAGGTAACCAACCGCTGGCGACGGGGAAGCCGGACGAGAAACCAGCAGCAGCTTGCGCTTGGGGCCGATCTCAGAGTCCAGATGATGACGCGAAGCAATCCAATACCAAGCCCCCTGATTGCGTGGCTCTTCCTGACACCAGACAATTTCAGTGGCCTTCGGATACTTGGCCAGTTCTTCTCCCAGCGAAACTCTCGGGAAGGGATACAACTGTTCAACGCGAACAATGGCGATATCCTTGATCTGCTTCTCGCGCCGCGCCGCCAGCAGGTCGTAATAAACCTTGCCTGAGCACAGCACGACACGCTTGACCTTCTTGTTGTCGAGGCTGTCGACTTCACCAATGACACGCTTGAATTCGCCGTTAGCCAAATCTTCAAGCGGCGATGCAGCATCCTTATGACGCAACAGCGACTTGGGAGACATGACGATCAGTGGCTTGCGCTGCATGCGCACAGCTTGACGACGCAGCATGTGGAAAACCTGGGCAGCCGTCGTGGGCACGCAGACTTCCATATTCATCTCGGCACACTGGTTCATGAAGCGCTCCAGGCGTGCCGACGAATGCTCCGGCCCCTGACCTTCGTATCCGTGAGGGAGCAGCATGACGAGGCCACAGGCACGGCCCCACTTGGCTTCGCCCGACGTAATGAACTGGTCAATCACCACTTGCGCACCATTGGCGAAGTCGCCGAACTGGCCTTCCCAAATCACCATTTCATAGGGGTTGGCGGATGCGTAACCATAGTCGAAGGCCAATACCGCTTCTTCTGACAGCACCGAGTCGTAGCACTGGAATCCAGCCTGCTTTTCCTGCAGATTTTTCAGCGGATAGTAAGTACCCTCGTCCCAACTGCTCCGATTCTGGTCGTGGAATGCTGCGTGGCGGTGGAAGAAAGTACCCCGACCGACGTCCTCACCGGAGATGCGGATGCCGTAGCCCGACACCAGCAGGGATGCGTAAGCCAGATTCTCGGCCATACCCCAGTCGACCGCCAGCTTTCCCTCGCCCATCGCAGCGCGATCTTCGACGATCTTCTTGACGCGCGAATGCAGCGTGTAGCCTTCCGGCATGGTGGTCAGACGCCCGGCAAGACGCTTCAGTTCATCGACCGGCACCGTCGTATCGCAGGTCTTGATATAGGACTTGGCGAGGAAAGGCGTCCAGTCAATCGTCATCGGATGCTTGTAGCCAGCCAGTACCGGGTTGTAAAGCAACTCGCCCTTGTCAAGATGAGCACGGTATTCCGTAATCATTTGATCCGGGCCATCGGCTGGCAACACCCCCTCGGCAATCAACTTGTCGCCATAGACCTTGCGGGTACCCGGATGTTTGGCAATGATCTTGTACATCAACGGCTGAGTAACCATAGGCTCGTCTTGTTCATTGTGGCCGAGCTTGCGGAAACAGATGATGTCGACGACGACGTCCTTCTTGAATTGCTGACGATATTCGATGGCGATCTGGGTCACCATTGCGACCGCTTCCGGATCATCACCATTGACGTGGAAGATCGGGGTGTCGGCCATCTTGAAGATGTCGGTACAGTAGTGACCGGAGCGGTAGTCGCGCGGATCGCTTGTTGTAAAACCGATCTGGTTGTTAACCACAATATGTAGCGTACCGCCTGTGCCGTAACCACGGGTCTGGGCAAAATTGAGCATTTCCTGATTAACGCCCTGCCCGGCAACAGCCGAGTCGCCGTGCACAATGACCGGCAACACCTTGGATTTGCCCTCTTCGCCACGACGAACCTGTCGCGCATAGACCGAGCCTTCGACGACCGGATTGACGATTTCAAGGTGCGATGGGTTGAAGGACAGCGTCAGGTGACACGGACCTCCCGGGGTAGATACGTCGGACGAAAAGCCCATGTGGTACTTTACATCACCAGCCGACAGGTCACTCTTCTTCTTGCCTTCAAATTCGGCAAACAGCATGGACGGGGCCTTGCCCAGGGTATTGACCAGCACGTTAAGGCGGCCACGGTGTGCCATGCCGATAACAACTTCGTCGATACCTAGCGCGCCACCGGTAC
Organism: Gammaproteobacteria bacterium; assembly: GCA_018828385.1. Classification (GTDB taxonomy): domain Bacteria; phylum Pseudomonadota; class Gammaproteobacteria; order Burkholderiales; family Rhodocyclaceae; genus Azonexus. The sequence goes on along the minus strand of JAHJVE010000003.1, from coordinate 141,540 downwards.
GAATGGCTTCGTCCATCGAGACGATCAACGATTCGCCGCCTTCCAGCGAGAAACGCTTCTGGCCAACGTACTTGGTGTGCAGGTAGCGCTCCAAGGTTTCGGCTGCGGTCAACCGCTCCAGAAGGCGTTTCTTCTGATCAGCGTTGTAAGCAGGACGCGAACGCACGCTTTCAAGACGCTCCTGCAACCAACGCTTCTCGTTGTAGTCGGACATGTACATGTACTCGACACCAATGGTTCCGCAATAAGTTTGCTTGAGGGTTTCGAGAATATCGCCGAGCTGGGCGGTTTCCGGGAGTCCCTTTAGAGAACCGACACTGAACGACTGATTCAGATCAGCATCGGTAAAGCCGTAGAAAGACGGCTCCAACTCGTCAATCTTGGGTCGCGGCAGACGCTTGAGCGGATCAAGGTCGGCCCAGCGAGTACCGATCGAACGATAGGCTGTGACCAGTTGTCCCACTGCAGATTGTTTTTTGTTGTCACCACCAGCTACTGGTGCGGGGCGGAAACCACCATCCTTGGCCAGTTCAGCAAAAGCGGAAATTACCGGCGCATGCGCGACGTCGCGAGCGACAAAGCCAGGCATTTGCGCAAGACGGTCAAAATACTCGCGCCACTCTTCGGGGACAGCGGTCGGATTGTTCAGGTAATTTTCATACAGTTCTTCGACAAACGGCGCATTGCCGCCAAAGTACATCGTGCTGTCGAATAGATTATTCATCGTAGTCATAGGCATCCCCTCAAGGGTATTTTTTTCCACTGTAGCCACAGATAGCTTGGTGACAAGTTTCCACAGGTAAAAAAAGGGCGGCCACACGGCCGCCCAATTTCTATTTTTAGCCGCGTTGGGCGAGCGGCACTACATCGCGCTTTGCTGCACCCATGTACAACTGACGCGGACGACCAATCTTGTATTCCGGATCGGTAATCATTTCTTCCCACTGTGTCATCCAGCCAACCGTACGAGCCAGCGCGAAGATACAGGTGAACATTTCGGTCGGAATTCCAATCGCTTTCTGAACAATACCCGAATAGAAATCGACGTTCGGATAGAGCTTCTTCTCGACGAAATATTGATCTTCCAGAGCAATTTTCTCGAGTTCCATTGCCAGCTTGAACAGGCGATCATTTTCCAGACCGAGTTCACTGAGCACCTCGTTGCAAACCTTGCGCATCAATTTAGCGCGCGGATCGAAGTTCTTATAGACGCGATGACCGAATCCCATAAGTTTAAAGGAGTCGTTCTTGTCCTTGGCGCGCTTAATGTATTCACCAACACGCGAGACATCGCCGATCTCTTCCAGCATCTGCAGACAAGCTTCGTTTGCACCACCGTGCGCCGGCCCCCACAGGCAAGCAATACCGGCCGAAATACAAGCGAAGGGATTGGCACCCGACGAGCCAGCCAGACGAACCGTCGAAGTAGAGGCGTTTTGTTCGTGGTCAGCATGCAGGGTAAAAATAGTATCCAGCGCGTTAACCAGAACCGGATTCGGTGCGTATTTTTCGCACGGGTTACCAAACATCATGCGCATGAAGTTGGCGGTGTAATCCAGATCGTTGTCCGGATACAGGAAAGGCGCACCCGTGTTGTACTTGTAGGCCATAGCGACAATGGTTGGCAACTTGGCAACCATACGGTTAAAGCTGATATTGCGGTGCTCGGCATCGGAGTAGTCCATCGCTTCATGGTAGAAAGCGGACAGGGCACCCACGACGCCGACCATGACGGCCATCGGATGAGCATCGCGACGGAAACCGTTATAGAAGCGTGTCAACTGGTCATGGACCATCGTGTGCTTCTTGATGGTGTTCTCGAAGTTTACCTTCTGATCTCCGTTCGGCAACTCACCGTTCTTCAGCAGGTAGGCGACCTCAAGGAAGTTGCAGTTTTCTGCCAATTGCTCAATCGGGTAACCGCGATACAGCAATTCTCCCTTGTCACCATCAATGAAGGTAACAGTGGACTTGCAACTGGCTGTAGAAAGAAAGCCGGAGTCATAAGTGAACAACCCGGTCTTGGCACCCAAAGTGCGAATATCGACACAATCGTTGCCGTGCGTCGGGGTCATAACCTGGAATTCGACGGGAGCCTGTCCATCGATTGTCAAAATTGCCTTGCGTTCAGTCGTCATGGAGTCATCCCTTTACAGGTGTTGGTTGTAACTGCAATGCCAAAAAAAGCGGTCAACATTCCTACGATAAAATGTAAACCTTACTCAACTCTTACGAATCAGTGCCACGATGTGCGCCAAGCGAGGATCGTCGATCTCGGCCTTGCCGGTAAGCAAGTCCCAAAGATCGTGATCCTCCATGTCAGCCAGTTCCACGAACGCCTGTTTTTCGTCGCCATTCAGCTTTTCAAACTCTCCGCCATCCAGGAATCTCGTCAGAGTGATGTCAAGCTCGAGAAGTGCGCGACGAATACAGCGCCAACGCAGGCGTTCGTAGTCCGCTCTTTCCATCAGACGGCGCGACTGACCATCATGTCCTTGATCTTCCCGATGGCCTTAGTCGGATTCAGCCCCTTCGGACACACGTCAACACAGTTCATGATGGTGTGGCAACGGAACAGACGATACGGATCCTCGAGGTTATCGAGACGCTCATTGGTTGCCTGGTCACGGGTGTCGGCTATGAAGCGGTAGGCTGCCAGCAGGCCAGCCGGACCGACAAACTTGTCCGGATTCCACCAGAAAGACGGACAGGAAGTCGAACAGCAAGCACAGAGGATGCACTCATAAAGGCCGTTCAGTTCTTCACGATCCTCCGGCGACTGCAGACGCTCGCGTTCCGGCGGCGGATCGTTGTTGATCAGATACGGTTTGATCGAGTGGTACTGCTTGAAGAATTGAGTCATGTCGACGATCAGATCGCGAATGACCGGCAGACCAGGCAACGGACGCAGCACGATTGGCTGCTTCAGGCTGTCGATGTCGGTCAGACAAGCCAGGCCGTTCTTGCCGTTGATATTCATCGCATCAGAACCACAGACGCCTTCGCGACAGGAGCGGCGATAGGAAATCGTATCGTCCTTGGCTTTCAACTTAGTCAGCGCATCCAGCAACTTGCGGTCCGTCGCCTCGATCTCGACGGAAATATCCTGCATGTAGGGCGCGTCATCCTTATCTGGATCGTAGCGATAGATACTGAATTGAACCATGCGTTTGCTCATTCTGGACTCCAATTAGTACGAGCGCGTCTTGAGCTCAACCGGCTCGACGGACAGGGGTTGCATGTTGACCGGCTTGTAGCAAATCGAGTTATCCGCAGGGGAGAACAGCGTATGCTTGAGCCACACAGCGTCGTTACGGCCATTCGGAAACTCGGGGCTATCCGGAGCATCGTCACGCACATGGGCACCACGAGACTCCTTGCGAGCCTCAGCGGAAATCATCGTGGCCTTGGCGACTTCGATGAGGTTTTCCATTTCCAGCGCTTCGGTCCGGGCCGTGTTCCAAGCCATCGACTTGTCCTTGATCTCCAAATTGCGAGCTGCTTTTTCGACTTCCAGAATCTTGCTGACGCCTTCCTTCAGCAAATCGCTAAAGCGGAACACGCCGGCGTGATCCTGCATGGTACGTTGCATGGCCAGACGAGTTTCGTGCACGTTGGCGCCACCCTTGCGATTGTCCAGTGCGCTGATACGAGCCAAGGTCTTGTCGGCAACATCCTTCGGCAGATCGCGGTGAGCACGACCAGCCTTGAGATCTTCAACAGCAGAGTCACCCGCCGACTTGCCAAAGACCAGCAGATCGAGCAGCGAATTGGTTCCGAGGCGGTTGGCACCATGCACCGAGGCACAGGCGCACTCACCACCGGCATAGAAGCCTGGGACAACGGCATTCATGTCGCCACCTTGCGGCATCACAACACGGCCGGAGTAGTGGGTCGGAATACCGCCCATCTGATAGTGGCAGGTCGGAACGACCGGCAACGGTTCCTTCAGGCAATCAACCCCGGCAAACTGCAGGCCGATCTCATGAATACCCGGCAGGCGCTTCATGATGGTGGCCGGATCAAGGTGGGTAATATCGAGCAGGACGTAATCCTTGTTTGCCCCGCAGCCACGACCCTCCTTGATTTCGGTGGTCATCGCGCGGGAAACCACGTCGCGTGACGCCAAATCCTTGGCATTCGGCGCGTAGCGCTCCATAAAGCGTTCCTTGCTGCTATTGCGCAGGATACCGCCTTCGCCGCGAACACCTTCGGTAATCAGCACACCAGCACCAGCAACACCGGTCGGGTGGAACTGCCAGAATTCCATATCTTCGAGCGGTATGCCGGCACGCGCCGCCATACCCAAGCCGTCACCGGTATTGATGAAGGCGTTGGTCGAAGAGTAATAAATACGGCCGGCACCGCCGGTCGCAAAGATGGTGGCCCGAGCGTGGAAAATAACGATCTGGCCGGTTTCCATTTCCATCGCGGTAACGCCGAGGACATGCCCCTCTTCGTCACGAATCAGGTCGAGCGCCATCCATTCCACAAAGAACTGGGTGTTTGCCTTTACGTTGCGCTGATACATCGCATGCAGCATGGCGTGACCGGTACGGTCAGCGGCAGCACACGAGCGACGAACCGGCTTTTCGCCAAAGTTCGACATATGACCACCGAACGGACGCTGATAGATCTTGCCGTCATCGGTACGGTCGAACGGCATGCCGTAGTGTTCGAGTTCAACGACCACTTCGTTGGCCTTCTTGCACATGAACTCGATCGCGTCCTGGTCGCCGAGCCAGTCGGAACCCTTGACGGTATCGTACATGTGCCACGTCCAGTGGTCTTCCTCGGAATTGCCGAGCGAGGCAGCCACACCGCCCTGTGCCGCAACGGTATGCGAGCGGGTCGGAAACACCTTGGACAGCACGGCGGTCTTCAGGCCGGCTTCGGACAACTGGATTGCGGAACGCAGACCGGCACCGCCGGCGCCAACAATAACCGCATCAAATTTGAGAACAGGAATACTCACGCTTACAGCCTCCAGAGAATCGCAGCAGCCCACGCGGTGTAACCCACCAACGCAGCAGCGGTCAGAACGTGCAGAGACAGACGCAGGCCGGTCGGCTTCACGTAGTCCATCCAGATGTCACGCACGCCAATCCAGGCGTGATAGAACAGACTGACAAAGAAAAGGAAGGTCAGGAACTTGATGACGCCACTGGCGAACACACCCTGCCAGGCTTCAAAGGTCGAGGGACGAACAACCAGAAGAACTGCGGCAATCAATACCGAATAGACCGCCATGATGACGGCCGTAGCACGCTGAATGATCCAGTCTTTCAGGCCGTAGTGGGCACCGACAACGATACGGTTGATCACAGCAACACCCCCCAGAGGATCAGGGTCAGCGGAATGCTGACAGCGAGAACAACGCCAGCGGATTTCCGTGCAGCTTCTTTTTCAATGCCGACATGCAGATCGAGCAGCAAGAAGCGGATACCAGCACAGAAGTGATGAACAAACGCCCAAAGCAGACCCGCCAGAATTACCTTGACCGGCAACATCCCGGCAATCGATTGGAAAGCGGCAAAGCTTTCAGGAGAGCCCACACTAGCCCCGAAGAGCCAGAGCACAACCGGAAGACAAAGAAACAAGCCCGCACCGCTGACACGGTGAAGAATTGAAACTTTGCCCGGTAACGGCAACTTTATTGTAGTCAAGTCCAAGTTTTTTGGACGTTTCTTGATGGTCATTTCTGCCATGAACGTCATCCCTCGCGCGAAGATGCGGTTAACCGCTTTTACGTGGTTCGAAAAGAACCGTAATTATACATTCAAAACCATACGGAACATGCCTTGCGGGGCCCATTCCGAGCTAATCCCAAAGCACTGCTTTCTCTCTCACCCCAGATCATTCCGGTAGTAGTGTTGCCGTGTGTAATACAACCCACGCCGCCACTCCACCGGTTTATTGCCGTAGGTGTAGGCCGTTCGCTCAACAAGCAGGAGAGGCTCACCCACGGGAACGCCGATTATTCCGGCGCTCTGAGCATCAGCACCGACCGCGCGCAAATGCTCTTCGGCGTGAATCATGCGGACCCCGAAATCGCTCTCGAAAAGGCTGTAGAGCGAGCGCTCGCCAGCCCGCAAGCCTTCAAGCGTCAAGCCATTGAACAAGTCGGCAACCAGATAAATCTGATCGAAAACGACCGGCTCGCCACTGAAACGCAACAGACGCTTGACGTGAACCACCTTGCCCCCCGCCCGTAACCCCAGGACCGTCGCGACCTCCGGCGATGCATCGATGGTCTCGCAAAAAAAAGGGTCGCTGACCGCAGGCGCCGCCTTGCTGTCATCCGGCACCAAGCGCAGGAAACGATAAAAGGAGCGCGGATCGCTATGCGTCGCGACAAACGTACCCTTACCCTGACGCCGAACCAGCATGTTTTCGGCGGCCATTTCGTCGATGGCCTTGCGTACCGTCCCCTGACTGACATTGAATCGCGCCGCCAACTCGCCTTCGCTGGGTATTGCATCACCCGGCCCCCACTCTCCCTCCTCCAGACTACGCGTCAAGAAATCCTTGATCTGGCGATAGAGAGGACTAAAGGTCGGGGAACTTAGGCGCTGAGCGGGATTGGAGACGTCACGAGTCATGGTCCAAATTTCAGCACATTTCGGGCATGCCGTCCACGAAAAGTTGTCTTATATAAGACAGATGATGAATTGACAGTCCGACGCTGAACTTTTACCATCTTGAGTTCTCGTGCCTGCTGTCGCAAGGAAGCAAATAAAGCAGGTGTTCGGGCAAATACGAACAATTTCAACCACGCTGTTTCAAACAGGAGCGATACATGTCCAAAGCCCCCATGCGCGTTGCCATTACCGGCGCCGCCGGCCAGATCGGTTATAGCCTGCTGTTCCGCATCGCCTCTGGCGAAATGCTCGGCAAAGACCAGCCGGTCATCCTTCAGTTGCTCGACCTGCCGCAAGCTCAGCAAGCCGTCAAGGGCGTCATGATGGAGCTGGAAGACTGTGCCTTCCCGCTGCTCGCCGGCATGGTTGCCACTGATGATCCGAACGTCGCCTTCAAGGATGCCGACGTCTGCCTGCTGGTTGGCGCCCGTCCGCGCACCAAGGGTATGGAACGTGCTGACCTGCTGACCGCCAACGGCGCCATCTTCACCGTTCAGGGCAAGGCCATTGCCGAGAATGCCAACGAGAACGTCAAGGTTCTGGTCGTCGGCAACCCCTGCAACACCAATGCCTTCATCGCCGCCGCTGCTGCCAAGAAAGTCGGCCGCACCAACCCGAACAACTACCACGGCATGCTGCGTCTGGACCACAATCGCGCCCTGTCGCAACTGGCCAACAAGATCGGCCGTCCGGTTTCTTCGCTGAAGCAACTGGTCGTCTGGGGCAACCATTCCCCGACGATGTACGCCGATTACCGCAACTGCACCTCGAACGGCGACAGCGTCAAGACTCTGGTCAACGACCACGCCTGGAACAACGACGTTTTCCTGCCGACCGTCGGCAAGCGGGGCGCCGCCATCATCGAAGCCCGTGGCCTGTCGTCGGCTGCTTCCGCTGCCAACGCCGCCATCGACCACATCCGTGACTGGGTTCTCGGTTCCGACGAGTGGGTTACCCTGGGCGTGCCGTCCGACGGTTCCTACGGCATCCCGGCCGGCATCGTGTTCGGCTTCCCGTGCGAGTGCAAGGGTGGTTCGTTCAAGATCATCCAGGGCCTGGAAATCGACGAGTACAGCCGCGAGAAGATCAATATCACGCTCAAGGAACTGACCGACGAAGCAGAAGCCGTCAAGGACATGCTGTAATCCAGCATTAGTTCCCAGTTTCATTTAAAGGCCGCGGTAAAATACCGCGGCCTTTTTTAGTTTACGGGTTCGAGAACCATGCGCCATCCGAAAGCCGTCCTTTTTGCCGGCGAAAAGCCCTTTCCCATCCTGCCTGCAGTCGACCATTACGCCGGCTCTGAAAAACTGATGAAAAAAGCGCTGCAACTGCAGAAGGAACTCGGCCCGATCTTCGACATTACCTGCGATTGCGAAGATGGCGCCCATGCCGGCGCCGAGCGGGAGCATGCGGAGATGGCTGCCGCCGTGATCATGTCGGAAGACAACCTGTTCAACCGGGTCGGCGCCCGCGTGCACGACGTCACCCACCCGCACTGGCGACGGGATATGGAAATCCTGGTCGGCATTGCCGGGGGCAGGCTCCCGTTCGTCACGCTGCCCAAGCCCTGCAGTGCGGGCGATGTCCAGGTGCAGATCGAGGCCCTGCGTGAAATTGAGCAATATTTCGGCGTCGACCGCAGGATTCCTGTCCATGTGCTGATCGAAACCCATGGCGCCTTGCGCGAAGTCTGGGAAATTGCCGCCCTGCCCGGCGTCGAGAGTCTTGATTTTGGCCTGATGGATTTTGTCTCGGGTCACCATGGCGCCATTCCTGGTAGCGCCATGAAGAGTCCGGGCCAGTTCGACCACCCGCTGGTCGCTCGCGCCAAGTGCGAGATCAGCGCCGCCGCACTGGCTTGCGGCGTGGTTCCGTCGCACAACGTGACGACGGAACTGAAAGACATCGAGTACATTCGCAACGATGCCCGGCGCGCCCGCACGGAGTTCGGTTATCTGCGCATGTGGAGCATCCACCCGAACCAGATCGTACCCATCGTCGAAGCCATGCGCCCCGACTTTTCGGAAGTCCAGGCCGCCGCCGAGATTCTGATTGCCGCCCAAGACAAGGACTGGGGACCGATCCAGCACGAAGGCAAACTGCACGACCGGGCTTCCTACCGCTACTACTGGGAATTGCTTGATCGCGCCCACGTCACCGGGATGGACATCCCGGCGGTCGCAAGGACTCGCTTTTTTGCCTGAAATTCCGGTTGACCGTGGTGAAACGGCTGAGCCACCGCTGCCCATCCTCTACCGCGACGAGCAGATCGTCGTCATCGACAAGCCGCCCGGACTGCTCGTTCACCGCTCGGAAATCGACCGCCACGAAACGCGCTTCGCGATCCAGATCCTGCGCAACCAGATCGGCCGGCACGTCTGGCCTGCCCATCGTCTGGACCGGGGCACATCGGGCGTTCTGCTCTTCGGACTGAGCAAGGAAACTGCCGGCGTGCTCGGACGCCAGTTCGAAGCGGGAACGGTGGACAAGAAATATCTGGCCATCGTCCGCGGCCACCCGCCCGAATCCGGCACGATCGACCACGCCCTAACGCGCCAGCGCGATGCCTACGAGTTCCAGGGTGAGCGTAGCAGCACCGAGGCCCAGGCGGCGCTGACGCACTATCGGCGACTGGCGGAAATCGAACTGCCCGTAGCGGTCGACCGTTACCCGAGCAGTCGCTACGCCCTGCTCGCCCTGGAACCGGTCACCGGTCGCCGCCATCAGATCAGGCGACACCTCAAGCACATCGCCCACCCGATCATTGGCGATGCGACCTACGGCAAGGGGCGCCACAACCGCTACTTTGCCGAACACCTCGGCTGCCATCGTTTGTTGCTGGCCTGCATTGGCTTGAGCTTCAACCATCCACTCGATGGACGGCGCATGGAAATAAAAGCGCCAGTGTCCGGCGAATTCGCCGCCACACTGGCGCGCTTTGCTTGGTCTGCGGACGCCGCTTAGGCGATATTTTCCTCGAGATGCTCCCTGAATTTCAGGTCGCGCTCGAGCTGGACCATGTCCTGCCCCAGGGCATCGCGAGCCGATACCATGCCCACCGGCGCACCATTCTGATCAACCACCGGGACATGGCGAAAACCACCATCAACCATGAATTGCAGGGCGTAGCCGAGGGGTTTGTCGGCGCGAATCGTCTGCGGATTGGCGACCATGACCTGTTCCAGCGTGGTTTTATCCGGATCCAGATTGCCGGCCAGTACCTTGTTGAGCGCATCGCGCTCGGTGAAGATGCCGACGATCCGGTTACTCTCGACGACCAACAAGGCACCGATACGTTTCTGGGCCATCAGGCTGCAAGCTGAGCGGACAGAGTTTTCCTTGGCGGCCGATACGACGGTTTGGCCGGCGATGATATTGCTGATAATTCGATTTGGCATGTTTGTCTCCTGCGTTATTGTAAAAATCCGCGATGCGCTCCTGATCACCCAGGCTGCACACAGCACATGCGAAGATTACCCCAGCTTGATGACAATCACCGCAATGGCCACAAAGATGATGACCATACCGATTAGCTCAACGTTCAATGAATTACCTGATTTTTTATGGTGTCAGCTCGTAAACCACGCGAACCCGCGCATCGGCCTTGGCCAAATCGACAAAACCGATACCCCCTGGATGCGAGACGACCCACTTCAAGACCTCTTCAGCCGAATTCACCTTGACCGGTGGCTGCATGCGCCCGGAAAAGAGCTGCCTTGACCAGTAGGCATTGACCTCGGACAGGTCCTTGCCGACCAGCAAGCCATAGAAACGTTTTCTGTCGGGATGTCCATCCGGAAGATCGACCGGCTGGGCCTCGATGCCGTTGAAGTACTGGTGGTTACGACCAAAAAAGATGTTGACGACCTCGTTGCGCGTCATCGCCGCCACACCACAGCGGGCATTGACGACGACCACCAGCTCGGCCCGCACCTCTGCGGCCGGCTGAGCCAGCAGCAGGAAGAGCGAACAGAGAAGGATCAGGCGACGAAACGGCATGATTTCAGAAGACAAAATCCAGGGTCAAGGAGAAGACATTCATGCGGCCATCCCAGCGCGCCCGGTTATCCTGACGATAAGGGAAGAGTGAAGATGAATCGCCATTGATGGCATCCCACTGGGCCTTTAGCGCGACATTGCGGACGACATCCCAGCGCAGTCCGGCAAACGTCGTTTGCTGATCGGAACGGGAATCCTGCATGACGTAGGCGGTAATGGCGCTGGGGCCGGTGCCGCGCGCCTTGGACAGCACCCAGGAATAACCCAGATAAGGCGTCACTTCACCGATCCGGTAACCGAGCAGCGCGTAACCGCCATCGGAACATTGCAGCGCATTGCTTCCCTGCTCGATATGGTTCAGCATCAACTGCGCCTGCCAGGGCCCCTGATCGTAAACGAGGCCCAGCGAGTAATAGTGGGTTCGCGTATCGCGCGTCGCCAGGAAAGCTGCATCCTGAGCGGAAAGGTCGATGCCCAATGCACTCTTCAAGACAGGCGCGATGGGCAGGTCGTTCTTGAACTCGATATTGGCGTAGCTCGCCCGTGCCAGCCAGGGTCCGTACTGGTACTCAAGAAAGGCGCCGACCATGGGGGAACCGGCGATGTCCCATTGCTGGTCGGCCAGGGGAATCCGGCCATCGGAATGGCCATAAAAGGCTTTTGCCCGCAGTATGTTTTCGCCAAGCGGCACGCTGATTGCCGCATCAGCTCCGTGAATGCTGTAGAAGGGCAGATACCAGAAGAAATCGCCGGACGGGCGAACGGTCAGAAAGGAGTAACCGACCCAGCGCGAATCGGCCATCATGAAGAATTCCGTGCCCAGTCGTCCGGCCCGCAGACTCAGATTGGGCGTCGGGTTGTACTTGACGAAACCCCAGGAAATATCCGGCGTAAATGTCCTGTCGTAGCGATAGCGACTGGTCGCCTGAACGACGGCCTCCAGATGCGGAGTGACGCGCCAGGCCGCTTGCAGGCCGAGCACGCTGTCGATCAATGCACTCCACTCCGAGCCGACACCCCGGGCCTGTGAAATATCGCGAACGAACTCGACGTCGTCGGTCGTTGTCCGGGCCAGGCCGAAGGTCCCGAATCCGTTCAGGCTGAAAGCGGAAGTCGACTGAGCAATGGCTGGTGAGGCGAGGGAGAGGACAGCCGAGGCGACGATGCCGAGGAGCAATTTACCGGGCAAACCGACCGGCGCCAGCGGGCGAAACAATTTGGCAATCATGTCGATATTTTCGTCAGCGCGCGAAGCGGATCGAAGACGCGGAAACCCTGATTCCCGCGTTGCCCGGCGAGCGGTTATTCCGGCAAGGCGATTTTCTGTTCAGTGCTGAACTGATAGTCCTTGAAAATATGTTCTGCCGTCAGCAGCTGATAACTGCCATCGGCCGCCTTGCGCGTCGTGTCCTTGAGGCGGTAGGTCAGTTGGCCGCAGGTCCAGATGTCAAAGTTGCGCATGTGGGTGCACAGGCAGGTCTTGTCCATCACTGCGATCTTGCGAGCACCGGGATGCAGGGCCACTTCGCGATTGTAGGAAGTGACGTAGGCGCACTTGCCGTTGGCGTCGAGCAGATAGCCGTAGGCTTCGCAGTTCGGACGGATGCCGTCGCCGATGCCAGGGCTGCTCTTGATCATGCGCATCGGGTAGCCGGTCGGGGAGATCTGGTTGACCTCGATGTCGTCTTCGCTGGCCTTGAAGTATTCCTGCTTGACCTTCTCCGGCAGGCCGCACTCTTCCGAGACGGTAAAGCGGGTGGCCACCTGGACGGCGGCAGCGCCGGCTTCAAGGAAGGCGGTCGCATCGGAGCCGGTAAAGATACCGCCGGCCGGAATGACCGGAATATCGAGGTGCTCGTTCTTCAGGAACAGCATCACTTCGGCGACGATGGTCGCCAGGTCGTACTGCGCCCAGTCCATGCCGAAGCCGAGGTGACCGCCGGCCAGCGGGCCTTCGACCACGATGTAGTCGGGCAAACGACCGGTGCGCAAACTCTTTTTCAGGAACAGTTGCAGAGCGCGCACCGAGGAAACGATGATGCCGAGCTGGACGTCGCGGAAACGCGGGTGTTCTTCGATTAGCGCAAAGGAGCCTAGGTGCAGGCCGGCGGCCAGCGTGATGCCTTCGATGCCGGCATCCATCGCCGCTTCCATGCGGACCTTGAGCGTCTCTTTCGGGGCGTTCATGGTCAGCTTTTCCATGCAGTTGATGAAGATCATGCCGCTGCCGGTCTTGCGCGACATGGCCTCTTCAACGTGCAGACGGGTCGCTTCGACCAGCTTGCCGAGATCGAATTTGACGTCCGACTTGTCTTCGTTCTCGACGTTGTACTTGTAAAGCGCGAGCTTGTCCTTGACGAATTTGGTCTTGTAGCGACGGTCCGAGACGGTCTTGATCATCGCATCGGAAATGTGGCCGACGCCGCCCAGACGGGCTACCTCGACAGCCAGATCGGCACTGGAAATATCCACTCCCATGCCGCCGATCATGATTGGTACTAGCTCGTGCTTGCCAAGGCGCAAGCGGAAATCGTCCACACGCTTCATCATTTTCCTTATGAATACCGGCCGGTCCCCTCGCTCACGGCCAAGTGGCGGATTTTACGCCATTGTTAAGACCGATGCTTGAAGAGCCGGGGATAAATCAAGTTTCGCCCAGCCGACTGTGGCTAAACTTGCCACTTCGATCGATTCCCTGGCAATAGGTTCACATGCGTTTCTCAACTCACCCGTTCTGGCTCGTCGGTTTCCGGCCATTCTTCGCCCTGGCCTGCCTGGCCGGGATGCTCCTGCCGCTCGCCTGGGCGCTGATTTTCAGTGGTGCCGTGGCGGCCCCGGCCGCCAGCTTCACCTCCGTCCAGTGGCACGCCCACGAAATGTTCTTCGGTTTCGGCTGGGCGGTGCTCGGTGGCTTCCTGCTGACCTCGACCAAGAACTGGGTCAATATCCGCGGCTACCACGGTCCGGCGCTCATGCTGCTGGCTGCCGCCTGGATCATCGAGCGGATCGGCATGAGCTTTGGCGGAAGCTGGCCGAAAGTCTTGTTCCTGCTCAGTAACAACCTCTTTCTCGGCAGCATCGTGGCCATGCTGCTGTGGACGCTGATCCGCCATCGCGACGCGGACAGCTACCGCGATAACGCTTTTTTCCTGATCATGTTGCCCGGCTTTCTGCTGGCCAAATACTGGATGCTCGAAGGTGGCGACTTCACGGCCGGCTACAGCATGGCCATGGCGCTCTTTCGCCTGGCCTTCCTGGTCATGCTCGAACGGACGCTGACCGGTTTCATGAAGGCTGCCTTCCAGGCGCAGATCCTGCGCCATCCGGGGCTGGACATGGCCATCAAGGCGCTCGGCCTCGTCCTGATTCTGGAATTTGCCCTGCCCCGCCCGTTGACCGCAGCAATCTCGCTGGGGCTGGCGGTGCTGCTGGCGATCCGCTTCGTTTTCTGGAAACCGCAGCAGGCCTTCAAGCGTCTCGACATCGGCGTCATGTACATCGGCTATCTGTGCATCGTCGCCCAGCTTTTGATCGAGGCGCTCGGCCACGTCATGAGCTTTGTCTGGATCGGCTCGGTGTCCGTCCATTTATTCACCTTCGGCGCCATGGGCCTGGTCATTCCGGGCATGATCGTGCGCATTTCCAAGGGCCATACCGGGCGCAAGGTCACCTTCGATGGTGGCGACAAGCTGGTGCTGATCATCATGCTCGTCGCCCTGCTCGCCCGCGTCGTCGCCCCGCAATTTGCCCCGGCCGCCTATCTCGGCTGGATACACCTGTCGGCGACCTGCTGGTTCATCGCCTTCGGCATCCTCGCCTGGCGCTACATTCCGATTCTCCTCCAGCCGCGTATCGACGGCCGCGAACACTAAAGCACGGCTTCGAACAACTCCAGTTGCGGCGGACCGAGGTAGAAATCGCGCGGCGACTGGCCGGCCTGCATGTGCGCCTTGCGGAAGGCGTCGGACTGCGTCCAGTCGGCGAAGGCCTGCTCGGATTCCCAGACCGTGTGCGAGGCGAACAACGTGCGTTCTTCGGTGGTATCGCCGCGCAACAGGTTGAAGGAGACGAAGCCGGGCACCTCGCTGAGGTAGCTGTTGCGGTTGCGCCAGTGGGCGACGAAATCGTCCTCCTTGCCGAGCGCGATGCGAAAACGGTTCATGGCGAGAAACATGGAAGCTCCCTGGAAAGTGCTCAACAAAATCTGCGCATGCTTGTTGCTTACCCGGAAATACCGCAATCCTGACAGCAATCACCATGAACGCATTCGATAACGACGACAAACTCGACTTCGGCCAACTGCCGCCGGCCGTAGACCACCTGCTGCAACAAGGCGTTGCCGCCCATTTCACCCATCCGGAGCTGGCCGAAAACGCCTTCCTGACCGCCCTTGCCCTGGCCCCGGATGCCCTGCCGGCACACCGCTGCCTAGTCAAACACTACAACCGCTGTCGGCAATTCGACAAGGCGCTGAGCGCCGCCCAAGGCTGGGTCGCTGCCGCCGCCCGGCAAGCCGACCTGTCCGACAACTGGCTGCTCTGGCAAGCCGCTCCCGGCAGTGCGCTGGCTGCGCTCAAGGGCTTGGCCTTCATCCATCTGCGCAACGGCCAACCGGCCCAGGCCGAAGTGGCGATCAAGCGCGTGCTGGCTTTGGACCCGGAAGACGGCGTCGGCGGCTCGGTGATTGCCGCCCTGATCGACGAAACGCTGCTCGCGGTTTGATTTTTGCCATTTTCTCCGGTTGACCGTAGCAATCCCACGGTCAACCGGAAATTTCGGTCAAAAACGAAATTTCAAGCCGGCACCTCGGCCTGATCCATGGCACGGAACATCGAGCAGCGGCGGAAAACATCTTCCGTCGGCGGCAAGGCTTTCTGGCTGCAGTATTTCGCCACCAGCTTGGCCAGCCCTTTGATGTCTCGACCCGACGCCTTCGGGAAAATATCGGGCAGGCGATCATGCAGTTCCGGAGCTAATTTGAGCCCGAATTGCGCGGCCATGACGCCCCAGATCTTCTTGCGGTCGACGCGATCCGGCGGGTAAAAACGGATCAACGCGATGCAGCGCGAGACAATGGCTTCGTCGATGTCGTCGACGCGGTTGGTGGTCAGGAAAAGCAGGCCGTTGAAGTATTCGAGCACGCGCAAAAACACGCCGACGACGGCGTTCATCGTGATGTTGTCGTCGCGCTTCTTGATGTAAACATCTGCCTCGTCGATGAGCATGACCGCCCCCCAGCGCTGGGCGCGGGTCAGCACTTCCTTGAGCGCCACCTCCATCGCCGCCACGTTGAGGCCGAGCTGGCCGGAATGCACCCGGTAGAGTGGCCGCCGGATGATCTCGGAATACACCTCGGCAGTCAGCGTCTTGCCCACCCCGGGTGGCCCGGCGCACAACACGGTCGTCCCGCCCGACTTGCCGGAAACGATGTCGTCCATCAGCACGTCCATCTCGGCAGTCAGGATGTCGATCAGATCGGTCTGCTCGGGCGGCAGGACCAGTTTGGTCTTGAGTTCCGGCTGGTAGGCGTAGGGTTCCATGTCATCGACGTGCACCCAGACGTAATGGTGCAGATCGAGGTGGAACATCAGCATGTAGAAATGCACAGGCAGTTCGGTGAACAGGCCCTTGGCGATGCCGGCCTGGGTTTCCTCGATCTCCGCCTCCTCCTTGCCGGACAGCCGCGAATTGCGCTGCACGCGGCGGACGAACTTGGCCATGATGTCGCCCGTTGCGTCGAGCGCCAGCACGCGCTCACCGAGAATGCTCTCGTCGTTGACCAGCCGGGCCGGGCTGCCGGTCGACGAGAGGATGATCATGTCCTTGCGCGAGTAATCGGTATCGCGGTGCGTCGCCGTCGGGTTTTCGGCAAAGTAACCAACACCGGTCCCGGAAAACTGCGCGCCGTATTGCCCGCGCCAGTCGAAATAACGCTCGACGCCTTCGTCGTAGCTGGCCAGCAAGGCCGGTGTTTCCTTGACGAAACCCTTGGTGGCAAAGACTTCGGGGATGGTCCGGCCGGCGATGTCGGGGCCGGAAATGCGCAGCGTCGCCGTCGCCAGCCGCGCCTTGGCGTTGGCTTTGAGTTCAACGAAAATCTTGCCGGTTTCTTCCTCGGACGGCGGCGTGAAATCAAGCCGCGTCACCACATAGGCCAGCGGCTTGCCGGTGATCCCGGCCGAAAACAGCCAGCCGCGCGAGGCATTTTCAGCCAGATAACGGGCGATGGCCGGCACGGCCATTTCCAGCTCCTCGGCCTCGAAGCGCCGGCCGCCTTCGTGCAGCGCCTGGCGCAAGGTGGCGATCTGCGCCGCCCGCGCCCGCAACTCGCTGTCGCCCGCCGCGTAGAGGCTTTGCAGCAGATCCAGTTCGCCGTCCTCAAGCTGGTTGAACGAGACCTCGACGCGATTGCCGAAGCGCAACTGCTCGCGCAAGAATTCCAGTCGTGGAAAGGACTGCATCATCGGTTCGATGTGCCGCCGGTCGATTTGCAGCTTCATGGGCTGCCTCCCTGAGTTGTCCGATAGCTAGCCCCTAGCCAGTTTCATGCCGCCACGGTCAACTGGAAAAAACAGCCAAAAATCAAAGCCATGCCGAACCCGCCATTGTCGTGTTGGCGACACTTTCGTGGGACAATCCCGTCCCCGCTGTAGGAAGGACCACCATGCATCCCCGCAACAAGAACGCCGCTGGCTACGATTTCGCCGCCCTGGCCGCCACCTCGGCCGCGCTCGCCAAGCACATCAAGACCACCGTTGCCGGCACGCCAAGCATCGATTTCGCCAACCCGACCGCGGTCAAAATGCTCAACCGGGCGATCCTCATGCATCACTACGGCGTCAAGGGCTGGGACATTCCGGCCGGCTACCTGTGCCCGCCGATCCCCGGCCGCGCCGACTACCTGCACAGCGTCGCCGACCTGCTCGCCACCTGCAACAAGAAGAACATCCCGAGCGGCCCCGGCGTGCGTGTGCTCGACATCGGCACCGGCGCCAACCTGGTCTATCCGCTCATCGGCCACGCCGAGTACGGCTGGTCCTTCCTCGGCGTCGATATCGACGAGGCGGCGCTGGCCAACGCCGCCGCCATCATCGCCAAGAACCCCGAACTCGATGGCGAGATCGAACTGCGCCACCAGACCGTCTGGGAGAACATCTTCACCGGCCTGCTACGCTCCGGCGAAGTCTTCGACCTGTCGATCTGCAACCCGCCCTTCCACAACTCGCCGGATGACGTTCATGCCGTCAGCCAGCGCAAATGGAACAATCTCAACAAGCCGGGCGCCAAGCGCGGCGCGGCTGAACCGCGTCTGAATTTCGGCGGCGGCGGCGCCGAGCTGTGGTGCAACGGCGGCGAACGCGCCTTCGTCAAACTGATGATCGAGCAAAGCTGCAACATCCCGAAGCGCGTCATGTGGTTCACCAGCCTGCTCTCGCAAGGCGACAACCTGCCGCACATCGAAGCCGCGCTCAAGAAAGCCAAGGTGGTCGAATCGCGCATCATCCCGATGGCCCAGGGCCAGAAGCAAAGTCGCCTGATCGCCTGGAGCTTCTTCGGCAACGGCGAACGCGAGAAATGGCGCAAGGAACACTGGTCATCCGCACCGGCCTTCGGCACCACGGCGCCCGACGCCCAACCGGCCTTCCCGGGTAGCGAAAGCGCGGACTAGGCTTCACCCTCGCCGCGCGCCGTGGCCAGGTAATCGCGCCAGAGATGGCCGTAACGGTCGTCGAAAGTTGCGTCGATCAGCTCGACCGCCTGGATACGATCAACCCGGAAAGTCCGAAAGCTCTGGCGCAACTCGCACCAGGCGCCGAGCGTCCAGCAATGCCCCCAGAAAACCAGGCCGAGCGGCCATAGCGTGCGTTGCGAAAGCTCGCCATCGGCCCGCCGATAAGTAACTGACACCTTGCGGCCGCTTTCCATGCCGGACCGCAACAAGGCCATCGGCTCGCGCAAGGGCGCCGGTTGCAGGCAGTCGAGCGCCAGAAAACGCCGGCTTGAGGCATTGACGCGATCTTCCAGCGCCCGCGGCAAAACCGCCTCGATGCGCGCCATCGCCTGTTCCGCCGCCTTGCCCAGCACCGAATCGCCCCAGGCCCGAACCAGCTTGGCACCGACCACCAGCGCTTCGAGTTCGTCGCCGGTAAACATCAGCGGCGGCACCTGGTAACCACGGCGCAGGCGATAACCAACGCCCGCCTCGCCATCAATCGGCGCGCCGGACTTCACCAGGTCGGCAATATCGCGGTAGATGGTCCGTTCGGAAACCTCCAGCGTTTCGGCCAGGAAGGCGGCCGTAACGACGCGCCCATTACGCAGGAGCAGGATGATCTGGAACAGTCGGTCGGCCGGGCGCATGTCATGACGGGAAAGACGGGAATTTCAGCATAGCACGACGTTTCGCAGGCCATGACAAGCCTCCTGACACCATGCTGTCAGGAGCCCCCAGCCAGAATGCAGCGCATCAACGGCATCCCGCCGCTGAACTTTCAGGAGAAAACCTCATGGACAATCCGCTGCGCTGGTTCGAAATCCCCACCACCAACCTCGACCGGGCCGTCGCCTTTTACCAGACCATCCTTGCCATCGAACTGCGCCGGGAACACTGCGGCGGCGGCAACATGGCCATTTTCCCCTACGCCGAGCCCTACCCGAGCGGCGCCCTGGTCGCCATGCCGCAACTGCAGCCGCGCGACAACGGCACGCTGATCTATCTCGACGGCGGTGCCGACCTCAATGTCGTGCTCGCCCGCATCCCGGCTGCCGGCGGCCAGGTCGTCATGGTCAAGACCGATCTTGGCAATAACATCGGCCACATCGCCCTGTTCATCGACTGCGAAGGCAACCGGGTCGGCCTCTACTCGAAGGACTGAGCTCTACTCCGGCAGCCCGGCGAAATAGAATTGCCAAGCGGCTAGCCCGTATAATTGCGGGCTTCCGTTTCCCTGGCTTCTCCATGTCCGACCGCCTAGCCGTCCTGCCCCAATACCTCATCCCGAAACAGGCGCTCACCGTCCTCGCCGGCAAGCTGGCCTCGAAGGAAGCCGGCAGCCTGACGACCAGCGTCATCCGCTGGTTCGTCGGTCGCTACAACGTGAATATGGCCGAGGCGGCCAACCCGGACATCGCCACCTACAAGAGCTTCAACGAATTCTTCACGCGGCCGCTCAAGGAAGGCGCCCGGCCACAGGCCGACGCAGCTTTCATCAGCCCGGTCGATGGCGCAATCAGCCAGTTCGGCCCCATTGAACGCGACCAGATTTTCCAGGCCAAGGGCCACAACTACTCGACCACCGCGCTGGTCGGCGGCGACCGCGAACTGGCCAAGCAATTCGAGAACGGCAGCTTCGCCACCCTCTACCTGAGCCCGCGCGACTACCACCGCATCCACATGCCCTGCACCGGCAAGCTGACGCGCATGATCTACGTGCCCGGCGAACTGTTCTCGGTCAATCCGACCACGGCGCGTGGCGTGCCCGGCCTCTTTGCCCGCAACGAACGCGTCGTCTGCGTTTTCGAATCCGAGTTCGGCCCTTTCGTGCTGACCCTGGTCGGCGCCACCATCGTCGGCAGCATGGCCACCGTCTGGCACGGCATGGTCAATCCGCCGCGCCCGGGGGTCGTCCGTGAATGGCGCTACGACGAGCAGAACATCGTGCTGAAAAAAGGTGAGGAAATGGGCCGCTTCCTGCTCGGCTCGACCGTCGTCATGCTCTTCCCGAAAGACACGCTGGCCTTCAACCCCGACTGGGCGCCGACCGGCGCCATCCGGATGGGCGAGGCAATGGGCGGCAAGCCGCTCTGAAACTTACTGGAAAGCCCCGGGCGCCAGCATGCTGTTTGGGCGCATCGGGCGGCTGCCCACGGGAAAACGGAACTCGGCGCTCGGCATCAACTCGACGCCTCTCGCCTGCCCCGGTGGCCTGACCGCCCCACGCAGCGGCGACATATTGGTCAGGCGCAGCGGAACGCCGCCAAATTCGATGAGATCGCCACGCGCCACCAGCCGGTTGCCATCGAACCGTCCCTGCGCCGGCTTGTTCAAATCGCCGTTGCCGACCATCAGATTGTTGAGCAGCCAGACCTCGACATCCGCCCCGATCTTGTCACTGAAAACGTTCAGGAATTTCCCGGAATAGTTGTCGTTGATCAGCGTGTTGTGCGCCATGAACAGCGCGTTGTCCGGCCAGCGCCGGCCTTCGGCGCCATAGGCCACGATGGTCGGATTGTCCGTTCCGGCACTCTGGCCAATAGCATTGCCGATGACGTAGGCCAGCCCGCCATTTGGAAATTCCAGTTCGTAGGAGGCCCGGCCGCTGGCGCCATCGACCAGCATGTTGTACAAAATGTGACTTTCGCGCGCCCGCGACTTGACCAGATGGCCGAGATAGCCGTTGTGGAAGCGACTGCCGCGCAGCACGAACTTGCCGATCCCGCCGACGTAAAGCAGATGGTGCAGGTCACCCGAATGGCGCGGCGCATCGCCGAATTCGCTGTCGATGACCTCGAGACTCAGTTCCGGCAAGTTGGCCGTCAATATCCCCATTTCGTTGTCGAAGAAGGCGCAGGACTGAATCGTCAGCTCGCCCTTTTCAAAACGGATGCCGGCGCCGTTGAGGTCAGGCACCCGGGCGCCGCGGAATTCGATATTCTGGATCGTCACCTTGCCGCCGCGGACGACCCAGATCGCCTTGCCCTCGGCGCTCTTGCCGTCGGCCAGCATGACCGGCCGGCCGCCAACGCCACGGATGATGATTTCATTTTTGGCCCAAATTGCCGGTTGACCGTAGTAATTGCCCGGGCGAATCTCGATCACCTCGCCATCTTGCGCCAGCCGCGCCGCCTCGGTGATCGTGGTGATTTTCTCGCCCGGACCGACGACCATCGTCGCCGGTTTTACGGCGGCCGCCGCCAGCTTCGCGTCGGCGGCAACCGTCTTCAACTGGCCGTCCGGCAAACGGCGGATTTCGCCGAGATAAGCCGGCTCCGGCGGGAGTTTGTCGGGAATTTGCGCCGCCACCGTCGCTGCCTGAGCAAGGAGAATGAGCATCAGGCCAAAAGGACGGAGGCTGCGCTGCGAGCTTTCTCGAATCATCGGTATCTCCTCCTGTCGGAGATTGGGCTGCCAAGCGCGGGCAAGGAAAACGAGAGTTCGCCCCGCCCCTCATGAAACGGCAGCAGCCATGCATTTGTCAACCAGCCAAGCCGTGGCAATATTCGCCTTCCGGCCAAACCGGCGACGAACAGCCGAACCGCCGTCACACCCCGTTCATTCCCCTCAGGAGAAATCGATGTCCAGGACCGCTTCATCCCTCTTTCGCCGCTTTTTCTTTGCCGGCCTGCTCCTTGTCGCGTCGAGCTTCGCCGCCGCCGAAGCGCCGCTACAGAAAGCCCAGGTTCCCGGCTACTACCGCCTGATGGTCGGCTCCTTCGAGGTCACCGCACTGTTCGACGGCACCATCAATCTCGAAGAAAAGCTGCTCAAGAACATGCGCACGCGCGACATCGAGCGTCTGATCGCCCGCCAGTTCCTGCAAGGCCCAGCCGTGCAGACCGCTGTCAACGCCTACCTGATCAACACCGGCAGCAAGCTGATCCTCGTCGACGCCGGCGCCGCCAAGCTCTTTGGCCCGACCCTCGGCAACATTGTCGACAATCTCAAGGCGGCCGGTCATACGCCGGAACAGGTCGATGTCGTGCTCCTCACCCACCTGCATGGCGACCACGTCAATGGCCTGGTTTCGCCCGAGGGCAAGGCCGTCTTCTCCAATGCCGAAGTCTGGTCGGCCAAGGCTGACAACGAATTCTGGCTGAGCGAGGAAGTTGCCGCCAAGGCGCCAAAAGAAGCCCAGGGCTTCTTCAAGATGGCCCGCGACGCCGCCACCCCG
This sequence comes from Gammaproteobacteria bacterium, assembly GCA_018828385.1. Classification (GTDB taxonomy): domain Bacteria; phylum Pseudomonadota; class Gammaproteobacteria; order Burkholderiales; family Rhodocyclaceae; genus Azonexus. The sequence continues at coordinate 119,006 of JAHJVE010000003.1, read as the reverse complement.
TATCGCGCCAGCGGCAAGTGGAAGACCTTCAACAGCGACGGCGAACTGCTGCCCGGCGTCAGCGCCGTCGACACCCACGGCCACACGCCCGGCCACGCCAGCTACCGCTTCGCCAGCAATGGCCAGCAATTGCTGATTCTCGGCGATCTCGTCCATAGCCACGCCGTGCAATTCGCCCATCCGGAAGTCGCCATCGAGTTCGATGTCGATGCCAAGCAAGCCGTGCTCACCCGCAAGCGCGTCTTCGCCGAAGTAGCCAAGCGGCGCGAACTCGTCGCCGGCATGCACCTGCCCTTCCCCGGCATCGGCCACGTCCGCAAGGAAGGCAAGGGCTACGCCTGGGTACCGGCCGAATTCTCGCCCCTGCCAGCGAAATAAGCGCCATGCAAATCTGGGTCGATGCCGACGCCTGCCCGGGTGTCATCAAGGAAATCATCTTCCGCGCTGCCGAGCGTCGGCAGATCCAGACCATCCTGGTCGCCAACCAGATGCTGCGCACGCCGCCATCGAAATTCATCCGCGCCATCCAGGTGCCGAGCGGTTTCGACGTCGCCGATGCGCACATCGTCGATCAACTTTCAGCCGGCGATCTCGTCGTCACCGCCGACATCCCGCTCGCTTCGCTGGTCATAGCACGGGGCGCCCACGCCCTCAACCCGCGCGGCGAGTTGTACACCACGGCAACCATCCAGGAACGCCTGACGATGCGCAACTTCATGGAAGAACTGCGCGGCGCCGGCGTCGAAACCGGCGGCCCGAGCGCTTTCAGCCAAGCCGACCGGCAAGCTTTCGCCAACCAGCTCGACCGCTTTCTGGCCCGGATTCCGGCAAAGCCAAGCCCGGCCGCTAATTGATCCGGAACCCCATCACGTTGCTCATCAGATGCAACTGCGGCTGGCTGTCCAGCCAGTCCCGCGCGGCCGAAACCGTCGGACAGACCTCCGTCTGGTAGGAAACAAGGCCGGCCACAGCCGGTGTATTCCTGACCCGCGCCGCCAATTGCTCATCGGTCGTCACAAACACCACCCGGCAATTCGGATTCGAAGCAAAGGCGCCGTACTGAAGCACGGCGACCTCGGTCAGCACATCCTCGGTAATTTCATGTTTTGTCACCAACGAAAAATCATTGATGACATAGCGCGCATCGTCAAAGCGAAAATCGCCCTGAGTGTTCTCGACAGCCTCGACAAATTCCCGGGCGGAAACCGTCCCCGAAAATTGCTTGATCACACCATCAGGTTCCCAGACAAGCTCGTAAGCCATACACCACCCAAGCAAAGGATTAATCGAAAAATGCTTCGATACTATTCATCCACAATAATACATCCGGCGCATCCCGTTCACTATCTAGTGAAATCCATAGGCCTCGCGCTCGGTATCTGGTTCGACAAGTAATGAAAAGAAAAAATCCCCAGCCGGTTTTCCGGCAGGGGATTTTTTTGATTGCTACGGTCAACCGGAAATTTCGGCCGAAATCGAAATCACATCTCGCCGCCACTACCTGATTCCGATTGCCCCGGTATGGTGCCACCGGGCGGACACTTATTCACCAGCTTGATTCGGCAGCGGCCGATGGCAGATCGACTCCAGGTGCTTGCCGGTCCACTCGAAATAAGCTTCCACTGCCGGATCGTCGGCCTCGTTGATAGCCCCGCGCATGATCACCAGGCGGCTGTCCGGGCGAAACTGCAGCGGATCATCCACGCCAAACAGGACAAACGAACTCAAGGCAAAGGGCAGCTCCGTCGCTTCGCCGGTTCTGGCATCGACAAAGCCGCCGTAGAGGCAACTGCTGCCGCAGCCGAAGGTCACCACCACGTAATGGCCGGCCAGTTCGATCGGGTCATCGCGCAAGCCGGCGCGCAGACGGGTACGGAACATGCGGCTGAATTCGTTGTTGAGCTTCAGTTTGGCGCGCCAGGTGACGGTTTCCGGTTCGACGGCATAGTCGGCAAACTGCGGGACGGTGTTCCCGAGGCAAGGCTGGGTAGGCATTTCCTGGGCAAGCGACAAAGCGCTGACAACGATCAATGCGGAACCGATCAGGGACTTGAACAACGGCCGGGCCGCTGACCGAGGAATCATTTGTTTTACGGCCCCCTCAGCGCATCGTCCAATTGCCGTTTCGGTATCCGACTTTGTCCGCACGCACATCAAGAACACCCTTCGATCAGGGTAATCGCCTTGCCGCCGGCATGAATGGTATCCACCTTGCCTTCGGCATCCGTTTCATGGCGTATGCCGTAGCGCTTCTCATTGTCCCACCACGTCAGGTAGCGGCCAACGGGGCCGAGGTATTCGTGCTCCTCGTCCAGCAACGATATGTCGCCGCCGCGAATCGCCTTTTTATAGGCGCTGCGAACCGCATCGATTGACGCGCCCAAGCGGATGCCGCGGTCGGTAGCGATAGCGCTTGGCCCCTGATACAGCGACACGCGCATGATCCGGTCGCCCTGCACCATGAAATGCAAGGCCGTGGGCCCGCTTTGTGGCTGCACGTGATAGCACTCGCGGTTCTCTTTTTCGCCTTCCGAAACGACAAGCGGCATGCCCAAAACCTTGGCGGCGCGCGCCACCGTCATTCCGACGCGGACGGGCCCGTAACCGCGGGCGTGCAGCACGGCGGGCCTGGCGCTCATTTGCGCTGGCGCCACCGGCGAACCACCCATCACCGACGGCGTGACGATGACCAGTAGCGACCAGACAACGATCCGGCTAAGGCGCATCGAGCGTGTCCTCATACAGCGCCTGCATTTCCTGGCGACGAATGGCCTTTTCCAGCGAGTCCAGTGCCTTGGCGCGGGCGGAATCATCCTTGGCAAGGGCGGCAACTTCCTTGCGGCAGTCTTCGTAGATGCGCTCGCGCTCGGCGGCAGTTGGCTTCCCTGCGACCAGCAAGCGATCGAACAGCATTCGTGTGTGGTTCATTTGTAATTTGGTTATGCGTGCCAGCTCATTGAACTGACGCGCTATTTGCTACAACTGGTCCCGGTGTTTTTCTTTGCGCCACCAGTATTCGGTGTCGGGCAGCCACAGGGGTATTGTCCTTGCGCCAACTGGATGCGGCACCATTCACGCTGCCTATCCAGCGCGGCATCGGTTTTGCGCTTGCTTTCCAGATATTTGATGCGATTCGCGTCGTTGACGGCATCGCGCTGATTTTTCAATTTAAGTTGCAGATCGTCTTGCTCTGCCCGACGTTGCGCCTGATCAGCCTTGATCTTGATCATGCGTTGCTCGTGCAGGCGCTTTTCTACGTCCAGCTCATTTTGCACCTGTGCGTCCATTGCCTGCAGCTTTCGTTCGAATTGCCGCGTGTTTTCATCGTTCACGCCATTTTTTTCCCAGCCCTCGCATTGCTCGGCAATCTTCCTTCGGTTGCGGCTTTTGATGCTTCGATCCTTAAGAACTTTGCGTTCCCATGCCTTGTTTTCCTCCCAACTTTTTTTAGGGTCGTATCTAAACAGCATCAGCGCGTCGTACTTGCAGTCGAACGTCGGCGACACGCATGCGCAAAACGCCTGCATTTGATTTGAGTAGTTCTTGCGCTGATTGGCGATGCTGGCACGCTGCGTTTCCAATCGCTCACGCTTGACCGCATCGATTCTTGACTCGGCATCGAAACCGCGCACGTTGGGTCGCTCGTTGAACATGTCAGTGTCGGACAGATCGGCCATCGCCATGTGCGCAGCAAACATACTCATGACAATACCAAGGGAGCAGCGCAAGATTTGCTTCAACGCGGTACCCTTTCCTTCCCGGAGCAGCAACAGTCGCAACAAGGGACTTTCCACTGCCGGGTTCATCGAAAAACGACCGCTCCGTTGTCGGCGTATAGCGACCGTAACGTTGCCAGCGTAGCCTCAATATTCGAACCGATATATCCCAGTGCTCGACGTTTTCCGTCAGGCAAAACAAGTACATGATATTTCGCTGAGTTGCAAAACTGGTCCTTCCAGCGCTTCTCGCATTTGGCGTAAGTCCACTCAATCTTGATACGCGGAATGTCTTTGAGAGCGATCTCTGTATAGCCGTCAATAAATTCGTCGCGCACATTCAGCGAACCGACCGATACGGTTTCGCGTGTATTGCGCTGATTGATGCAGCCGCCGCGCCCCTGTTGTTCGAGCGCGACTCGGCGAATCACCAGGATATTGCCATCGACTTTTGCGTCGAGTTTGACAGTGGGACCGGAAATCCGGCATTTGTACACCTTGTAATCGTCATTGAAATATCCCTCTTTGGTCCAGCCATCTCCGATAGCGTGCGCCCCGGATAGCTCCCGTTGCAGGTCGTTGATTCCGTTTTGCCAAGCCTTGCGTACCCCTTCCAATCCCTTGTCGGCCGCCAGCGATACGCGCAGGGCTTCCTCGTAGTACCGTGCCGATGGGCCTTGTGCCAGGTACAGGTCAGATGCGGTGAGCGCCTCGGCATAACGACTGAGCGCCAACATGCTTTCGGCTTTGAAATAAAGCACAGGAGCAGGCACCTTGACGCCACTGCGTTCCAGCCTGTCAATCAGGCGCAAAGCCTCGGTGTGATCCGACGATTTGACCGCCTGCGAAATGCCTAGAAGATACTTATCGCGCTCCACGCTACTTCGGTTGTCGAGTGGACGTTGATGCGACTGTGCGAAAGTAGTCAACGGATGGGCCGCAACGATTGCTGCAAGCAACGTTGCGGTCAGGTTGAATTTGAATCGGTTCATTGCTTTGCATTCCTTTCCAGCCTCGATCAATTAGTTTCACTGATGCGGCGACGTTAATGGTTTTTTCAAGCGTCACCGCTGCCAGTCGTGGCGGTCAGCCCGTACCCAGCGATGGGGCGGTCAGCAAGCATAACCTCCGTCTCCTTTGAGCATGGTTTCGATTCTCCTGCTTTTTCATTTTCCGGGAGAGAGAACAGTCGCCTGCTCGCCCTGCCCCACGCACAGGGCTGCGCCCGGCACCCGGATTTCGGCATGGGCAAGGACGGGAAAAAGCAGCGCCAGGACGATGATCGCCACCAGCACCCACAGCATCGGCTCGAATTTTGGCATCGCTTCCTGGTCGGCACCGTCGCCGGCATCGATGCGGGACGCGATCTCCGCCAGCGCGACCGGCTCAAACAAGGCATGCGGGTCCGTCGGGATTTCGGCAAGCACTCCGGCAACCATTGGCAGAAACCCCTGGGTCTCGATCCCAGCCCGCGCCTTGCGGAACGCCTCGTGCAGGTCGTCGCCCTCGGCCGCGAAGGAGGGGCCATCCCACACCTGGAAGACGACCCGGCTTTCCGCGCCCTCGCGCCAGCCGACAGTGCCTTCGAGCTCGCCCTCGGTGGCAACGTCCGCGAAGAAAATTCGGGAATAGCAATCGTCCGACTGCGCGGCCGGTTCAGTCATTGCCGACCAGCCATTCCTCGTAACGCCGCGCCGCTCCGTCCCTGAAAGATCAAGACGTCCACAAACAAAATCCCCCGCCAGTTTCCCGTCGGGGGATTTTACAGAATGCTACGGTCGACCGGGTTTACTACGTGAAACGTAAAAACCAGCCGATTTTCGCAAACTTACATCTCGACCGTAGCCGCCTGTTCCACAAACTCCGGAATCTGGTCGAAGTTCATGTAGCGTTAATTTCGATCACGCAACCACGGGGTTTACAGGCCGATTTGTCTAAAGTTGTCTAAGAAATCTCGTTTATCTCGGAATGTATGCAACGTGGCCGGCACAGAGACTGCCACTCCGCCAAAGCTGCCAGCGTGCGGCTTTTTTCGCCTTTCCCCCTAATTACTGTTGCTCCAAAACCTTCTTTGGCAGGACGGCAGTCGCCTGTCGATATTGCAAATCCGTGATTTCCGTGATGACCAATTGACATATCTTCCTTGGGGCAATAAAGTGCCATCAGTGATGACTAACTAACACCAAATAGGGAGCGGCGATGATTAAGTTCAGTAAGGCAGAAATGATGGAAGAGTTCCGTGAGGTCGTTTATCAGTTCGCCCGCTCGGCGAGCTACTGCCTTGACCCTGAGGCCGGCTACCGCCTGCTGTTCGACCGCAAGCCAAAGAGCTTCGATGATGTGCTTCACTTTATGAATCCGGAAGTTAATTCACGAACCTACGATGAGCCTTTCTCCATTGACCACTTTCAGGCCACACAAAGCATTGAGCAGTTCTACGACTACGGCTTGCTGGGCATCCGCTGCATGCCTCCCGTTGATAGCGGCGGTGCCAACGAATGGACCTTTGCCTACGGGATGGTCTGGGACGCATCCAACTCATTCCTGATCTCCGAGTCGTGTAACGGCGATCCAGTACAGGCCCATAAGTGCCTGTATGCCGGCAAAGCGTTCTTTGCCCGCTTGGTTCTCGATGGCGGTCACCGCACGTATTTGTATGGCGATGAAGGCGCGCCGAGCGACATGCTGACGATCTCTGAGGTGGCCATCCTCTCAGGACTTGATGACAGGACTGTGCGGAATGCCACCAGCAAAAGCGCAGCCAATCGACTTGAAACGACCGTGGTGGATTCGAACATCTTCATTCCCCGGGAGGCCGCCAAAGCATGGCTTAGCACCAAGCGCGGATTCATCCCTACGCGGGTTGGAGACGATCTGCCAAGTATTGCTGTGCTGAACGACTCTTTTATTGGTCAGGAAGAAGCGGGCGATTACGTCCGCAAGACCAGGGAGCGGTTGAACCTGGCCCCCAAGGCTTTGCTTGAGAAAGCCAAGCTCAATGTCGGGGTGAAGTGGCTGGCGCAGCTTGAAAAGGGAGAAATTCCCCACGATGAAGAAATGCTGACTGCTTTAGGCGCAGCATTGGGACTGAATGGGACACTGTTTGCACTACGCATGCTGGAGGCCAAGCAGAAGGACGATTTTTCCAATCTTCAACGCCGCATTTTCAGCGAAACCAACGCTTGATGTAGCCACGAATTGCTAGAGAAAAAATGAACAAGAGCCTTCCCGCATCAGGCCAAATCGCCTGTGCTCGTTGCTTCAGCAGTTGTGGCGCCTCAATCCAGTTTGATCAAACCAAACGAACTGAGGGTGACTGGAGAATCACGGCCAATCCGATGGCTTGGGGCAACGTGACCCCTGAGATTATGGTACTTGGATTCTCCAAGGGGCCAACCCAAGCCGGAGCGCTAGTGAGTACTCCGCACAATGAGATCGCCTACAAAGGAGGGCGCCATAACGTCGGGAAGATCTTGGCTCATGTTGGGCTGATTGCAGGGGACGATCCAGCCAATCTGTCGCTGGCGGTGTCCCAAGCCATCTCGGATACGCAGGGCCGGTTTCACTTTGGATCGCTCATCCGTTGCACTGTGGAGCGGTATGAATCGGGCAGTTCAGTATGGAAAGGCTCCGGCGGCGGGATGCTCGACAAGTTCGTTGCCACGCCATTTGGCCGAGAGGTCGCCGGCAACTGCGCCGATCAGTTCTTGGCTGCACTCCCCTCAGTCACCAAGCTGGTCGTGATGTTCGGGTTTGGCACCGCCCTCAACTACGTCCGCGAATCGTTCAAGCTTTATGAGCGAGTACGCAAAGGCTCGTGGAAGTGGCTCAACGATGTTTCCTATACCGACGGCAAGATCATTGTTGTCCACGTCGAGCACTTTGCTTCTCAAGGCCCGCTGATTAATCAATGGAGAGGTGTCGATGGACATTCACGAGGTCGTTACGGCCGCATGGCTCAAGAATCCGTAGCTCTCGCGACAGGAAAGCCGCAATTCAGGGGCACTACTCCGACAGCTATTCCAGCTACCGCCAACAAAATGAAGGAAGTAAAACCAATGACTGCAAAGACCGCTGCCCCGGCTGCGAACGCCGTTACCGAGACGCTACTCAAGGCTTTCCGTAACGCCAACTACATGGAAACTAAAAACATCGTGTATGTCGCTGGTTTTAAATCCAAGGCTGGACAGGTCGTGTACATCGTAAAGCAGACTTCGAAGCTCAACCGGATTAACGTCATGGTGCATCCGGACTTCTCTCCTGAAATGTTGCGAGGGGTGGACGGTGTCGATTCGGTCAGCGACGGACACGTGTTTCATTCCAATTTGACCGGCTACCCAAAACGCTTCAATGGTGGAGAAACGCCGATGGCGCATGGATGGCAGCTCACCTTTAACACCCTGCAAAACCTGAACAAGTTCCTTAAGGCATTCAGCGTGCAGACCTTGTGACGCAGCTAAATTCCGATCATCTGAACGCCGGCTGCTAGGCGTGACACCATGGAGAGCCACGGACCTTTCGTAGTGGTAACTTTGCCCGCCGGGGAAACTCGGTGGGCTTTTTTTCTTACTTGGCTAATGCGGTGACAAGCATTAGTTGTCAATTTTTCGGCCAGAGCGGTCATTGGCCTAATGCGCTCAATCGGGCAGCAATCCGACCCTAACCTGCCGTTGAGCTTTGAGATGGCGTGAACGGCAGCTTTCCCATCTGGCGAATGCGTACTCTCTGCCCTTTGCTGCCTCATGACATTCAGAAGATCGATTTCCGGTTCTTGCCCTTTGCGGACATGAGTGCAGGCAGGCGTTCAGTCGTTCTTGAAACCACCCAAATCAGTCATTAGTTCGAAGTAGCCGTCTTCATCGAGGTCCGGAAATAGCTCACGGTATGGGGTGTAAGTGCTGCTCACTTGGCCTTCACCCATCAGAATGGAAGACGACGAATTTGGTCTTAGCAGGACCAGCAGCTTTTCGAGACTTGGGTCAAAGGTAACGTAGCTCAATCGAGTGTGTGCTGCCATCGATTTGTCATTGATGACGCTTTGAATCTGAGCGAGCCTTGAGAGCACCAAAATATCCATTGCAGCGTTGTATGCAGCGTTCTCAGGGTTTTTGATTTTCTGCTTCGCCTTAAAAACACCTTGCGTTACTAGCGAACCATGAAGTTGCGCCAAGGCGATGACGACAATGGGGTGTCCCAAGCCTATCTCTGATTCCTTAGCCATAGCGATTATAGTTTCCTGAATGTCCTTCCTGTCTCGGGGGGCAGGTCTTTGATAAAGCGTCTGCTGAATGTAGGAGACAATTTGAAGATAGGCGGGAAACTTCTCTTCTGAATGCCCAGCGAAGGCTTCAGCAAACATCTGCTTTTCGGTTTCGAAAAATAGACCATCAGTTCTAGCTCGCCTGAAAAACCGGCGCATGACTTTCGCTTCTTCGGCGACAGTTAGTATCTTCTCCTCGGTAGATTCAACCACCCCGGTTTTACCTTCCCATATCGAGAACATGGGCGTTACCATCGTGAAGTGGCGATCCAATCTCCTCAGCCGAATGAACCGGGACATGTTGCCCCCAAAAGTTCCTGGCCCCCAATCCCGAAGGAAGATGACAGCGTTTCGGTCGAGGATTGCGATGTGCAAAGGGTCTTTCTCAAGCATGTTTTTCTTCTCTATCGACCAGTAAACGGTCAATGATAATGAAATGTTCGTCAGAAGCTGGCTGGTACTTCAAGGCGGTAGAAACAAAACAGCCAGGACAAACAAAAAAGTCCTGGCTGCCGGCGCGGCGCTGTGGGGCTGGCTGCTGATGCCGCTCTCCGTTGACCGGCGTTCCGGTTACGATTGACCATTGGTTCTGTCGCTGACCGGTAGCAAATGTCTGCTCACGATCTTGGAGCAATGCCCGGGTTCGACCCTTTGCTGCATTATGATGGCTAGAAGTACGATATCCGATTCTTGCTCGAAGCGGAGGTGCTCAAGTCGCAGTTAGTCTACGTATTAGATTGATAGTCCTGCTCAGAAATGCCACTCTCGAGAGACTTTAGCCAATCATCCCATATCGCGGGGTGACAGAAGTTGTGGTTTCGATTAGCCTCAACCGATCGTGGTTCACCACTACCAGTACTTCTTCAAACATGACTCACTGTACAGAACTCCCGATGGTAGCCGCGCGCGTGGTGAAGAATGGCCTTACCAACGGGTTAAGCTAAAGCTGTATCAATAGCCTTCAACTCGACCTCAATCGCTGCAATGCTCGCATTGATCGGATGGCGAATTTCCATCATCCTTTGGATTGACCGTTCATAATCGCCTGCCTTGAACTGATTGTAAGGCGGGTTAGTTCCTCTTGGAAAATCTGCAAAGCATGGGAATTCATCCATAATTTTGTAATAGCATTGCCGCAGCTCCTCGGTGATTTTTTGAAACTCGGCTGCTACCGTTTCAGATGCAATCCTGCTCGCGCCCACTTTTTGTAAGTCGATTCGTATCTCTTTTATTGCCTCAATCATTTGCATGGGTTGCTCGAATCTTTCTGGCGCTTTGAGAACTTCTCTATTCAACATGTTTAAACAAGATGCGATTTCTTGACGCAATGCCTGCTTTTTAGAGCGAGAGTTTGCAAACACAGCTGGCATCTGATTCGCAATGTATTTATGAACTTCGATAACCTTTTCGTCCGAGCTTCCCTTGACTTTTCGTAGTACGTCGTCGAAGTCCAAGATCTCATTTTTACTGAACGAAATCGTGCCCCCGATGTTTTTGAGTGCATAGGAGTTCTGCTTAGGAATCAAAGAAAATACATATAGCTGGGTTATGGTGCCGACGAGTTCATTGGTACAGCAGGAATATGTTTTATTGACTTTTTTTACACCCTGTTCAGTGGTAACTTGGACCCCTATATATTTGTTTTTGTCGAGTAGATCTATGCATGGGTAATTCGCCTTAACGCTATTCGTATTGATGAGGTTCCAGTCGTATAGTAGGTTCAGAACCTCGCCTACAAAATCTTCCGCATGAATGTTAATGTCGGTTAGATTGAGCGGGCCTCCTGGTCGGATGTATCCCTGCAAAACAGCGAGTCCAAGGCGGATTTCGTCAATCGACGTTTGTCTCAGCAGCATATTTATATATCTTTTCGTTTTGGTGAAGGACCGCTTCTGGTCCGGAAGGAGACATCATAGCGCCATGCTTAATGGATGGCGACGGTCAGCAGTTGGCTGGTTGTGTGAGTTCGACGTGACGCCTGTAAGCAGTCAGTCGAGAAAACATCGCTCCTGGCTATGACAGCTTTCGGCGAAAATCCAAGCTAGTGCTACCGGCCAACTGCCGTCACTCGATGATTCCGGAAAGCAGCCAACCAAACGACTGCTGCACCCCGGAACCGGCCGGAAGGCGAATTCAAACAACTCGGCCGTTGCTGTCATTCTGCCTACTGGCTGATTCGGTCAGCAATACCTCGTAAAGCGGCCCCTCAACAGCCGTTCTCGCTGAATGGATGTTTCCGACCGAAGTGAATGTGAATCACGTAGATTTGACGATTTGTCCATCATCACCCTGCAGAATCCAAGTCAAACTCCAGCCAATCCCTGCCAGACCAAACAAAACCGTTCGCCTCCGATATGTTTGATGCACCCTTCGGCCGCATGGAAAAGCGTCGCTTTTTCCCTGTTGTCTTCAGCGACCAAGTCGTCTGACAAGTCGCACATTGGCAGTAGAAGTCTTGCTGCTGCCCGGGTTCAAATCGCGCAGTATGGCCACAAAGCTGAGCAAGCGCTGCGACCTGTTCGATAGCAACCCCGACGGCGTCCTCAACTTGTGGATTCGCCGAACCTCTGAGCAATGCCTTCAGTTCGCGTGCTTTCTGAGCATCGATTGGTGCGAGAAGCCTAACGTGCGTTGGAGAAATGGATTCGAACTGTTCCGGCCAGGCCTCTGTCAGTTTTTTAGTCGGTGTAGGCAGCGGCCCCAGTTTTCGGCCATGACCGTGGAGCAATTGCCGCAACATCCATTCATCGATCAATTTCCCCACTTTCTCCACGACGTAAAGATCCAGCGGAGAAACGGGAAGACACTGCGGCGATGTGACACTGGTTGGAGCACCTGGCCAGCACACAATGCGGCCAGCTTCCAGACTCTCGCTGCTCTTTATGGACGCGCCGAACCAGGCAATCGGTACGATCCTCAGAGTAGATCCGCCAGACTGAGTTACGACCCAATCATGCGCGTCATGTTTGAGTACGAAATTCCGGCCAGCCCAACCGAACACAAATTTTCCATCTACGCTGCGCAATCCATAGCGCTCCAGTGCACATCTGACCACTAGACCGACGTAGCTGACGTAAGCGTGTTGCAATTGCTGTTGTCGCGCCAAGCGCTCTTCCGGGGGCAATAGCCGTTCCTCTCGATCATCTTTCAGCTTTTCCCATAGAGGAGGCAGATAACGATATTGAGGGTCGTGATTCAGAATGTTTGTTCGATGGATTTGGGCGGGGACTACCGAAGCTGCGGGCACCAACGAATAAAGGCCCCGTTGCTTCAATCCTCTGATTGCACGCAACTGAGACTCCAACTCGCAGAGAGCACCCTTTCCTGCCTCCAACTGCATCCCGATCTTGTCATCAAGGTATGACTCCCCCCAAAGGCGGCAAATATCCTGTCGAAGTCGAAAATGCGTCTGCTCTGAGCCTTGAAACTCCAAAGCTCGTTCAAGCCGTGAATTGACACCCCGGATGCGAGCCAGTCTCCTCGCAAGGTGTCGATCAAGCCGATCCAGCAATCGCTTATAGAGCCGGTTCTCATAGATGGAATAGTCGTCCTCGCTGAAACGAGCCAGAACCTTGCGAGGTTGGACGCCGCTGAGCGTGCGTTGCTGCCAGCAATCTGAGTGTGAAGCCAAGTGACTTAACGCCGATGTCGCAAGACGTCGAGCTCGCGCCACGGGTGCAACCAAATCGTCATACCGAAGATCTCTGCGGGGCCGGTCGGATATTGAGTGCAAATGACCATCTCTCAGTACCGTCGCCAAGTTCCGCTCGAGTTCTTCAAGTGCACATTGAGCTGCCATTTCAGCCGGAAGCATCGGTGAGACATTTGTATCATGTGCGTGAGCAAGTTTGCCAGCGATCGAAACAATCGCCTCGGCGGAAAGATCGGAGTCAGCCTGATCTTCGTCGGCCTGCTCGCTGGAGAGCACTTGGCGTTCAGCGTCCTGAATCCGGATTGCGCCAGAGCCGTCATCCGACAGCAGATCACCGGGCTGCAAGTGGCTGTGTCCGTTGACTACGAGTGGCTCAAGCAAGCAATACCGCCCCGGCAGGAACGTGTCGGGTAGGTCACTGAGCTTCCCACCGGTAAGGCGGTCCAAAAATCTCATGCGCCACGTTCCTTACGGCGACGGTCGGCAGCCAACAGGGCAATGGAACGGCGAGGCTCCGATTTCCACCCCTTCCAAACAGTAGTAAGCGCTTGTTCGATGGCGGATAAATCATCGATCGTCGCATCGTAACGACCAGTGACCTTGCCACGCCGAAATACTCTGCTAGCAAGCAAATGATCCAGAGCGTCTTCTTTGCGGCCGCCTGCAGCCATGTAAACCGGGACAAATCGCATAGCCTGACGCTCAAGTCGATTGCCCCATCCCAGGTCAAAGCGATCCTGCAAGATGCTTGTGAGCGGCCCCGTGGTCAACTCCGCCAACAACTCTTCAACTTCCTCGGCGTTCTGGGTCACAGCGCCATCAAAGCGCTCCATCAATGACCCATAGCTAAAGCTGGCCTTCGGTTTTGGCTCAATCTTGAATCCTGCTTCGTGGCGGGGAAGCGTCATGACGTGAGCACGGTCGTAGGTTTTGTCAGCGAACTCGTTCGTGGTCTCATCGTGGTTAGCAGTGCCTACAAACCAGACGTTATGGGGGACTCGAATCCTTCGTCCCTCGACAAGCAGCGCCGGTGCATTTGGCAACTGGCTTTCCGACAAGCTGATCAATCGATCTCTTGAATCATTTTTCTCGAGAGCCGAAAGGAATTCAGCAAAATACTGCTCCGGGCGCGAGAGATTCATCTCGTCAAGCAAGATGATGTTGCACCGGTCCTTGTAGGCCCCCGTTTGTGCACGGTAGAGACCTTGCAGGCAGTCGCGCTCATAGAAGCGCTTTTCGAATGCGTTGTAGTGTCCCAGTAGGTCATCACGATCTCGCCATCCAGCCTGGACGGCAATGTCAGTGCAATGCCCCCCCATAGCCTTTGCAAATGCCTTCGCCAAGCTCGTTTTGCCTGTGCCGCTGATCCCCTGAAAGATGTGAAGCTGGCTCATGGCCAACCCGGCGATGAGCAACTGAATATCTTCGAGACGGAAATGCAGTGTTGCACCGTCCTCCGCTTGGGCGATCCTGTGCTGCAATTCAACCGAGAATTTTTTCAGATCAGGAACGTCCTGCTCCGGCAGGCTCAACTCCTTGGCCTTACGATCCTTGATCCAGTCTGCATTGGATGCTGAATCCATCCATGCCATTTGGGGGAACGGCTTTTCGGACTGCTGTGACTGGGTTAGGTCATCCACCGTTTTACCCAAGTCATTCAGCCTTGCACTCAAGATCTGATTGTTCTTTTCGAGGGCACGCTTTTCCTTTTCAAGGTTCTCTTTGTCACTGACGCCGAGACGCAGGCGATGAAGCTGAGCCTTTGCATCAGCCAATTCCACATGGACCTCATCGAGTTGCGCCTTTTGCTCGTCACGAAGTTTTCGCAGCGCCTCGTTTTCAGATTGCAGCTGATCATCTTGACTGTTTGCAATTTGGTTCTCTAGCTGAGTGACTCGACGCTTGTGAGCAGCCAACTCGTCAAGAATCTCGCGTGCAGGTCGTCCCGCCAAAGCCTCCGAGAACTCTCGGTATTGCTCCAGTTTCTGTTCAGTCAAGGTCCAATCGCGGTACACCTTTTCGACGCGAGCCTCAGCTCGTTGGCGGCCCTCGGTCAATCTCGCAATCTCCTGGTTGGCCTCGCGAAGTGCATCCTCACGGATCTGTGTTCGTTCGCGTTCTAGGTCTTTCCACTCTGCATCCAGCCGTCGTTGCTGCTGCTGAAGACCTCTTTCCTTGTTTGCAATCTCCGCCTCACGCTCCATCAGTTCGGAGGCGCGCGCAGACTCATCGTCACGTGCTTTCTGCTCCGCCTGAAGGATGCCAAGTTGGATCTCTGTCTTCTTAGACTCTAGCTCCACGATCTCTTTTTTGAGGCCACTGAGTGCTGCGACGTTTTGGGCGGCAAAACCGGAGCGCGCATCCAGCTCTCGCTTTTCAAGTTCGCGCTCTGTATCAGCCTGCTTCGATTCTGACTTTTTGATTTCAGCTTGTCGTTGCTTCAACTCATCATCAAGTTTGTGGATCTCTTCAGCTCGCTTTTTGTTCTCCTCACTTCTCCTGGAGAATGCCTCTTCCTTGCGAGCAAGGTCATCCGTACGCTTTTTCACTTCCTCGTGCAGATCACGAAGTCTCATCGCCACATCGACGATTTCCACCAACAGCATCTCGATCTCAACTTTTTTCTCAGGCTCGGCCTTGTCCAAAGCAGTGACCTGATCATTGTCCAAGTTCGGTAGCGTCACGACGGGGGCATCGCTTTGCACAAGCGATGCAATCGATCCAATGCCAGCCGTTGCTTTCTGCCATGCCGTTGCGACAGCACTTTGTGCAGCGTTCTTGTTTTGTGCCACTGGGGTTTTGTTCCCCTTATGGTGTTTTGCCATATCAATACCAGCCCTTAAAAATTTGAACCCATTCGATGACGAAATCAGCGTATTCCATGGCGGCCTCTCGATCGATTCTTTCGCCACCTGAATGCCCGGCTTTTTTGTTTCGAGCGTCGGCCATATCCAGCAGGCAACTCAGTCGCAGCTCATCAGCGGATAGATTAAGGAAGGGATGGCCAACTTGATCAACCGTCCCTAGCAGTCCCGCAAACAACAACGCCTTGAGCGAACTGCTACCTCGCTTTGCGGCAGTTCTCACCTGATCCAAGCGCTGCTCTGAAAGTCGCTTGATGACGTCATCTGTGAGGCACGAAAGATTGAAAAATTGGAGGTAGTACTGAGCTTCTCCATCCTTCCAGTCCCGCTGATCTTTCCAGTGGGGCAACCTCCTGATCTCAGCTGGATACGCTTTCAACAGCCACTGCAACACGCTTTCTGCCAAGTTATGAGTCTCAATGAGAAGACTAGTCACATCCTCCTGCCAAGATCTCTCCTGGCCTGCGAGTAATGCTCTTCTTCTCAAAACGCTGGCGAGATATCCCTCAACAAGCGGCACCTTCCGTGACCAGCTGTAGTCCGCCAGTAGTGTCAAATCGATCTGGTTCTCCAAAGATCGCAGCCACTTCTCTGCCGACAAGTCGTTCGATCTTGTCTCACCTACTGCGTTAGCGATGTATCGCGCAACGTTATCGTTTCGCGGCAGGACTTCCTGCAATGGCTTGCGCAACCATGATGCAGCCTGCTGCAGCCCGAACGGGTCGGCAACCAGCCAAGGTTGTGGCCCGGCCTCGTCCGGGAAGATCCAAGTCCACAACCACATCGGCTGCGCTGAATCTTCGACAAAGCTCAGGCTCTCAATGCGGACACGTGTCGGAAGTTCATCATCACGCTGCTTGGCGTGGTCGTGATCCGTCCGATAGCGCTCGAACGCATCAAAGAGTGCCCCTATGTCCAGCGCACTTTCCCGGAAGTGATTCAGGCGGAACGGACGATCTTCCTTTCCGGAATCCAGATCACGCAGGAATATTGGGTAACCACGCTCATCGATTCTCTTTGCTTCAATCTCTGGAAGTTCTTCAGTGAATCGAGGCAGCCAATTCCCCGAGATTGCGTCCTGATACGCGTACCCCATGCGGACTTCCTCACTGGCATCCTGAGCCTCTTCGAGAACACGCTCACCTTGAGGAGTAACTGCCCCCAATGTAGTCATCCAGCCATTGGGGATCAGCTGTGTCGCAATGATGAACGCCACGAGTTCTCCGTCCAGCCCCAGCAGTTCCGCCATTTCCGAGCTGTCCTGGCATCGAGCCCGTGCAAGTCCAAGGATCGCCTGCTGGAACAGATTCAGCTTCAAGACACGCTTTGTCGGATAAAGAACCTTCCAAACTCGAACAGGCCATAGAAACGGACGCCCACCAGAGGGACGACGCACATCGAAGCGGAGATAGCGATCAGCGACCATTTGCCATCTCCTCTCTGCAAAGCGTTAGAAACGCAGTAAGAGCCGGGACGGCTTCCTCGGCTTCGGGGCCTTCAGCCATGCGTTTTTCACCAACGGCAACAAGGAGCTTCCTCTGGCGGCTCATTGCCACATTCAAACGATTTGCCAAGCGTAAGTGACCATACTTACCGTTTAGCAATCGTTCACGCTCATTTCCTTCCTTTTGATCGGAAACGACTACGTCGTTAGCGCGCACGATAGACAGGAAGACGACATCAAACTCTTTGCCTTGGAACGCGTCGACCGTGCCAACACGTAGCCGCTCATCGCCTGATTCGGTTTGCCGGTAGGATCGCGCAATCCGGATTTCACCGTCCTCTTCCTCTGCAAGGCCCTGGTCGACGAGCGCCTCAAGAATGAGGTCACATTGCGCGCGGTAAAAACTGATTACGCCAATACTCAGTGTCGGCCCACAAGAGTCTGCGATCCGTTTAACTTCTTTTGCTATCGCTCGAGCTTCGGCTAGCCGAATGCGACTAGAGCCCCGTCGATCCTCTTTGCCCTCCTGCAAAGGAACATCCAACCAAGCAGCACATTTTCCTTGGTAGCAGGGAATCGCATGATCGAAATCGTGCGCGGGCCGACCTGAGTGCAAGATGCCAAGCCCTTCAGGCTCATAGAACTGCTTGCTGATGAAATCACCCAATGTCGGATGCATTCTGTATTGCGTATCGAGCATCACGACACGCTTGATGTTGTCGACTTTCTCCTGCTCTCGAAGCTGTTTCACGAGCCGCTCAAAAAGACTCTGCTCATAAGCCTTCGCTTGAGCCTCAGTCAGGCTTTGCCTAGAAATGAGTTCATCTTCCAACTCTCGCTGAACGAGGTGAGGAAGCTGTCGATGATCGCCAACCAGGATGATGCGACGGCGCGCCATGGCCATAGGAACGAAGAGGTCGAGAGGGTTTGCTCTTGCAGCCTCGTCAATGACAACCGTGTCGAATTCAATTCCCTCGGATGCTTCTAGGTCGCTCAACTCCTTCAAACTACTCATAGCCTTGCCTGCTGACTGCTGGCACGTCGCACCGACAATGCTCGCGTACTCCCGGACCGCTCTCGCGGCCTCATTGGGGGCCTGGGCAAGTGCAGCGTGGTACGAGGCCACTACCGCAGAAATGCCACGGCGAGATTGGCGCAAAGGTGCGTCGATTGCGTGCTCAATATCGGCCAAGAGCCCAAGTGCTTCACCGCTCAACGCCTGCTTAAGCTGCGGGGGCCTGTAATCGGGGCTCAGTCGATCCAGCATGGACAGCTTGAAGGCAGCCAATTCAGAAAGGTCTGCTTCCGTAGCATCGGCTACCGTTGAAAGTCGCTGGAGCAACCGCCACTCGGACTCTTCGAGTTTGACGCTGCCACGTCGCAGAGTGCGCTCAAACTGATGAGCTCTGTCTGGGCCGTCATCGGCGAACCCGATGGAGCTTGTTCGCAGAGCCCGCAGCAGTCGCACAAGCCCTGCTGGCTCATTGGCCTGACGCTGGGTTTCGACCCTTGTCTGATGAACAACGAACTCATCCCATCGGTCTTTTATATCGACCGGGAGGCGAACATCCAGATCGAACAACTGGCGCAACAGAACATCAATTTGCTCGAACTGTGTTTGGCGTTCCTGTGACGACAAACTTGCGAGCCTCAATGCCGTGATCCGACGATCAAGCTCTTCCAACGGCTGAGTCAGGGGCTCGTCTAGCTGGATCGCGTCGAGTCGGACAGCGATTTCCTTCCGTTTGCGTTCACACCAAACACCAACCGGGTCGACACCGCCTTCGTCACGACGCCCTCGACCGCCAATGCGAACGGCAGGCAAGCCAAAGACTTCGGCACGATTAAGGGCGTTATCGACGGCATCGTGCTGATAACTACTGATCAGCACTTGGTGCTGCAAGGAGTTTTCGCCTAGCGTTTCGGCAAGGCGACGCTGCAGCGCAGCAATGACTTGGGTTTTCCCCGTCCCGGGCGGGCCGACAATCAGCGCGATGTCCGGCGTATTGATTGCAACATCCAAGGCCAGTTTCTGGCGCTCGGTTGGAGGGCCCTTAAAGCAAGCCTTGGCGTAGGCGGATAAGCCAACGAGCTGACGCCGCCGAGCGCTTGGCGGGGCCACCCCTTCAAGCAAGTAGCTCAGTTGCGGCAATCGGCGTCCATCATTGATGGATTGCTTTGCACGCGCACGACGGGTCTGTACAGCTTCGTCACCCGATAGTGAGTAGTAGATGAAGCCCTTGGCTAGTGGCCGTTCTGAGCGCCGATCCTGGCTTGGAATTAAGACAACGCCGTCTCTCTCAAACCGCAGTACCCCTCGAACTGGGCGACGCCGTGCCCGTTCGCCTTTTTCCGGTGCGTCCTCAGCTTCGGAATCAAGATCGAGCTCCTTCTCCCCAAGTTCTACTTGAGTCGTGCCTGGCAAACCCAAGGCTTTCCATCGTTTTCGGAAATCCTTCAGATGGTCAACATCAACTTTTAGAAACCAAGCCCAGAGCTCACCCTCGATGAGATCCGCGTTCTTAAACCGAAGAGAGCCAAGCTCCCTCGCGCAATCTCGAGCCTGTTCCCATTCGAGTGCGCCGTATTCCTGCCATAGGCGCAGGTAGCTCCCGTTGTCGCGTAGCGCAGCATCCAGTAGGGCACGCTGCTCCGTACTCTGAATTTGCACGGCAACACTGGCATCTTGGAAAGATATCTTCCCTACGGCCATCGCCACCCGAACGGTAGCCCCCTTCAGACGAGTCACGCTCATCAGCTTCAGCGCACCCATATTTCGTTTGACTGTGCCACGCCAACCCGCTCCAAATAGAACGAAGCCTTCATCGGCAGCGTTGTCGAAGCGACCAAGAAAAATGCGATCCATCTCTGAGGTCTGAGCTTCCCCCGAAATTTCGTCTGCCAAGGGTGTCGGTGTGTCATCGGCAGCGACAAAGTGATCTCTCAACCAACCCACAGCAGCCTGTACGTCGGGTGCGGGAATCTCACCCCTGCTGGCCAATTGCTCGGCAATGGCCTCATCAACAGAAACCGCCATATCCACCTGGATCTGCTCGACCAAATCCAGCGATTGAAGGTGGAGAACCTTTCCCTGTCGATTTCTTAAAAGCCACAACGTCAGACCTCGCTGCACCTGAATCGCAGTTCGATCTTGGCTTCCCGCTACTTTGCCGACGCAGACGGAATCACCCTGACGGAGGAGATAGTCATTGCCGTGTGGCTGCACCGATACAGCCTCGCCGATCTGCCAATCAGTGTCCAGGTCGTCACAAACGAACTGGACAAGTTCACTCGACAGAAGAGAAAAATCGCTGAGTTTCATCGTTGACTCACCAGTTGAAACGCCATACGACGTGCTCTTCTTCTACTGCTCCGAGGTGGAGCCAGAAAGACGCACCTGAACGACTGTCTGATTTGAGCCGCTGCCGACGCGCAACCGCGACAACTTTGTCATCGGATGCTCTCTGCAAGGAGATTCGCGTACCGGCCGAGGGCTCTATCCACAACCCATCCTTGGCTAGCTGGACAGTGCATAGCGTGCTCGCATCCGCGTACAAGGACGTTCCCAAGGGCAAGGTTTTCAACTCGGCAGGGCTCATGCTCAACACCATGGCCTTACCTGTGCGGGTCCAGCACTCCTTTCGAATCAATGACTCTGGCACGTCCTCCGCCAAGCCCTCCCGGAGCAACTCGGGTGGCAAATAGCGATATTCCTGCAACAGGATCGTACGATTCTTGTCCTGAGAGTGATCACAAAATGGACAGGTCTGTTTTGAGCTATAGAAGAACGTACTGCCACAGGACTCACATTGATCGCAATGACCTGTGGCAGCCTCGAAGGCATCAGCCCATTCACTCAGACTTGGTCGATCGCCTGGACTATTCAGCCCGGCATTGAAGCATCGTTCAAACAGTGCACGCAGTGGGGCATTGAGCGTGATCTCGCGGGGCAGACCTATCGACAAGGCATTGCTGCGATCAGTTGGGTGATCTACCCAAGGGAGTTCACCACGAAGCGCTGCCTCTTCACGCTCGGGCTCACCTTCAAGGACGACATCCCCCTTGAGTGGGTGCACCAGGGTGAGGATGCGATAAGCCATGACCGCAAAACTCCAACTGTCTGTCAGCGTATTGATGCCAGACTCCCCCCGGAGAATCTCGGGGGCACCGTAATCGGGAGTGAAGACGCCTTGCTGGCCATCACGCGACTGACTCGCAACGTTGTCGGCGTCGATTAACCAGACTTCGGCGTACTCAAATGACTGCGATGCGAAGACATTTGCAGGAGAGAGATCGCCGTAGGCCAGTCCACGGCCATGCAGTTCAGCCAGTACCCGCGCCAGTCGCGCAATCATCTTCAACCGACGCAACAGGCCGCCTGTTTTTACATAGCCGGAGAGGCCGTCATCAGACATCAATGCATCCGTCGCCACCTGCATCAGCTCAGTCATTGGGGCCAGTCCATCCATCAATTCCATGACGTAGCCGGGTTGCGGCTGCGTGATGAGGGCCAACGGATGAGCGATAGGAAGGCCTTCAAGTGGCTGGCGCATAAGCGCGCGGATCTTGTTTGTCCAACTGGCTCTCTTTTCTTCTGTAGTTGCGCGCGCAACTTTGACGAGAACGTTGGGGTAGTTGGTAGTGCAGACGATCCCCTGTCCACCTTCACCGATACGCCCCGTCAACTCATAGGACTGACCGTGTTGGTCTAGCACCGTCCTGTTCTTTTTCGGTGCTTCTGCTGTTGTTATGCTCATTTGGACGTCCTAAATATGGCCACCAGTGTCTTGTCGTCGCTGTGCAAGGGGGTTGCCCAGTCATTCAATTCAGACTGCAGCCAGCGCTTGCCTCTACGGCGATTCCGCGTGCTTAGGTCTTGATAAAGCGCATCAAAGAAATCGGCGAGTTGGGCTGGTTCGAGGTCATCCGCCACGCCATCTGTCATCAGGACTACACCATCACCTGGTTCAGTGAGTCGGCCCTGTGTGGTGCTCCATCTGTCCTGCACGTGTGTGGACTCAAGTGCCCACGTCTGATTGCCATAGGCAGTGCGGTCTGGCGTGACGCGACGGAACTCGCCAGCGCATCTCACCAACAGCAAACCGTCACCCAATTGAGCTGCATGGACATCGCCTTCAGCTGTCACGCGACCGAATAACAGCGTTGTTGCGGCGTCTCTTGGAGTTGTCGGCTCAATGGCTTGGAGCCATTGCTGATGAATCAATGGCAGTGTTGCAGGTAGATCGAAGCTGCTCGATGCGGCGCGCAAGATCCGTCGGGAAACCCGACAGGCACTACGTGCCCCCAGATCACTACGAACTCGAGATCCCAATCCGTCAGCCACGGCCGCAATCCAGCCGTCCAGGCAGCCCGTCAAAGCCATCGCGTCCTGGTTAGGTTCGCCCAGATCTAGGTGTCTGGGGCCGATGACGCTCGCGCCGCATGCAGAAAACCTCATTGGAAGTCGAGGTCCAGTGCGTCGTCATCCGGCGGCGGGACAACAAAGACGGTTGAGATATCTGGATTTTGGCTTGCAGTGCGAGTGCTAACGCTCATGGTCACGGCACGGAAGAACCGATGGATGTCCCGGGCGTTGTGGGCCTTGAAAATAGGCGCTTCTGCGTCGTTTGCAAAATCCCTCAGCATTGCTTCGTCGGCATCTGGACCAATTGCCATTGCAAGTCGGGTTGCTTTCTGTGCCCGCTCGGAATCGCAAAGAGCCTTGAAGGGAGCCTCCCAGTCGTCCGTCGGTTGCCCATCAGACAAAAGAATCAAAACGGGGCGGTAGGCTCGGGAGGGGATGCGATCCTTGTCCTCCAGCAACTGACGGGCGAGGTCAAATGCAGCACCCATCGGCGTCACACCTTCAGCCTTCAATTCCGCGAATCCAGCGACGCTGTGTGCCGCAACCAACGGTAGGTGCATCTGTGCCTTACCGCCGAAGGTGATCAAGCCCACTTGGATCTCGGCGCGCAGGCGACTTTCCTTGGAGAAAGTCGAGACCATGTCCTTCATCGCAGCGTTGAGCGCCTCAATCTTGCCGCTCTCCCCCATGCTGCCGCTCGCGTCAGCCAAGACGATCACGGGTAGAGGCCGTGGCGTGGCGACAGCAAATTTCTTGAGACTGCTCATTTTCTTTGTCCTTTGATCAGATTGATTTTTGGTATTCGGGGTTGCGGCTTTGGGTGGCGAAACTGGCGACTGAGTGGCACGCATCACGAAATCGCCGACGTACCGACTCACGATGTCTTCTTGGTATTTTGCAAACCCCATGACCCAGCCTCCAATTAATAAAAGTTCTTACTGTTAAGCACTGTCCGTGCCACGAACATTTGACTTGTACTTGATCAGCCAGTTTGTCAGTGTTTGGTAGCTCGCCAGACCCAACAGTTTCGCTGCCTCGGTCTTATTTCCGTGACTCTGCGCCATAGCCCTGCCAAGGTAGTGTCGAGCTACCTCTCCCATTAAATCTGGCAAGCAGAACGATTCACCAAGGGCTGCACCAAGAATGGTGTCGTCGGAGAGACTGGATGTCAGAGCGAGAACTTCAGCTACATCCTCGGCCGCAATTTCCTCATCAGGTACCCAGATGGAGGCTCGCAGAAGAGCGTTGTGCAACTCCCTTACATTGCCCGGCCATGCGTGATGCAACAGAAGTTTTCTTGCGCCAACAGACAATGTTTTATGCTTAAAGCCGGGCTGTGATGTTGCTTCGCGGTTGATCTGAGCAAGTAAGGCATCGATCAGTAGATTGATGTCTCCCTCTCGATTCCGCAGCGGAGGCAGGGCCAAGATACCAACCGCGATTCGGTGAAAGACATCCTCCCTGAACCGACCAGTCCGAACTTCTTCCGGAAGGACTCGATTGGTGGCGGCAATGATGCGCACATCGACTCTGCGGGGCTTGCTGGCTCCCAGACGAGTCACCTCGTGCTCTTGGAGCACGCGAAGCAATCGGACTTGCGATGACAGCGGAAGCTCACCGATCTCGTCCAGAAAAAGAGTTCCACCACCAGCCGCCTCGAAGTGACCAATACGGCCGGCATGAGCGCCAGTAAACGCGCCCTTTTCGTGCCCAAATAGCTCAGAGTCAATGAGTTCGAGAGGTATGGCTCCGCAATTGACTGCCACGAATTGTGCGGCGCTCCGCTTGCTTGAGGCATGAATTGCGCGCGCAAACAGCTCCTTACCAGTTCCAGATTCGCCCTGGATCAACACTGGCAGATCACGTTGCGCCAGTCGCTGTGCCATCGCGATTACACGCTTCATCGCACCGCAGCGATGAATGATGCTGGAGAACTCTGGCGCAGCAGGCGGCAATCCTTGAACTAGTTGCGCCAAAGCCTCATCGGCCTTCTTACTGGCAACGGGAAGGAACTCTGCAGCCAGGTCGAATGGGACAATGACCGGACGCACGCCATGCTCACGAGAGGTCTCGATGAGGGTGGCCCCGTATTTGGCTTTTGCCAATAGCACCCAGACAGCAGCCATGGCGGGGGTGCCAGGGCTCACATGGAAAGTGACTTGCAGCCCAGGTGAAGTAGAGAGCGCCGCAGACACCGCCCCGTTGGCTGCAACGTAAATGTCTTCAAAATCGGTTGGGCTGCGCAGATTCGCGTGACTCACGTTAATGGCGCCCGCAAATTTGCCTCTCAGCCATGCCACAAAATTCTGTGTTCTGTCCTGTCCGTGATCTGACAGGAGCACTAAACGCTCGTACGCCCCCGTCTCCAGCGCCATCAAGATAGGGCCGAAGTCCGCGCCCGATACATCCTCCGAGGCGCGGAGGTCTGAGTTACCAAGCCAGGCAAAAAGTGTGGGCATCGGGCACAAGAAATTATGTGATTACATAAATTTCATTCTATCCTGCGCAGTATGCAAATGGTAAATCTCATAGGGGAAAGTGGCGACGGACTGAGGTCTGCAGGTGTGCCGGTGAGTAAGACCGTCCCGCCACCCTCCATACACTGCCTGCGAAGCCGCCTCTGCCCAAGAAATTTGCGTCAGGAAGGACAGTGTCGGACGTTTACGTTTACCCGAGAACGAATCTGCCGTTCACTACTCCCAGTTGAGCGGCAGGTAAGCGATCCTTTGCTGCCATATACGAGCTTCGAATTGAACGGCCGGATTGGTCGACCAAGAGGCACTCAGTTGAAATGCCTTAGCGGCAGCTTTATGTTCATTAAGCTGCCCGGTGACTTTTATTTGTCATCAGGCAGGTATGGGCACGATCCTGCCGCTGCGTGAAGGGCAAAGCTGCCTTTCATCGATGCTCCTAAAGCACTGATGGGCACACCAGAGGCTTGTGCGTGGTTATGCGGTGGGTGTCGATATTCTCTGGTCGATTAAAAAAGCCGGCAGCTAGCCGGCTTCGATGAAAAAGTTGTCGCCAGATTACTTTGCTTCAGCTTCGCACTTCTTCATGAAAGAGTTCTTGGCGGCACCGGCCAACGGTTTCCCATTTTTGCTGACGGCCTTTTCAGCGCAGCCAGATGGTCCTGCAGCTTTGCTGCCGCCTTCACATTTTTTGATGGAAGAGGCTTTGGCGGCCCCCGTCAGTGGCTTGCCATTCTTGCCAACAGCTTTTGCTTCGCAGTCAGAGGTTGCAGTAGTTGCGGCAGGTGACGCAGCTTCAGCTTTCACCGCAGGAGCGGCGGGTTTTGCAGCCGCTGGCTGCGCCGGTGCCACAACTGCCGGTTTGGCAGGCGTGTAAGGTTGGGCTGGGGTAGGCGTTTGGGCATAAGCGAAGCTGGCCGCAAACAAGCCAGCAACCAATCCAGAAATAATCTTGTTCATTTCTTTATCACCTCGTTCTATGAAAGGCAGGTTGCCTTCACCAATAAACGTGGAGGTAGCGAATCAGTTGACCAGGACGGTTTCAAGACCTATGGCGGTTTACTGCTTCATACCTGCCAGTGGCCGACCAGCCCCCCACCGTCGGCTTTGGCCGAAGAGCCGCCGCAGGCGGATTACCGGTTCTCGGCCATTGCGGACTGTCGTGCGCGTGGCAATCGACGGCGGCCTTACACAAAATTCCGGACACCCGGATCAATCCGATCCAGCGCACCGCGGGACTAAACACCTAGCGCAAGGCTCTTACCAAGCCGATCCGCCGACCACTGAAGCCCCTTGGTGATAGCCTCAAACACATCCATTGGGTACCCATCGGTCAGCGATGCCCCTGCCTTATCAACCACGCTCGGCGTCATCGAGATCAGCTCCTCGATAAGCCGTATTGCGGGATCACGCGGAATACGGCACCGCGCCGCCAAGTGCACAAAATGCCTGGCCTGTACCGTTTCCAGCTGGTAGTGTGCATTCGTGCTGCGGAGCGCCATTGCCAGCTTGAGCTCTTTGTAGTTAAGCAAATTGGCCCCCTGCCCGGTCACCGGCCATGCAGAAAGCACGTCGTACATCGGCGTCATTTCGTACGCCGAACCCGGTAGCAGCCGGATCGAGAAGTTTTTGGCGTGGCCATCTGTTGCCGCCAACATCCAAAACAGGACCTGCGTACGGAAAAAGGTCTCGAGGTCTCGGCCATTGCGCGAATACACCAGTTTTTCGACGATTTCCGCGTGCCCAGGCCCACCATCGCTTTCGTACTTCAGCGCACTCTGACAGCCGAGTGCCTGGCAAAAATCTTCCTGTGGCAATCGCAGCCAGTATCCCTCCGCCATCCGCTGGCGGTCAAAGCGGGTAACCAGTAGTGCCTTTTGATCTTCGAACATCGCCATCGCAGTCTCGGCGACCGGAATGCCGAACAAATCCAGCAACTGAGCGCACAGCCACTCGTTTTCCACTGACGTGCGCATATCTGCTTTGCGCGCACCGACCAGGCCCAGGGGCAGTTTGAAGATGTGCGTCGTCGGTGTGGCCCCGTGAGGCAGGCACCACTGGCCGTCAATCAAGGTCAGCGCGGTTTTTTCCTGCGCACCCGCAATCGAGATACGAAAATTCGCTTGATCCTCACGGTGGATTCCGCCACTGGGCAGGATCGTGTCGCGTAGCACCTGCGCCACCTCGGCCTCGCTCAGGGGCGTAGCTTCCGTTTTTCGGTAATCGCTTGGTTCGCTGCCCAAGGGCATCAGTTGGACCGCACCCACGCAGTCCTGGCCGATCGCTTCCAGCAAATCGAAAGCGCCTCGCGTTGCGGTCCCGAACCGTGCCTGCAACCGTTTGCGGATCGGGTCGCTGTCCGGCAGCAGGTTGTCAAAATATGCCCCTACTGCCGAACTCCGGATGACGCCAGTTTGCAGCGGTAGCGACAACGACAGCGGTCGCAGGCGCTCAGACTGCAGCCATTCCTCGTCGTATCGCAATTGATCGTAGCCATTTTGCGATATCGTCCAGTACGCTACCCGGCTGCCATTCATCCAAAGCGCCAAGACCCGCTGATGTGACTTGCGCCCCATCACCAATCCTCGCCTGGTGTGCTGCTGGGGCTCGCCTCCTGCGCGCGGAGCATCACTTCCAGCCCCAGCGTTTTTGCGAGCACCAGCAGTCGGGCCAGATTAAGCTCCGCCGGGTTCTGCTCCAACTCAGAGAACCAACTCTGGCCGATGTTAAGGCTTGTCGCAACTTGACTTTGCGACATCTTCTTCGCGCGGCGCTGGTCCCGCAAGATGGCGCCCAACTGCTCCGGTGTGTGAATAGTAGTTAACGAGGTTAGTAAAGACATGCGTGCCTCGGATATCGGTAATGGCGATATCTTAACTTTATCGCCAAAGGCAATAAAACGCAAATATTGTTAATGGCGATAAATCACAAATATCGCCATAGGTGATAAACCAAACCCGATAGCGCTCCATCAGCGACTCTGGTAACAGTGTGAGAGGCTCAAAACCGAGCGTAATTATGATTTCCGAGCTCGGTTTGGCATCGCAACCTTGGTCTCCTTACTGCGAAGATACCGTTTGTGGCTGCTTTCAGTGGTGTGTCCAAGGAGCGTCATGCTATCCAACCCTTGCGCCTTCGCATCAGTAGCTGCCGCCGCCCTGATATCGTGGAAGTTGGCATTTTCGACTTTTGCCAAATCGCAAGCCTTTCGCCACTGGTGGTACAGCGTTCCGTAGGGAATTGGTACGCCATCCCGCTTATGAAACAAGGTCAGCCCTTTGACTGACTGATGAAGCATCTTTGCCCTCGAGATGACCTCCTCCAGGTCAGGCGTCATCGCGATCAACACCCTCGCCCCTGTCTTTTGCTGTTTCACATACACACCCGCTTCGCTGATGTCGGCATAGCGAATGTGCCGGCAATCACCCATTCTCTGGCCAGTGATGTAGGCCAAATCCATCAGGCAAGCTAATGTCGGCGTAGCGTTGTCACGTATCCGTTTGTATTCGTCAGAGGTGATGTAACGGTCCCGCTTACCAGTCTTGAATTGATCGATGTCCCGCACAGGGTTTGAATCAACGACTCCCCATCTGACAGCCCGCTGGAATACGCCCTTCAGAAAGGACCGCAACAGGTTGGCCATGCTCGGCGTCGACTTGTTGTCATCCAGGAAACGAGCCACATGATGCGGCCTGATTTGCTGCGGATTGAACTCCGCGAATGCCTCGAGCACCCGTCTGGAGCAAGTTGTGTAATTTTTGAAGGTGCTGCTGGCCACGGTCAACTTCATATCGTCCAATGCCTTGCTGACCAACTCGCCCAGCGCACCTTGGGCACCACCTGAAGTCAGCCGAGCATACTCAACCAATGCGTCATGCAGATTACCCGCCAAGCGATGCCACTTGTTCCGACGAACAAGATAGTAGGCCCCATGCTTTTCGTGCATCCACCGAGGCAGCGATCTAGCCATTCCGCAGTCTCAATTGCGGCTCTACGGAGGCAGGAGCCAGCTTACCCCCCATTCGCTCCATGATGATTGCACTGAGAACACGAGGCCAGCCATCCGCTCCGGTGAGATAAGGAATCCGGTGTTCGGAAAGGAAGCGGCAAATTGCTGATGGCCGCTGTAGGCCAGTAATCAGTTTTAACTCTTCTGGCGATACTGTGTTGAGGGTCATAAATTCACCTTGCATTTAACAAGTCGCTACCGACTTCAGAAAGTCTAAGGAATTGAGCCTGCTCGATCTGATTTATCTGTATCAAGCCATGTATTGAATTATCACGACCGACTTCCGCCTCGACCATCGACAAATGCAGCAAAAAATGGGGGGTTAGGCGTAGGAATGGACTCGAACTCAAAGAAATCTGCCACAACGCTAGCTAAAACACCGGATCAATGTTCCGTTCGGTTTTTTGATCATCCTGGCCAAAAAACTGACTGAATTTATCCATTCCTACGTCTAACCCCGGTTTTTCGACTGCATTCCTGCATTGCCGTCACCCCGTCCGTCGATCAGCATAAAAAAACAATTTTTCGACGCATGGAGTAAAGGATGGCGACACCAACTGAAGCACCTAGATTTGGAGTTTTTCCCTTCTCCCTCCAACCCACCACGGGTGGTTTGAAGCTGTAAATCATGAGGGAGAAATCAATCATGCCGACCAATCTGCTCGACTGGCCGCGCGTCTCCGGCTTGCTACCCGAAATCAAGCTCATTCTTGGAATGGGATTCTGGGGTGGGCGCTACACGAACTTGATCGGAGTTGCCGAAATCCCCCTCCGACCGCTGGCGGCAACACTCGGTTTGGATCCTGCTGCACTTCAAACAGGAATCAAGACGTTGTGTGGAGAGAAACTTCTGGTCGGTGATTTTGATCGATTCCAATTCTTTATTGCCGACTGGTTCCGCTTCCATACGTTTCGCGGGCATGGCGTCCAGATCGCCAAAAGAGAATTTCTAAAAATTAGTTCAAGTGCTTTGGGCAACGCAGTGCTGAAAGCAGCTCCTTGGCTTGAGCCTGACCAGACTCCGCCGAGGCAAGAATCGCAATCCCTTTTAAAACAGGAACATTGCCTGCCAACTGCAACAGCAGCAGCAAATCCAATTTCTTCTGCTGCAGAAAAAATACGGATTCGGCGCCCAAGCGGCATCGTGACCTTTACTCCTACAGACCCAGAACGCGCGACTCAGCTCGAGTTGATGTACCAACCAGCACAGATCGCCAATGCCATTAAGGTCGTTGAAGAGCGAAACAAGGAGCCAGTCCCGGGGCTGGTCCAAAAGGAAATTGAGCGTCAAATCGCGGCCGCCAATCGCAAGGCATCTCGCATTTCTGATGTGCAAAAGCAGAAACAACAAGCCGAATCGTTTGGCGATGCGAAAGCTGGAATCGCTTCCGCGTTGGCGGCGCTGGGCCGCTTGCCACAACAGGACACGTCTTTGCCCACATTCTCGCCTAATTCAAACAAATGAACGGAAAAACCAGACATACATCACTTCCCGCACCATTACTGGGATACGTGCAGTTTTTAAAACCTGCTTTTCACCAGAACAAAGTTTTAATGGATGTCAGGGAGGGACGGAAATGAGTAGAACCTCCCTTGCGGACCAACTATTACCCAAGCGTTTCAGGGATGAGTTGGATCGGATTATCAATCACAACAATCAGAAAAATCACTCTCGCCTTCGCGACATTCCGCGAGACAGCAGCCGGAAAACCCGCCGCGAGCGTCGCGGCAACCTGCGGCTGATATTTGCCCAGCTTAGCCAACTCGGATATCGCCTGGAAAGCCCGACTCATCTGAAACCGAAGCATGTGCAGGCAGTATTCACCCATTGGATGGAAAAAGGACTGGCCGCGAAGTCCATTCACGGCTTGTTTTCGAACTTGCGTTCTTTCTGCAGATGGATCGACAAAGAAGGAATGATCGAGGACATCGGGGTTTATGCCGGCGGCCGTGAGCATCTCGTCCGGAAAACCGCAGCCACCGAAGACTTGTCGTGGGAAGCACAGGGAATCGATGTGGACAAGTTCATTCAAAATGCCGGCCAGCTTGACCCACGCCTCGCTGCCCTCCTCCAGTTGCAACGCTACTTTGGTCTTCGTGCAAAGGAGTCACTCGAGCTGCGTCCTTGGCGAGCAACCGCACTAGGCCAAGATCACCTCTACATCACCGACGGCACCAAAGGTGGGAAGCATCGAATGATCCCGATCCGTACCGAACGGCAACGGGAAATCGTTGATCGAGCCAAGGAAATTGTCGGCAAGCAGCTAAATGCCCAAATGCGCTGGCCTGATAAGACATGGCGCCAGGCCCAATCCCATTTTTACTACTTGATGGGTCAGCTAGGCGCCACTAGGGAAGAACTGGGTGTAACGGCGCACGGACTCCGTCACGGATTTCTACAGGATGAATACGCTTACTACGCCGGTGTAGCAGCCCCCATAAAGAACCACGGAATCCTGCCTACAGACAGGCTGGAACACAAAAAGGCAATGCTCGCCGTTTCCCTAGAGGCAGGCCATTACCGCGAATCAGCGACCGGCATGTACTGCGGCAGCGTTGGACACCAACTTCGCCCTAAATCCGTCCCTTCTATCACTGCACCATCCCTTAATGACAAGGAAAATATCAATGAAGAAAGAAGCTCTGACTATCCCGACCAAGCCCATGGATGAAAAAGACATCCTTCCATTGTGCGGGATGAAACCCCCGGCATTTTTCCTCCAAATTGACTGGATGACATTGGCTTGTATGAGAAAGCCGCTCATCAAGCTTTCATTCGACAAAAAATCCGCAGAGGACTGGCTGCTATACGACCAGATCGAGATTCTGGCGGAAAAAATGGACGTCGACTTTTGTGATGCCGCTCACTGGGGATTGCGCCGTGCGCTGGGAGTTCAATTCGAGTCGGTTCGCCGAATGAATAAAGGAAGAGTTCCTTGGAACGATGACGTCCGTTACATCTGCCGAATCTTCGCACTGCAACTTTGCAATAGTCGCCGCTTCAAGAATGCATACCAAGCGAGCAACCTGGACAACGTAATTGCCGAGCTCCTGGTAACCGACGAAGAACTATTACTTGAGGCTAAATCTGGCAACACCCTACCGATCTGAGTGCAGCAGCTCACTTCATTCATCTAAACCGACGGGCAGCCAGACATCACTTGGCTGCCCGGCTCGCCCAATCATGGAGCGGTATCTACCGCTGTTAGGAAAGTTAAATGGACATCTTAGACATGAGTACCGACGTTGGCAGAACGAAAGCTACTGAACACGATCACCGCAAGAAAGAAATGGTCGCTAAAGGACAGCAGCTTTACGCAACGATCAAGCGATCAAGCAAGTATTACAACCAGAATGCCTTGGCTAAAGCCGAACCACAGAGATGGGGAGGATTTCCGTTCCTTGTTATGGTGCATCCTGCCTATGGAGAGTATTGCATCCAAGGCGGCCCCGGTGGTCAATACCGATTACGCGACGTCACTCTATACGTTGTTGAAGATGGGCAAACCATGCGCATCAATTAGGGACTCCCTGGGATTTTTCTGGAAATAAAAAACCACCGTTTTCGCCTTTCACTAACCGGCAAGGGAAAAAACAGAAAAACCTTACCCGTATCGGTAGCTTTAACTGAATACAGGGTTTGTTTTTTCCAAGAGGAGAGACATGGCAATTTATATCTATTTGCGAGTATCGACGAGCGCACAGGACGCGCAAAATCAGCTCCATGGCATCCACCAATACTGCCAGGAACGCGGTATAGAACCAGATAGCGTGATCGAAGACACAGCGTCCGGTAGTGTTTCCTGGAGTAGCCGAAAAATCGGCGAATTGTTGTCCGTTGCGGACAAAGGCGATGTCCTCTTGGTCGCCGAGGTGAGCCGCTTGGCCAGAAGCACACTGCAAGTGCTCGAAATTCTCAAGTTTGCGTCTGAACGACAGGTCTCCGTAGTGATCGTCAAGAATGGACTGGCATTCGACAACTCGATGCAATCGAAAATTACAGCAACGATCCTCGGGCTCGCAGCCGAAATCGAACGCGATTTCATTTCCATGCGTACACGTGAAGCTCTCGCCAAGCGTAAAGAAGCCGGAAAGCAACTTGGGCGGCCACGAGGGGCTCAAGCCAAGAGCTACAAGCTAGATGAGAAACGATCGGAAATAGAGCGGTATCAAAAGTTGGGTATCAATCAGACTGCGATCGCTAAGCTAGTTGGAGTCAGCCGCCCCACCCTACGCGCGTGGGTCGCACGCAATCGCCCATCAACATTGGACGTGAGCCTTTGAAGAGTTGCTGGCTGGTTGGGCGCCTGGTACTGGTAAAAGGTTTTTCAGAAATACACGCCTCTGCTCGGTAGATTGGTTCCTAGCGCAACCTGTCGATCAAAACATGAACTGGACTTCAAACGAGCTAGGCAAGTTTCTCGAGACGCTCGGAAGAAACCTCCTTCTCGATGCAATTCACCCCGTTCTCGGAATCACACTTGCCCAATGGCTGCTGGATGATGAGTCGGGAATCGCAGATTGTTTGGCTACAGGAGCGGTTGCACTATTGATGATCCTGACCGCGGGACTGTTGTCATTGGGCTGCGCTCGGATCATCTCACTGATCAATCACAGCAAATGAATGGAGCTTTTATGGCCTCAAACGACTGGTTCGAAACCACCACTGCCGCGACAATCTACTCGACAGACGATTCTGTAACCAATCCTGTCACTGGGCTTTCCATGGTAGGTGGATGTTGCGGTTTGGACTTGTGCGGAAATCTCTATGGCTGCGACTTTACTAATGATGGATTTGACCTGATCGCACCAATGGTTACGGATAGCTATTGGGATTAGTGATAGGAGGCAACGCCACCGCCTTGGGCATCCTCTCTGTTCTCGAAGACTATCCAATAGTTTGCACATTGGCCAAGCTGACTATTGGCCTAGCGCAAAGATCAGGCCAAAATCTGTCGCTTAGCTTTCTCAAAATTTGGGAATTCGTTGTCTATGACGGAGGTGATCTCGATGCTACCTGCCCTGATCGTCATGCCGAGGGATGAGTAGGCCATTCCGTTAATTCTTCGCTACCCAACCGAATTGCATCGGGCAGCCAAGCCAGCATTACGTCGAACTCTGGGTAACGAAATGCACACTCCCAAAGGATAAATACCCGCCAGCCGGATTTAATCAGCATATGAACGGTATCGCGGTCGCGCCGGACATTGCCGGCAAATTTTCTTTGCCAGAATTCAACATTGCTAGCCGGTGTCGAGGCATACTTGCAGCCCTCGTGTCGATGCCAGTAACAACCGTGAACGAACACCACCGCACCATGGCGCGGAAAAACCAGATCAGGAGCACCGGGCAGACTCCTGTCATGCAACCGAAAACGCAATCCGGCTCGATGCAGAAAACGTCGGACAGCCATTTCCGGCCGCGTATCCTTGCCACGGATCCCGGACATCATGCGCGACCGTACTGCTGGCGTAACCACATCTGTCATACCGGTCATTATTCCAGCCGGAGTGCCAAGCGGACAACCCCGAAAGACGTATCCGAATGAGTATTCCGGTAATTGACCTTTTCTCCGGGCCGGGTGGACTGGGCGAAGGCTTTGCCGGGCTTGATGACGGCCAAGTCTTCCGGATTCTGGTGTCAGCCGAAATGAACCCGGCGGCACACCAAACGCTTCGGCTGAGAAGCTATTACCGTCATCTCAGGGCCTCCGGATCAGGCATGCAGGCCTATTACGATTTCTGCCGTGGTGTCTCGACGCTACCGTGGAATTCCGAAAACACCCGGAAACTCTGGGACAAGGCAAGCGAGGAAACGCTCAATATCACTTTGGGCTCGTCCGAGGGCGACCGACTTCTGGACAAAGCAATCGACGAGCGCCTGAAACCCGGCGAGGATTGCGTCCTAATAGGCGGCCCGCCCTGCCAGGCCTATTCGCTGGTAGGCCGTTCGAGAAATCGTGGCAAGGCAGACTATCGGCCTGAAGACGACAAGCGGCACTTCCTTTACCGCGAATACCTGCGGGTGCTCCAGAAGACACGCCCCGCCGTGTTCGTAATGGAAAACGTTAAAGGCATTCTTTCGTCCAGGGTGGGTAATCGCCAGATTTTTCAGGACATACTGACCGATCTGGTCAACCCCTCGGCCGCACTCGCCATGGCTAATGGCACTCAGACCACCTATCGAATTCATTCGCTGACGAGCACTACAACATTCACCGAAGACATGGATATCGACAGCATCGATCCCTTCGACTTCGTTGTCCACGCTGAAGAGCACGGCATTCCGCAGGCACGACATCGTGTGATTCTGCTCGGCGTTCGCAGCGACATTTCTGGCAGAACGCAACCACTCTCCCCTCGAAAGAAGATTTCCGTCCTTGATGCCATTGGCGATTTGCCAAAACTGCGAAGCAAACTCACCCGACAACCCGACTCGAAGGAGGCTTGGGCAGAGGTTGTGTCCAGCCATTGCCTCGATCTTTCCCGACATGCAATTGCTGCAGGCATGACGACGCTGTCGGCGGAATTGCTTCAGGCCATTCCGGGTTTGTTGGTCAAGGTTGATTCCGGGGCACTCCGCATCCCCAAACCACCGACCCGGATGGAAACTTCCAATGACCTGCTGTTCCGCCTGCGTGACCCAGCACTTCCAGTGATCCTCAACCACGAAAGTCGGGGCCACATGTCCGAGGATCTCCGCAGATACGTTTTTGCCGCAACATTTGCCACCATTGAGAAGCGATCGCCAAAGGGCCATAACGAATTCAGCCTTCCGGGGCTGGCCCCGAAACATGCTAATTGGGAGTCTGGAAACTTCTCCGACCGGTTCCGTGTCCAGGTCGGGAATCGACCGTCAACGACGATCACCAGTCACATCTCTAAGGACGGACACTACTTCATCCATCCCGATGCTGCGCAATGTCGAAGTCTGACGGTTCGCGAAGCCGCGCGTCTGCAAACCTTCCCTGACAACTATTTCTTCCAGGGAAACAGGACCGAGCAGTTTCATCAGGTCGGAAACGCAGTCCCGCCACTCCTTGCAGCAGAAATTGCAGCCAAGGTGAAAAGGTTGCTCTCCTGAATACATGGCTCTGTTACCGGAGCACTGACTGTAGTCAGAATTTGTCATCTGTTGGTTGACCGAATATTTTTCAGCCTGCATTGCTAACCGGAAATCGCGCTCTGCTCAAGGAAAATCGGCAATCGAACTGCTGCAATAACGCGATTGCATGGATCTGACACCTTTAGCATAATTGCATTTTGCATTGCCCATCGGCCTGTTTCCTTTCCCTCTCAATCTCCATGCGGTCTTACAAGGTGTCATCGGCACCAGTGAAGGATCCGTATCACTCTCAGGAATTGATCGGGCATAGTTTTCAAACGCCAGAATCATGGTGCAATCGACAATTACATGATCATTGGAGAGGGGCATGATGAAAAAGCCAGAGATACAGGCACTAGTCAGCAGAATTCGCAAGGAATTGCCGGGTACTGGCAATATCGAGATGGCAACGCGTCTCGTCTGCGAAGAAATGGATTTGCTTGTACCTGGCTGGTCAGCCAAGAACAGAGCAGAACTCGCAGCTGCCTCGGAAATAGTAGCGGCAGAATTCGAAAAGATCGAAATTCTTCACGTCCATTCGATCATCCGGCGTCGAACCCCATGGTATTTCGGCCCAACCGTCGGCGACAAGCACTGGCCTGCATTTCGGGATTTCCTGAAAAATTCAAAGCACTGGGGTGATGACGAAATCGCCTCGCTGAACCAAGCCTCCAGCGAGGTGGTATCCCTGCTCAACAACCCGTCTTCGAGGATTTTTTCTGGCCGAGGACTGGTGGTCGGCCATGTGCAGTCGGGAAAGACGGCGAACATGACCGCAGTCATGGCCAAGGCGCTCGATGCCGGGTACAACACGGTCATAATCTTGGCCGGTTTGACCAACAAGCTCCGTTACCAGACACAATCGCGAATGATCGGCGACCTCGTCCAGCGCCATCCGGTGGACTGGCAAGTCCTGACTCCAACCAGTCAGGATGGTGATTTCCGTGCTCCGCCTCACGGGGGCTTTCTCGCACATAGCAACAAGGCGCAGATTGCCATCATCAAGAAGAACGTTTCACCGTTGAGTGAACTGCGAACGGCAATCGAAAGAACACTTCCCGCAGTCATGCGGCAGCTTCGGATACTGGTTATCGATGACGAATGCGATCAGGCAAGCGTCAATTCGGCGCGCGGCGAACTGGACATGACGGCAATCAACGAGCGAATTCGGGAACTGTTGAGCCTGCTTCCTACCGCTTGCTACGTTGGCTACACGGCAACACCGTTCGCGAACGTCCTGATCAATCCTTACCGGATTGAAGGACAGGAGATCGACGATCTTTACCCCCGGGATTTCATCACGGCATTGCCAAAATCTGGCAATTACTTTGGAACCGAAAAGCTGTTTGGAAGACCCCCTGCCAACGCTTCCAGCCCATTGCCCGAAGAAGAAGGGCTAGACATGATCCGCACGGTGGAAGACACCGAAGTGGAACAACTTCAGCCTTCGTCCCGACAGCATCGGGACAATTTTCACCCGGAACTAGTACCCAGCTTGGAAAATGCCCTGCTGTACTACCTTGCATGTTGTGCAGCAAGACGGGCGCGCGGTCAGGCTGGACAACACATGACAATGCTCATCCATACCTCGGCTTATGTGGTGATGCATGAAAGACTTGCCGCACTCGTCGAGAGCTGGCTGAATACGAACCGGGCACAATTCGCAGATCCGCAGACCAGACTAGGGAAGAAACTGATTTCAGTATGGGAGTCGGAGCAGGGCCGCCTCCCTGCCGACATCACGACAGCGCGAAAAATCGAACCCAATGAAATCCTTACAAGGATTCCCGAGGTTTTGGCGGCACTGGAGGTTCCGGTTGAAAACGGATCCAGCGACGACCGGATCGACTATGACGGCCCGCCAAAGACCTATGTGGTCGTCGGCGGGTCAATCCTGGCCCGGGGCCTGACACTCGAAGGTCTGACCGTAAGCTACTTTCTTCGTACAAGCTCCCAGTACGACACCCTGTTGCAGATGGGGCGATGGTTCGGATATCGAGGCGGCTACGAAGATCTGCCAAGAATTTGGATGCCGGACGACCTCCGGTCGAAGTTTCGTTCTCTTGCAGCAATCGAATCCGAAATACGAGAAGACATCGAGCAATACAGGCTGCGGGAACTGTCACCAATGGACATTGCGGTAAGAATACGAACGATTCCGGGCATGGCAATCACGAGTGCAACCAAGATGAAACATGCCACTCGCTGTGCAATCAGTTACTGGGGAACACATCGCCAAACCTTCCGTTTCCCCCACAAGGACAAGGCCGTTCTCGAAGCCAACTGGCGTGCGGCTGCCGAACTGGTAAGCCGGGAGGAAACATTGGGCAACCGGGCCAAGGATGTCGGTGAAAGGCTCCTCTGGCGGAATGTCAGTCGCGCATCGATCGTCCGATTCTTCAAGACCTATCACGTCGACGCAAGCCATGCCGATCTCGCACCAGATCTGTTCTGCTCTTTCCTCGAACAGGCAGATACCAGACTCGACAGCTGGAATGTCGGCATTGTCGAATCTGGGCAAGGCAGGCTTTCCCAGTTGGATCTGGGCACAATCGACAGGGTCAAGACAGTGACTCGCGCACGACTGGCGGATATTGAAGGCAATGCCGACATCAAGGCCCTGATGTCTACTACCGACATCGCATTTGACAGTCCTTTCAAAATTGATTCCTCGCTGGGCTGGCAGGATGCAAAGATCAAAAGGGCAGAGCATGTTGGCGATGTCCCCTTGCTGCTGCTCTATCCGATCGACCACCGATCCGAGCCTCAGCATCCGAGCAAAACGCGAACCGCACTGGATGCCGAGATGGATGTTCTCGGTTTTGGGGTGGTCTTTCCAGGATCCGTAACCGAAGGTGGCAATTTTGTGTCTATCGAGCTGCGCCCGCTTTCCGCAGACGAACTGGACGAAATTGCAGCAGACGAAATGGAGCAGGCGGAGGCAGCTGATGTCGCATGACCACAATGCGATGTCCCCAGCCGACGCATGGGCTCTGCTGCGGGCCGGAAAGGGCGAAGCAAGCGACCTACAGGCACCAACCCTGCGTACCGATATATCCACCCCGGCCGGACCGGTTCGCTATGCACTGGGGAACTTCAGCGAAGCCCGGATTCTTGTTCCGGTACCACCGGCCACGGGGTCAAGCATCCTCGCCGGGACACGTTTTCTGAAAGTCATCTTTTCGAACTATCTTCATGCCGGTCGCAGTTCGCGCTTTGTAGACCTGACGTGCCTGTCGCGCAATCTCGAGCTGGTTTTCGGGGAGGTCGTGGA
This sequence comes from Gammaproteobacteria bacterium, assembly GCA_018828385.1. Taxonomy (GTDB): domain Bacteria; phylum Pseudomonadota; class Gammaproteobacteria; order Burkholderiales; family Rhodocyclaceae; genus Azonexus. The sequence goes on along the minus strand of JAHJVE010000003.1, from coordinate 79,847 downwards.
AGAAATCCTGACTCGCATTGCTGGCGGGATGGATGGGCTTGAGGCAGCTGCCACAACCATCTCGGACTTCCGCGAGCTACTCGAACGCAATCAGTCCTCGGCAGTAACACAGACCGAAATTGTCGGACTTGTCGGCGAACTTTTTTATCTTAACCGCCTGCTTGCATGTGCTCCATGCGGTTGGAAGGCATGGAGAGGGCCTGCTGGCGATCGCCATGATTTCCGCAATGGCGACTCCTCGCTTGAAGTAAAAACCACGAGCCAAGCCGACAACTCGGTCATCACCATCCACGGCACCGATCAGCTTCTGCCACCATCCGGCGGCACGCTGCATCTGCTGCATCTCACCCTTGAAGCAGTTGCCGGCGGACTGCTCTCCATCTCTTCGTTGGGGCGCAGCGCGCTCGCCAAAGCAGATGATCCTGTTGCCCTCGCTCAATTGATCAATTCGGCAGGCTGTTCGAACGTTGACGATCCGGCATGGAATGTAACGGCGTATCGACTTGAAAACGAGAATCTGTATGAGGTTGGCGACGGATTTCCTCGGATAGTTCCGCAAACCATGGTCGATGGGAGCGTACCGGCTGGAGTTTCCGACGTGGTATACAAGGTTGACCTTGCCTGCGCCAAAGAGCATCGCCTTGCCGAGCGAGCTGCTGCCTCCATGGATACGGAGTTTGCTTCATGTTGAGGAAGGTAAGCCTGCAGTCAGAAGCCTACGGAAGCACCGGAAACATCGGTGAAAACTTTCGTCGCCTGCTTGGAGCCCCTGCACTAGATGCGGTACAGACCGTCATCCGGGAGGCAATTCAAAACGTTGCCGATGCGGCGACAGGCTCCGCAGGACCCGAGGTATTCATCCGTGTCAGGACATTGTCCAAGACACAGCAGATGGCCCTGCGGCGCGATTTCTTTTCATCTCTTCCAGAGGAAAGGAAATCAAGGGAACAATTGCAGCAGTTTCTCGAACGGGCAAACCCGGTTGTCCTTGAAATATGCGACTTCGGAACATCCGGGCTGGGAGGACCGACCCGGGCAGACCGGATTCCGGAGAACGAATACCGCACCGATTTCATTGATTTTCTGCGGAACATCGGCACACCACGCAACGTCTCGCATGGCGGTGGCACGTACGGTTTTGGCAAGGTCGCGTTGTATCGGGTGAGCCGATGCAGCACAATCATCGTGGATTCGCTCGTCCAAGGAGGAGCCCCTGATTCCAGGCGACTGATCGGCTGCCATATCGGCTCATCCTACGAAGTCCCAGAAAACGGAATGCGTCGGCGTTATACCGGCCGACACTGGTGGGGTTATGCGGACCCGGACGATGGCGTGGTTGATCCCATGCTGGATGCCGACGCAACAAAGGCCGCCACGCTCCTCGGCTTCCCCGAGCGTCCGAACGGCCGGTCCGGAACATCGATTATGATTCTCGACTTCGACACCGAAGATCTGAGTCCGGAATTGATCGGCCGAAAGATTGTAGAAACCCTTCTCTGGAACTTCTGGCCAAGGATGCTGAACGACACCCCGCCAGCGAAGCGTTTCTCCTGCCGAATCGAAGTGGAGGGCAAACCCGTCGCAATTCCCGAACCAGAGGAAATGGCCCCCCTGCACCTCTTCGTTAAAGCGCTGAGAAATGCCGAACAGAAGAACAGTTCGGATTTCAGCAAGATCGTCTGCCAGCGCCCTCAGAAGCATCTTGGCAATCTGGCTATTGAGAAGAATCTGAAAGCCCCCCGTGAAAACATCCCGGAATGGGAATCTGTGTTTCCCCCGGTATCACGGCATATTGCACTGATGCGACCGGTCAAGCTCGTCGTCAAATACCTTGAGGGACAGTCTTTCCCGGACGAACGCATAGAATGGGCCGGCGTCTTTGTTGTCGACGGCGATGAAGAAGTCGAACGTGCATTTGCAGACTCCGAACCGCCGGCTCACGATGACTGGATACCCGACAACTTGCACAAAGGGCACGCCAAGACCTTTGTGAACGTTGCGCTTCGCGAACTCAAGCAGATTGCGTTCAACATGGGGACTGCAGCTCGAGGACACGCGCCCCAAAGTTCGGCGACGCCTCCTCTGGCAAAAGTCGCCAGCAGACTCGGTGCCGCATTGGCGGGCCCTGATGGCGAAGGAGCCGGTCCGGTTCACAAAGACCGCAGCACGAATGGAAAGCGACCACTGCGGGCGGGAGTTTCCAAGCCGGTCTTCATGCGTCTGGAATCCGAAAACGGACAAATTTTAGCCGTTTTCAGGGCTGACGTTCATCAGGATGCACAGCAATCAGGACTGATTCTGACGGCAAAGGCTTCGGTGGCAATTGACGGTGCTCCAGCGAACACGATTGCCGGCATGGCATCGATGCCACAAGTCGTTGGAATCCGTGGCGCATACGGCGCCCCATCGAGCAAGACTGACCGGCTGGAGCTGAATGGGACCGAAGGCACGTTCGAAATCGTCGTTCGGATGCCACCGGATGCCGCGGCAATCGTTGAAGCAACTATTTCTACCGGAGGTCAGGCATGAATCGGCGGATTGCTTTCCCCTACCTGACCCTTTCAGAAGCGTCGACCACGGTTTCATGCTGGCAGGTTTCACTGAATGGCGGACCATCGGTCCCGGCTGAAGACTATCTGCCCCATTGGGATGCTGCATCGACCATCACCATGTATCGGCACATCAGGGTCGACATGCCACTGGCCATGACAGAACTTTCCGCGGACAACGGAGATCTTGGCATGGCCGTTCGCGTACAGATCGGGACCGGTGCTGGGCGATTGCCACAACAGCTGGTCAAGGTGGATTCTCAGGATCTGACTGCAAGCAACGGGAATATTCACGTTGCTATCGAAATTCCCGGAGAATGCCTGTCAACAGTACTTGATTTGTTCACCGAGATTATCGTGACCAGCGGACCATCTAACGCCTCGTTGATCACGCCATCAAGTCCAGGAGACCGCCTGTGGCAGGACCGGTTGCGAATCCGGATCGAAGGTGTCGAGCCGCGCTTTCCGATCGAAGTCACCGACTTTCAACGTCTTCTCGGACACATCCCGGCTGCAGAATCCCCTTGGTATCTCCACTGGTCCCCACAGGACTGGTCACGTGACTTTCATGGAGCAATACGCTTGTTCCTCAACCGGAACAGCGAGCAGCTGATCGAGAGGTTCGAGCAGCAGGATGGCCCCACATTGCAGGCACTCCTCGCTGACATCATGAGTCAGGTCTGCGAACGCTTCGTTGCCGATCATGATGACCAAGGCGCCATTGACGCGTATGAAAGCGGGACACTTGGTGCCCAAGCGACGGCGTGGCTGCAACAATCGTGGCCCGGACGCGACTTCGGATTCACCCGATCACTGTTGCAGAACCGTCCCGGAGAATTTCGTTCCGCTTTTCTTGCGCTGGCCGAAACAAGGGAGGTAACGTGACTATTCTCTTGCCGCGACTGCCGACCGTCGCTGCCGAACAGATGCTCGGCGAATTCCTCAGATCCAGTCCAGCCGAATGGAGCGGGTTTGTCGCCACCAGATTGCCTGACTCCATACGCTTCGCTGCGGTGGGCGGAACCATGATTTCTCCGACTTCACTTGAAGCGATACGCAGTGGAATACTCTTGCTGGCACGTGATTGTGGCTTTGATGGCGCCGGAAAGTCGGATCATGCACGCTTTGACGCAGACGCAGCGGCGTGGCTGGCCGACTGTCCATTTCTGAGTCCCGGTGAAGCATTGCGTGAGGATGTATGGTCATTTTTCGGTGTTGTCATGTTTCCCGACATCGTGCGCTGGCGATTTGGCAATGCGAAGGAACGCTACCTCGGCGGGGTCCGAAACACCTTTCAGCGACTCTGGCTGCGTGCTTGCGCCACAGACCGCGGATCTATCGTCGATGATCGTTGGGGCCTTCTTCGAGACTTGACCGAAGATGCGTTCGTTCAAATAATCGAGCGTCCAAGCATCGGTGGAAATCGAATTCTCGCGCTGGCAATTGCCGAGGCTTGGGTCAGGGCCGTTGCGAAATTTGGGCGCGGTCAAATGGAGTCGATCATGCGTCTCGCTGTGCTCCGGATTCGAATTCTTAATGAAGCGCGCAGCCTGTCGTCTCTTGATGCCAAGGCACTTGCTGATCTGATTGACAATCACTTCAATCTCGCCGCCACATCGAATACCCAAGCCCCATGAAGAGGTGTTCAGAATTCTGATTCAAGCAGCCACTGATCTCTATTCATTTGATAGTCAGATTTGGCCGAACAGCACTTAGGCAGTTTGTGCCCTGTTCGAGCACTACACTCAGAAAGCAGCCGCAGGGCCATCGAGCTATGCGTGGAAGGATCACGAGGGATGGGCGGTTCAGCGAGATTGGCACTGACTTAGGAAGATGAACCATGACCGACTCAACCGCCCAAATGCTTAGAGATTTGGCCGAAACCCATCTAGCGACCGTCCTAAAACAACTTCCTAGTGACCGGATGGGCCGCTTCGTCTTGTTCATCGAAGTAGTCCGTGCGATGGATTACTGGGGCATTTACACCAACCTCACTAGCGCTGATAAAGAAGGGGGGCAGCAATCTCTCGATCTTATGTATTGGGGATGGAACAGAGCCATCGCCGAGCTCTTTGAGCCGCTAGAACAGCCTGACGCGTTCCCGCTAATGGAGAGCACGCAGCGCTCGCGCGGTTTCGCAGTTGGAATCATGCAGGAGTTAGGAAAGGTTTCGCTGCTACGGAGGCTGGCCGACATGAGCGAGCGGGGCATCGCGGAAGTCGCCAAGGATGGCGCCGAATTCCAGATCCGCATGACCGAGGACGCTAAGGCGCAGTTTGCTGACTTCATGCAGTTGGATCGCCTCAAGGATGCCGAGGAGCGACTACCGTCGTCGAGGGCTGGCTGGAAGGTGGCTTCGATGCGGGATGTTTTGCGCTTTCCTGGAATGCCAGGGTCTTACTATGCTTTGACAGGCCCGCCGGTCAAGCGCTGGCTTCGGAGCGACATCGAAGAGCTCATCAAGCCGTTAGTTAGAACTTGGGACACGGGGCGCGGCGTTATGGTGGCCTACGATGCCCGAATCGAGGTTGACAGGCACTACATGGCCGAGGCATTGGCCTTGGCGACAGCTTGGCGCGAAGACTCAGGCATTCACCCCGAAGCAAAGCTTGGTTCCATCACCGGTGCCGACATTACAAGCGTGAGTGTGGCGCTCATCAGCCTTCATGCAAAGCATGTCGGATGCGTTTCGGTCGCGAAAAAGCTACTTAGCCAAGTGTCAGTCCCTCAGAGCTTAACCATCTGGGGGCCAATGTCGGGGCTAGAAGAGTCGATCTCCCTCATGAGCGGTTGCCCTGGGCCAGTCGTTCGCTCTGCCTTCACTGCGTTGGCAATGACATCGGAGCTGGCGAAGAAATTGGCTGATCATTCGACTCCCCTGATCCCCTTGCTCTTTGATCTGGGCAACGGCTTTATCCTGCGGCCAGTGTCATGTCTGACCCGAAATTCATTCACGGCAGTCAAAACTCAGCATCAATGGCTGGATTCGCGCACTGAACATGCGATCGCCGCCGATCGTGAGGATTGGATGCGGTCGCATCTCTATGGAATGTTCCAGGGGAAGCGATATGCATGCTTCCCGGGCAACCTAAGATTGCGTAGCGCGGGATCAATCCTCACGGACATTGATGCTGTGGTGTATGACCGGCTTACTGGAGACGTTGGCCTCTTCCAATTGAAGTGGCAGGATTACTCCACCAACGACGTCCGACAGCTCCGAAGCAAAGCCGCAAACCTTTCAGCTGAGCTGATGGACTGGTCCGGGAAGGTGAAGTTGTGGATTCAAGAGCGCGGTATTTCTGCGCTCAACCAATCCCTGCGGCTCAAGCAGAAACGGCGCGAATCGGTCCGGAACATCTTCCTCTTCGCCATTTCAAGGTCGACTGTCCGCACGCAAGGTTATGGCGTCAGGACCAACGCGCCTGATCTTGCCATGGCCGTCTGGCCGCAGTTTGCTCGCGCCCGGATGGAAATTGGACCCTCGGAACGCGTCTTGCGAGATATCCATGTACAACTACATGAACAGTACGGGCAAGTGCCAGAGGTTGTACCAATACCGACTTCACTCAACGTAGCTGGCACAACGGTTCACGTCCACAATCTTTGGAATAGCATCGAGCAAACCGAGGCCAAGACATAAGGCATGGGGATACGTTGTGGCAGGTTTTAGCAGCACTTTCGTCAACGAGACGTCTAGCCAACGCGCCGACGCCATGAGCTCCCAAACTGCGCAGAGTCTGCAATGGGTCGGATGCCGTCCTAGCCAGAAACTCAAAGCAGACGTTTCCCTAAAACTGACACCAAGGGCTGCTGACTGCCAGATACAAGCAGCTCATACAGCACGCTAAAGGAGGCCAAAAAGGACTTTTGGACGCACAATTCCGTACAACTTTCCTGTCTAAAAACAAAAACCCCCGCCAGTAACGGCGGGGGTTTTCAGGCGTTGAACTAACCGCGATTCTTAGACGTTACATCTGAACTTCTGCTGCAATTTCAACGAATTGCGGAATCTGGTCGAAGTTCATGTAGCGATAGACTTCACCGGCCTTGGCGTTCACCAGCTTGATCTGCTCCATGTACTCGGCGACGGTCACGATGCGGCCGGCCAGGGCGCACATGGCGGCCAGTTCGGCTGAACCCAGATAGACCTGGGTGTCGATGCCGAGGCGGTTCGGGAAGTTGCGGGTGGAAGTGGAGATCGCGGTGGAGCCCTTGCGGATCTGTGCCTGGTTGCCCATGCACAGCGAGCAGCCCGGCATTTCCATGCGGGCACCGGACTTGCCGAGGACGCCGTAGTAGCCTTCTTCGGTCAGGATCAGCGCGTCCATCTTGGTCGGCGGAGCGATCCACAGGCGGGTCGGGATGTCCGACTTGCCTTCGAGGACCTTGCCGGCGGCACGGAAGTGGCCGATGTTGGTCATGCAGGAGCCGATGAAGACTTCATCGATCTTGGCGCCGGCGACTTCGGACAGGATCTTGACGTCGTCCGGGTCGTTCGGGCAGGCCAGGATCGGCTCGGTGACTTCGGCCAGGTCGATTTCGATGACCGCGGCGTACTGGGCGTTGGCGTCAGCCTTGAGCAGCGTGCCGTTGGCGATCCAGTCTTCCATGGCGTTGATGCGGCGCTTCAGGGTGCGGGCATCGGCGTAGCCTTCGGCAATCATCCACTTCATCAGCGTGATGTTCGAACGCATGTACTCGACCATCGGTTCCTTGTTCAGGGCGACGGCACAGGCAGCAGCGGAACGCTCGGCGGCAGCATCGGAGAGCTCGAAAGCTTGTTCGACCTTGAGGTTCGGCAGACCTTCTATTTCCAGGATGCGGCCAGAGAAGACGTTGATCTTGCCCTTCTTCTCGACAGTCAGCAGGCCGGCCTTGATGGCGTAGAGCGGAATGGCGTTGACCAGGTCACGCAGGGTGATGCCCGGTTGCATTTCGCCCTTGAAGCGGACCAGCACGGATTCCGGCATGTCGAGCGGCATGACGCCGGTGGCGGCGGCAAAGGCGACCAGACCGGAACCGGCCGGGAAGGAGATGCCGATCGGGAAACGGGTGTGCGAGTCACCGCCGGTACCAACGGTATCCGGCAGCAGCAGGCGGTTCAACCAGGAGTGGATGACGCCGTCGCCCGGACGCAGCGCAACGCCGCCACGGGTCGAGATGAAGGACGGCAGTTCGCGGTGCATGCGGACGTCGACCAGCTTCGGATAGGCGGCGGTGTGGCAGAAGGACTGCATGACCAGGTCGGCGGAGAAACCGAGGCAGGCCAGGTCTTTCAGTTCGTCGCGGGTCATCGGGCCGGTGGTGTCTTGCGAACCCACGGTGGTCATCTTCGGCTCGCAGTAGGTGCCCGGCAGGATGCCGGTCACGCCGCATGCCTTGCCGACCATCTTCTGGGCCAGCGAGTAGCCCTTGCCGTCGTCGGCCGGGTTTTGCGGCAGGCGGAACAGCGTGGATTGCGGCAGGCCGAGGAATTCACGCGCCTTGGTGGTCAGGCCGCGACCGATGATCAGGGGGATACGGCCGCCAGCGCGGACTTCGTCCATGATCACCAGGGTCTTCAGTTGCGATTCGGCGATCACGGCACCGTTTTTGGTGGCGGTGACCTTGCCGGTGGCCTGATCGACCTTCAGTTCGATCTCGTCGCCCATGTCCATTGCGCTGCAATCGATTTCGATCGGCAGGGCGCCGGCATCTTCCATGGTGTTGAAGAAGATCGGAGCAATCTTGGAACCGAGGCAGAAACCACCGAAACGCTTGTTCGGGACGAACGGGATGTCTTCGCCGGTGAACCACAGTACGGAATTGGTGGCGGACTTGCGCGAGGAACCGGTACCGACCACGTCACCGACGTAGGCGATCAGGTTGCCCTTGGCAGCGAGCTTTTCCAGTTGTTTCAACGGACCGCGGGTACCCGGTTCGTCGGCTTCGATACCCGGACGCGGGTTCTTCAGCATGGCCAGTGCGTGCAGTGGGATATCGGGACGCGACCAGGCATCCGGGGCCGGCGACAGGTCGTCGGTATTGGTTTCGCCGGTGACCTTGAAAACGGTCAGCTTCTGCGAAGCCGGGACTTCCGGACGCGAGGTGAACCACTCGCCGTCGGCCCACGACTGCATGACAGCCTTGGCATTGGCGTTACCGCCCTTGGCCAGTTCGGCAACATCGTGGAAGAAATCGAAAACGAGCAGGGTCTTCTTCAGGCCCTCGGCAGCAACGGCGCCGCAGGCTGCATCGCCCAGCAGGTCAATCAGCGGCTTGACGTTGTAACCGCCGAGCATGGTGCCGAGCAGTTCGGTGGCCTTGACATTGGAAATCAGGGCGCAGGCTTCTTCGCCCTTGGCGACCTTGGCCAAGAACTCGGCCTTGACCTTGGCGGCATCATCAACGCCTGCCGGCACGCGGTAGGTGATCAACTCAACCAGCGCGGCTTCTTCGCCAGCAGGGGGATTCTTCAGCAGGGCCACCAGTTCGGTGGTCTGTTGCTTGGACAGGGGCAGCGGCGGGATACCGAGGGCTGCACGCTCTGCTACATGGGCGCGATAGGCTTCAAGCACGGCGACTTCCTTTCGTAAAGGGTTGCTCTAGGGGATTCTTGGCAAAAACGATAATTCTACGACAGCAACAGGGGGAATCGGTTCAGGCGACATCGGGATGCCCCCTGCCCAAGTCTTATATATTTTATCTTTTAGATGGCTTGCTGTGAACTTGCTTCGCAGCATCCCGACGAAGTCGGTTCGAATGACATTTCCCACGACGCATCGCTGCATACATAAACGTACACGTTTTTATGAAAACAAAATAATTATGTGAAATACATCACAAAAACTATGCCAAAAGGCGTAGATAGTCCGCCCCTTGTCATTAAAACACTTCTTATAAGCCAGGAACACAAGGGAACAGCTCATGAACAGCCGACGCGTTGGACTTGCCTACGATGCAAGTTACGAAGAACCTTATCCGCAGGCAGTCACGGAAACACCTCAGGTTGCCGACCTCATCGTCTCCTACCTCGAACAAATGGGCATCGAGTACGTTTTTGGCGTTCCCGGCGGCGCCATCGAGCCACTTTACAACGCCCTCGCCCGCAGCAGCCGACGTGGCGGCCCGCGCCCCATGGTCGCTCGCCACGAAGCCGGCGCTGCCTTCATGGCCGACGGCTACACCCGCGAAACCGGCAAGATCGGCGTCTGCTGCGCCACCTCCGGCCCCGGCGCAACCAACCTGATCACCGGCGTTGCCTGCGCCTACGACAACGGGATCCCGATGCTGGTCATCACTGGCCAGCCGTCGCTGCCCTCCTTCGGCAAGCGCGCCTTGCAGGAATCGGCGTGCACCGGCATCAATACGCTCGGCATGTTCCGCCACTGCACGCGCTACAACTCGCTGATCTCGCACCCGGAACAGATCGAATCGAAGCTCATCACCGCACTGCAACGAGCCGTGCGCGCGCCTCGCGGGCCGGTGCACCTGAGCATTCCGCTGGACATCATGAAAAGCCCCAGCCCGGTCGATGCGCCCTCCTACGACATCGCCGACAAGATTCGACCAACCTCGCTACTTGACGCCGATGCAACCGACGAGCTGATCAACCTAATCAAGCGCTCGACGAATATCCGCCTGCTGATCGGCGGCTCGTGCGGCGAGGCCATCGGTTCCATCCTGCAGTTTGCCGCCCTTCGCGACATTCCCTTCGTCACCACACCGGATGGCAAGGGCCTGATCAACCCGGCTCATCCTCTTTTCCGCGGCGTCTTCGGTTTTGCCGGCCACGCCACGGCCAAACAATTGCTCAATGACGACAAGCTCGACCTGATCCTCGCCGTCGGCACCAGCATGAACGAATGGACCAGCAGTGGCTGGAGCGACACCCTGCTCAACGACAAACTGGTCCATATCGACGAATCGGCCGAGCATCTGGCCCGCTCGCCGATGGCCCGACTGCATGTGCGCGGCCGCCTGCGCAGCATTTTCGACCGTCTGATCGAACGCACCCACAAGACAACGGAAAGCAGCGGCTTCGAATATCAACGCCACCAGACCAGCGAAGGCATGCTGGCCGATCCGAAAAAACACACCAGTCCGGCCAACCCGATCACGCCGCAACGACTGATGTACGACCTCGGCCGCCTGTTTCCGTCGAGCACCCGTTTTCTGGCCGATGCAGGCAACAGCGTCGCCTGGTCAATTCATTACCTAAATCCGGTTGACCGTAGGAGCGGCGAACGGCGACTCGGCGGCGGTCGCCGGCGTGAAAGCGGGCGACGCCAGACCGATGGCGGCTGGCTGCGTCTGACCATGGATTTCGCCCCTATGGGCTGGGCCATCGGCGGCGCCATCGGCACTGCTGCCGGCAACCCGGACGTGCCAGTCGTCTGCATCACCGGCGACGGCAGCCTGATGATGAACGGACAGGAGCTCTCGGTGGCAGTCGCCGAGGGACTCACCGTGATTTTCGTCATTCTCAACGACCAGGCGCTGGGCATGGTCAAGCACGGTCAGCGCCTGGCCGGCGCCGAGCAGATCGGCTATCAACTGCCGACCACCGATTTCGCCGCCATCGCCCGCGCCATGGGCGCCGACGGATACACCGTCCGTTCCCCGGAAGACATGGAAGCGCTCGATATCGATGCCATCTGCAAAAAGAAAGGACCTTCTCTGCTCGATGTCTATATCGATCCCGAAGAAGTACCACCAATGAATCTGCGCATGCAGATTCTCGGCACCGATATGTAGCCCGCCAAGAGGAAGACCGTGAGCACTCCCGTCCAAACTATCCAAACCCGCATCTGGCACGAAGAAGCCGAAGCCGACAATCCGTTCGCCGTGCGCTCGGCCCATTGCCGGGGATACGACGTATTCGGCCAGATGGTTGGCCAAGCCCGGTGGACGGAAATGCTCTGCCTGCTCTTTCGCGACGATCTGCCTTCGCCGGCAGCCCTCCGTTTATTGGAAGCCCTGGCCGTCGCCCTGGCCAATCCCGGGCCACGCGACCCTTCGGTCTATTCGGCCATGTGCGGTGGCGCCTGCGGTTCGCCAGCAGCGGCGTCGCTGATGGCCGCCCTGGCAGCTGGCGCAGGCCGTCACGGCGGCGCCCGGGAAGTCTTCGCTGCCATGACGGGCTGGTTGACCCATGGCCGCGACCTGAATGCGTGGGCCAACCATGACATCGACGAAGCCGACCAAATCGTAGATATCTGGCCCCCGGACGAACATTTGCCCGGATTCGACCCGAACGGCGTGTCGACCGCAAGCAGCGTCCGGCAATTGTTATCGACGCTTGCCGCAATAGGTCCCTTCCCGTATCTCGCCTGGCTAGCCGAACACCGAGCGGAACTTGAAGCCTTGGCCGGCATGCCCTTGAACCAGGCCGGCGTCGCCGCGGCCACTTTCATCGACCTTGGCTTCAGCCCCCGGGAAGGCGAAATGCTCTACCTGATCCTGCGCTTGCCCGGCGCCGCCGCACACGCCCTGGAACAGGAAGACTACGGCTTCAGGAACTTCCCCTTCTACCCCGTCGAACTGTCGGACGATCCCGGCCGCCAGGAGGAAAAATGAACGGACCCGACCTGCTCGCTGCCAATGCCAGCATCCTGCGCACCCGGGTGGGTGCCTGCTGGCCGGGAGAACGCGCCGTTTTTCGCGGTCATGACCTGCATGCGGACCTGCACGGCATCGACTGGATGGCGCTCTATGTTTTCGGGATCACCGGGCGCCACTTCGGCCCCGAACAAATTCGCTTGCTGCACGGCATCTGGACGCTGACCAGCTATCCCGACAGCCGCCTGTGGAACAACCGCGTTGCCGCCATCGCCGCCAATACCCGGAGTTCGTCGGTGCTCGGCCTGGCGGCGGGCATCGCCATTACCGAAGCGGGCGTCTACGGCGGCCGACCGGGCATCCGGGCGATCGATTTTTTCCTGCGGGCGGGCACCGCCGTAAGCGCCGGCGGTGAAATCGGCGAATTCGTGGCCCGGGAACTGGCGTCCCGCCGCATTTATGGCTATGGCCGTCCGATCAACTGCATCGACGAACGCCTGCCGCCGCTGATCAAGCTGGTCGAATCTTTAGGCTTTGAGCAAGGGCAACATTACCGCCTGGCATTCAAGGTCGAGAAAATCCTGGTCGGCGAATACAAACCCTTCCTGAAAATGAATTTCGCCGCCCTGACGGCTGCCCTAGCTGCCGACCTAGGATTCACGCCGCGCCAGTATCATCTTTTCAACATCCTCAAGACCCTTGCCGGCATCCCGCCATGCATTCTCGAAGCGGCCGAAAAGCCCGCCGGAGCCCTGTTTCCTACACGTTGCAACGACATCGATTACCGGGGGCAAGCACCCAGACCGTGGACTGGATCAACGGAAAACACCTGACGTATTCCATAAACAGGAAATTGTTCGCATATGTTGCTCCGAATGAACATTTACCATAGGCTTCGAGAAAAATTATACCAACTGGGGAAATCATGCGTTCATTACCTTGCCTTCTGGCCGTCCTGATTGCCAGCTCGGCAGGCTACTCCTCCGCTCAAACAGCGCTGGAGGAAGAGGATCTGGCCATGGCCTACGGCGAAAAAGGGTTTGTCCACATTGCCACCGGTAACAAACAACTCCTGCGCAACGCTCCGTCGAGTGCCACCGTCATCACGGCCGAGGAAATAGCCGCCATGGGGGCGACCGACCTAGACGAGGTCATGGAAACGATCCCTGGCGTCCATGTCGGCCGCTCCACCAATACCTACCCGCCCGTCTATATATTCCGCGGCATCTTCTCCACCTATAACCCGCAAGTATTGATGCTGGTCAATGGCAAACCCGTCACCGACATGTTCACCGGTAGCCGCGGGAACCTTTGGGGCGGACTGCCGCTGGAAAACATCTCGCGCATCGAAGTCATCCGCGGCCCCGGTTCGGCCCTTTACGGGGCCGACTCCTACGCTGGCACCATCAACCTGGTCACCAAGACGGCGGCCGAACTTGATGGCACCCAATTCGGCGTCCGTGCCGGTTCCTTCGATACCTGGACAACATGGGCGCAGAGCGGCGGCAATGTCGGCCCCATCGATGTCGCCGCCTATGTCCAGATTGGCGCCACCAATGGACAGAACCGAATCATCTCTCAGGATTATCAATCCTCTGTCCTTGACCCGGCCTTTGGTACGAATGCCTCGCTGGCCCCGGGATCGGTCAATCTCGGTCGCGAATCGTTCGACGCCGGACTGGATGTCGGCTACGAAAAATGGCAAATGCGCCTGGGCGTCAAGAATCGTTTTAATATGGAAACCGGCGCCGGGGTTTCCAATGCGCTGGATCCCAACGGCAGCAATGACAGTCACCGATTTAACGCTGACCTGTCTTGGCACGACCCTCAATTTACTAAGGACTGGAGCCTGTCATTCGATGCACGCTTCCTGGACCTGTCCGAGGAAGCCAGCCTGACCATCTATCCACCCGGCGCCAGACTGCCGACTGGAACATTCACCGCCGGCATGATCGGCAACCCTTCCCGCTGGCAGAGGCAATACGGACTTTCCACCACGGCCCAATACACTGGTTTCAACAACCACCGCTTGCGCATAGGCGCTGGTCACGATGCACTTGATCTCTACAAGATCCGGGAAACGAAGAACTTCACCTTTGTCGGGCTGCTGCCAACCCCCCTGCCCTCGGTCGTCGACGTTTCGGATACCAGTCCTTATGTCTTGCCATACAAGCGATACTTGAACTACACCTACCTGCAGGATGAATGGACTTTTGCCCAGGACTTGGCACTAACCGCCGGCATTCGTTACGACCATTATTCCGATTTTGGCGCCACCACCAACCCTCGCCTGGCCCTAGTCTGGAATGTCCGGCACGATCTGACCGCCAAGGTGATGTACGGCACCGCCTTCCGCGCCCCTTCGATCAACGAATCCGCCTCGGTCAACAACCCGGTCGCCGTGGGCAACCCCAGCCTGCAAGCCGAAACGATCGAAACGCTGGAAGCCGGTATTTCGTGGCAGCCCCGCCAGGACACCCAGGTCAACCTGAGCCTGTTTACCCACCGGCTGACCGACATCATCCGGTTAACCACCAACCCGGTAGCCGCCACTGGAAAAACATACCAGAACACCGGCGAGCAAACCGGTAACGGCGGAGAGCTTGAAGTCACCTGGGACGCGACCAAAACATTGCGCGTATCCGGCAACTATGCCTACCAGAAGAACATCGACCAAGCGACCAACCACGATGCCGGCTACGCACCACATCATATGCTGTACACTCGCGCCGACTGGCGCTTCACCCCTGGCTGGCAGCTAAACGGGCAAGTCAACTACGTCGCCGACCGCAGCCGTGCCTGGGGTGATAACCGTCAGCAGACTCCCGACTACACTACTGTAGACCTCACCCTGCGCACCACCCAGGCAATACAAGGCTGGGGTTTTGCCGCATCGGCACGCAACCTCTTCGATGCCGACGTGCGCGAACCGAGCCAGAACGGCTCCGGCATCACCTACGATCTGCCAATGCCCGGCCGAACCTTCTGGCTCCAGGCCCGTTACAGCCTATAATGCCGTCATGACATTGCGTTTCGTCCGCTTCGCGCTGATTTGCGTTCTAGCCGCTGGTATTTTCCAGGCCAAGGCAGAGCCAACTCGTATCGCGGTCATTTATTCCGCATCGGACGACAGCATTGCGAGCAACTTTGCCGGGGTCCTGGGTGGCATAGAAAACACCCCCGGCGTCGAGGTCATCCTCCTCTCCCTGAAAGACCTCAGCGAACCTCGTTTGAGTCAGTTGTTGATGGCAGCCAATCAACGTGGCGGCGTATTGCAGCTTGCCGCAGCCGGCGGAAACATCGGGCCGATCGCCGTGCTCTACCCGGACATCGGGGAACCCTACCGGAGCGTTTTCTCGAAAATCATCGAGGGCATCGAGGAAAACGCCCAAACCAAGGTTACCAGCTACGCGATCGGCAGCAACTTCAACATTCAGGCACTGTCCGGCGAATTGAAGCGGCAGGATATTCGCGTCGTCATTGCCCTCGGCCGGAATGGCCTGAAAGCTGCCAGTACGCTCGACAAGGATATTGGTGTCGTAACTGGCGGCGTTGTCTCTGTCCCGGAATCAGATGGCCGCAGCGCAGCCGTTCTCAGCTTGGCGCCGGACCCGGCCCTGCTGTTCTCCCGGCTAAAAACCTTGTCACCGAAAACCCAGCGCGTTTTTGTCGTTTTCGACCCCCGCCACAACACCTGGCTGATCAAACTGGCCCGTGACGCTGCACGCAGCCAGGGCATTGAATTGGTGCCCTTGGAAGCGGATAACCTGAAGAGCGCGCTAAGCCATTACCAGACCATCTTTGCCACGGCCGACCCCCGGCGGGATGCGTTATGGCTGCCGCAGGACGGCGCGACGGTGGACGAGTCACTGGTTCTGCCGCTTGTCTTGCAGGAGTCCTGGAACAAGAGCATCCCGGTCTTCTCGAGCAACGTATCGCATGTCAAACGAGGGGCCCTCTTTGCGCTGTACCCCAACAACCTTGAACTGGGACGCAACCTGGCCGCTTCTGCACTTGGCATTGCCAACGGCAACCCAAGCGTGCGCGGCACTCAGCCCCTGCGCAATGTACTGACTGCATTCAACACCCGCACCGCCAGCCACCTCGGCCTGTCGGTGTCATTCGCCCAACAGCAGGGCTTCGACCTGCTCTTCCCGGAGCACTAGCGAGCCATGGCGTGGTTGTCGGGCTGGCTACTACGATTCAAAAGAACAACCTTCCGCCGCCAACTGGCCATCCTGTTTGGCGCCGGCGTCCTTGGCGTCTCCTTGCTCGCGGCTTTCGCCACGTCCTGGCAAGGTAGCCGCCAGTTATATTCCAGCAAACTGGACGACGGTCTGCGCATCACGCAGACTTTGGCCACGCAAAGTCGCCTGGCTCTAGCCTTTGGCTCGACCGACAACGTTGCCGAGGCACTCGAGACGGCGGCAGCCTTTCCCGATGTCACCCGGATCGAAATCCGCCATACCGACGGGCGCGTCCTTTTTGAAAGTGGAAACGTCATTGTCGGCGAAGTGGCCACCAATCTGCCAAACAGCAGTCGCCGCCCCTATCTGCTTGCCGAAAACGCTGCTGGCTGGCGTTTCGTCGCGCCCGTCTGGTCGCTTTCCGGCCCCGACTCCCAATTCGAGGTGACCGAGGGCAAGGACATATTGCTTGGATTTGTCATCATCGACCAAAGCAAGGCCACGCTAAAAGCGCTGGTTCGGGAAGTATTTGTCGTCAATTTCACGGCTGGACTCGCCTTCGCACTGATTTTCGGCATCGGTCTGCGTTTTCTGGCCCGTCGGCTGATCCGGCCACTGGCCAATCTGTCAGCTACGATGGCTCGCGCCGAAAAGGGCGAAGGCGGTCTGCGAGCGGACATCTCCGGCCCCCAAGACCTGGCAGAAATGGCCCATGCGTTCAACAGCATGATGGTTGCACTGGAGCAACGCGAACAGGAATTGCGCACGGCCCGCGACAGCGCCTTGCGTTTTGCCAAACTGAAGTCCGATTTTGCCGCCACCGTCAGCCATGAGATCCGGACACCGCTGAACGGCGTAATCGGCACGCTCGATATGCTCAAACTCGGCAAACTGGACCATGAGCAGCACGAATTGCTCGGTCTGGCTTGGGACTCGTCGCAATACCTGCTGGAACTGATCAACAATATCCTCGATTTCTCCCGCCTGGAAGCAGGTCGGATGGCCATCGACGCTTGCGATTTCGCACTCCAGCCACTGGTCGATGGCGTCTTCGGCATGTTTCAGACACAGGCGGCCGGCAAGGGGCTGGAGCTTGCCGCCATCCTTGCTCCTACCGTGCCGAAAATACTCAATGGCGACCCGGCCCGAATTCGCCAGATTCTGATCAACCTGATCGGCAACGCCGTCAAATTTACCGAGCAAGGCTCAGTCACGCTAACGGTCGAAACCGCAGAAAACGGAGAAGTACTGCAATTCGGCGTGCGTGATACGGGCATAGGCATAGCCGAGGAGCACCAGTCGGTCATTTTCGATTCCTTCACCCAGGCCGACACATCGACCACAAGGCGCTACGGTGGAAGCGGCCTCGGTCTCTCCATCTGCAAGCAAGTCGTACATCTGCTCGGTGGCGAGATTGGCGTCGAAGGCAGGCCTGGCCAAGGCAGCCTGTTCTGGTTCACCATCCCCTGTATTACCGGCAGACCAATAGCATCGCTGCGCCCGGAAGCCGAGGCGCCAGCCCTGAGCGGTTTACGCATTCTGATTGCCGAGGATAACGTCACCAACCAACTGGTAGCCGCCGGCATGCTGCGACTGATCGGCTGCTCCAGCGCCATCGCCCGGAATGGCAAGGAAGCCGTGAGCATGTGGCAGGACGGCGACTGGGATCTCATCCTGATGGACTGCTCGATGCCGGAAATGGACGGTTTTCAGGCTACGGCTGCCATTCGCCAGCTAGAAGCCGGACGAGGCAAGCACATTCCCATCTTCGCCATGACGGCCAATACGCTGCCGGCCGATATCGAACGCTGCAAGGCAAGCGGCATGGACGACCACCTGCCCAAGCCGCTGACGCTGAACACCCTCACCACCCGCCTAGAACATTGGCTGAACTGGCAACCGGGCAAAGCCCTCATTCCCCAGACAGCGGTCGACACCAGCAGCCAATCGCTCGATTGCGGTGTTGTGACGCGCTTGCGGGACATTCTCGGCAGTTCGATAGGCGAGGCCGTCCGCCCCTTTCTGGAAGATATGCCGGGTTATCTTTCCGAGCTGGAAACCGCCATCGCCGACGGCAATGCCGCCACGCTCCATCAGGTAACCCACGTGATCAAGGGGGCTGCCAGCAACCTGGGGGCCATTGCCTTGGCCGGCGTCGCCCGGGAAATGGAATTGCGGGCCGAGGCCAGCGATTTCAGCGAAACAAACGAACTGCTCCAGCGCTTGCGGACGGAATTCGCTCTCGTCGAACCGATTCTGACCGCGGAGCTGGAGGGAACGTCAAGCAGCCAGCCCCTTCTGCGCGAAGATGCCCCGGTCGTTCTGGTCGTGGACGATGATCGCAGCACCCGATCCGCTCTGCGCAATGCCCTGCAGCGCAGCGGTTTCCGGGTGGCTGAAGCGGGCGATGGCAATGATGCCTTGATCTGGCTGGAAAACAACGATGCCGACGCCGTGCTGATGGATGCCCTGATGCCCGTCATGGATGGCTTTGACGCTTGCCTGGCTCTGAAACGCCACCCGCGCTGGAAAGAAATTCCGATTCTGATGATCACCGCACTGGATGACCGCCAATCCATCGAGCGTGCCTTCGAGGTTGGTGCCAGTGACTTCATCCCCAAGCCGATCCACTTATCGGTCGTCAATCAGCGAGTACGGCGGGTCATTGACGCCACCCGTGCCGAACGCCACGTCCAGCATCTCGCCTACAACGACGCGCTGACCGGCCTGCCCAACCGTCTACTGTTCATGGAACAACTGAGCCGGGCCATCGAGCATGCCGCCGCCCACACAACCCAGTTGGCGGTCCTTTTCCTCGACCTCGACCGCTTCAAGTTCATCAACGACACGCTGGGTCACGAAGCCGGTGACAAATTGCTGGCCACCATGGCCCAGCGCCTCAAGGGTTGCGTCCGAGCCGACGACTGCGTAGCCCGCCTGGGCGGCGACGAATTCACGGTCCTGCTCGACGACCTGCCGAACGCCGCCGTTGCCGCCAGCGTCGCCCAGAACATCTGCCGCACAGTGTCCGCGCCGCTGATCATCGATGGCCAGGAAATCGTCATCACCACCAGCATAGGCATTTCGCTGTTTCCGCAGGACGGTCCGGATCTCAGCCGCCTGCTCCGCCATGCCGACACCGCCATGTATCGTGCCAAGCAAAGTGGCAGTGGCTTCTGTTATTACGAGGCAGCCATGGAGTCAGCCGTCTCGGACAGATTGAAGCTGGAAAACGATCTGCGCCACGCGCTGGAGCGCGAGGAGTTCTCCGTTTTCTATCAGCCGGTGATAGACACCATCTCCGGTAGCATCACCAGCGTCGAGGCACTGGTGCGCTGGATACACCCGGAAAATGGCATCGTCTCTCCGGCCGAATTCATACCCGTTGCAGAGGAAACCGGCCTCATCCTGCCGCTCGGCGAATTCGTCCTGCGCAGCGCTTGCCGGCAAACCAAGGCTTGGCTCGACAACGGCATGCCGAATCTCCATGTCGCCGTCAATCTTTCGGCCAAACAACTGGAACAGCCCAACCTGCGGAATATCATTCTCGGTGCGTTGGAAGACAGCGGCCTGCCGGCTTCGTCCCTTGTCCTCGAAATCACTGAAAGCGTGCTGATGGAACGGGCTGCGGAAAGCATCGGGCTGCTCCGCGAGTTGCGCAACCTGGGTATTCATATTTCCATTGACGATTTCGGCACCGGGTATTCCTCGCTGTCCTACCTCAAGCACCTGCCAGCCAATACCCTGAAAATCGACCGCTCTTTCGTTCAGGACATGCCGGAAGATGAAGACGCCGTCGCCATCGTCACCGGCATTCTGGCGCTCGCCCATAGCCTGCGCATGACAGTTGTCGCCGAAGGGGTTGAAACGGATGCCCAGCGGGCGACGCTGACCCGCCTGGAGTGCGATTGCATGCAGGGTTTTCTTTTCTCCAAACCCTTGCCGGCCGAACTGGTTGAAACACGGCTGTTTGCTCCGAAACGCCGGAAGCGCGCACTAAAGAAGCAAAGCTGACGTTTATTGCCCATTAATTAGGCAACGCGTAAAAGCCGTTACAGCTCATGAGCTTGCCAGGCTTGTCCCGAGCTTATCCACAGCCTTGTCCGACCAGAACGGGGATAACAATCGCCGGATTGCGTGTAAAAAAAACCCACGCCACATTCCAGGTTGGACGTAAAATCATCTCGCACAATTTTCCGGGGTGACCCCATGTATCGAAAAATCTCCGCTGCGCTCCTGATCATCGGCATCGCCTCGGTCACGTCGGGATGTGCTCCCGTGATCATTTCTGCAGCAGGCCTCGGCGCCAGCGCCATCTTTTCCCATCACGTCAACGGTCAGGCCTCGCGGACCTTCACCGCACCGCTCCGCCGCGTGCGCGTTGCCGTGCTGACCGCCTTGAAGAAAATGTCGATCAAGCCGGAGGCCACCGAAAAAACAGAACTTGGCCAACGCATCACGGCCAGCGCCGGGGGGCGCAACATCGAGATCGAACTTGAAGTCGTCACCCCGAGCACCACTCTCATGCGCACGGTGGCCCGCAGCGAAAGCGGGTTGACGGTCGATTCGGCAACAGCCACCGAAATCACCCATCAGACCGAAACGGCCATCGGCCGCAGCTAAGCGGCCGCCAGGCCGCCGCTATTTCGGCAGCGGCGGCAAGCCCTGGCGCTTGCGGGCCTGATTGCAGGCAGCGTGTTCAGTGTCGAACTCCCGACAGGGCGATGGCCGAACATCGTAAATCGTGCATTGCACCGCCACGCCAAGCTCCCCGGCCAACGCCACGCAACGTGGCGGGCTGGCGTCGGTGCCACACAGACGGACGACGGCCGGGGTGACGGGTACCGTCAGGTCGACCGGCACACCCTGCCCCCAGGCAAAAGCGCCACCGGCCAGCTCGGCCGGATGGAAATCGACACGAAAGCTCGCGCAGCAGGCGCCACAGGTCTGGCAGACGTTCATGGCAGGCTGACCCGGCAGCGCCACAACGCGTGGCCGGAGGCGAGGTACTTTTTCTCGAAGGGCGTCATCGGTTCGGCCGTCTGCCACGGTTCGGCGACCACCGGCTGGCCGCTGAGCAGGCTCAGCGCCTGGGCCATTTCCTCGATGTAGATGCGCCAGTTGCTGCGGCATTCGACTTCGCCGCCCAGTTCGCGCCACACCGGAAACACCGCGTGGCCCTGCCAGCGCCGGGCCAGATGGCCGATTTTCGGCCACGGGTTGGGATAGAGGTTGTAATGGCGGGCCAGACGCATCCCGCTGTCGGCCAGCAGGCGCCAGAAATCGACCACATCGGCCCGGATCAGCAGGGCATTGGCCGGCATCGGCAAGGGTTTGCCACGATTGATACGGTCGACCGACTGATCGACGCCAAAAACGAAATGATCGGGAAAGCTTTCGGCCATGCGCTGCGTGCTCCAGCCAACGCCACAGCCGGCATCGAGAATGAGCGGCGCCGACGGATTCCACGCCTCACGCGCCGCCAGCGCCAGCGCGAAGGCATAGCGGTTGTAATCGGCAACCGGCTTCCTGAACGGGTGCGCCATATGGCGGCGAACAAGGGCCTCGAGGTCGCGGTGCGGCCCTTCCTGGGCGCTGGAAATGAAGCGCGAGTTGCCTGACACGGGTTCGTCCATCACGCTGCCAGCCGTTCCGGCGTCAGCAAGCCCTCGGCGACCAGCGCCTGATTGTTGTCAATGCCAAGGCGCATCTTGGCAGTAAACGGGATATGGGCCGGCGCGATGGCGCGCACGGCGCAGATGATTTCGTGCAACCACTCCGGCTCGCCAAACAGAGCGGCGTCATGGCGATGCCGACTCACTGTCGGCGCCGGGTAGCCGCCACAAAGACCAACAATACACACAACCATATGTTTCAATTAAATAATATTATTAACATCGAAATGGACGTCGATTTACTCCGAAGTGTAGTCCAAGTCCCGGAATTAAGAGCTATGGCGCTGCGTACCAATCCACAGCCTCAGCGCGAGCCGAACATGCGCGAGCAGGCGGAACTGAACGAGCAACGTGCTAAACCGCCAAGAGAGGACAAGTCCAGCCCTCGTCCTGCCGAATCAAGATAGCACTCGGGGCAACAACGGAAACCTGATAACGCTGACGAGAGTAGCCAGGGACGCGGACGATAAGCCATGGCTTGAAACGTTTGGGAACTGCTTTCGGCTGCACACCCGCCATTCAAAACGAGGCGACAACCGGATTGATCGCCAGCCCGCGCGAAGCTTAACAACAAATTCCCGATTTCAATTTTGGCCATTTTTTCCGGTTGACCGTAGCAAGCCAGGTTGACCATGGCATTCACCTGGCCGCCCCCGAAAAATCGACAGCCAAGGCATCGCAAATTGCCTGTCGCTCACTTGCCCGGCGCGACGACAGCCCGGCCTATGGCTTTCCATGTCTGTTCGAGCAGAGCCAGGGTTCCGGCCGAGTTATCCCCGGGGCGGGTGGCGTACAGGGCGATGACCAGGCGTTTGTCGAAATCGAGATACAGGCTCGTCCCATGGGCGCCGATCAGGGCGACCCGATTCCGTGCCCCGCCCAGATGGACGAAGCCGTAGCGCGGCTCGCTGCCTTTGGCGAGCCCGTCGATTTCGGCCGAGCGCAGGCCCGATGAGGCGAGCAGGGTTTCGACGAACCACCGGGGGATACGGCCGCCGCTGCGACTGCTGCGGGCCTCGACGAGGAGTTGGCCGAGTTTGGCGAAATCCCGCAGGGACAACCCCAGCCCCGAGGCCAGTTCGACGCCTTGGGCGTCGCTGAGCCAGAGCACGGCGTGCTCGGGTTTGGCTCGGCTCAGCAGTTGTTCGCAGAACAGGCGGGACAGTGGCATGGCGTTCCCCTCAGCCAGGGTCCAGGCCAGCAAGTCGTCGTCGGGCGAGGCGCCGAATAGCGGAGCCTGCCGTTCGGTCAGGGTTTTGTCCCAGCGCCCGGGCGCGGAAAGCCAGGCGCGGATGCTGTTGTCGGCCTGATTCGTCGTCCACCCGCCGGCGCGGCGCCAGGCCTCGATTTCCTCCGGCGTCCAGACGTGATATTCCTTGTTCTCGAGCAGACGCTGGACCGAAATCTTGCGCAGCCCGGTTGAAGCGGCCATGTCGGGCAGATAACGAACAACCGACCTTTCGGCGGCCATTTTGCCTTCGCTGACGCTCATGGCGCCGAGCAGATTGAGCAGTGGGCGGCTGGCCTCGAGCAGGAGCCTCGGCTGGTCAGGCGCCAGCCCGTTGCGATAGCGTTCGGCGACGACCCGGCCGTTGCGCAGCACGACGAGGCCATCGGCATAAAGACGGCTGTCGAGCAGGAATCCGAGGTTCCGCCGGCGGCCGTCGAAGGGGTCGATCGCCTGAATATCGTCAACCGGGCGCAGCTTCGCGGCCGGCGCTTTCGCCTCGCCGCCCGGGGCCAGACGCCATGCAGGCATGAATACGTCACCGGCCGACAAGCTCAGGCGCTGGTTTTCAATCGACAACCAGTTGCTCTTGTCTATCCAGGCGCCGATTTTTTGGTCGCCGACCGGCACGCGCTCGAAGTCACAGCCGCTGGCTGCCGCCCCTGCCCCCGTGGTGATCAAGAGCGCCAGCAGGGCTACGGGCAAGCGGTGGATCATCTCGTCTTCTCCTGGTTTTCGCTGTCCGGGCCGATCAGTCGTTGGCTCGCTTCGCGGACCACGTCGTTCAAATTACCGTGTTGCTTTTCCCTGGCCCGGAGCCAATCGGCATCGCCTGCATGGCCGGCGACAGCCTGTTTGAGCGGACTCAGCCAGCGTTCGCAGGCCAGTTCCCGGGCGTCTTCGGAAATCGTCTCGAGCAAGCTGGACAGCGTTTGCTTCAGGGGGGTCTGACAAAGGGCCTGGGGGTCTGAAATCATCGCCTCGAGACCATAGCGACAAGCCTGGAATTTGTTGTAACGGGCGACATGGGCCTGTTTGGCGGTGTCCAGCGGCGGACGGGTGCGCAGCAGCCAGCGGGCGAGGGATTGGGCCAGGGCGGCCAGCGAAGTTGCCTGCTCGATGGTCAGCGGCGTATCGCAGACGCGGAGTTCGACGGTTCCGAATTCCGGCTTCGGGCGGACGTCCCAATACAGGTCCTTGATGCCCTGGGCAATGCCGCAGGCCTGCAGGAAGGCGAAGTGTTCGGTGAATTCCTGCCAGCTGTTCAGCGGCGGGCATTGCCCGCTCAGCGGAAAGGCCGAAACGGCGTTGAGCCGCGCCGACTGGTAAAAACTGTCCACGCCATCGACAAATGGCGACGAGGCCGAAAGGGCAATGAAGGCCGGCACATAAACGCCGAGCGCCTGGGTCAGCCAGATGGCGTCGTCGGCCGAGGTGCAGCCGACATGGATGTGCTGGCCGAAGACGGTGAATTGCTTGGCCAAGTAGCCGTAGCGCTGATAGAGGTCGTTGAAACGGTCGCCCGGGCAAATGCGCCGTTCCGGCCAGCGATGGAAGGGGTGGGTACCGCCGCCGCAGACAGCGATGTTGTTGCGCTCGCAGTGGTGGCGCAGGGTGTCGCGCAGTCCGCCGAGGTCGGCCGCGATACCGTCTACGGTCGACCGCGCCAGAGTGCTGATTTCGATCATGCTTTCGGTGATTTCCAGCTTGATCTCGCCGAAACGTCCGTCGTAATCCAGGCTGCCGATCAGGTCGGTGGCGCCGCGCGTCAGGTCGAAATCCCGCCGCGATACCAGTTGCAGTTCGAGTTCGACGCCCAG
Organism: Gammaproteobacteria bacterium; assembly: GCA_018828385.1. Classification (GTDB taxonomy): domain Bacteria; phylum Pseudomonadota; class Gammaproteobacteria; order Burkholderiales; family Rhodocyclaceae; genus Azonexus. The sequence goes on along the minus strand of JAHJVE010000003.1, from coordinate 54,848 downwards.
CGACAACGCCGCACTGTCGGAAAACTCGCCCAAGGGCTGGATGTTCATGCGATACCTCCACGCGCCTGCGCACCGCTCTCGCACTCGCCCGACCGGCGCAGAGCCAGGCGGCACAGGGCCGGGCCGACAAGTTCCATCATGGCAGCCGCGAACAGGGGCAAAGTCAGGGCCGAGCGGCCCACTTCCGGATAAAGGCTGGCCAGTTCGTAAGCCATGAAAACCGCCGTGGCCGACAAGGGCTGGATACCGACGCCGACCAGCAGGCGTTTGGGCAAGGGCAGACTGCCGCCCGACCAGGCCACGGCACCGGCTTTGGCCACGGCGCGGACGAGCAGCAGGCCGAGCGCCTGGAGCCCGGCCAGCCAGGTGAATTCCTGCCACGGCAACGAAGCGCCGACGATGACGAAAAGCACGATGGCGAGGAGCCAATGGCCCTCGGGCAAGGCGGTGTAACGCAAGGTCTGCTGCCGGTCGCGCGAAGCGAGCAGAACGCCCATCAGGAAAAGGGTCAGAAAGACCGGCACGGCGAGCATGCGGGCAATGCCAACGGCGAGCAGGGCGCAGGCGACCAGCACGAAAACCTGGGCCAGCGAGCGCTTGGGCAGGATGTGGGCAATATTCAGTGCCAGCCAGCTGCCGATGCCGCCGACCAGGAGCGCCCCGGCAACGACCCACAGCGGATGCACGACGGCATTCAGCCAGTCCTCGCTCAATTCGGCATGAACGACGCCGAGGACGAGCGCAAAAGCGACGAACGAAGCGGCCGAACTGATCGCCGTATGCAGGATGATGCGTTCGGTCACCTGCCCCTGCGCCCTGGCCTCCTCTATGGTCAGCAGGACCACGGCCGGCGCCGAGGCCATGGTCACCGCTGCCGTGGCGGCCGCCCAGGCGGGCGTCAGGCCGACCAGCCAGAGGGCAAAGGCAAAAATCAGGGCGAACGACAAGGCGATGTCGGCGAAGGTGCTGCGCAACAATTCCGGGTTGTGGCGCAGCCAGCTCAAGTCGAGCCGCCGGCCGACTTCCATCATCAGCAAGCCGAGCGCCGCATCGGCAATCGGTCGCGCCTGCGCCAGGGCCTCGATGCTGATCCAGCCCAGCGACGAGGGGCCGAACAGGATGCCGGCCAGCACGTAGCCGATGACCCGGGGCCAGCGGGCATGGGCGTGCAGCCATTCGCCGATGAGCAGGCCGACGACCAAGAGCAGGCTGAACAGGGCGAGCGAATCGATCCGCTCCGGGAAAGGCGGCAGGAAGAACAGCCGGTCGAGCAGCGCCTCCCACAGCCAGCGCGGCAGCCCGACCAGGCTGTCAAGCATCGACGGGCTGTTGTTCCCCATGGCGTTGCAGTTCCTGGCGCATCATGTCGAGTAGCAATTCCTCGTAGGAATAGTAGCCGGCCGGGCGAGTGGCGAGCAGGCTCAGCGCAAATGCAGCCCCGGTACCAAATGCCTCGCGCCGGATCGAGTCGTGGATCATGCGCACGGTTTGATGCGGGAAGCCGAAAATGACTTCATGGTGGCCAATGATGCCGCCCAGGCGTAGCGAGGTGATTTCCTCTTCATCGACCTCCAGCGTTTTGGCGATGCGTTTTGCCGTGCCGGAAACCTCGCTCTTGTCGCGGAAGTGCTGTTCGACGATGCCGACATCGGCAAACGGCGCGATGCTGCGCAGAAGGCGGGCGGCCAGCATGAGGAAATTGATGCCCAGCGTGATGTTGGGCGAACTCATGACGCGGATGTCCCGGCCCAGCTCGCGGATGTAGTCCAGCGTTTCCGGCGAATAGCTGGAAATGGCGCTGACCAGCATGAGTCCGCGCTGACGGATGGCTTCGCCGTATTCAAGAACGGCCTCGCTGTCGGAAAAATCCACCACGGCATCGACCGGATGCGACGCCAGCCAGTCGGGAAATGTCGCCTTGTCGAGGCGCGTCACCGGGATTTCGGTTGCCGTCGGCTTGTTCGAACGTCGGGCGATCCAGCACAACTCGAATCGCTCATCCTGCGCCAATACGCTGGCCACAGCCTTGCCCGCTTTGCCATAACCCACCAGTCCAACTTTAATCATATTTTCTCCCCTTGATGCAGCTTCGGATTCGATATGTCGATATCCACCTCGTAAGCCTGGGCGCGAGATTCGGCCCGATTGAAGAAAGCCCCGGCGCGAAGCGCGGATGAGGCCACCAACAAAAACGTTTTACCTACCAGTGACGCGCTTTGGCGGCTGTCAAAAACTCGTCGAGAATCGGATTGCAGTTGAGCAGGTCCGTACTGCCCGGAGGATGAAACTCCGGATGCCATTGCAAGCCGAGAACGTAAGGTTTGCCTTCCAGACGGACGGCTTCGATCAAGCCGTCCTCGATACTGCGCGCCTCGACGCGCAGCCCCTTGCCGAGCGCCTTGATGGCCTGGTGATGAATCGAAATCACCCGGCCGCCATCGCACTCCGGATAGAGCTTGCCGAGGCCGCTGCCGGCCTCCCATGTGATGGCATGAGCGTGTGCATCGTAAGCCTCATGCACATGGACTTCCGGCCGTTCATACTGGGTCGCGATGTCCTGGTACAAGGTGCCGCCCAGCGCGACATTGATCAGCTGCGCTCCCCGGCAGATGCCCAGCACCGGCCGGCCGGCCTCCATGAATTCATGCAGCAATTCCATTTCATAGGCATCGCGCAGGCGGTCTCCGGCCCATTCCGCCTGCAGGGCTTCCTCGCCATAGCATTGCGGGCTGATGTCCGCCCCGCCCTGCAGCACCAGGCCGTCGAGATATTGCGGGTAGTCGGAAAGGCGGATGCTGCTGCGGTGCACGATGCCGTCGCCACTGACCGAGGGAATCATGAATACCATCACATCGCGCGACATGACCCAATGCGCCACCGACTGCTCGAGGTATTGCAAGGACTTGGATTGCAGCCCCGTGGCACCGGGCTGCGGATGGTAGATCCGGGCTGAAAGGCCAATACGCAACGGGCGTCTGCTCATGACGTACCTCCATTGTTTTTGTCGGCACTCCTCTTCCCGACACTGCATCTGCAACAAAACCGGCTGACAACACCCGACTGAAGAGTTGAATCGGGTTCACTGCAAAAAAATGGGGGGCCAGGCCCCCCTAAAAACCCTTGTCGAAAAGGATTGTGTAACAGCGTCTCACGCTGCATTGGTTAGCAATATAATTTGCCCCCCAATTTAGCGCAACCAATCATTTCCATGAGCGATACCACTCCCCAGTTGACGCTGGAAGTCCTGCAGCAGTTCCGGGTCATTTACGGCACCATGCGCCAGTACTTCCGGGAGCTTGAAGATTGCTGCGGCCTGCCTGGCTCCCATATGTGGGTTCTTCAGGAAGTCGAGCGCACCCCGGAAATCGGCATCACCGAGCTGGCCGGTAGACTGGGCATACACCAGTCGACGTGCAGCCAGCTGGTCGAGAAGCTGGTGGCCAGGAATTGTCTCATCAAGAAAAAGCAGAGCGTCGATCTGCGACGCGTTGGCCTGTGCCTGGCCGACGACGGGCGCAAAGCCATCGCCGCCCTCCCCGGGCCGGCCGAAGGCGTGTTGCCGGAGGCCCTGGCGGCGATTCCGGATGTCGCCCTGAAAACATTGAATATCAATCTAGCCGAATTGATCAGCTACCTGCCCGGCAAGGACGATGCATTCGCTTCCACGCCCCTGGCCGAAATGGTCGATGTTTAAGTTGCCCACACCCCGCCTGCCTCGCCGCGCGACACTGGGCTGCTGCCTGATCGTGGCATTTCTGTCCGGATGCAGCTCGACTTCGCAACCTCAACGCCCGGCGCCGGCCACGATCGAGCCGCAAGCCACCGTCCGGACAGCCCCGCCAGTTCCGGCCGAAACTGCCGAACAGGCCGAGCAAAAGGCCATGGCCGAAGTCGATGACAGCAACAGCATCTTTTTTGCCCTGGGTTCCAGCACGGTCACGCCGGGCGAAAGGGGCAAGCTGACGCAGGCCGCCCAGCGCCTGAAAGACGACAGGGAACTGGACATCACGCTGATCGGGCACACCGACGACAACGGCAGCCTTTCCCTCAACGTCGCCGTGGCCGACGCCCGGGTTGCCTCGGTCAGCGCCGTCCTGAAAAGTCTTGGGGTCAGGACGCAGCAGATCAAGAAAAAAGTCAGCGGCAGCGAAAAATCGGCCGGAGTCTGCCGATCCGAGGCCTGTCGCCAAAAGATGCGGCGCGTTGACCTGGTTATTTCAAAGCCGGATTAAATGAAACAGGCGGGTAACGATTCCGGATTTCAATTTTGGCCATTTTTTCCGGTCGACCGTAGCAATCGGACTCAGCCGTTCCCTACCTGCTCGAAGTGCTCGAATTCACCGTCGCCGAGCGCCACGTTGACGCGCTCGACGATGGCCTGGCGCGGCCCGCGCTTTGCCCAGGCGATCAGTTCGAGGACGGCCATTTCCTCGCCGACGGCCAGCGCCTCGACCCGGCCATCGGGCAGGTTGCGCACCCAGCCGACAACGCCGAGGGCCCGCGCCTGTTCGACCATCGACCAGCGATAACCAACGCCCTGAACCCGCCCTTCGACCACCAGATGACGTCCGATTCTTGCCATTTCGCTGCTCCGTGCGACCGTACCGGCCTTGCCCGAATCTATACCAAAGGCCGGAGCAAAGTGCTAGATTGCCGGGCTTGCCGAAGTACGCTTCCCACAGAAATGAGCGGCTTGGCAGACAGCAGAATACATATCGGCGCCACCGGCGCTCCTGGGGAATAGATGTCGTCGCAAAACAAGCAAGCCTTGCCGGCCATTACGGTCGCTGCCATCGGGGTCGTCTTCGGCGACATCGGGACCAGCCCGCTCTACGCGCTGAAGGAAATCTTCAACGGCCACCATCCGATCCCGGTCACCCCGGGCAATATTCTCGGCGTGCTGTCGCTGGTCTTCTGGGCCATCGTCGTGCTCGTCACGATCAAGTACGTGCTCATCATCATGCGCGCCGACAACCGTGGCGAGGGTGGCTCGCTGGCCCTCCTCGCGCTGGTCACGGAAAAGGCCAAAAACCCGCGCCTGACCTGGGTCGTCACCCTGCTCGGCATCTTCGCCGCCGCCCTGTTCTTCGGCGACAGCATGATCACGCCGGCCATTTCGGTGCTCTCCGCCGTCGAGGGTCTGGAAATCGTCACGCCCGACCTAGAGCCCTACGTCATCCCGCTCACCCTGGGCATCCTGACCGGCCTGTTCTTCATCCAGAAACACGGCACCGGCGCCGTCGGCAAGTTCTTCGGCCCGGTCATGGTCGCCTGGTTCAGCATCCTGGCCGCCCTCGGCCTGCACCAGATCATCGCCAATCCGGCCGTCCTCCTCGCCCTCAACCCGCTGTTTGCCATCGTTTTCATCGCCGAACACCCCGGCCTCGCCTTCCTTGCCCTCGGTTCGGTGGTGCTTGCCGTGACCGGTGGCGAGGCGTTGTACACGGACATGGGCCACTTCGGCCGCTTCCCGATCCGTGTCGCCTGGTTCGGCTTCGTGATGCCGGCGCTGGTCCTCAATTATTTCGGCCAGGGCGCGCTGCTCCTCGTCGACCCGCAAGCCATCGCCAGCCCCTTCTACCACCTCGCCCCCGACTGGGCGCTGATCCCGATGGTCGGGCTGGCTACCGCCGCCACCGTCATCGCCTCGCAGGCCGTCATTTCCGGCGCCTTCTCAGTCGCCCGCCAGTCGATCCAGATGGGCCTCTTGCCGCGCATGCAGATCATCCACACCTCGGGCATGGAAGAAGGCCAGATCTATGTGCCCTTCACCAACTGGTTGCTCTACCTGGCCGTCGTCGCCCTCGTCATCGGCTTCCAGAACTCCTCCAACCTGGCAGCCGCCTACGGTATCGCCGTCACCGGCACGATGCTCATCGACACCATCCTCGTCGCCTTCGTCATGGCCCTGCTCTGGAACTGGAACAAGCTGCTCGTCGTCCTCGTTGCCGGCTCGCTGCTCATGGTCGACATCGCCTTCTTCGCCGCCAACGCCATCAAGATTCCCCAGGGCGGCTGGTTTCCGCTGGCCATGGCCGTCGTTTCTTTCACCGTGCTGACCACCTGGCGACGCGGACGCAGCATGGTGTCCGAACAAATGAGCCGGGAAGGCATCCCGATGGATGATTTTCTCAACTCGATCGACGGCGTGCACCGCATCTACGGCACCGGCATCTTCATGACCAGCGCCCGCGACGGCGTCCCGCCGGCCCTACTCCACAACCTCAAGCACAACCAGGTGCTGCACGAACGCGTTGTCCTTGTCACCGTGCAGACCATGCCGACACCGCACGTCAACGACATGGACCGCATCTACCTGTACGACATGAAAAAGGGCTTCAAGCGCCTGATCATCCACTACGGCTTCATGGAAAGCCCGGACGTCCCCGGCGCCCTCGAGCAATGCGCCCGTTTCGGCGAAACCTTCGAGATGATGGAAACCACCTTCTTCCTGTCGCGCGAAACCATCGTCCCGTCCATGGCGCGCGGCATGCTGCCGGTCCGCGCCCGGCTCTTCGCCATCATGTCGAAGAACGCGACGAGCGCCAGCGACTTCTTCCACATCCCGACCAACCGCGTCGTCGAACTGGGCACCCAACTGGTCATCTGAGCCGCGCCTGCATCAGCAAATACTGAAACTAGCGCAGATCAATGTTGTCCGAGTCGCAAGCGGCCACAATCGCTTGATCGATCATTTCCGGATGCCCGCATGAAACGCCTGCTGCCCCTGCTCCTGCTCGCCAGTGTCGTTTTTCCCGCCCTCGGCCAAGGCCTGAGCCCCGACCAGCCGATCCACGACGCGGCCCGCGCCGGCAGTGGCGACGAAGTTCGCCGCCTGCTCAAGGCCGACCCGAAGCAGCGTGAGGCGCGAACCGAACAGGGCTCGACACCGCTCCACCTGGCTGCCACCAATCCCGACATCACCGCCATGCAGGCGCTCATCGCCGCCGGCGCCAATGTCATGGCGCGCGACAACGACGGCGCCACGCCGCTGCACATGGCCGCCTATTCGAGCCACGCCCAAAACGTCCAGATCCTGCTCGAAGCCGGCGCCGATCCCTTTGCCAAGACCGACAATGGCCGCGATCCCGGCTCGATGGCGCGTAAGGTCAAGGCCGACGAAGCGGCCGGCGTGCTCTCGCTGTGGGTACTCAAGGGCTGCAAGCCCGGCCGACCATGCTGAAAGCGCTGCCCCTGCTGCTCAGCCTGCTCGCCGGCGGGGCGGTCGCCGAGCCGACCAAACCGCTGCCCCCGGTCGAAGTGTTCACCCCGACGGTGTGCCTGACCTGCATCGAGTGGGCCGAACACCTGCGGCAGAACGGCTTTACGGTCAAAGTGACGCCCATGGCCGACATGGATGCCGTGAAACGCCGCCTCAAGGTGCCGCAAGACATGGAGTCGGTGCCCAGTGCGCTGGTTGCCGGCTACTTTGTCGAAGGCCACGTGCCGGCCGAGGACATCAAGCTGCTACTGGCCGAAAAACCGGCCGCCCTGGGACTTGCCGTCCCCGGCCTGCCGCAGGGGGCACCGGGACGCGAATTCTCGAACCCGACCTGCGAAACAGCGTGCACGATGCTCGACAAGGAAGGCGCCGAGCCGCCGGTCCGCCGCGAATTTTTCGAAACTTTTCTGGTTGACCGTAAGGGCAAGGCTTCGCGTTTCGCTCGGCACTGAGCGACGCCGCGCTTTTCACAAAGCGCCAACAAACGCTCCGGGAGTGCAATAATCGACGTTTTTCAACGGCGGTTAACCGCCCCCTGGGTACGTCACTTGCCTCAGCCCGCCTCGCTCCAACCAACGACCAACCGTTCCCGCAACTCGGCAGCCCGCTTTCTTGGCTGGCTGATCCTGGGTGTTTTCACGCTGAGCGCCGTAATGACGGCCTTCATCGTCGTCGCCGTTGGCGTGGTCCCGCTCGATTACCAGGGCAGCGAGAATCACCAACTGCGCACCGCCATTTTGCTCATTGCCGGCTTTTTCGCGACCACCGCGCTCGGCGCCTGGCTGTTGCTGCGTTACTGGCGCAAGATCCAGAACCAGACGCTGTTTCTCCATACGCTGATCGAAAGCGTCCCGGTGCCGCTCTTCTACAAGGATACGGCGGGGCGCTACCTGGGATGCAATCAGGCTTTCGAGCAATCGCTCGGCAAGGGGCGTGACGAGATCATCGGCAAGTCGGTATTCGACATGGCGCCGGCCGAAATCGCCCAGCGCTACAAGGACATGGACGACGAACTGTTCGCCCAGCCGGGCACCCAGACCTACGACTGGTTGACCGTGAAAGGCGGCGAGACCCACAACGTCATCTTCCACAAGGCCACTTTCCAGCGCATCGACGGCACTGTCGGCGGGCTGATCGGCGCCATCACCGATGTCACCGATCTCAAGCGGGCCCATGCCGAATTGCAGGCCCATCGCGACAATCTGGAACAACTGGTCGCCGAGCGCACGGCCCAACTGGCCCGGACCACGGCGGCGGCCGAGGCGGCCAACAAGGCGAAGAGCACCTTCCTGGCCAACATGAGCCACGAACTGCGCACGCCGATGAACGCCATCCTCGGCCTGACCGGACTGGCCCTACGCAAGGCCGCTGACCCAACCCTGCAAAGCCAGCTCGGCAAGATCGACTTTGCCGCCCATCACCTTCTCGGCGTCATCAACGACATCCTCGACCTCTCGAAGATCGAGGCCGAGCACATGCTGCTCGAGCAGCTCGATTTCAGCCTCGGCGACGTCGTCGCCAACCTGCGCGACCTGATCGCCCAGCGGGCAGCCGAAAAAGGCCTCCACCTGGAAATCGTCCTGCCCGCCGAAATCGCCGACCTGACGCTGCGCGGCGACCCGTTCCGCCTCGGCCAGATCCTCCTCAACCTGACGGCCAATGCCGTCAAGTTCACCAACCAGGGCACGATCCGCCTGAGCATCGAGCAAACGGCGGCCGACGGCGAGCACATCGCATTGCGTTTCGAGGTCGCCGACAGCGGCATCGGGATCCCCCCCGAAGACCAGAAAAACCTGTTCAATGCCTTCGAGCAGGCCGATGGTTCGATGTCCCGAAAATACGGCGGTACGGGCCTTGGCCTGGCCATCAGCAGGCGCCTGGTCAAACTCATGGGTGGCGACATCGGTGTTGAAAGCCGGGCCAATGTCGGCAGCACTTTCTGGTTCACCGTGAGCCTGCCGCGGCTTTCACAGGCCGCGCCACTGCCGGCCAGGACGCTCAGGCTGTCATCCGAAGCCACGCTGCGCGAACGTTTTTCGGGCACCCGGGTATTGCTGGTCGAGGACGAGCCGATCAATCAGGAGGTGTCGATGAGCCTGCTCGAAGAAGCGGGGCTCTCGGTCGATGTCGCCGACGACGGCGAAGCGGCTGTGGCCATGGCCGGCCAGCAGCAATACGCGCTGATCCTGATGGACATGCAGATGCCGCGCATGAACGGCGTCGAGGCAACGCAGGCCATCCGCCAACTGCCCGGCTACGCACTCACGCCGATTCTGGCGGTGACCGCCAACGCCTTCGAGGAAGACCGCCAGACCTGCCTGGCAGCCGGCATGAACGATCACATCGGCAAGCCGGTCATCCCCGATCTACTGTTCGACGCCCTGTTGAAATGGCTGAGCCCGAGCTGAGCCGGTCGCCCACCTGCGAAAAATACGCCATGGAAAAAACGCTCCCGGAAAACCACCCCGACATGATCAGGATCGTCGAGGCCGCCCATCGCGACATTGCTCCGCCGCCGCCCGCCGGCCAGGCCAACTCGCTGGCCAACGCGTTGGCCGCTGCCATGGGCAAGGCCCCGGGCTGTGCTGAAGACCGCGAGAACATCGAGTTCCTGATCTATGTCCTGTCGGTCAATCGCGCCGCCGGTGAAATTGACGATGAGTCTTTTGAACGCTTGCTCTCGCGCATCGAAACCCAGGCCGGCCGGGCCGAACTGACGCGCCAATTCACCGAACAGCTCGAAGCCGAACACGGCTACGAGGACGAGGACTGAGCCAGCCCGGCCGGCGCGCCACCGGCACGGTGATTCAGCTCAGGGCAGCAGGAAATCGCGGTACATGGCCTCGGCCCAGGCGACATCCTCGCCGGCCGGATTGGGTTGCCGGGTCTGCCTGACCTGCTGCAGCAGGAAGCCGTCGCCACGCCGCCGGTAGCTGGTGTCGATACGGGTGTATTCGAGCGGATCGACGCTGCTCGCCACATGGCAGACGCTTTCCGGAAGCAGGGCCGGGAAGGTCTGGCCGGTCGTTTGGGCAGCGATCTGCCGGGCGACGATGGCGCCCATCCGGTTGGCGATGTGGCCGGTTTTCGGAAAATGGCCGAATAGTGGCGAAACCAGGCCGGCCGCGTCGCCGATGATGAAAACCCGTTCATCGGCCACGCTGCGAAAATCCTTGCCGCCCTGATCGGCCCAGCCGCTAGCCTGGCCGCCATCGATCCGCCGGATCAGCCCGCTCTGCCAGATGAGGTCGGCGGCCTGCTGGGGCGGCGCAAGCAGGGCCTCGTCGAAGCGGATGTCGTCGACATCGGTGGCCACTGTTTTCCTGGCCAGATCGACCTCGCGCACGCGGGCGTGGTCGACGTAGATGACCTGCTCGGCGAAGCGGTCGAGCAGGATGGATCTGAAGGCTGGCATCAGGGGATTGGGATCGACGATGATGAGCTTGCCGGGAATTTTCTTTGTCTTGAGCCACCAGGCGATGAACATGGCCCGCTCGTAGGGGGCCGGCGGGCAACGGTAGGGCGCCGGCGGTATGGTCATGAGCAGGTCGCCGCCGGTGAATCCGGCGAGGCGCCGCTTGAGCGCTGGCAGATCGGCGGCGTTGAGCATGGCGCCGGAATGGCGCTGGAGCAGTTCGGCCACCGCCTGCGGGTCGTCAACCTTCCAGGCTGCCCAGTTTTCGCGAATGCCGGGGGCGAGCACCAGCCAGTCGTAGGGCAGGCGGCCGGCGCTGGTCGTCACCGTGCGCTGGGCGCGCTCGACGCCGTCGACACTGGCCTGGACGAAACGATAGCCCCGGCTGGCGGCAAGCGCCGCGTAGTCCTGGCGGACGAATTGGCTGGCGCCGTGGTCGACCAGCCAGCGGTTGCTCAGGGCGAACGACGAGAAGGCCGGCTGGCGGTCGACGAGCACCACCTCGATTGCCGGGGCCAGCCGGCGCAGATGGCTGGCCGCCGAGAGGCCGCCCCAGCCGCCACCGACGATGACGACCCGCTGGCTGGCCGCCTGCAGGGGACGAACCAGCGGCAACAGGCCGGCCGCCAGGAGAAATTGACGACGTGAAGGAATCATTGGTAACGCAGTGCCTCGATGGGATCGAGCTGGGCCGCCTTGCGGGCCGGGTACCAGCCGAAGAAGATGCCGACCCCGGCGGCGACAGCGAAGGCGATGAGGGCGGCGCTGCCCGAGATGACGATGACCATGCCGGTGAAGGCGTTGATGCCGAGGGCGATGCCGAGGCCGATGAGCAGGCCGAGCAGGCAGCCGGCGAAGGAGATCATCACGGCTTCGAGCAGGAACTGGGTGAGGATGTCGCGCTGGCGGGCGCCGATGGCCATGCGGATGCCGATTTCACGGGTCCGTTCGGTGACCGAAACGAGCATGATGTTCATGATGCCGATGCCGCCGACGAGCAGCGAAATCGAGGCGATGGCGCCAAGCAGGATGGACATCGTGCGCGTCGTTTCGGCCTCCGATTCGGCTGCGGCCGACAGGTTGCGCATGAAGAAATCGTCGGGCGCCCCCTCGCGCAGCCGGTGGCGCTGGCGGAGCAAGGCCCGGACGCCGGCTTCGACCTTGGCCATGGCCTCGGCCGAATCGGCCTGGACCATGATCATGCGCACCGAGCCCAGGAAAGGCGTCCCGAACACTTTGCGCTGGGCGGTGGACAGCGGAATGATCACGGTGTCGTCCTGGTCGCGGCCGTCGAGATTCTGGCCCTTGCTACCGAGCACGCCGATGACGATGAACGGGCTTTGCTGGATGCGCATGGTCTTGCCGATCGGGTCGTCGGCGCCGAACAGGTTTTCCGCCACGGTCTTGCCGATGATCGCCACCCGCGTCGAGGAACGCACGTCGGAATCGCCGAAAGCGGCGCCGCGCACGATGCTCCAGGCCCGCGCCTCGAGATAGTCCGGCGTCGTGCCGATGATCGACGAACTCCAGTTCTGCGAGCCGTAAACCAGTTGCCGCGTCCCCATGTGTGTTGGCGCCACGTTGGCGACGCCGTCGAGTTCGGCCATCGCCTCGGCATCGCCGACATTGAGCGTCGGCCCGCCGGCCGAGCCGCTGCGCACGCCGCCGCTGGTGAACGACCCGGAAAGCACGATGTAGAGATTCGAGCCCATGGTGCTGATGGTCTGCTGCACGGCATACTGCGCGCCCTGCCCGATGGCCATCATGATGACCACGGCGCCGACGCCAATGACCATGCCGAGCATGGTCAACGCCGTGCGCAGGCGGTTGGCGCCCATCGCCAGCCAGGCTTCGCCGAGCATCGCTTTCAACATGGCAAAGCCTCACGAATGCGGCTTTTTGGCGAATCCCACGGTCGACCGGGAAAAATGGCCAAATTTGAAATGTTCGTGCTCATGCCGGGGCATGCTCCGTCAGGTGATCGCTGACTATTTCGCCATCGAGAAATTTGACCTGCCGCTTGGCGTGCGCCGCGATGTCCGGTTCGTGCGTGACCAGGACAATGGTGATGCCCTCGGCGTTGAGTTCGCCGAACAGGCGCATGATTTCCTCGCTGGTGTGGCTATCGAGATTGCCGGTCGGCTCGTCGGCGAGGATGAGTTGCGGGGAATTCACGAGCGCCCGGGCAATTGCCACGCGTTGCTGCTGGCCGCCGGAAATGCGGCTGGGCAGCGATTCGGCGTACTGGCCGAGGCCGACCTTGGCGAGCATTTCGCGCCCCCTGGCCCGCCGCGTTTCCTTGTCGGCGCCGGCATAGACCAGCGGCAACGCGACGTTGTCCTGGAGGCTCATGCGCGGCAGCAGGTTGAAGCCCTGAAAAACAAAGCCCAGCGTCCGGTTGCGCAGGATGGCCAGGGCGTCCGGATCGAGGTTGGCGACGTTCTCGCCGGCCAGGTAGTAATCGCCCGTGGTCGGCGTATCGAGGCAGCCGAGCAGGTTCATGAAGGTCGATTTACCGGAGCCGGAAGGCCCCATGATGGCGATGTACTCGCCGGGCCGGATATCGAGATTGACGCCCTTGAGCGCCGGGAACAAACCCGCCGCCGTGGCATAGGATTTGCCCAGGCCGACCACCCGGATGACTGATTCAGCCATCAGAACATCCGCATGCCGACGGAGGACGGCGACTTGACGCCGTTGGTGTTCTCGCCGGTGACGATGCGGTCGCCTTCCTTGAGATCGCCGCCGACGATCTCGGTATTGCGGTTGTCGGTGATGCCGAGCTGGACGCCGACCGGCCGGATTTCATCGCCCGCCAGCACGTAAACCGTGCCGCTCTGGCCGTCGCGTTTCTTGCCCTTGCCGCCGCCGGCCTTGGCAGCGCTGCCATCGGCCCCGGCGCCCATGCCCGGCCCGACACTCGATGGTCCTACGGTCGACGCCGATTTTTGGCCATTTTCCGATTTTTTCTCGCCGCCATCGGCCGGCTTGAAGCGCAGCGCGGCGTTCGGTACGAGCAGCGCGCCCTCGCGCTTCTGGACGCCGATATTGACGTAGGCCGTCATGCCCGGCAGCAGCACCTGCTCGGGGTTGGCGACGTTGATGCGCACGTTGTAGGTGACGACATTCTGCAGGTTGGTCGGATTGAGGCGGATCTGTTGCACGTTGCCGGTGAAACTGCGGTTCGGGAAAGCGTCGACGGTGAAGCGGGCCTTCTGCCCGGCCCGGATGCCGCCGATGTCGGCTTCGGCAAAGCTCGTGTCGATGCGCATTTCCGACAGATCCTGGGCGATCTTGATCAGCGTCGGCGTCTGGAAGCTGGCCGCCACCGTCTGCCCGAGATCGACGACGCGGTCGATGACGACACCATCGACCGGCGAACGGATCACCGTAAAATTAAGGTTGGCGCGGTCGCGCTCGTTCTGCGCCCGGGCCAGCGCCAGTTGCGCCCGGGCTGACTTGAGAGCCTGGGTGGACTGGTCGTATTCCTGTTTCGAAACGTATTCCTGGGCGATCAGCGACTTCATGCGCGCCTCATTGGCCTGCGCCAGCTCCAGCGTCGCCTGGGCGTTGATCACATTCGCCGCGCTCTGCCGCTCGGTGGCCGAAACCAGCGCATCGTCGAGTTCAAGCAGCGGCTGGCCCTTCTTCACCTTGTCGTTGAAATCGACGTAAAGCTTCTTCACCGTGCCCGAGACCTGCGTGCCGACACTGATCAGCACCACCGGATTGAGCGTCCCGTTGGCCGACACCGTTTGCGTCACGTCGCCCTTGTCGACAGCCGCCAGCTTGTAGCGGGTTTCCGGATTTTGCGCCGCGCGCTGATTGTTGTACCAGACGCCGCCGCCGATCAGGCTGGCAATCACCGTGACGCCAAGCAAAATCTTGCCGATTTGTTTCATGGTCTTCCTTCCGCCGCCGGTTGCAGCAGCGAGTAATCGAGCGCGCCCATGGACTGAGCCAATGTGGCGCGATAAACATTCCAGTCGAGCTGCGCCTGAATGCGCTGCAAACGGGCGCTGGCCAGCGCACTCTGCGCCGACAGCAGATCGAGCACGGTGCCGACGCCGGCCTTGTAGCGACCGAGCGCGACGCGTTCCGACTGCTCGGCGCTGGCCACCAGATCGGCCGAAGTCTTCAGGCTTTGCGTCGCCGTCGTCAGGCTCTGGTAGGACTTCCAGACGTCAAGCGCGATCTGGTTCTTGATCCGATCGCGCTGCGCGGCGCGAACATCAGCCTGCGCTGCAGCCGAACGCACGCGGTAAGTCGTGTCGAAGCCGGCGAAGATCGGCACGTTGAGCGTCAGCCCGATGCTGCCACCCTGCGTGACGACGCCGGCCGAATTCTGCCAGCTCGGCCCGGCCGCCAGCGAGACGGTCGGCCGGCCCTGAGCGCGGGCGATGTCGACGCTGGCCTCGGCCGCCTTGAGCTGCGCTTCCGCCGCCTTGAGATCAGGCCGGCGCCCCTGCGCCTCGGCGATCATGGCATCGACTTCCTTCTGGAAAGCCAGCTCGGCTGGCAAAGCCGGCAATTCGGCCAAAACAATTTTCTGCTGCGCCTCGAAACCCAGCGCATTGGCCAGCGCCCCCAGCCCGTTGCGGGCGTCGCCCTCGGCCCGGATGCGATTGAGCGTCGCCTGCGACAACGCCGTCTGCGCCTGCAAACGATCAGCCGGCGTGGCGACGCCGACCTGGTAGCGGGCATCGGCCGCCCGGAAGCTTTCGCTTGCCGAACGCTCGGCCTCGCTCGCCGACACCACCGCCGCCTGCGTCGCCTGCGCCGTGTAGTAGGTCTGCAGCGCGGCGAGAAACAGCGACTGCACCGTCGCATCCTGCGTCGCTGCGGCGGCATTGAGCAATTGCTGGGCATTCTCGACATTGGCCGAACGCTGGCCGAAATCGATCAGCAACCAGGACAGCGTCAGCGCGGCGGAACGCCGGTTGTACGAAGCGTCGTCGTACTGGAAACGCGTCGCGCTGGCACTGGCATCGAGATTCGGCAACCAGCCGGCCTTGGCGACGCCAACCAGCGCCGCCTGCACGCGGGCCGATGCCCACACTTCGCGTGTCTGCGGGTGGTTGCACAAGGCCAGATCGACGGCTTCGAGCGCCGTCAGCGCCGTTGCCGGAATCTCGGTAGCACAGGGCGCTTCGCCCACCCGGGCGGCCAGGCTGGGCGATACCTTGAGCGGCGCCATGGCGTCAGTGCCGAACGGATCGTTCAAGCCCCCTGCCCACGAGGGGAGTGCTACGGTCAACAGGAAAAAACAGGTGAAAAATCGCATGGGCTGAAGTTTAGCCTTACCGCAAAAAATCAGGCGTTACAGTTTGTTTCCGGGCCAGGCGGGCCGCCGCGACAGGGTGCAATGCGGTAAAATCGCGCCCACTATGCTCTATCCCCTCATTCGCAAGTTTTTTTTCGCCCTCGACGCCGAAGCCGCCCACGGCATCGGCATGAATGGCATCGATTTCCTCAACGCCGCCGGCTTCTCCTGCCTGGTCGCCAAAAAGGTCGCCGCCTGCCCGGTCGACGTCATGGGCCTCAAGTTCCCGAATCCGGTCGGCTTGGCCGCCGGCCTCGACAAGAATGGCGACCACATCGATGCGCTGGCCAAGCTCGGCTTCGGTTTCATCGAAATCGGCACGATCACGCCGCGCCCGCAGGATGGCAACCCGAAGCCGCGCCTCTTCCGCATCCCGGAAGCGCAGGGCATCATCAACCGGATGGGCTTCAACAACGCCGGTGTCGACAAGTTGCTGGAAAACGTCCGCCGCGCCGAATTCCCGAAAAACGGTGGCATTCTCGGCATCAACATCGGCAAGAACGCCACGACGCCAATCGAGAAGGCCGCCGACGACTATCTGATCTGCCTCGACAAGGTCTATAACGACGCCAGCTACGTGACGGTCAACATCTCGTCGCCGAACACCAAGAACCTGCGCGAACTGCAGAAGGACGAGGCGCTCGACGACCTGCTGTCCCAGCTCAAGGCCAGGCAGTTGAAACTGGCCGAGCAGCACGGCAAATACGTCCCGATGGCGCTCAAGATCGCGCCCGATCTCGACGACGAACAAATCACCGCCATCGCCGACGCGCTGCGCCGCCACCGTTTCGACGGCGTGATTGCGACCAACACCACCTTGTCGCGTGAAGGCGTCGAAGGTCTGCCGAATGGCGCCGAAACCGGCGGCCTGTCGGGCAAGCCGGTTTTCGCGAAATCGACGGCGGTGCAGAAAAAACTGGCGATTGCGCTGGCCGGCGAACTGCCGATCATCGGCGTCGGCGGCATCATGGGCGGCGAGGACGCGGCGGAGAAAATTCGCGCCGGGGCAAGCCTGGTCCAGTTCTACAGCGGTTTCATCTACCGCGGGCCCGACCTGGTGGCCGAAGTGGCGGAAACCCTGGCTCACGTCATCGGGAAGAAAAAGGCATAAGGCCATAACCGGCGCGCGGTTGTTTGCCCTGCGGCAAAGCCCGATAATACGCGCCTCACGCACGCCCAATCTATGAGCCACTACCTCTTCATTCTCGTCGGCGCAGTCCTCGTCAATAACGTCGTACTGGTCAAGATCCTCGGTCTTTGCCCTTTCATGGGCGTTTCCAAAAAGCTGGAGACCGCTTACGGCATGGGCGCCGCGACGACCTTCGTGCTGACCATGGCGACCGGCGCCAGCTACATCATCGACCACTACCTGTTGATGCCGTTCGGGCTGGAATACCTGCGCACGCTGTCCTTCATCGTCACCATCGCCGCCATCGTCCAGCTCACCGAAATGGTCATCGCCAAGACTTCGCCGACGCTGCAGCAGACGCTGGGCATCTACCTGCCGCTGATCACCACCAACTGCGCCGTACTCGGCGTGCCGCTGCTCAATATCTCGAACGGCTACAACTTCGTTGAATCCCTGCTCTTCGGCGCCGGCAGCGCGGTCGGCTTCTCGCTAGTACTGATCCTCTTCGCCGGCATCCGCGAGCGGGTCGAGGGCGCCGAGGTACCGACGCATTTCCGCGGGGCGGCCATCGCCATGGTTACTGCCGGCCTGATGGCGCTGGCCTTCATGGGCTTCGCCGGCCTGGACAAGTACCAATAATGGACATCCTGCTCGCCATCGCCATCATGGCTCTCGGCGCCGTCGTGCTGGGCGCGGCGCTCGGCTTCGCCGCGATCAAGTTCAAGGTCGAGGGCGACCCGCTCGTCGAAAAGATCGAGGCCATCCTGCCCCAGACCCAGTGCGGCCAGTGCGGTTTCCCCGGCTGCAAGCCCTATGCCGAAGCCATCGTCAATGGCGAGGAAATCAACAAATGCCCGCCAGGCGGGGCTGAAGGCGTGCAGCGCCTGGCCGACCTGCTCGGCCGCGAAGTCAAGCCGCTTGACGCCGAGGAAAAACCGAAGCAGATCGCCATCATCGACGAAAACACCTGCATCGGCTGCACGCTGTGCATCCAGGCCTGCCCGGTCGATGCCATCGTCGGCGCCGCCAAGCAGATGCACACCATCGTCGCCCAGCAATGCACCGGCTGCGAACTGTGCCTGCCGCCCTGCCCGGTCGAGTGCATCCACATGGAAGTCATCCCCGAAACCATCGACAACTGGAAGTGGAAGTATCCGGTCATCGAGATCAAGGCGGCCGCCTGATGCTGATGAATCTGTTCAAGTTCAAGGGTGGCGTCAAGCCGCCGAGCAACAAGCTGCAATCGAACCATCTGCCAATTGCCCAGGCGCCGATGCCTTCGCGCTTGATCGTGCCGTTGCACCAGAGCATCGGCGGCACGCCGCGACCGATTATTCAAGCGGGCGACCATGTCCTAAAGGGCCAGATGATCGGCCAGGCGGACGGCTGGATTTCCGCCGCCGTCCATGCCCCGACCTCGGGCACCGTGCTCGAAGTGGCGATGCACGTCCGCCCCCACCCGTCGGGCCTCGACTCGCTGTGCGTCGTCATCGAACCGGATGGCAAGGACGAGTGGATAACCCGCACGCCAATCGACCACCGTGCTGTACCCCCGGCCGACGTCTTCCATCACCTGCAGCAATGCGGCATTGTCGGCCTCGGCGGCGCCGGATTCCCGGCCCACGGCAAGTTGACGCCGAGCAAGGGTGTGGCGATGGATGAGCTGATCATCAACGGTGCCGAGTGCGAACCCTTCATCACCTGCGACGACCTGCTGATGCGCGAACGCGCCGATGAAGTCGTGCGCGGCATCGCCGTTTTCCGTGACCTGCTGCAACCGAAAAAGGTGCTGATCGGCATCGAGGACAACAAGCCGGAGGCCATCGCCGCCATGCGTGCTGCGGTCGACGCCCAGAACGAGCCGTTTTCCGTCGTTGCCGTGCCGACGCTTTACCCGGCCGGCGGCGCCAAGCAATTGATCCGCGTGCTGACCGGCAAGGAAGTGCCGGGCTCGATGCGGTCGACCGCCGACATGGGCGTCCAGGTCTTCAACGTCGGCACCGCCTACAGCGCCTGGCGTGCCGTCGCCCACGGCGAACCGTTGGTGTCTCGCATCCTGACCATCACCGGCAACGTGCACGCGCCGCGCAATTACGAAGTGCTGATCGGCACGCCGATGGACGAATTGCTCGCTCTCGCCCAGCCGCACCCGGACACCGACGGCATCCTGATGGGCGGCCCGATGATGGGTTTCCTGGTGCCCAACCCGCAGGTGCCGGTGGTCAAGACGACCAACTGCCTGATCGCCCACGCCGACCGGCTGTTCCCGCCCAAGGCCCCGGAAATGCCGTGCATTCGCTGCGGCGCCTGTGCCCGCGCCTGCCCGCACGAACTGCAACCGTTCGAGATGTACTGGTTCGCGCGCGCCAAGAATTTCGGCAAGACGCAGGAATACAACATCTTCGACTGTATCGAATGCGGTTGCTGCTCCTACGTCTGCCCGTCGCGCATCCCGCTGGTCCAGTATTTCCGCTTTGCCAAGAGCGAAATCTGGGCGCGCGAACGCGAGAAAAACGCCGCCGACCAGGCCAAGACGCGTTTCGAGTTCAAGCAGTACCGCGAAGAGCGCGAAAAGGCCGACAAGGCTGAAAAGCTGGCCAAGGCGGCGGCCGCCCAAGCCGCCAAGAAGGCGGCCGAAGCGGCCGCCGCAGCCGCCGCCGAAGGCGATGCCACACCAAGTGCCGGAGCCGCGCCCGACGCCGCGATTGCTACGGTCAACCCGGAAAAAGAGGCAAAACGCGCCACCATCGAGGCTGCCATGGCCCGTGCCAAGGCGCAACGCGAAGCGGTCCAGCCGAAGAACGTCGACAACCTGACGCCCGACCAGCAGAAAGTTGCTGACGACATCGAAGCGCGCCGCGTCGCCGCCCACCTGATAGCGCCCGAGCCGGTCGCCCCGGACAACGAGAAATCCGAATAATGTTCGCCCCCGCCCCTTTCCTTCTCAAAGACGCCAGCGTCAGCCAGGTCATGATCCAGGTCTGCGTCGCGCTGATTCCGGGCATTGCCGCCTATGCCAGCCTGGTCGGCCCGGCCATCCTCGTCCAGCTGGTCATCGCCACGCTCGCCGCGCTGGCTGCCGAAGCCGTCATGCTCACGCTGCGCGGCAAACCGCTGGCCCTCTTCCTGACCGATGGCTCGGCCATCGTCACCGCCTGGCTGATCGCCCTGACTTTCCCGCCGCTGGCACCGTGGTGGCTGGTCGTCACCGGCACTGCATTCGCCGTCGTTGTCGCCAAGCACCTCTACGGCGGGCTGGGCCAGAACCCGTTCAACCCGGCCATGGTCGCCTTTGCCGTGTGCATCGTCGCCTTCCCGGCGCTGATGTCGCAGTGGCCCAGCGTCGGCCTGCAACTGGGCCTGATTGACCAGATGAACATCATTCTGGGCTGGGCGCCGCGGGTCGATGCCCTGTCCGGCGCAACGCCGCTCGATGCGATGAAAACTGCGCTCAAGCTCGGCGAAGGCAGTTTCGATGTCAGCACGCTGCTCGCCAACCAGGACATCTACGGCAACTTCGCCGGTCGCGGCTGGGAATGGGTGGCCGGCGGCTACCTGCTCGGCGGCCTGTGGCTGTGGCATCGCCAGCTCATCACCTGGCACGTGCCGCTCGCCTTCGTCGGTTCCCTGAGCCTGATTTCCGGCGCGCTCTGGCTCTACAACCCGGCCCAGTTCGCCAGCCCGCTCTTTCACCTGCTCTCCGGCGGCGCCATGCTCGGCGCCTTCTTCATCGCCACCGACCCGGTTTCCGGCTGCACGACACCGCGCGGCAAGCTGATCTTCGGCGCCGGCTGTGGCCTGCTCGCCTACATCATCCGCGTTTTCGGCGGTTACCCGGATGGCGTCGCCTTTGCCGTGCTGCTCATGAACCTCTCGGCTCCGGTCATCGACCTGCTCACCCAGCCCCCGGTGTTCGGCATGAAGGACAAGGCATGACCAGCGCGCCGAAGGAATACACCGCCCCGGTCATGGCCGTGCGTACGGCGGCCACGCTGTTCGTTTTCGTGGCCATTTTCACCGGCCTGCTTTCCGCCGCCTATTTGTGGACCAAGCCGGCCATTGAAGCCTCGGCCACCGAAGAAAAAATGAAGCTGGTCGACGAAGTGCTGCCGCGCAGCGAGTACGACAACGCCCTGCTCGAAGACATCGTCGCCCTGCCGGCGACGCCGGAACTCGGTCTAAAAGACCCGACGACGCTGTTTCGCGCCCGCAAGGCTGGCCAGCCGGTCGCCCTGGTTTTCGAGGCGGTGGCGCCGGACGGTTACGCCGGCAAGGTGAAGCTCATCGTCGCCATCCGCGCCAACGGCGAAGTGGCCGGCGTGCGCGTCACGCAGCACCGGGAAACGCCCGGCCTCGGCGATTACGTCGATCCCCGCAAGGACAAGAACAAGGCCCGGCCGTGGATCACCCAGTTCAACGGCATGTCGCTGGCCAAGGTCGCCGACATGGCGTGGAAGGTCCGGAAGGATGGCGGCCAGATCGACTATCACGCCGGCGCCACCGTGACTCCGCGCGCCGTATCGAAAGCCGTGCTGAAGGCCGTCAAATGGGCCGAGGCCAACCGTGACCGACTGTTCGCCGAAGGAGCCGCCAAATGATCACGCGTGACGAATTGAAGAGCATCGCCGGCAACGGCATCTGGAAACAGAACAGCTCCCTCGTCCAGTTGCTCGGCCTGTGCCCGCTGCTGGCGGTGACCACCAACATGGTCAATGGCGTCATGCTATCGCTGGCGACGATCATCGTCATGGCCGTCGCCAACGTCGCCGTCGCCTCGCTGCGCAATTTCATTCCGCACGAAATCCGCATCCCCGTCTTCATCCTGATCGTTGCCGCCTTGGTTACCGTCGTCGACCTGCTGTTCAACGCCAACCTGCACGAACTCTACCTGGTGCTCGGCATCTTCATTCCGCTGATCGTCACCAACTGCATCGTGCTCGCCCGCGTCGAAGCCTTTGCCAACAAGAATCCGCCGCTGCAATCGACTTTCGATGGCATTTTCATGGGCCTCGGCATGCTGTGGACACTGGCCCTGCTCGGCACCCTGCGCGAATTTTTCGGCAGCGGCACCCTGCTCGGCGGCATCGACATGGTTTTCCCCAGCCTGCAGCCGATCCAGGTCCTGCCGGAAAGCTATCCCGGCTTCCTGCTCGCCCTGCTGCCGCCCGGCGCCTTCATCCTGCTCGGCTGCCTGATTGCCTGGAAAAACTGGATCGAAGCCCGCGCCGCCGCGCGCGCCAAGCAGAAGCCGCCGGCCCCGGTCGAAGCGCTCGGCTGCCACTGATCCTTCCCGGCCGCCCCTTGCGGGCCTGACGAAACCGCCCGCATGCGCATCGAAACCATCCGCCAGTCGCTGTTCGCCACCGGCGCCAAGGATTGCCACGTCGACCGCGTCATGCGCGCCTGGGCGCAGGGCAAACCGCTCGATGCCGGGCCGCGCCACCAGCCGCCGGAAACCTACCTGCCGCAAGCCTTGCGCAATGCACTGCCCGGCTTGCACGATGAACTCTCCGGGCTGGCCCGCGTCCGCTCCGAACACCCGGGCGAGGATGGCTCGTCGCGCCTGCTCGTCGAACTGGCCGATGGCCAGACCGTCGAAAGCGTGCTGCTGCCGCGCGATGGTTTGTGCATTTCGACACAGATTGGCTGCGCCGTTGGCTGCACCTTCTGCATGACCGGCCGCGACGGCCTGCTGCGCCAGGTGAGCAGCGGCGAAATGGTCGCCCAGGTCATCCTCGGTCGGGCCCGGCGCAAGGTGACACGCGTTGTTTTCATGGGCATGGGCGAGCCGTCGCACAATATAGACAACGTGCTCGAAGCCATCGATCTGCTTGGCACGGCCGGCGGCATCGGCCACAAGAACCTGGTTTTCTCGACGGTCGGCGATTTGCGCGTTTTCGAGCGCCTGCCGCAGGAAACGGTCAAGCCGGCGCTGGCCATTTCACTGCACTCGACCCGCGCCGAACTGCGCGCCGAGTTGCTGCCCAAGGCCTCGCGCATCGCCCCGGCCGAACTGGTCGAACTGGCCGAACGTTACGCCCGGACGACGAGCTACCCGATCCAGTACCAATGGACGCTGCTCGACGGAATAAACGACAGCTTTGAAGAAATGGACGGCATCGTCCGCCTGCTCAGCGGCAAGTACGCGATCATGAACCTGATCCCGTACAACGCCACGGCTGCCCTGTCCTACCGTCGCCCATCGGTCGACCGGATTACCGAACTGACCCGCTATCTGCACGCCCGGGGCGTCCGGACGACGGTGCGCAACTCGGCGGGACAGGATGTCGATGGCGGCTGCGGCCAATTGCGCGCCCGCGAAAGCGCCCGGCCATTGCTACGGTCAACCGGGTTTACTACGCAAAGCGTAAAAAATGGCCAAAAACAAAATCTGCCGGACGCCGGCTCAAACGACTGAACCGGCCAGCACCACACAGTTCTTGCCCTGCTGCTTGGCCGCATAGCAGGCATCGTCGGCCCGGCGAATCAAACTGCTTTCTGTATCGCTCGGCAGATGGCGGGCAACGCCGATACTGACCGTACAGCAGATTCTCTCCCCTGCCGGCGACAGGGTTTCCTGCTCTGCGAACATGCTGCGAAGGCGCTCGGCGAAGGCTTGGGCCGCCACGGCATCGGCCTCCGGCAGCAAGACGACGAACTCCTCACCGCCGTAACGAAAGGCGCTGTCCGAACGGCGCAAGCACTGCCGGATCACCGTCGCCAAGTTTTGCAAGACCTTGTCGCCTTCGAGGTGACCATGGCAATCGTTGATGCTCTTGAAATTGTCGCAATCGAGAACCAGCAGCGCCAGCGGCCGGCCATAGCGCGCCGCGCGTTCCAGTTCCCCGGGCAGGCGCTCGCGCAGGTAGCGGGAGTTGTACAGGCCGGTCAGCGAATCGGTCTGGCTCAGGCTGCGATAGCGCTCCTCGCTTTCGCGCAGCGCCTCCTCGGCCCGGCGGCGCTCGCTCACGTCCTGCAGGGTTTCAAGCGCGCCAACCACTTCGCCGGCCGCATTGCGCAAGGGGGCCGCGGTAAAAAACAACCAGCGACCGCTGTCGCCGAAATGCGGGAAGAAATCCTCAGCCTCGTAGCCGCCCGGGATCAGCATGGAAGGCTGGAAACGGCCGTGATAGAGCCGGTCGACGGCATTCTCGTTGGCGTCATCAAGGACCAGATCGGCCATGATCGGCCGCTTTGAAGGGTAGAAGGCTTTCCACTGACCATTGGTGCCGATGACCTCGCGGGCCAGCGTCCCGGTCATCGCCTCGCAGGCGCGATTCCAGTGCGTGACGCGGTGTCCGGCATCGATGACCAGTGTCGCCACCGATGAACCATCGACAATTTGCGCCAGATAAGCCTCGCTCTCGCGCAACGCCGCCTCGGCGCGCCGCCGCTCGGTGACATCCTGCAGGGTTTCGATGGCCCCGACGATGTCGCCCGCCGTGTTACGTATGGCGGTGGCGGTAATGATCAGCCAGCGCCCCCCCTGGCCGAAGGCCGGGAAGAAATCCTCTGCCTCGAAGGCATCGTCGAGCAACGCGGAAGGCCTGATTTTCTTGAAAAAATTCCGCTCGCCACTCGGGCCGGCATAGCCTTCCTGGCTCGCTGCATCGAGTGCGCCATCGACCACCAGATCGGCCATGATCGGCCGGGGCGCATCGTAGAAGGCCCGCCATTGCTCGGAATTGCCGATCATCTCGGCGGCCGAGACGCCGGTCAGCACGGCGCAAGCCCGGTTCCAGTGGGTGACCCGGTGTTCGGCATCGATGACGATGGTCGCCACCGGATTGCCTTCAACCAATTGCGTCAGGGCAATGCTGTTGCCATCTGTTGTACGCGGCATGGAGGTCCGCCTTCTCTGTCGGGTAGAATTGTTTGTGACAATATAGGCGCATCCCGCCGCGCCTGACAATCCACCCAAGCCCCCTTCGTGAAAAAACCCGACATCGAGCAGTTCTACTCCCGCCTGCGCGACGCCAATCCGGCGCCGACCACCGAGCTGCACTACGCCACCCCCTTCCAGTTGCTGATCGCCGTCATCCTCTCGGCGCAGGCCACTGACGTCGGCGTCAACAAGGCGACGGCCAGGCTCTATCCGGTCGCCCCGACGCCGTCCGCCATGCTGGCGCTCGGCGAAGAGGGGCTGACCGAATACATCAAGACCATCGGCCTGTACCGGACCAAGGCCAAAAACGTCATTGCCACCTGCCGCATGCTGCTTGAGCTGCACGACGGCGAGGTACCGGCCGACCGCGCTGCCCTCGAAGCCTTGCCCGGCGTCGGCCGCAAGACGGCCAATGTCGTGCTCAACACGGCCTTCGGCCAGCCGACCATCGCCGTCGACACGCACATCTTCCGCCTTGGCAACCGTACCGGGCTGGCTCCCGGCAAGACCGTCGAGGAAGTCGAAAAGAAGCTGCTCAAGGTGACGCCCGACGCATTCAAGAAGGATGCCCATCACTGGCTGATCCTGCACGGCCGCTACGTCTGCAAGGCGCGCAAACCGGACTGCGGGCACTGCATCGTGCTCGACCTATGCAGTTGCCGGAGCAAGAGCGTATGAAAGTCGCCACCGCCCTCGTTGCCGGCCAGCGGCCGGAAGCGGAACTGGCCCAGGCCGCCGTCCAGGCGGCGCTGGCCGCCGCCGGGCTGGAGCGCGCCGACAACGTCATCCTTTTTCTGACCCACGACTTCAGCCGAAATCCACAGCCCGCCGTGCTCGCCGCAGCGCGCGCCGCCGGCTGCCTGACGGTCAGCGGCGGCACGGCCAGCGGGCTGTTTACCGAGCGCGGCTGGCGTCTCGATCAACCGACGGCGGCGGCCCTCGTTTATTCAACGCCGGCCGGCAATGCGCCAGCTGAATCGCCAATGCTCTCCTTCAGCGGCCACGGCCGGCTGCCCTTCGAGTGGCAGGATGGCTCGGCCCGCGTCGGCCTGCTCGACACCGACGCGGCCGCCTGGTCGCATGGCCGCACAGCGGACAACGGCTGCGCCGAGTTCAGCCTGCCCGGCCTGAACGCCCGGCTGGTCCGCTCGTCGGGCCTGCGCCTGCTTGGCGAGGCACAGCCCGTCGAGCAATGCGCCGGCTACGAATTACGCCGCCTTGGCGGCCACAGCGCCGTCGACAGCCTGCGCCGCGCCCTGCCCGCCGATTTGCGCGAGCGCCCGCCCCTGCACCTGATCGCCGCGCTGCGCCAGACCGACGTGCCGGGCATCGCCATCCTCTCGGCCAATGCCGATGGCTCGCTGACCCTGGCCGACAACCTCAACGAAGGCGAGATGCTGACCTGGGCCATTCGCCAGCCGCTCGCCGCCGAGCAGGAAATGCGTGAAATGCTGACTGCTACGGTCAACCGGGAAAAACAGCCAAATTTCGCCCTGATGTTTTCCTGCATCGGCCGCGGCCCGCTGTTCTACGGCAACGACGACCGCGACCTCGTCGCCTTCCGCGAGACCTTCCCCGACACGCCCTTGCTCGGCGCCTACGGTACCGGGCAAATCGCGCCGCTGACCGGGCACAACCGCCTGTTCCACAACACTGCACTCACCTTATTGTTCGAAAGCGCTCATGTTTAATCCCTCCCGCGAGCAGGTCCGCCTCTTCTTTTGCGATGCCTGGAAAAAGCACATCGACCGCCTGCCGCTGGTCGGCGCCGAAGTCACCGCCGCCGACATCGCCGCCCGCCACCCGGAATACCACGCCCTGCTCAACGATCCGAAGGCTGCTGTCGACAAGGAATGGACTCCGGAAGGCGGGGCCATGAACCCCTTCCTCCACCTCTCGCTGCACCTCGCCATCCACGAGCAGGTCAGCATCGACCAGCCGCCGGGCATCCGCATGGCCTTCGAGCAACTGCGCGCCCGCATGGACCCGCACGACGCCGAGCACGTGCTGCTCGACTGCCTGGGCGAAACGATCTGGCGCGCCCAGAGCCAGGGCCAGCCGATGGACGCGATGGCTTACGTCGACGCGGTGAAGCGCAAATCGAGCCTGATCTAGGCTGCTACGGTCAACCGGGAAAAACGGCCAAAATTGAAATGCCGGCCTAGCTGTCGTCCGACGGCGGTACGACCTTGATCACTTCTTCCAGCGAAGTGATCCCCTGCGCCACCTTGAGCGCACCGGAAATGCGCAGTGGGCGCATACCTTCGCGGAAGGCCTGTTCGCGCAGCTTGGGGATTTCAGTGAGCGGTTTGATCATGCGACGGATTTCCGGCGAATTGACCAGGATTTCATAGACGCCGACCCGGCCGGAATAGCCGGTCATCCGGCATTCCAGGCAACCGACCGGCTGCCAGATCTGGCTCGGCTCGGCCGACTTCCAAGGGGCGACCAGCGCGCGCCAGGCGACGCGTTGTTCCTCGCGCATCGGCACGGCCTTCTTGCAATGCGGGCACAGCGTGCGGACGAGGCGCTGGGCCATGACGCCGAGCAGCGTCGAGTTGATCAGATAAGCCGGCACGCCGAGGTCGAGCAGGCGGGTAATCGCCGATGGCGCGTCGTTGGTGTGCAGCGTCGACAGCACGAGGTGACCGGTCAAGGCCGCCTGGATGGCCATTTCGGCCGTTTCGAGATCGCGGATTTCGCCGATCATGACGATGTCCGGGTCCTGCCGCATGAGGGCGCGCACGCCGTCGGCAAAGCCGAGCTCGATGCTGTGCTGGACCTGCATCTGGTTGAACGCCGCCTCGACCATTTCGATCGGGTCTTCAATCGTGCACACATTCACTTCCGGCGTCGCCAGCTGTTTGAGCGTCGTATAGAGCGTCGTCGTCTTGCCTGAACCGGTCGGGCCGGTGACCAGGATGATGCCGTTCGGCGTCGCCGTCATCTGCTTCCAGCGTGCCTGGTCTTCATCCGAAAAGCCCAGCGAGCGGAAATCGCGCACGAGCACTTCCGGGTCGAAAATCCGCATCACGAGCTTTTCGCCAAAGGCCGTCGGCAGCGTGGACAAACGCAGTTCAACCTCCTGCCCGGCCGGCGTCCGCGTCTTGATCCGGCCATCCTGCGGCCGGCGTTTTTCGATGACATCCATGCGCCCAAGCAGCTTGATGCGGCTGGTCATGGCGTTCATGACTGCCATCGGAATTTGGTAAACCTGATGCAGCACGCCGTCGATGCGGAAGCGGACGATGCCGAGAGTGCGCCGCGGCTCGATGTGGATGTCGGACGCGCGCTGGTCGAAGGCGTACTGCCACAGCCAATCCACGATGTGGACGATGTGCTGGTCGTTGGCATCGAACTGTTTGTTGACCTTGCCCAGTTCGACCAGTTGCTCGAAGCTCGACAGGCCGGCCGTCACCTCGCCCTTGGCCGCCGCCTTCTTGACCGACTTGGCGAGGTTGAAGAATTCGACAAGGTAACGGCTGATGTCCTCGGGATTGGCCATCACCCGGCGAATCTGCTTGCGCAGGATATTCTGCAGTTCCTCGACCCATTCGCGCACATACGGCTCGGCCGTGGCGATGACGATCTCGCGCGTCGTCACCTGCACCGGCAGGATGCCGAAACGCGCCGCATAGGCGCTCGACATGACCTCGGCGACGCCGGTGAAATCGATCTTGAGCGGGTCGATATGCTGGTAGTCGAGGCCAGTGTGGCCGGCCAGCCATTCGGTCAACACCTCCAGCGTGAGCAGGCGGATGGGCGGCCCAGCCTGGCGCCATTTTTGATCGGCAATGACAACCAGCGGATGCGTCTTGCCGCCATGCAGACGACGTTCGCTCTTGAGCGCATCAGCCGCCTCCTGGCTGACCAGCCCATCCTCCACCATCCAGTCGAGCACTTCGCTCAGTGCCAGGCGATGTTCGCCGATATTCTTGTCGCTCATGCGCGGCAATATAGCACGCAGCAGGTAACGATTTGTAAGCAGACGGCACTCTGTTTGCACACCTTTACAACTTGCCGGGAACCGGCGATTTCATGCACCTAGAATGAAGTCGTACCCCACTCGCAAGGAGCGAAAAATGAAAACCCGCCTGATGATGATCGCCAGCGCCCTGCTGGCTTCCCTGATCTGCCTGCCGGCCAGCGCCCAGCCCGCTCAAGGCCCGGGAGGAATGGGCGGCGGCATGAACGGCATGGGCCCCGGCGGCGGCGCCGGAATAATGCAAGGCGGCCAGCGCGCCCGCGCCCCGCGTGACTGCAGCCAGGCCCCGAACCCGGCCGCCTGCACCGCCCAACGCGAAGCCCGCACCCAGGCCCGTGAAGCCTGCAAGAACACCGCCGGCCCGCAACGCCGGCAATGCATGCAGGAGCAGCGGCAAAACGTCGACTGCGCCAAAGCCGGCAACCCGCAGCAATGCGAAGCACGCAAGATGGCCTACAAGGAATGCCAAGGCCAGACCGGCCCCGCCCGCCGCCAGTGCATGCAACAGAAAATGCCGCCGGTCGACTGCAGCAAAGCCCCGAATCAGGCCCGCTGCGAGCAACACCAGAAAGCCCGCGCCGCCTGCCAGGACAAAATCGGCCCGGAACACAAAGCCTGCCTGCGTGAGCAGTTCGGCGTGAAATAAAGCGACGAAATGCCGGGCACCCGGCATTTCATTTTTGGGCAAAAATTCCGGTTGACCGTGGGATTGGGACAATCAACGGGATAGCAGCCCAACAAAAAGGAACCTCTCGGGTTCCTTTTTGTTGGGGTATTCAGAGGCGATGGTTGGTCTGGTGTGTGCCCTGAAGAGACATTCGGCTTGCTGGTGGAATCTGTCCGGTGTTGAAGGCGAACCCGACATCCAAGCTGTTGCCTCACATCGGTAAAACTGCAAGCACCCGATGCCGCTGCTGCGGGAAGCTCATCACACATCATCCCGGTCGCTCCTTTGCTCAAGGTGTGCTGTTTCTCCGGGTTGCCGATCCCAATGTAAGAAAGAACCCTCTGGCGCGCTCCACAAAGTGGAAAATTACGCGCCCCTGTCCGGGTTGAAGTCGGGCAATTTACCCGACAGTTTTGAGGCATCCTATGTCCACATCGACGATTACCGCCTGACCATGTTCGCCTCTCCCCCATTGCGCCCGCTTAACCTCAAGCGCCATCTCCTTGTTCGCGTCAGCCTGTTTGCCCTGATCGTGCTTTTCGTCGGGGCCGCAGTGACGCTGCTCGAGGCCCGCTATCGCATCCGCAGCGACATTCAGCGCACTGGCATTGCCATCCGCCTGCTTATCGCCGACGAGATCAATCGCAATTACTCGGTCTACAACGCGCCCCTGGCCGAGCTCAACCTCGACTTGGCCGCCTTAAAGGCGATCGGCCAAGTACTCAATTTCTGCATTGAGATGACCGATTTCCATAGCCATACCATGTACCGGCAATGTTTTGCCGAAGCAACCAAGCTGCCCGGCCCCGTGGACGACTTCATGCGCTGGGTAATCGGCAGCGATATAGCATATCTGGACAGCATTGGCCATTATCCGGGCGTCACTGCCGGGCAACTGGTGGTCACACCCAATTACGGCAGCGAAGTGCAGGAATTGGCTAAGAAGCTTGGCAATCTTCTGGCAGTCAGCGTGATGATTTTGCTCCTCAGCTTTTTCGTCTATCGCCCGGTACGCAATGCCCTGGCACCTTCGGAGGCCATTCTTGGCACCCTCAGACGAATGGAGCAAGGTGATCTCAGCGCCCGCATGCCGAACTCCGCTCTGATTGAACTGAACAGTATCGGCGAGGGCTTCAACCATTTGGCCAACCGTCTGGAAAATACTATCCACAGCCAGCAGCGCCTGGCGCACCGATTGCTGTCGGTACGCGAGGAGGAACGCCGGCACCTGGCTCGGGAGCTCCACGATGAATTTGGTCAGTATCTGGCTTCCCTCAATGCCGAAGCAGCCTTTGCCCGGGAGCTGGCCGACGAAGCCGTACCTGCCCTACGTCCCTGCGCGGATTCCATCGTTAAGACCGTCGAGCACATGATGGAAGCCCTGCAACAGATTCTCCATCGCTTGCGGCCCATCGGCCTCGAAGAATTCGGGCTGCTGCCCAGCCTGGAACAGTTGATCACGGGCTGGAATCAGCGCTGCCGGGATACCCGTTTCACGCTCGCCGCTGACCCAGCGCTTGGCGACTTGCCGAACAACATCAACGTCAGCCTCTACCGAATTATTCAGGAGAGCATTACCAATGCCGTGCGCCATGGCCAGCCTGATCGGGTCGAGGTAATACTGCAGCGCCGGCCAGCAGGCCTGGTGCTGGAGATTCGCGACGACGGCCAGGGCAGTGCTTCCCGTGAAAGCTCCGGCAAGTCCGGAAAGCCGGGCGGCTTCGGGCGGCTGGGCATGGAAGAACGGGTCCTGGCCTTGGGCGGCACGCTGAGCATCCTGCCGGCACCGCCGCGAGGAACCCTCGTCAGCGTCTCCCTGCCCTTGGCGGGCGCCGATGAAACCGCAGGGAAGGAAGCGTCATGATCCGCATTCTCCTGGTCGACGACCATGCCGTCGTCCGCGAAGGCTATCGCCGGCTCCTCGAACGCCGCGCCGACCTGCGCGTCGAGGCTGAGGCAGATTCCGCCGAAGAGGCTCTGCAACGACTGCGGGAATTCGAGCCAGACCTGATCATTCTCGACTTATCGCTACCGAACATGGGCGGCATCGAACTCACCCGCCGCATCCTGCAGCGCCAGCCCGATGCCCGTATCCTGGCCTTCAGCATGCATCGCGACCCGCTTTTCGCGGCACAGGCCATCCGCGCCGGCGCCCTCGGCTACGTGACCAAGAGCAGCAGTCCGGATGTGCTCATCCAGGCCGTGTACAAGGTCGCCCGCAAGGAAAAAGTACTGAGCCCGGACATCGCGCCGGAGATGGCCTTGATTCTGCTGCAGGGTGAGAGCAATCCGGCGGAAGAGCTGAATCCACGGGAATTCGAAATCCTCCGCCTGCTTCTTGGCGGCCATGGCGTCGAGGAAATCGGCAACATCCTCAGTATCAGTCCCAAAACCGTGCAGAACGTTCACTACCAGATCAAGGCCAAGCTGGGCGTCAGGACGGATATCGAACTCGCCCGCTTGGCCATGAAGCTCAAACTGATCGATTAGCCTGACTGGCGGGATTCCGGTAAGCCTGTGGCCTCAAGGCTGATCGAGGCTGCCAAACGCCTTCGGATAAGTGACTATGCCCCAGGGCATGCCCTTGTTGGCAATGCGCTTGGTCACTTCCAGCTTGTCGGCATCGATCACGATCACCTCGTCGGAACGACCGCAAGTCAGCAGGATCTGTTTGTCATCCGGGGTGAAAGTGAAGTGCCAGCAACGCTCGCCACTCTGGATGTCCTTGATTTTCTCAAGGGACGTGGCATCAAAAACCTGCAGCGTATTGGCCCGCGACGCGGCGACGAAAATGCGCTGACCAGACCGATCGAAGGCAACGCCGTAGGGCGTCTTGCCAGTTTCCACCGTCTTGATCGGGTCGAGCTTGTCATCGAGAACGAGGAGCTTGTTGCCGAATTCGAGCGTCGCAACATAGTGCTTGCCATCCGGTGACACCTTGATGCCGCGCGGCCGGTCGCCGTATTTGCTGGTCGGGACGGTTTTGAGCAGTTTGCCGCTGCGGATGTCATGCAAGGTAATAGTGTTGTCGGCCTCGTTGGTGACGATCATCCGTTTGCCGTCAGGCGTGAACTCGATGCCTTCGGTTTCCGGGCCGCTGGTGATTTCCTTGAGCAGCTTGCCTTTCCTGATATCGACAATGGCGATGCGGGCCGGAACCTTGTCATCATCGTCGTCTTCCTTGACCACGACGGCGCCGGGCTTGGGCGGCGGGCCGCCCTTGGAACTGGGTTCGTAGGTAACAAAGGCCTTGTCACCGAGAACGCGCACGAACTCCGGATTCTTGCCAATCTTGACCTGCTTGACGACCTTGCGGGTGGCCAGGTCGATGATTGAAACGTTGGCATCATCCTTGTTGGCCGTAACCAGATACTTGCCGTCGGCCGTGACGCCGATGCCGCGCGGCCCCTTGGCTCCGACCTCGAATGAACCGGTCAGTTCGAGTGTCGCCAGATCAAGGACACCGATGCCGCCATTCTGGTTCGAGATATAAGCCACGCCGGCCGTCTGGGCCTGGGCAGCAGCGGCGAGGCCCAGGGCAAACAGGGTGGCGCAAATGAGTTTGCTGGGCATTCTGATCGACTTCATTTTCATCGCAATCACTCCGATTTATCCAAGCACTCTAATGATTCAGCTTATAGACCTGGAACATATCTCCGGCCTTGTATCCAAAAATCTGATTGCCGCCGGCAGCGACCGCCACATACTGAACACCATCGATCTGATAAGTAATCGGAGGAGCATTTACCCCGGCGTCCAATTGATCGCTCCACAACACTAGGCCAGTCGTGGCGTCATAAGCATTGAATCTCCCCCCGCCCTCGCCCATGAAGACGAGATTGCCCTCGGTTGCCAACAAGCCGCCCACCAATGGCTGCGCCGTCTTGCGTTGCCACTTGACCTTCCCCGATGCCAGATCAATCGCCGACAACACGCCCCAACGCGGGACATCCATCAGTGGTTCAAGTGTCGTGTATTCCACTGCTGGCTTGCTTGGCGAGGCGGGAAGAACCCTCTTGGTGTATTTGACCGGCCAGTGGATCGCCGGCACATACGCAACCAGTTTATTCGCATCCACAGAGGTCGGCGACCAACTAACCCCCCCAAGCACGCCTGGCAAGATCACCTGGCCTTCCGGAGTTGGGTTGGTAAAGGTGTTTTGGTGAGCCACGAACTCTTCCGATTTGAGCAGCAACTCGCCGGTCAGGCGGTTATGAATATAGTACCAGCCGATCTTGGCGGCCTGGCCTACAGCCGGTACCAGTTTTCCTCTATGGGGGTAATCGAACAGGACTGCCGGGCTGGCCACGTCATAGCCCCACTGGTCGTGCGGCACCTGCTGGTAATGCCAGCGAATTTTTCCGGTGTTGACGTCCAAGCAGACCAAGGAGACCGTATATAGGTTATCTCCAGGTCTTGAAGTGCCATCCATCTGGGGGGATGGGTTGCCAGTACCGAAGTACAACAAACCATTCTTGGCATCTATCGCCGGAGTGGACCACGCCGAGCCTCCACCATACTTGGCTGCCTCAGGATACTTCGACAAATCTGCCCGTTCCTTCTCGATATCCCGATGAAGAGTTATGCCATCGGGCGTCGTTTGACTGAATTCACCTTCCCAATTGACCGGGGCGATCGTGTCGAACTGCCAGATGCGCTTCCCTGTATTCACATCAAACGCCGCCAGGAATCCAGACCGTCCATAGCTGCCTGCGAAGCCGACAACGGTACCAAGTGGCGCGCCATCCCGGTCGGAATCCAAATGCAGGCCGAAGCCAACGCCGGTCACCCCGATGAGCACCTTGCCTTGGTAAACCACGGGCGCCATGGCGATACCGACGCCGGATTGCCCGGCAACGCCGGCCTTTCTCAGTGGATCAGAATCCTTCAGGGAAGCAATGGACTCGCTTTTGACGCTACCAGCGTCCGCCACTTCAATATCCCATAGAACTTTCCCGGATTGCACATCCAGCGCAATCAAACGGGCATCCACGGTGCCAATGAAGACTTTGCCATCAGCGACCGCTACACCACGATTCGCCGGACCGCAGCACATTGGATAATCCTTTTTGCGCTGATGGTCATAGCGCCACAACTGTCTTCCTGTAACGGCGTCCAGCGCGACGACATGATTGAATGGCAGAGACAGGAATATGGTGCGATCAACCATGACGGGCGTCGCCTGAAACGTCGCCTTGATTCCACTCTGGTAAGTCCACGCCCTGCTCAGCTTATTCACGTTCCCGGTGTTGATCTGGTCAATCCCGGAATACCTCCGGTTGCTGTGATCCAAACCATAAGTTGGCCAGTCGATATCGCCGGCAAAGACAGGCGTGAGAACGATGGAGGCAACCATCAATAACAGATGTCTATATAAGCGCATTTTTTCAGCCCAGGTATTGATAATCTGAACGGCTGGAACCGGAGTCTTGCAGCCATTCGTCGCGTATCCGCCGAGCGGACGGTGTCAGCGTGTGTGCAAGGTCACCCCGTGACGCTCGAAAATCGCGGCCACCGTGCCATCCTTCTGCAATTCCGAAAGAGCGCCGGACAATGCTGCGGCGAGTTCATCCGCCTCGGCCTTGACGGCCATGCCGACAAGCCAGCTCTTCGGCCTCAGTTCGCCGAGCTTCGCTTCACCGATGGCAAAGCGGGTGTCGCCGGCGAGGTTGCCCTCAAGTTCGCCGAGCGGCGCCATGATGGCCGAAATGCTGTCTTCGCCGAGTGCCTTGGCGGCCTCTTTGATTGAATGGAAATGCACGACATTCGAGCGTAGCCTGCCATGCAGCACGCTTCCGAGAAAGGAGGCGGCCAGCGTGTCGATTTCTACGCCAATTTTCTCTCGAGTGAATACCTCGAGCGCGACCGCAGCCGAACCGCTGGGGGCCGGAATACGCTTGGCGACCCGTGCCATCCCCATCACTTCGTGATGATAGGGGGCAAAAATACGCACCTTGTCGTTGGCCTTGGCGAATTCCGCATCGACCGGCACGCGCATCATCACGTCAGCCGGATTGCCGCGCAGATAGTGGCCTTTCCAGACCATGTTGCGCAGGTCGTCGTTCATGTCCTCGCCAACCATGAAGCCGATGATCTCGGCCTGGAGCCCGAGTTTTGCGGCCAGGGCCTGACCGAGTTCGACGTCAATGCCTTTTCCCGCATCGGAATAAGGGGGGAAATTATTGTAGACGGCGACTTGCAGCCGGCCACGCTTGCGAATGGTGTCCATCTGCTCGTCGGCCTGCACCGGGGAAAGGCAGATGAGCAGCAAAGTGGCAAACGCCAGGAAGAAAGGGCGGCGGTTGGAACATGTCATACGTTTTCTCCGGGATGTTGAATGGGGTTGCGTGCTGTCAGTCCGGATTCTAGGGATATGAACGCGGGACGGAAGCGCCAGGCAAGGGGGCGGGCAAAATCGGCGCTCACGTCGGGCAAATTGCCTGCCAGCGGCCCCCTTGTCATTTACGGGCCGGGGTCAGTCACGACATTGCTGATATGGGTGCCGCTATAGTGATGCGGATTAACCAGACACAGCTTTGCGCTCGATGACATCGGTATTGGTTTTTCGTCGCTCTCGTACCTTACGCGCATGCTACTAGGTCAATTAAAGATCTATCGCGCTTTCGTTCTAGACGTGCCGGGCAACCACATCGACCGATCTGCTCGCAGAGACCGCCTGGCCGCTTTCAGATGTAACACTGTCGTTGGGCTAACCACTTTCTGGAAACATTGAACGGCGACAGTTGGCCGAACTCCGCCAAATGACAATTGGGAACACAACCCAAACCACTAAATTCCGGGCAGCCGGCATTTCATTTTTGGGCAAAAATTCCGGTTGACCGTGGGATTGCAAAAATCAGCATGAGGCTCGATCAACCGTAGCGTTTACAGTCGCTTTCCGCCCTGGAAAGCGACCGCACTCTGATCAAGTGCTGGTCAACGCCTGCTCGGCGAGAATGGGCTCTGCCGTCCGAAAGGCATCGGCCGCCAGCGGCACGCCGCAATAGACGGTTGCGTGCAGGAGAACCTCCTGAATTTCCGCGGCGGAGGCGCCGTTATTGAGCGCCCCCCGGACATGCCCGCGCAATTCGTGTTGCCGCCCCAAGGCCGTCAGCATGGCTATCGTGATCAGGCTACGCGTTTTCAGATCAATGCCGCCGCGGCACCAGACGGAACCCCAGGCATTGGCGGTAATGAAATCCTGCAGGGGTCGGGTGAATTCCGTGGCATTGGCAAAAGCCTTGTCGACGAACTCGTCGCCCATGACCTGTCGGCGCACTTCAAGCCCTTCGATATAGGCATCAGTCATCGATTTTTCTCCTTGAGTTGGCAGTTGGCGAGCGCCATCTTGCCGAGTCGCCGCGCAGCGCCACAAGGGCGTGCCGGTACTCGGCCCGGGTCAGTTTCCCGAGTAAATGGCGACACTCAATAT
Source organism: Gammaproteobacteria bacterium (assembly GCA_018828385.1). Classification (GTDB taxonomy): domain Bacteria; phylum Pseudomonadota; class Gammaproteobacteria; order Burkholderiales; family Rhodocyclaceae; genus Azonexus. The sequence continues at coordinate 17,790 of JAHJVE010000003.1, read as the reverse complement.
CCCACAGCTTGCCGACCAGATCTATCGTTTCACGCGAATTGCCGCGCCACGACAGGCCACCGCCCGCCGTGGCCGCATCGGCTTTCATGAGACGGCAGCAAGCTCCGTGGCATGGCGCGCGCTGAGGCCCGGCGACACGGAGAAGCTGCAAGCTGTTTTCGCCCTGACCTCGTCCACCGAAACGCCGGGGTGCAGTTCGCTCAAGGTCAGGCCGCCGCCCGCATTGACGGTGAACACGCACAGGTCAGTGATGATCATGTCCACCACGCCCTTGCCGGTCAGGGGCAGGCTGCAATTGGGCAGAATCTTCGGCGCCCCGTCCTTTGCCGTCTGCTCCATCAGGACGATGACGCGCCCGACGCCCGACACCAGGTCCATCGCCCCACCCGGCCCCTTGACCATCTTGCCGGGCACCATCCAGTTGGCCAGGTCACCGTTCTCCGAGACTTCCAGACCGCCGAGGATGGACAGGTCGATGTGGCCGCCGCGAATCATCGCGAAGGAATCGGCGCTGGAAAAGAAACTGCTGCCGGGAATGCTCGTGATGGTCTGCTTGCCGGCGTTGATCAGGTCGGCATCGACGTCTTCGCTGCCGGGAAAGGGGCCGATGCCGAGCAGGCCGTTTTCCGACTGCAGCGTGACGTGCATACCTTCGGGAATGTAGTTGGCGACCAGCGTCGGGATGCCAATGCCGAGATTGACGTAATAGCCGCTGCGCAATTCCTGCGCCGCCCGTCGGGCCATCCGTTCGCGCAGCGGGTCGTGCTTGCCCGGCGTCGCGCCGCCGGCCGTGGTACGGAACTCGATACGCTTCTGATAACCGGCGCCCTGGATGATGCGGTCCACGTAAATTCCCGGCGTGTGGATCTGGTCCGGGTCGAGTTGGCCCGGCGCGACCAGTTCCTCGACTTCGGCCACCGTGACCCGGCCGCAGGTGGCGATCATCGGGTTGAAATTGCGCGCCGTCTTGCGGAAAACCAGGTTGCCGGCATGGTCGCCCTTCCACGCCTTGACGATCGCCACATCGGCCCGGATGGCCGGTTCCAGTACGTATTCCTGGTCGTCGAAATGGCGGGTTTCCTTGCCTTCGGCCAATCGGGTACCAAAGGCAGTCCGCGTGTAGAAACCCGGGATGCCGGCTCCGCCAGCGCGCAGACGTTCAGCCAGGGTGCCCTGCGGCACCAGTTCGAGCTCGAGTTCGCCGGCCAGCACCTGGCGTTCGAATTCCTTGTTCTCGCCAACATACGACGCGACGACCTTCCTGACCTGCCGCGTCTTGAGCAGCGGCCCCATGCCGAAATCGTCGACGCCGGCGTTGTTGCCGACGATGGTCAGATCGCTCGTGCCGGCGCGCAGCAGGCCGTCGATCAAATTCTCCGGAATGCCGCACAGGCCGAAGCCGCCGGCGGCGACGGTCATGCCATCGAAAAGCAGGCCGTCCAGTGCGGCCTCGCTTGTTGCATAAACCTTGTTCATGTTGTGCTGTTCCCTCTTCTTGTCTTTGGGGCAAGCGGGGAGCGACCACTCGCTCCCCGCCAGGTTCAGGTCTTAATCAACCCGTTCAGGCACCGGCAGATGCACCCATTCCTCGTAGAAGGCCTCGATATCCGGCTCGAAGTCATGGATCACCGGGTACCACGGGGTCGGCGCCTCGACATCGTGCAGCGTGCCGCAAGTCGGGCAGTAGTACTCGCGGTAGACTTGCCACTGGGTATCCGGCGCCATGAGCTTCGGGTACACCTCGGTCATCGCCTCTTCGGTGTCGCGCACGTAGATCGAGGCGTGCAGCTTCCAGTTCTCCTTGTAGTCGCAGAACTCGTGGCCGCAGTCGCACTTGATGAGCCACTGCTTGGTCTTGGCCGACTGCACGATGTACATGTGCGGGGCCAGCGGCAGGACGATGCGATCCTTGAAACTGACTTTGGCCTGCAGCGCCGCGAGGTACTGCTCGAAGCGGCTGTTGTCCTTGGGCATCGACAGCATGCGGAAGGTCGTTTCCCAGTCCAGCGAGCCTTCGACCAGATGAGAAACCTGTTCATTGGTATATGACATTTTTGTCTCCTTGATTCAGATAATCGATTGCGCGGCTTACTCTTCGACCTGGACGACGGTCTTCACGTCGGGCATCAGCGAGAGATCCATGCGGTGCTTGGAGCCGTAGGTCGGCACGCCCAGTTCGTCCTCGAGCAATTGCCAGTCGGCCGGCAGATTCCAGAAGTCCTTGAACTCCTTGGTGAACTTCTCGGACAGTCCGAAGCTGGTGGCGAACATGTGCTGGACCTGCACCGCCGCATGCTTGTTGATGATGCGTTCGCGCTCCTCCTTCATCCACTCGCGGGTCGGCAGGGCACGGGCCAGACGCTCCTTGCGGATTTCGCCACGACGGGCCTGTGTCTTGGCGGCATCGATGCTGAACACGCCCTTGGCATCCTGGGTGAACACGGCGCCGTAGACCTTTTCGGCGAATTCCGGCAGCAGGAACTTCTGGTTGAGGTCGTTCTCGATGGCACTGATTTCACGATCGATCGGATCGCCGAAGCCCGGACCGCCCCGCAGGTAGTTCAGGTAGAGATCGTGGTTGTCATAGCAGTCCTCGGTCGTCATGCACTGCTTGTCGCGCTTGACCACGGCCGTTGCGTCGAGGTGGCGCTCGTAGTCGGGCGCGCTGGGATCGAGGTCGCCGCCCAGCGGCAGTGAGTCGCCGATGGCGATGCGCTCCTTGAGGCCGGTGTTGTGCGCTTCGAAACGGTAGCCGGTGGCCGACGGGTAGCCACCCATCATGCCCCAGTCGCTGTTCATGTAGCCATTGCCCATGAAGAACATCGTCCAGTCCTGGGCGTTCCAGACCATGCGCAGGGTCTCGAAACCACAGCCGCCACGGTACTTGCCGTAGCCGCCGGAGTTGGATTTGACGTTGCGCCCCAGATAGAGCAGCGGCTCGGCCATTTCCCAGATTTCGATGTCGCCCATGTCGCCTTCGGGATTCCAGATGGCGGCGGCGTGGTTCAGGCCGTCCTTGACGGCGCAGGCGCCAGTGCCGCAGGACGAAGCCTCGAAGCTGTTGACCGCGTGGATCTCGCCGTCCTGGTTGATACCGCCACCCTGCAGCCAGTTGGAGGTATTGGCGTTGCCGGCATTGACCTCTTCCAGATAGCCGCGACTGAAGTAGGACTGGCTGAGGCCGCGCCACAATGCCGCCCAGCCGGAGACCAGGAAGTGCCAGGCATAGGCGTGACCGGTGCGCCGGTCGTCCGGGTTGCACCAGGTGCCCTTGGGCAGGTGAAACTCGGTGGCGAAGTAGGCGCCATCGTTGATGCGTTGGGTCGGCACCAGCGTCTGCGACATCATGACCCAGATACCAGAGGTGAAGGCCACCTGGTGGGCATTGAAGGTATGCCAGCCCCAGCGGCTGGCGCCTTCGAAGTCGAGACGCCACTTGCCGTCCGGCTTGATGGTCATCTCGACCGGCGAGTGCATGATTGAGTCGAGCTTGGCGAAGGCGTTGGAAACCTGAATGTCTTCGTGCTTGAACGGCACATCGACAAAGGAAACCTTGCGATATTTGCCCGGCAGGGTCATCGCCTTAATCCGGCTCATCAGGCCGCGGCGACCTTCTTCGATGACTTCTTCCGAGAACTTCTCGTAGGCTTCGAGGCCGTCGGCCTTGATCACCTCCTCGACCAGTTCGCGGATCATGTGGCAGCCAGCGATGCGGGTCTTTTCGTCGAGAATCCAGTATTTCGGCGTGCGTACCGAACGCTGCGACTCATGCAGCCAGTCACGCAGCGGCTCGTCGTTCACCCCGGTCTTGCGGCAGGTGATCATGTAGCCGTCGCCGAAACGCTGGGTCTGCCCCGTGGACATCGAGCCCGGCGTCACGGCGCCGGTGTCGATGACGTGGGTGACGCCGCCGACCCAGCCGATCAGCTTGCCGGCCCAGAAGATCGGTACGATGGTGGCGATGTCGCAGGGGTGGACGTTGCCGATGGCGCAGTCGTTGGTCGTGAACATGTCGCCGGGGTTGATCGTCGGGTTGGCTTCCCAGTTGTTCTCGATCATGTACTTGATCGCCGCGCCCATGGTGCCGACGTGGATGATGATCCCTGTCGAGGTCAGGATGCAGTCGCCAGCGGCGTTATAGAGCGTGAAGCAGAGTTCGCCTTCCTGCTCGACGATGGGGCTGGCGGCAATCTTTTTCGCCGTTTCCCGGGCATGGACCAAGCCGCCGCGCAGCTTGGAGAACAGCTTCTCATAGCCAATCGGGTCGGAATCGCGGAATTCGAGGTTTTCCAGACCGTTGTAGTAACCGGTGGACTGGGTGCGCTCGAGGATGGCATCGCGGTGCTGCTTGAGCGTCATGCCGCTTTCGAGCAGGTTGCCGATGCCGATTTCTTTTGTGCTCATCATATTCATGGTGGGTCTCCTCACTTGACTTCTTTGAGATGGAACAGGCGATGCTTGTCGATCATGGTTTCGAAGCCGTCGGGCACGACGAAGGTCGTCGCGTCGGATTCGATAATGGCCGGGCCGACGATGTGGTTACCGGCCTTCAACGACTCCATCTTCCACAGTGCCGCTTCGACCCACTTCTTGTGGCGGTAGAACGGCCGGGTGCCGAGATAGGCCTCCTTGGGAGGCTTCGGGCCGGCATCCGGGTCTTCCGGCAGGACCGGTTTCTGGGTCACGACCATGCCGCGCAGGATGGCGCCGGTGACCGAGAAACCCAGTTCCGGCGAGCGCGCCGAATTGGCGTAGACGCGGCCATAGGTGTTCTCGAAGGACTCGATGATCTGCTGCCAGTCATCGGCGGTGGCGGCGCTGCTTACTGGCGAGACGATTTCGAGATCGTTGAGTTGCCCCATGTACTGCATCTTGTAGCCGGGGATCAGCAGCACGTCTTCGGGCTTGTAGCCATTGATGACGAACTCGTCGATGACTTTTACCGCCAATTCTTCCCAGGCTTCCTGCAAGGTCGAGCAGGCGGCGGCCTTCTGCTCGTCGCTGGCGAACTGGGCGACGCCGAGGTCGACCGATTTGTCGTAGCGGTACTCGAAGTCGGCACAGGCACAGCCGAAAGCCGAGAAACCTGCAGCCCAGGCCGGGACCACGACGTCCTTGAAGCCGACGCCTTCGGTGTAGCCATAGGTATGGACCGGGCCGGCGCCGCCGTAGGAGAAGCAGGTGAATTCGGCCGGGTTGTAACCCTTGGCGCTGATGTTGGCGCGCAGGTATTCGGACAGCGTCAGGTCGAGCAGTTCGATGACGCCGGCCGCCGCATCTTCGACCGACAGGCCGAGCGGATCGGCGATCTGCGCCTTGATGTGGTCGCGGGCGCGCTGGACGTCGAGCTTGATGGCGCCGCCGAGGAAGTTCTGCGGATTGAGGTAGCCGAGCACGACGTGGCAGTCGGAAACGGAGACCGTATCCAGCCCACTTTCCGGCCAGCAGGTGCCGACGCGATAGCCGGCGCTGTCCGGACCGAGCTTGATTGACTTGCTGTACGGGTCGAGGCGAACGAAGCTGCCGGCGCCAGCGCCGACCGAATCCATCGCAACCAGCGGCAGCGAGAGGACCAGACGAGCCATGTCGGGGTCCGACTTGATGGCGAAGTTGCCCTTGGTGATCAACGCCACGTCGAAACTGGTGCCGCCGATGTCGGAGCAGGCGATGTTTTCATCACCGAGGTATTCGCCTAGCAGCTTGGAGCCGATGACCCCGCCGATCGGGCCGGAGACGATGGTACGGGCCAGTTCCTTGGCTTTCCAGCTGATCGTGCCGCCGTGCGTGGCCATGACGCGCAGATCAAACTTGGCGCCGTGCTTCTTGAAGCGGTCGCTGACCTTCTTCAGCGTCTGGCGCGACGGTTCGGCGCCGTAGGCTTCGAGAATGGTCGTGTTCATGCGGTGGCTTTCCTTGCGCGACGGGTAGTAGTCCACCGAGGCGAAGACCGGAATGTCCGACTTGAGTTTCTTCAGTTCGTCACGCACCAGATCGCGCGCCCGTTGCTCGCTGGCTTCGTTCTTGTGGGACTGCAGCAGGCAGATGACGATGGCCTGGGAACCGGCCTCGACCAATTCGCGAGTCATCGCGCGGACCTCGTCCTCGCGCAGCGGAATGACGATCTTGCCCTGCACGTCGGTACGCTCGGTAACGCCGCGGGTACGGGAAACCGGCACCAGCGGCTCGTCGTAACGGTGGGTGTTGAGGTGAATGCGATCTTCCAGGGCATAGCCCAGGTAGCTCTGCAAGGCGCGGCCCATCGAGTGGATCTGCTCGAAGCCCTTGTTGCAAATCAGGCCGACATCAAGACCCTTGCGCATCAGGATGCGGTTGAGCATCGCCGTTCCGGAGTAGACGCAGGTCGCCAGTTCCGGATAGACGTCATCAACCTTGCGATCCCAGTGCTCGAGCGCGTCGACCGAAGAGTTGTAGATGGCGAGCGATTCGTCGCCAGGATTGCTTTGTGCCTTGCCGACGACGAAACGACCGTCGGCCCGGACAAAGAAGGTATCGGTCATCGTGCCGCCGGCATCGATGCCCATTACCTGTACGTTTGACTGCTGAGTTTCCATGTTTGTCTCCTGTCATTGGTGTGTCGTGGTGAGTGATCCCACGCTGACCTAATGGCAAGGGCCGGGCCAGGCCGCGAAAAAGCCGGCGATTCACCAAATTTCATCGATAAATCATCAACTTGGCGAAAACCCGAAAAAAATTGGCAGCTGTCCGGTGAACAAGCGAAAAACGTCCTGAATAACGACGAAAATTTCGAACTGTCCGGATTCCGGACAGTTCACGAGTAATTTGCTGCGCCGCACAAGCCATTGATATTCAAAGACTTTATTGACTTGAATAGCGGCGTCGGCTACGGTTATGATTAAGTTAATTCGTTTCTTTAGCGTAAATACCCGCGGAGCGCCCCACGAGCCCACTGTGACCCCCAACAGCAATCCTCTTATTCCGCGAATCGGCGATGAGTCAGCAGTCGCCAGTTCATGGGAACGATTCCTCGAGAACCGGCCATTGCCCGGTGTCGGTGTGCGCAATGTGGTCCTCGATTCCTGGCGGCGCAGCCGTTCGGAGGCCGTCGATCCAGGCATAGGCAGCGCCCCGACGGCCAATGGCGACAAGATTCACCTGTTGCGGGCGCGCTCCCATGATCTCTACGAGGCTGCCAAGCCCGTGCTCGAAACGCTGCGCGAAATCCTGCGCGAGTCAGGCACGCTGATCATGCTCAGCGACCCTAGCGGGACCATTCTCGACCTCAATGGCGAAACCCGCGCCCGCGATGCTGGCGAACAGATCAACCTGGCCCCCGGCGGTTGCTGGAGTGAAGACCTGATCGGCACCAATGCCATTGGCACGACCATTGCCACGCACCAGCCGGTGCAGATCTACGCCAGCGAGCATTACTGCATCGACGTCAAGCACTGGACCTGTGCCGCCGCCCCCGTCCTCGACCCGCTGGGCAGGAACCTGCTCGGCGTCGTCGACGTATCTGGCGTCAAGGAAACCTTCCATGGCCATACGCTGGGCCTGGTCATTTCAGCCGCCAAGCAGATCGAAGGCATACTCGCGCGGCGCGATGCCGAATTGCACGGCCGCCTGCTCGAGCACGCCATGGATGGTTTCAGCCGCTATGGCAACGATTGTGTCGTCCTGTTCGACCAGCGCGGCCGTATCGTCAAAACCAGCGGCAGCATGCAACAGGCTCGCGAGATGTATGGCGTGCGCCTGCCTTTCGAGGTCGGCAGCCAGCTGGCCGCCCTCGATTTCGCGGTCCATCCCGACGAGCGCATCCGCCAGACGCCACAGTGGCTACGCCCGGAGTGGCTGCACCCGGTTCGTTCCCGCGATGGGGACCTCGGCACCTTGCTGGTCATCCCGATTGGCACGCCGGCTCGACAAGCAGTCAGCATCCCCTCCCCGGAGAGCAAAGCGACTGACGAAGTCTTTGCCGAAATCATCGGCACCAGCCAGGCCATTTCAACAGCGAAAGCCCGTGCCAGAAGAATCGCGCCACTTGATCTGCCCGTCCTGTTGCTCGGTGAAACGGGCGCCGGCAAGGAGATTTTTGCCCGCGCTATCCACAAGGCGAGCAGCAAACCGGAAGGACCTTTCATCGCCGTCAATTGCGGTGCCCTGACCCGCGAGCTGCTGGCCAGCGAATTGTTTGGTTACAGCGAAGGCGCCTTTACCGGCGCTCGCCGCGGCGGGCTGCCCGGCAAGTTCGAACAGGCTGACGGCGGCACCCTTTTCCTCGATGAAATCGGCGAAATGCCGCTCGACATGCAGCCTCATCTCTTGCGTGTGCTGCAGGATGGCGTCGTCGTCCGGCTGGGCGACACCAAGGAACGCAAAGTGGCGGTGCGCATCATTGCCGCGACCAATCGCGACCTGCAAACGGATTCCAGCACCGGCCGCTTCCGCGAAGACCTTTTCCACCGGCTCTGCGTTGTTAGCCTGCATCTGCCACCCTTGCGCGAGCGCCCGGAGGATACCGAAGCGATCATCGGCTACCTCAACCAGCGCCTGGCCCGTAAATACGGCTGCCCACCGAAGAGCCTGGCCCCGGAAGTCTTGCACCATCTGCTGCGCTATCGCTGGCCGGGAAATATCCGCGAATTGCAGAATGTCTTCGAAGCCATGTTTGCGCTAAGCGATGGCAATCGTATCGATAGCAGCCTGCTCCCGCCGCACATTGCCGGTGCGGCGGTTGATGCTGTGCTGGCACGTGGTGAAGTAACGCCGGCCATGGCAGCCGGCCGCCTGGCTGAAATGGAGCGGGCCGCAATCAATACCGCAGTTGCCAACAGCCACGGCAACCTGTCGATGGCGGCACGAAACCTGGGTATTTCGCGCAGCACGCTCTACGTCAAACTGGCCGCCATGCGCGAGTTACCAGCGGCAGGGTAGTTAAAAAGCTGCCTCTGGCGTTCGCTGAACGGCAGGCGCTAAGGCCGGCGCAGGGGTTTCAGCAGATCCGACAGCCCGTTGTGGTCGATTTCCTGCATGAGCGCCAGCAGGCGGCCGATTTCGCCAGGCGGAAAACCTTCGCGGGCGAACCAGTTGAGGTAGTTACCGGGGAGGTCGGCGATCAAGGTGCCTTTGTGCTTGCCGAAGGGCATGGCGCGGGTGACGAGAAGGAGCAGGTCTTCGGGGTTCATTGACGGCAGCGTTTCAGGCGGAGCCGCCATTGTGCCAAAAACTCAGCCCAGGCAGATCATCCACGCTGCGGTTGCGAGCAGCATCAGCGCGAAGGCGATACGCAGGCGGCGCTCAGGCAGACGATGGGCGATGCGGACACCGTATGAAACGGTCAGCGCGCCACCCAGCGCGAACAGCACACCCATCTTCCAGTCGACCAGCCCGGCGTTCGCAAACGTCAACAACGCAACGACGGAACTGGGCATGACCAGGGCGATAGCGAAGCCCTGGGCGATGGCCTGCGTTTGCCGGAAAAAAGTGACCAGTATGGGCGGTGTGATCATGCCGCCACCAATGCTGATCAGGCCCTGACAGGTGCCGCCGATCAGGCCGACCAGCGGAATCAGTCGCTCGGGCAACGCGAACGACCAGTTCGAGCGCCCGGCGCGCAGGGACCACAGGCTGTGGATGGCCAGCCAAAGCAGAAAGAGTCCGAAATAGCGGCGCAACTGGCTGGAAGCCAGGTTGCTCGCGTAGTGTGCCGTCAAGGCAGTGGCCGTCACCGCGCAGACCACCAGCATGGCCGTGCGCAGCTTGGGCAGCGGCTGGCGCTGGCAGTAACGCCACAGGGCAATGCTCAGGTTGGGCACCATCATGACCAGCGCCGTGCCTTGCGCCAGTTTCTGGTCCATGCCGAACAGCCCGGTCATCACCGGAATGGCGATGATGCCGCCGCCGATGCCGAAGATGCCACCGGCCAAACCCAGGACGGCACCGATCAGGAGGGGCAAGGCAAGGCTTAGGGCGAGGATCATGGCTGGACTCGGAAAGAATGTCGAGCCATGTTACTGCTTTGCATAAAGGCGAAAATGTCGCTAAATTAACTTGATTCGTTAATTCTATTTATCAATAAGCCGATGTCATCCGAACTTGCTTTCTTCAGCCTGCTTGTCCAGCAGGGCAGCCTGGCTCGGGCGGCCCGCGAGCTTGGGCTGACCGGCCCGGCCGTCAGCCGTCGCCTCGCCCAGCTCGAACAGCGCCTCGGCGTTCGCCTGCTGACGCGGACGACGCGCCGGATGAGCCTGACGCCGGAGGGCGAGCTTTATCTGGCTGAAAGCCGCCGCATCCTCGGCGAAATCGAGGCGCTGGAACAGACGCTGACGCGCACCCGGGCCGAACCGCGCGGCCTGCTGCGCATCCACGCGACCTACGGTTTCGGCCGCCGGCAACTGGCACCGGCCGTCTCCGAGTTCGTCCGGCAGTACCCGGCCGTCGACATTCAGCTCACGCTCGGCGACCAGGCTGTCATGCCGGGCGACCAGAGTTTCGACATCGCCATCCGCTTCGGCGAACCGCCGGAGGCGCGCGTTGTAGCCCGTAAAATTGCCTCCAATCAACGCTACCTGTTTGCCTCGCCCGCCTACCTGGCCCGCCGCGGCCAACCGCTGGACCCGGACGATCTGGGCAGCCATGACTGCATCGTCATCCGTGAAGGCAGCGGCGCCTTCGGGACGTGGACGCTGTGCGCCGGCAAGCAGTGCCGCAACGTGAAGGTGAGCAGCAAGCTGAGTACCAATCACGGCGAGGTGGCAGTCGATTGGGCACTCGACGGCCATGGCATCCTGCTGCGTTCGCTGTGGGATACGGCAGCCGAGCTGCGCGCCGGCCGGCTGGTCCGCATCTTGCCCGAATGGTCGGGTAGCCCGGCCGACATCTACGCGCTATACCCGCAACGCCTGAACCTGTCGGCCAAGGTGCGGGTCTTTCTCGATTTCCTGACCGAACGCTTCGCCGCCTACCGCAGCGCCACCGACAGTAACGCCGAATTACCCTGGTAAGCGCGCCGAACGCCAGAGCGGGTAAAGGCCGAGCAAGCCGAGCAGCGGCCCGGGCAGCAACAGCCAAGCAATGCTCATGCCCCAGTCGGCGATCCACGCCGTGCCGAGCTGGATGGAAAACATGGTGATGGCGAAGCCGATGGAGTTCTGAAAAGCCAGCGCGCTGCCGACGATTTCCGGCGGGCAGGCACGGGCCGAGAGGGCCGAAAAATGCGGCGAATCGGCGACGACCGTGGCGCCCCAGAGGAGCAACAAGGCGATCCTGGCGGCGGGCGACCAATCGCCGGTCAGCGGAAAAAGCGCGCAGCAGATGGCCGAGCCAGCTAGAGCAACAGCCGCCACACGCGCGCTGCCGATGCGCTGGCTCCACCAGCCGCCGAACAGGCAACCGAGCGCGCCGACGCCGATGATGGCGAAGGCCAGCCCGGAAAGTTGGCGGCTACCTGTCTCAGCCAAGCCGCTCAGGATGATGAGCGCCGGGGTCAGCGTCCAGAAGGCGTAGAGCTCCCACTGGTGGCCGAAATAACCGAAGGCTGAGGCGCGGAATTCACGCACGGAGAAGGCGTAGAAGACGCGGCCCAGACGCAAAGGTGGCGCACCGTGCCGGCGCTTGAGGTGCGGCCCGTCGCCGAGGCGGAAGATCATGATGGCGGCCAGCAATGCCAGCCCGGACGATACGAGAATGGTCGCCTGCCACGACCACCCCGCCCCGGCCAGGCGAATGCCGTGCGGCAAGGCGGTGCCCAGCGTCAGCATGCCGACCAGCTGGGCCAGCGCGGCGCCGGCTCGCTCGGGCACCCAACTGACAACCAGTTTCATGCCCAGCGGGTAGACGCCGGCCAGACAAAAGCCGACGGCAAAACGCAGCGGAACAGCCGAGGCCATGCCGTCGGCGACCAGGGCGAAGGCACCGTTGCATACCGCGCCAAGCACGGCACAGACAGCGAAGATGCGGCTCGCGGCAAAACGGTCGGCCAGGCCGGAAATGGCGAAGGTCAGCGTGCCGAGAATGAAGCCGAGTTGGACGGCATTGGTCAGCGTACCGATGTCGGCCGGCGCGATGCCCCAGGCGCGGATCAGGTCGTCGGCCGCGCTGTTGGCGGAGAACCACAGCGAGGTGCCGAACAGTTGGGCGATGACGATGATGAGGACGGGGTTTTGCATGGGTGAATCGATTTCGGGAAATCGCGCTAGCTTATCGCCGTTTTTCACAAATCACGCGAGAAAACGATTTGGCGTGCCTTCCAGTAAAATCGGCGGGCCATGACCAGACCCGCCACGCCCAACTATCTCGCCGGCTATCCCGCCCACCTGACGGATTCGGTGCACCGGCTGATCGAACAGGATCAGCTCGGCAAGGTGCTGCGCCAGAAGTATCCCGAGGTGCACCAAATACGCACCGACAGGGCGCTCTACGACTACGTTCAGGAAATCAAGGCGACGTATTTGCGCAACGCGCCGCAGCCGAGCAAGGTGGCCTTTGACGGCAAATTGCAGACGCTACAAAAAGCGCTCGGCATCCACAGCCGGATCGCCCGCGTCCAGGGCGGCAAACTCAAGAGCAAGCGTGAAATCCATGTCGCCAGCGTCTTTCGCGAAATGCCACCGGAGTTCCTGCGCATGATCGTCGTCCATGAAATCGCCCACCTCAAGGAAGCGGAGCACGACAAGGCGTTTTACCAACTGTGCCAACACATGGAGGCGAATTATTTCCAGCTCGAGTTCGACCTGCGCGCCTATCTCTGCCACCTGGCCGCTGGCGGGCCGCCGTTGTGGGCGGCCGAAGTTTCGGCCGGGAATTCGTGAATGCTACGGTCGACCGTAAAAAATGGCCAAAACTGAAATTTCCAAACGGGCGCCCCGACTGATCTGCCAATGAGCCAATTAACCGAACTCCACGCCGACATCAATGCCCGCGTCCTCAGCATCCGCGAAAACAACGCCGACTGGCTGTGCGGCAAAGGCTGCGACAGTTGCTGCAAACGCCTGGCCGAGGTGCCGCAACTGACTGCCGCTGAGTGGGATTTGCTGCGCGAGGTGCTGGCCGGGCTGGCAGCTGATTACCTGCAGGCCATCAGCCGGGAAATCGCCGCTTTGGCTGGTTCGGCTGAGCGCCCGGTCATCTGCCCGCTGCTCGACCACGCCACCGGCGCCTGCCCGGTCTATGTGCATCGCCCGGTGGCCTGCCGGAGCTACGGTTTCTACATGCAGCGCGGCCTCGGGCTGTTTTGCCACGACATCGAAAAGCAGGTTGCCGATGGCAAGCTACAGAACGTGGTCTGGGGCAATCACGACGCCATCGATCACCGGCTGGCCGGGCTTGGGGAAAGTCGCCCACTGACCGACTGGTTTGCCGATTGGGAGCGGGAAAGCCGTGCCACTAGCCGGTGACAAGGTTCCTACGGTCAACCGGAAAAAATAGCCAAAATTGAAATCGCGCCTATGTCTGGCGTGATTTCAAAAGCGCCTAATTGGTCAGAATCCGTACCTTGACGGTCTTGCCCTTGACCTTGCCGGCCGACAGCTTGCGCACCGTCTCCTTGGCGACAGCGCGCGCCACGGCGACGTAGGTGCTCTGATCGGTCACCGTGATCTTGCCGACCTGCTCGCGGGTCAGGCCAGCCTCGCCGGCCAGCGCGCCCATGACGTCGCCGGGGCGGATCTTGTCCTTGCGCCCGCCGAGCATGAGCAGCGTCGACATCGGCGGCACGAGCGGCGAGTCGTCGGTGACTTCGAGCGTTTTCAAGTCGAGCACATCGAGCTTGCACTTCATCATCTCGGCGATGGTCGCCACGCGGCGGCGGTCGCCTGGACTGCACAGGCTGAGCGCCCAGCCCTCCTCGTCACCACGACCGGTACGGCCGATGCGATGGATGTGGATTTCCGGATCAGGCGTCACGTCGACGTTGATCACCGCTTCTAGCTGATCAATGTCTAGGCCGCGCGCCGCCACATCGGTCGCCACCAGCACCGAGCAACTGCGATTGGCGAACTGGATGAGCACCTGATCGCGCTCGCGCTGTTCCAGATCGCCGTTCAGCGTCAGCGCATGAATGCCGGCGTGGCGCAGGACATTGACCAGATCGCGGCACTGCTGCTTGGTGTTGCAGAAGGCCAGCGTGCTGACCGGGCGGTAATGTTTGAGCAGGCGCACCACGGCGTCGAGACGCTCTTCGTCCCTGACCTCGTAGAAACGCTGGCGAATCTTCGTTTCTTCATGCTGCTCAAGGAGCTTGACCTCCTTGGGCTGACGCAAAAACTGCCTGGCCAGCTGGGCGATGCCTTCCGGATAGGTCGCCGAGAACAGCAAGGTCTGACGCTGCGCCGGGCAACGTTTGGCGACGTACGCAATGTCGTCATGGAAACCCATGTCGAGCATGCGGTCGGCTTCGTCGAGGACCAGCGTGTTCAGTTCGTCGAGCTTGAGATAGCCGCGCTCCATGTGATCCATGATGCGGCCCGGCGTGCCGACGACGATATGCACGCCTTTTTCGAGGCTGTTCGCCTGGTTGCGCAGCGTCGAGCCACCGACCAGCGAGAGCACCTTGATGTTCTCTTCAAAGCGGGCCAGGCGACGAATTTCCTGCGTCACCTGATCGGCCAGTTCGCGCGTCGGGCACAGCACCATGGCCTGCACGGCAAAACGGCTGGTATTCAGGCGGTTGAGCAAGGCCAGACCGAAAGCGGCCGTCTTGCCGCTACCGGTCTTGGCCTGGGCAATCAGGTCGTTGCCGGTCAGGGCCAGCGGCAGGCTGGCGGCCTGAATCGGCGTCATGCTCAGATATTCAAGCTGCGCCAGATTGGCCAGCATGGCCGGCGACAAAGGCAGCGTGTCGAACGCCTGGCTGGCGGCAGTAGCTTCGCTCATGCGCCGCTCAGAGCTTGCGCTTGCGCGCCGGCATCGGCTTGCGCTGGCGTTGGCCTGGCTTATGAACTTCGGCCTCGGGCTTCGGCTTGGGCACCAGCAGGTTCTTGGCCGTCGTCTTCTCGGAAGCGCGATGGGCCAGAATGGCCTTCGTCACATCGGCAGGATCAACGGTAACGCCAGCATGCTCGCCCTTGACGTTGTACTCCGAGAGCCGGTCCTTGATGGCGAACAGACGTTCCGGCGTTTCCGCCTTGCGTGGCAGACCGGTGATAATCGTCTGCCCCGCGGCGGTCAGCACGAAACCGTCGGCCTCAGCCTTGATCAGGCCATGCTTGGCCAGACGGTCAAACGCCTCGACCAGCTTCGCCTCGTTGGGAATGTTGTTCTGCAGCAGATCGGTCGCCGACACGATTTCGACCAGCTCGGCCGGCCGCCGCTTGGAAGAAAGCGCGGTGGCGAGAATGAGAAGGGAGTCTACGTCGTGGACTGGATGCATCGAATTACCTTTGAATAGCGGAGTAATGAGAAACGGCGGGGATTCAGCGGGTCAAAGGCTGATGAAAACAGACAGCCTGAAATCAGTTTCTCGCAAGGTCGATAGTGTACTCGGTTTGCCGGCCGGGGCGGCGCCAAACCTGACAAAGGATGCTACGGTCGACCGGAAATTCATGCCAATTTCCACTCGAAAAAAAGGCCGCCAATTGGCGGCCTCTTTATCCTGACGGAAACGCAGCGATTTACTTGCTAGACAACGCCATCATCAGATCGTTGATGCGTTTGACGAAACCAGCCGGATCGTCCAACTGGCCACCTTCGGCCAGCGTCGCCTGTTCAAACAGCAGCGCCGCCCAGTCATCGAAACGGCTTTCCTCGTACTTCAAACGCATCACCGCCGGGTGCTGCGGATTGATTTCGAGGATGGGCTTCGAATTCGGCATCGGCTGACCAGCCGCCTTCATGAGGCGGGCCAGATTGCCCGACGGATCGTGCTCGTCAGACACCAGACAGGATGGCGAGTCGGTCAGGCGATAGGTGACGCGAACGTCCTTCACCTTGTCACCGAGCGATGTTTTCACCTTCTCGAGCAGTTCCTTGTACTCGTCGGCCGCCTTTTCGGCTTCCTGCTTCTCGGCTTCATCTTCCAGTTTGCCGAGATCGAGGCCGCCCTTGGCGACGGACTGCAGATGCTTGCCATCGAACTCAGTCAGGTGACCAACGACCCACTCGTCAACGCGATCCGAAAGCAGCAGCACTTCGATGCCCTTCTTGCGGAAGATTTCGAGATGCGGACTGTTCTTGGCGGCGTTGAAGGTATCGGCAGTAACGAAGTAAATCTTCTCCTGGCCTTCCTTCATGCGGCCGATATAGTCGGCCAGCGAAACGTTTTGCTCCGGAGTGTCGTTGTGCGTCGAGGCAAAGCGGATCAGGCCGGCGATCTTTTCCTTGTTGGCATGGTCCTCGCCCACACCTTCCTTGAGCACGGCGCCAAAAGCCTCCCAGAACTTGGTGTAGCTTTCCTTGTCGTTCTCTGCCATATCTTCCAGCATGCCCAGCACCTTGCGCGTGCAACCGCTGCGTATGCCGTCAATGTCCTTGCTCTGCTGCAGGATCTCCCGCGAAACGTTGAGCGGCAGATCGGCCGAATCGACTATCCCGCGCACGAATCGCATATAGAGCGGCATCAGTTGTTCGGCATCGTCCATGATGAAGACACGACGCACGTAAAGCTTGATGCCATGGCGAGCGTTGCGGTCCCACAGATCAAACGGCGCACGGGCCGGGATGTAGAGCAGCTGCGTGTATTCCTGCTTGCCCTCGACGCGGGCATGCGTCCACGCCAGCGGATCCTCGAAGTCGTGAGCGACGTGCTTGTAGAACTCCTTGTACTGCTCTTCGGTAATATCCGACTTGGAGCGAACCCACAGCGCGTTTGCCTGGTTGACCGTTTCGTCCTC
This sequence comes from Gammaproteobacteria bacterium, assembly GCA_018828385.1. Taxonomy (GTDB): domain Bacteria; phylum Pseudomonadota; class Gammaproteobacteria; order Burkholderiales; family Rhodocyclaceae; genus Azonexus. The sequence continues at coordinate 985 of JAHJVE010000003.1, read as the reverse complement.
ATCGGTCATCACCTGCTCGCCGTCCTTCCACTCCTCCTTTTTCATCACGATAGGCAAAGTGATGTGGTCAGAGTACTTGCGAATGATCGACTTCAGCTTCCAGCCACCAAGGAACTCATCCTCGCCTTCGCGCAGATGCAGGATCACATCGGTACCGCGCGTGGCTTTCTCGACCATCTCGACCGTGTAATCGCCCTCGCCGCTTGATTCCCAGCAAACCGCCTGATTGGCCTCGACACCGGCGCGGCGGGAAACCACCGTGACCTTGTCGGCAATGATGAAGGAGGAATAGAAGCCAACGCCAAACTGTCCGATCAGGTGGGCATCCTTGGCCTGATCACCAGTCAGCGCAGAGAAAAACTCCTTGGTGCCGGACTTGGCGATGGTCCCGAGATGCTCGACCGCTTCGTCGCGCGACAGGCCAATACCATTGTCGGAAATGGTGATCGTATGGGCGTCTTTGTCGAAGGCAATACGAATCTTCAAATCGCCATCATCGCCGTACAGTGCACTGTTGTTCAGCGCTTCAAAACGCAGCTTGTCGCAGGCGTCGGAAGCGTTGGAAACCAGCTCGCGCAGGAAAATTTCCTTGTTGCTGTACAAGGAGTGGATCATCAGTTGCAGTAGTTGCTTTACTTCAGCCTGGAAACCCAGGGTTTCGCGATTTGTGTTCGCGGTTGCAGACTCGGACATGCTTGAAACTCCCAATGAAACATTAAGAACGTGGATTGAGAGTTGGGGGCTGTACAGGCGAATTCAAGAGGCTGAACGAAGCGAAGACTCAATTTCCGGGCGCTAAAAGCAAAAGCCCCTGTTAGCTTTGGCTAACAGGGGCTTTTGGAATGGGAGTCTGGCGTTGACCTACTTTCGCGAGCGGAAGCTCACTATCATTGGCGCTCATCTGTTTCACGGTCCTGTTCGGGAAGGGAAGGGGTGGTACCAGAAGGCTATTGACGCCAGACGTAACTTGTATGCATGCCGCGGT